>CALGKA010000086.1 GCA_937927895.1 uncultured Granulosicoccaceae bacterium | reverse complement strand
GCCTACTGAGGGTGATGATATAGTCCGCTCCGTGCTGAAAAGTTCGGGCAAAGTGAATCCATTGGTCGGAGGTTCGAGTCCTCCCGGGCCCACCACTAAATTATCGAGCGCACATTCTGTGCGCTGCCGATTCGACACTTAGAAAACCCAAAAGAAATAGTCTTAGAATATTAGACGGATGAGCGCTAGGTATTTCTACGAATGCCTTCAGTGGCTACTGATACCTATTTTTTGGGCTTCTTGTCTGTAGAGCTTTTAGGTAAAAGTGTTCACGTTGAGCGCGGTGCACATGGATGTGCATACCGCGCGACCCTTTGGCGCATGATTTCAAAAAATGGCGAAGCCACCCCTTCCCAGTTTAAAAAAGGGCAACAAAGCAGCAATAAGACTTTTTGACAGGGCATACATCGCACGTAGCCGTCCGCAGGACAAGCCAAAACGACAAGCCGCCGGCAGGCACGCAACGTTCGTCAGCCGTCCGCAGGGCAAGTCAAAACAACAGCCGCCTGCAAGGCAATGAAAAACCAAACCACCAAAACAAAAACAGCCCGCAGGGCGGGCTGTTCAAATAACAACGTTATAAACCGCTAGTTAGCTATCGCTATCAAGAAAGCTACGCAGCTGCTCCGAACGAGTAGGGTGGCGAAGTTTGCGAAGTGCTTTTGCTTCTATCTGACGAATACGCTCACGGGTAACGTCAAATTGTTTGCCTACTTCTTCGAGCGTGTGATCAGTATTCATATCAATACCAAAACGCATGCGTAATACTTTGGCTTCGCGTGGCGTTAAGCTCGCTAGCACTTCATGGGTTGTTTCACCCAAGCCACCTGAAGTCGCAGAATCTACCGGAGACAGTATGTTCTGATCTTCAATGAAATCACCCAGATGTGAATCTTCGTCATCACCGATTGGGGTTTCCATTGAGATTGGCTCTTTAGCAATCTTTAGTACCTTGCGAATTTTATCTTCTGGCATTTCCATTTTTTCAGCAAGCTCTTCAGGGGTCGCTTCGCGCCCCATCTTTTGCAGCATCTGGCGTGAGATTCTGTTGAGCTTGTTGATCGTCTCGATCATGTGTACCGGAATACGAATGGTGCGCGCCTGGTCAGCGATAGATCGAGTGATTGCCTGGCGAATCCACCAAGTGGCATAGGTTGAAAACTTATAACCACGACGGTATTCGAATTTATCTACCGCTTTCATTAGGCCGATGTTGCCTTCCTGAATAAGATCAAGAAATTGCAGACCACGGTTGGTGTACTTTTTAGCAATCGAGATTACCAGTCGAAGGTTAGCTTCTACCATTTCCTTCTTTGCACGACGAGCTTTGGCTTCACCAATCGAGATACGGCGGCTGATCTCTTTGATCTGGTTGATGGTAAGGCCTGATTCTTCTTCAACCGCGATGAGTCTGCGCTGGAAGCGATCAAACTCTTCGCGGTATTCAGTTAGCTTGGCGCCGAAGTCTTCACCACTGGCAATTTTTTGATCAATCCATGCAGGGTCTGTCTCGTTACCCGGGAAGGTGGAGATAAACTCTTTACGTGGCATGCCGCTGTACATGATGCAGATATCACGCATGGCTTTTTCTTGCGTACGAATACGTGTGACTTTTTCACGCAATGATTTAGTCAGTACATCAACAAAGTTTGGAGAAAGCTTGATCTCCATAATCATTTCAGTGGTTTTAGAAGTGGCCTTTACCAGATCAGGGCTATTGCCGTCTTTGATCTTGCCAATCGCGGTCATGGCTTTTCTGTGTGCAGTTTCAAGCGCCAACATGCGCTCGCGAACTTCTTCAGGATCAGGGCCGGTATCGACTACTGCTTCTTCATCTTCTTCCGTGGCGTTTTCGCGTGCTTCACGTGCGGCTTGTTGCTGCGCAGGTGTTGGAATGTCGTCGGGAGCATTTGGATCAATGAATCCTACCAATAGATCATTCATGCGCGCCTCTTCTGCAGCTACTTTACTGTAGCGATCCAGAATTGCCTGAATAGTGCCAGGATAGGTGGCAAGCGCTGATTGAACCTGGCCTAGACCTTCTTCGATTCGCTTGGCAATTTCGATTTCGCCTTCACGGGTCAGTAGCTCAACGGTTCCCATCTCACGCATGTACATGCGCACGGGATCAGTGGTGCGACCGAACTCGCCGTCAACACTCGCAAGCGCGGCGGCGGCTTCATCAGCGGCATCTTCATCTGTGCTGACATTAGTGCTGTTGTCAGAAAGGATTAGAGTGTCAGCATCGGGAGCGTTTTCATGGACGGTGATGCCCATGTCATTGATGGTTGCAATGATCTCTTCTACTTGATCAGTATCTACCATGCCGTCCGGCAGGTGATCATTGACTTCAGCGTAGGTGAGATAGCCCTGCTCTTTGCCTTTTACTATTAATTCACGGATTCGCGTCTGTTGATGCTGATCCATGGGGGCCTTTCGTACGGTCTTTGCGTTCTTGGCAGTTTTGGCCATTACGAATTCACCTTATAAAGAGCAAACCACCAGTTTAGCGAAATCGCTTATTATTGTCCAGAGTTTGCTGTCTGTTGATCGATTGAAAAGTGAACTTGGGGTGTAAGCCACATTTTTCAAGAAAACTATTTGAATTCAATTATTTGTGGCGTTTTTTGGCCAATTTGGAAAAAAATAGCCGGAAATATCACGGTTTCGGCGTGTCTTGGTAAATGGTATATTTGGCGGTTGTTTGATCTCTCCTTCCGCGAAAACTCGTCTAGGGCAGAAATCATTGGCTTTTCCATCTGCTATTTCTTTCCCACACACTTCTGGAATCAAGAAGCGTGATCATTTAATTTTGCTGGATATGAATTGAATTATGACTGACCACCGAACGTTGGCAAATGCCATTCGCGCACTGAGTATGGACGCTGTGCAGCAGGCTAATTCCGGCCACCCCGGTGCCCCTATGGGTATGGCAGATATTGCTGAAACGTTGTGGAATGGGTTTCTTAAGCACAATCCAGCAAACCCTGATTGGATCGATCGCGACCGCTTTGTGCTATCGAACGGTCATGGATCGATGCTGTTGTATTCGTTGCTGCATTTAAGTGGCTACGATCTCGATATCAATGAGCTTAAAAATTTCCGCCAATTGCACTCAAAAACACCGGGACACCCGGAATACGGTTACGCGCCGGGTGTGGAAACCACCACCGGCCCGTTGGGGCAAGGTGTGGCTAATGCCGTAGGTATGGCAATCGCTGAGCGCACTTTGGCAGCGCAGTACAACAAGCCTGGTTTGGACCTTATTAATCACCACACTTATACATTTCTAGGTGATGGGTGTTTGATGGAAGGCATCTCGCACGAGGTATGCTCACTTGCCGGTACCCTCAAGCTTGGCAAGTTGATCGCGTTCTACGATGACAACGGTATCTCTATTGATGGCGAAGTAGAAGGTTGGTTTAGTGATGACACACCGAAACGTTTTGAAAGCTACGGTTGGCATGTCATACCCAAAGTAGACGGCCATGATCACGCAGCAATTGAAAAGGCAATAGCACAGGCCAAAGCTCAGAGTGATAAGCCCACGCTCATTTGTTGCCAAACGTTGATTGGTTTCGGGTCACCTAATAAGGAAGGTAAAGAATCTAGTCACGGAGCACCGTTAGGGACTGATGAAGTAGCACTGGCTCGTGAAAAGCTTGGTTGGACACATGCACCTTTTGAGATTCCCGGTGAAATATATAACGCATGGGATGCAAAGCAAGCAGGTGCGGCAGCTGAAGCAGAATGGACTAAAACTCTGAGTGACTACCGCGCACAGCATGCAGGTGAGTGTGCAGAGTTCGAAAGAAGAATTAGCGGTGAGCTTCCAGCTGACTGGAATGATAAAGCGCAAGAATATATCGCAAGTGTTGATAAGGCTGCTGAGAAAATAGCGTCACGCAAAGCATCGCAAAATGCTTTAAACGGGTTTGGCCCGCTGCTACCTGAATTGATTGGTGGTTCTGCTGACCTTGCAGGCTCAAACCTAACGATTTGGTCTGGAAGTAAAGGTATAGAAGAATCGCCTGACGGCAACTATATATACTTTGGCGTGCGTGAATTTGGCATGGCAGCCATTATGAATGGCCTTGTTTTACATGGTGGGTTTAAAGCCTATGGTGCAACGTTCTTAATGTTTTCAGAATACGCTCGTAATGCGCTGCGCATGGCGGCCCTTATGAAATTACCCGCACTGTATGTATTCACTCATGATTCTATCGGTCTGGGTGAAGATGGCCCCACTCACCAGCCGGTTGAGCAAGCGGCGACACTTCGGTTATTGCCAAATATGGATGTATGGCGTCCGTGTGATGCAGTCGAGTCAGCGATCTGTTGGAAGGCATCTATTGAGCGAAACGACGGGCCAAGTAGCATGCTGTTCAGTCGTCAAGGTTTAGCGCCACAAGCGCGTAGTGCGGAACAGTTGGTAAATGTCGAGAAAGGCGGCTATGTATTGCTCGATACTGATAATCCACAGGCTATTTTAATAGCCACAGGTTCAGAAGTTGGGCTAGCGGTTGAAGCTCACGCCAAATTGGCCGACCAAGGTATAAGCACCCGTGTAGTTTCAATGCCTTCAACTAATGTGTTTGACCGCCAAAGTCAAAGTTATCAGGATTCCGTGTTGCCAGACTCTTTGCAGTCTCGTGTAGTGATAGAGGCAGGCGTTTCTGGCGGATGGTACAAATATGCGGGCAGTCGCAACGCTATGGTTTGTTTGGATACGTTTGGTGAGTCGGGGCCTGCAGATCAAGTGTTTGAACATTTCGGCTTTAACGTTGCGAATGTCGTAGAAAAAGTTAAACAAGTAATTTCGTAAAACAACTTCGGAGAATAATCACATGGCGATAAAGATAGCGATAAATGGCTATGGCCGCATTGGGCGCAACGTACTTAGAGCGCTTTTCGAAGCCAATCGCAACAAAGAATTTGATGTGGTTGCCATTAATGACCTTGGTAATACAGAAACCAATGCACACCTAACTAAGTACGATACCGCGCACGGTCGTTTCCCCGGCGAAGTAACGGTTGATGGTGACGACATGATCGTCAACGGTGATCGCATCAAAGTATTCGCTGAACGCGATCCTTCTAAGTTGCCTTGGGGCGAGTTAGGCGTTGATGTGGTAATGGAATGTACTGGCTTCTTCGCCTCAAAAGAAAAGGCAAGTGCACACATTGCCGGTGGTGCTAAGAAGGTGATTATATCAGCCCCGGGTGGTGCCGACGTTGATGCGACTATTGTTTATGGTGTAAACGAAGGTGTATTAAAATCTTCTGATACCGTGATCTCTAATGCTAGTTGTACCACCAACTGCTTAGCGCCAATGGTTAAGCCATTGCATGAAAAAATCGGACTGGTCAGTGGTTTAATGACAACCATTCACGCCTATACTAATGATCAGGTGTTAACTGATGTTTATCATTCAGATCTACGCCGCGCCCGTTCAGCTACAATGTCTATGATACCAACCAGCACCGGTGCAGCAAAAGCAGTGGGGCTGGTATTGCCAGAACTCAACGGCAAGCTTGATGGTTTTTCAGTACGTGTTCCAACTATCAATGTATCGCTTGTTGATCTCTCTTTTATTGCAGCGCGTGAAACATCTGTTGAAGAAATAAACAGCGTAATGAAAGAAGCCGCAGACGGTAAAATCCTTACCTATACAGACGAGCCATTAGTGTCTGTTGATTTCAATCACAGCAGCGCTACTTCAAACTTTGACTCTGGCATGACCCGAGTAAGTGGCGGTACATTGGTTAAATGTTGTTCTTGGTATGATAACGAGTGGGGCTTCTCGAATCGTATGCTCGACACCACCGTTGCACTAATGAATGCCAAGTGAGTATGAACATTAAGTAGTGCTTAACAGGGCCAACAAATCGTTGGCCCTTTTGGTTCTAAAGGGCACCTGAGCATAGAATCTGTTTCGCTTAATAATAATTCGAGTTGATATGAAAACCCTCACTTCCCTGGATGTTAACGGCAAAAGCGTTCTAATACGCTCTGATCTTAATGTGCCGATTAAAGATGGTGTTGTAACCTCTGATCTTAGAATAGCCGCCTCGTTACCAACGATTAAACTAGCACTTGAAAAGGGTGCATCTGTAATGGTGATGTCACATCTTGGCAGACCGACTGAAGGGTCGCCGGAGGTGCTGTATTCCTTGCAGCCGGTAGCCGATCATATGAGCAAGCTGTTGGGTCAGCCGGTAGCGCTAATTACAGATTACCTTGAAAATAAGCCGACTATTGCCCCTGGGACTGTGGCCTTACTTGAAAATGTACGTTTTAATGCCGGTGAAAAAGCAGATGATGAAACACTTGCGAAAAAGTACGCGGCCTTATGCGATATATTTGTTATGGATGCTTTTGGTACGGCGCATCGCGCCCAGGCATCAACCCATGGCGTGGCGTTACATGCACCGGTTGCATGTGCGGGGCCTTTACTTGACGGTGAGCTCACAGCATTAGGTAAAGCGTTAGATAATCCAAAGCGACCACTGGTGGCTGTTGTAGGTGGTTCTAAAGTCTCTACCAAATTAACGGTGCTTGAAGCTCTTTCAGGCATTGTTGATCAATTGATTGTGGGTGGTGGTATTGCCAATACTTTTATTGCAGCAGAGGGTCATGGTGTCGGTAAATCGCTTTATGAAGAAGATCTTGTCCCTGAGGCAAAGCGCTTAATTGCCGCTGCAAAAGACAAAGGTGGCAGCATTCCGATACCCGTTGATGTCGTCTGTGGCGCTGAGTTTTCTGAAGATACCGCGGCTGTTCAGTGTGCAGTAAATGAAGTTGACCAAGGCTCAATGGTATTTGATGTAGGGCCTGAAACCGCCAAAGAATATGCAGAGATTTTAAAAAAAGCGGGCACCATAGTGTGGAATGGACCAGTAGGGGTTTTTGAATTTCCGCAGTTTTCTGAAGGTACTCGTGTAGTCGGTCAGGCGATTGCAGATTCCAGCGCATTCTCAATTGCCGGTGGCGGAGATACTCTTGCCGCCGTCGATCAATTTGGCTTAACCGATAACATTAGCTATATCTCCACGGGTGGTGGTGCTTTTCTGGAATTTCTAGAAGGTAAAGTGTTGCCAGCAGTGGATGTGTTAAAAAGACGTAGTAAAGATTAAAGACGTTACCCTGCAAAATATTTTGTCTGGGCTAAGTACTCTATAATGCATTACACAGCTGTAGATACTGTAGCGGGTGATCCGCTACTCTACATTAACTACTACGCAGGGATACGATGCGCAGAACGAAAATAGTAGCAACACTTGGCCCTGCCACAGACAATGACGACGCGTTGCGTGAGTTGATTCGGGCGGGGGTTAATGTTGTCAGAATTAACTTCTCTCACGGCGCCGCTGAAGATCATCAGGCACGTGTAGATTCAGTACGAAGAATTGCCGCTGAAGAAGGTCACATCATCGGTATTCTTGGTGATCTACAAGGCCCTAAAATCCGTATTTCAGATTTTAAAGACGGTTCGATTGAGCTTGAAGAGGGAAGTAAATTTACCGTTGATGTAGGGATGGATGACAAAGCCGGAACGCAGCATGCGGTCGGTTGCACCTACAACGAATTACCCGACGACATATCCATTGGCAGTGTCATGGTCCTCGATGACGGACGCATCATTCTAAAGGCCACTGAAATTGACGGTAAAAAAATTCATACCGAAGTGGTAGTGGGTGGAAAACTTTCTAACCGCAAGGGAATCAACCTTCGTGGCGGTGGGTTATCAGCGCCCGCCATTACTGAAAAAGATATCGAAGATCTAAAACTTGCTGTGCAGCTGAAAATTGACTACCTCGGCGTCTCTTTCCCACGCAGTGCTGCTGATATTAACCATGCTCGAAAGTTACTAAACGAGGCTGGTAGTCAGGCGGGTATCGTTGCGAAGATTGAGCGAGCAGAAGCGGTAGACGCCATCGATGAAATACTAGAGGCCACTGATGTCATTATGGTCGCACGTGGTGATTTAGGGGTAGAAATAGGAGATCCTAATTTACCCGCAGTACAAAAAGATTTAATCAACCGTGCTCGAACGGCTAATAAGGTAGTCATTACTGCCACACAGATGATGGAGTCAATGGTTACCAATCCGATTCCAACTCGTGCAGAAGTATTTGATGTGGCCAACGCTGTTCTAGATGGTACCGACGCTGTAATGCTGTCGGCGGAGACTGCGGTGGGTGCATTCCCTGATAAGGCGGTGCTATCGATGGGGCGCATCTGTGAGCATGCTGAGCTACAAAGAAAAGCTATGGAGTCACAGCACCGATTGCACCTGGAATTTGACCAAATCGATGAATCTATCGCGATGGCTGCCATGTATACGGCAAACCATCTAAAGGTTGAGGCGATTGGGGCGCTAACAGAGACCGGTTCAACCGCTTTGTGGATGTCACGCATAAGCTCGGGTATACCGATTTATGCAGTAACACTCAACGAAGATACCCTGAGTCGAGTGACCCTCTATAGAGGTGTTTACCCGGTCAAAATCAGCCGTCAATTGACCTCATCGTATGAGGCCAATCAAACGGTCGTAGAGTTATTGGTTGAACGTGGCAGGGTTGAAGACGGTGATCTAGTCATTATTACCAAGGGCGATATGTTTGGTGTTGCCAGTGGTACTAACTCAATGAAAATTGTAAGAGTGGGAGACTGGGTGGAGGAGCAAAAGAGCAGTTAGTAGCAAAATTCGCTACAGTACGTTGTTAAAGTGATATTGAAGTCGCCTGGAAAGGTCGTTCAAAATAGGCTCGTTAACTGCTTCTAAAGCATGGTTTATAATTAAGCAGGTTTAACTAAATCGCAGCCCGGACGTGCATCCTGGCTGCGATTTTCAATTTATTTAGAAATTTCACTTCCAGTGTAGCAGGAGCACTTATGAGCGAATTTAACAACATGATGGCAAAAGTCCGTGATGAATTTGGTTTCATTGCGGCGTTGGATCAGAGCGGTGGGAGTACCCCAAAGGCTCTAGGTCAGTACGGCGTAACAGAAGACAATTGGACCAACGACGACGAAATGTTCAACGAGGTTCATAAAATGCGAACCCGTATCGTTACCGCCGATGCATTCAACGGTAAGCGTGTCATTGGCGCTATTCTTTTTGAAGGCACAATGGACAAAGAAATTGGCGGTAAAGGTTCCGCTGAATATCTTTGGACTGAAAAAAATGTAGTGCCTTTTCTTAAGGTTGATAAAGGCCTCGAAGATGAAGTCGATGGTGTGCAGCTTATGAAGCCCATGCCAGACCTTGACGCTCTTTTAGATCGTGCAAAAGCCAAGGGTGTATTCGGTACCAAGATGCGTTCTGTTATTAAGCAGGCAAATGATGCAGGTATAAAGAAAATAGTCGATCAGCAGTTTGCGGTAGGTAAGCAAATTTTAGCGAAAGGCCTGGTGCCAATTCTTGAGCCTGAAGTTGATATAAACAGCGCCGATAAAGCCAAAATAGAAGACATGCTAAAGACTCACCTAATGGCAGGTCTTGATGCATTGTCTGCTGATGAAAAGCTTATGTTCAAGCTAACGTTGCCAGAAACGCCGGCTCACTACAGAGACTGTGTTGAGCACGCTAACATGATCAAAGTGGTGGCACTTTCGGGTGGTTATTCACGAGATGAAGCAAACCGTCGCTTAGCACTAAACCCACGCATGGTGGCGAGTTTTTCACGTGCATTGGTTGAAGGTTTAACGGCGCAGATGTCAGATGAAGAATTCAACAGGCATTTAGATATTGGCATTGATTCAATCTATCAGGCGTCGCAAGCTTAAAAAGCACGCTTTAAGTTTTCACGTAAAACTTGGCTCGGAAAAGCCCGATCAGCAATCGCTGGTCGGGCTTTTTTTGTTTGCAGTACGCCGTATTGATCATTGCACCGCCGCTGTAATGTAAACGTAAACCGCTGTATACAGTTGTGCTAGTGAACTCGGGTGCAAAGTGTCGGCTGATGCGAGATAATCGGGGCATCTAGCGAAAGGGCAACTCCACTGAGATTCATCCACACATCAGATTGGCATTTGGGAATGACGCGTTATTTCCTTAAAGGCGAGGCGCAGGCGCGCTTTACCCAGGACCGGATTGATCTGATCCCTAAACTTGCAGAGCTCTGCAAAGCGCACCAGGCAGAGTTTGTAGTGGTTTGCGGAGATGTGTTTGATTCCAACCATGTAGCACCACAAACCATTGTGCGTGCGGCGGAAAAGTTAAGTCGTTTTCCATACCCCGTTTTTATCTTGCCTGGCAACCATGACCCACTCAATGCCGCCAGTGTCTACGACAGCGATGTGTTCAAGGCGCTGCCTGAACGCATAATGGTTATTCGCAATAAAAAGATTCATCGTTCAGCCGCACTTCCAGGCATTGAGGTGGTCGGTGCACCTTGGTTTAACAAGCAGCCGACAACTGATCTGTGTGGCCAGTTGCTAGAGTCCCTCGAGCCTGTCGCCAAAGGTGTTATTAGAATTGCTTTGGCGCATGGCCAGCTTGATTCACTCATGCCGGATACCAGTCATCCGGCATGCATTAGTAAGGCCACTATCAACAAGGCGTTAGCCAGTAACAAGCTTCACTATGTTGCACTAGGTGACAGGCACTCAGTTACCGACTCCGATGAAAGTGGCAGAGTTTGGTATAGCGGCACGCCAGTGGCGACCGACTTCACCGAGATTAATCCAAACAAAGTTTTATTGGTAGATGCAAGTGTCGGTATAGACCCAAGAGCCCGCGTTGAAGTAATCGATAGCGGCAGCTGGCAGTTTTTACGTATTCAAGAAAACACCGATACAACAGATGATCTTACGCGTCTGGAAAATCGACTGGCGAGCATTGAAAACAAAGAGCGTACATCAGTATCATTAGCATTATCTGGTGCATTGTCACTTGCCACCAATGCAGCACTTGAGCTGCTTATTGAAAAGTCACGAGATCTATTCGCGAGTCTGCGCATGGATGAATTGCGTAGTGACTTATCCGTAGTGCCTGAACAACTTGAATATGAAGAGCTCGCTCTTAGTGGTTATGCACGTAGCAGTTGGGAGGAGCTTGCAGAACGCGCAAAGCAGTCCGGCCCGGAGGCTGAAGCTGCACGTGATGCATTAGCGTTAATGTATCGTCTTGCTGATTCGGGTAAGAGCTAATGCAGCTGGTTCGCATAAAGCTTCTTAACTGGCGTGGTGTTGAGTCTGCAGAAATTCAGTTTGATTCCGGTATAACCATTGTAGAAGGTGATAACGAGGCGGGTAAGTCATCTTTTATAGAGGCATTAAACCTACTTTTTAGAGAGCGTGACTCAACCAAAAAACAAGAGCTTAAGCGTGTTACTCCAAAAGGCGTAGATGCAGCCAGTACTGTTGAAGTTGAGTTTATCGCGGGTGTTTATCATTTAACCTATAGTAAAACGTTTAATAAAAAGACCGCCACTACGCTGTTCATACATAAGCCCACTATGCTGCAACTGATTGGTGCTGAAGCGCATGATCGTGTTTTGCAAATACTTGATGAGACAATCGACTTTAGTCTGTGGCAAGCGATTCAGTTAGAGCAGGGTGGGGAATTTAGTCAGATCAACTTTAAAAACAGTGATAGTCTCGCGCAAGCGCTCGACAACGCTGTTGGTGGTAGTGGTGCGGGAGAGGGTGAGTCCGCGTTATTCCAAAAAGCAAAGGCTGAGTACCTTAAATACTTTACCGAAAGAGCCGGTAAAGAAACGGGTGAGTTGGCAGAGTTACGTGCGCTACAAAAATCATTGCAGCAATCGGGTAGTACCCTCGAAGGGTCGCTCGCTGAACTCGAAGGCTACGTAGACGACAGCGCGCGAGTCGCTGATCAACTTAAATCACTGCAAGAACGATTGCCCACCATAACGCTTAATGTAGTCGAGTATGAAAAACAGATTGCAGAGATCGGCACTATTCGGCAGCAATTAAGTGCTTGTGAATCACAAGTACAAGCGTGTGAATTTAACGAGCGCGAGATCGTCCGGCATATAAAAGAACGCGAAGATCTAACGTTAGAAATAAAAACCCTGCAAGTAACTATTTCTAGCGGTGAAAAAGCTGTAGAAGATCTAGAAAAAGTGTTTGCCAAAGCCACGCAGGGTTTGGCAAATGCTACGAAAGAAAGAGAGAGCTTATTGCTAAGTAGGCAGACCGCAGAGCGAAAGCTACGTGGAGTCGAATCGTCTATTCAGCTGCGCGATCGAAAGCTTCAGTTAGAAAACTTAGAGCAGCAATATCAGCAACAGCTTAAAAGTCATCGTGAAGTGTTGGCGGTAGAGACCGAATTAACTAACTGCCGTGTTGATGATCTAGCGGTTACTCGCATAGAAAAATTGGAGCAACAACGCCGTGAACAGCAACTACAGATTGGTGGTCAGAGTGCCAAAATACGTTTACAGTTTTTGCAGGCGACCCAGGTAGAACAAGGCGATGATGTAAAAAACTATAAAGCGGGTGAAGACTTGATCACAGACTCCGCTACAGCGTCTACCTTAAAAATTGACAATACCTTGAGTGTAGAAATTACTCCCGCATCAGACAGCTACGAACTAACGCTTGCGCTGCAAAAAACGGTTGAATCGTTAAATGAGTTACTAGCTCAGTGTGGTGTACGCAACGTATCAGAGGCAATAGCCGTGCATCGAAAGCGCTCTGAGCTCACTGGTCGTTTACGTGAATTAAAACGTGCAAGTGATTCAGGGCAGGTAAGTGTTGACTCCTTAAAGCAAACCATTGCTGCTAATGAAAAAGCCATAGCAGAGATCGAGCAAGCACAGACCGATAATGCGACCGGACCGCTTGAAGAGCTGCAACAAGTAGGCCGCCGACGGTTGGAGGAGCAAGAGCAATCACTTGCCGCGGCAAGAGACATGCGCGATCAGATGCAACAACAATGTGCTGCAGCACAGACAAAGCTTGAGTTATGTAAGCAGGGTATTGAGTCTCAGGTAGTGTCTTTAAAAAAGCTAGAGTCACAACTTAAGTCACTAGAAAGCAAAAAATCATCAGCAGAGTTAGAAGCTTCAAGAACAAAAGCTGCCAGTGATTTAAAGGCGGCACGCCAATCACACGATTCTGCAAAAGCTGCCTTAACAGCGTCGAAGTCTAGTCAGATAGATCTGTTGCTTGATAATGCTAAGCAAGCATTGCAACGAGCACAGTCAGAAGTGCACGAGCTCGATAAACAGCAAGCGGCCAATAGAGCGCGGCTTGATCAAATGCAATCGGAAGGTCTGCATGAAAAGCACCAGTCTGTATTAGCAGAGTATGATGATATCACTGCAAGGTTAAAGCAGCTTGATCGACGCGCGCAGGCGGCATCAAAGCTTTGGAAAACGCTTTGCCATCATCAAAGGCAAGCGCAACTCAGTTATGCGAGACCGTTAGCGGAGAAAGTCGCGAGTATGGGCAAGGTAGTCTTTGGTGATAGCTTCTCAGTAGAACTCAGTGAGTCTCTTAATATAGTGTCACGCACATTAAATGGCACTACGGTACCCTTTGATGATCTAAGTGGCGGCGCGCGCGAACAGCTTGGCATTTTATTGCGATTAGCTGCAGCACAATTGGTATCAAAGAATGAAGCTATGCCTCTAATACTTGATGATACACTCGGTCATACAGATGCCAGGCGTCTAGAGACAATGGGCGCGATACTTAACAGTGCCGCACAAACTGCTCAAATTGTGGTCATGACTTGTTATCCGGCACGCTACAGTTATGTAGGCGGTGCCAAAGTAGTTAAGTTGCAGCACCAGCATGGTTTGTTAGAAACCGAGCGCTAAAACAGAGAATCAAGCGTTGCAGTAGGTGTTAAAAAGCCTTGTTGCCACCCAGCTTTTCTCGTAGTCCCTCTGTATAGCCAGGCTTGTTCGGTAGCGCATTGATGGCATTGATGTATTCTTGGTTTTTTAACAGCTCGTCACGTAGCCAGATGCCACGTCGCACGGCATCTTTGTTGTTCGTGATCTCAACTTTGTTGTAGTAGGCGGCCACTTTATTTGCAAATGCGTAGTCTTGATGGGTGTGCACGGCAATAAAATAAGTGCTTTCTTTAATCAAGTAGATGTAAAAATTGGGTTTGTTAGTCGGGACCTTTTGCAAATCAAACGGTATTTCTATGTTAGTGCCAAGTGCTGATTGTAGTTCTTTGATGAAATCTAGCGCACTGGTTTTTTTGTGATCGTACGGAGGCCCGGCTTTGGCATATTTTTGCTGTTGTTCGGTGGCAATGTGGACGTAGTGTGGAACGGCTACATCACCTTCGAAAGGATATTTCCCCTTAATTTCTTTGTATTCTTCGATAAGGCCCGCGAGTGTTGCAACGTCTTTTAATCGGGCGATATCAAGATCATGTTGAAGTGCGCCGCTGGTTCCACTTTTGGCCATTCCCGAATTGCAGCCGCTTAAGATAAGCAGCGCCAGTGTAACTACTATTTTTAATGTGTGAATCATCATCAGTCCCTGCATGTGTATCTGAAACTAATTAGTGCCCATCCATAAACAACGCGTAGCGAGGTTGTTCCAGGAGCGTGAGATTTTGCCTTCTACATGTAGGTGTTTAGTCATTCTAAATAACGACATGTAGTCGGTAAAAGATTGCGTACCTGGGGCGACCGCAGTAGCGTTCGTTGATGGATGGGCACTAATTACTATTTGTTAGTTTCTGTAGTGCCTCTTCATAACGCCCCAGTGTTCTTTGTTTTATATCTTCTGGAAGTGTCGGTCCCGGGGCGGTTTTATTCCAGTCGAGCGTTTCTAGGTAGTCTCTAACAAATTGTTTATCGTAGCTTTCAGGGTTTTGCCCTTCAACATAACTTGCGGCATTCCAAAATCTTGAGCTATCTGGTGTGAGGATTTCATCCATCAGAGTCAGTTCGCCATTTTGATCAAGCCCAAATTCGAATTTGGTGTCGGCCAAAATAATCCCTTTGGGTCTGCACAGCTCAGACGCGCGTTGATAGATTTCCAAGCTGATGGATTTAACCGCGTTGGCGTGTGGCGCGCCAATAATCTCAACCATGCGTTCAAAGCTAATATTGATATCGTGATCCCCGACATCGGCTTTGGTCGCAGGGGTGAAGATTGGCGGGTCAATCTGTTGTGCTAGTTGCATATTGGCGGGCAGATCAACGCCACACACCTGGCCGCTGGTCTGGTAGTCCTTCCAGCCTGAGCCAATCAGGTAGCCGCGTACTACCGCCTCAACGGGTAGTGGTTGTAAGCGTTTTACCAGCATGCTGCGATCAACCGCCTGGGCGTATTCTGCAGGGTCTGGGAGCACGTCTTTTAGTGTCAGCTCAGTGCTTAGGTGATTGGGTACTAGATCTGCCATTTGCTCGAACCAAAAGCTTGCGATCTGAGTGAGAATTTTTCCTTTGCCAGCCAGTGGTTCAGGCAGCACAACATCAAAAGCCGATAGGCGGTCTGTGGCGATCATTAACAGATGATCGTCTCCTACCGCGTAGACATCACGTACTTTGCCGCGTTGCAGTAGTGGCAAGGAACTAATGGTGGTTTCAATGATGGCGGTGTTCAACTGGGCGGGCCTCGCGCTTCACTGGCGCTTTAGAATGGAAAGAGTTTTACAGAAAAACTGGCACAAAGACGAAAATTTAGTCACTATTGTATGTTACCCAATCGCGAAAGACAGATGCAGAATCCTTTAATTGGTGTGGTCATGGGCAGTAAGAGTGACTGGCCGGTCATGCAGCATTGCCACGATATCCTCACTCAGTTTGGTGTGGCCCACGAGTGCAAAGTAGTGTCAGCACACCGCACGCCCGATTTATTGTTTGAATACGCAGCTTCGGCGGAATCTCGAGGTATGCAGGCAATCATTGCAGGCGCGGGTGGTGCGGCGCACTTGCCTGGAATGTTGGCTTCCAAAACGGCTGTGCCGGTATTAGGCGTACCTGTGCCATCGCGCCATTTGCAAGGGCAGGATTCATTGCTCTCAATTGTGCAAATGCCCAAGGGTGTGCCGGTGGCCACCTTTGCAATAGGCGATGCGGGTGCAGCCAATGCCGCCTTGTTTGCGGTTGCTATGTTGGCTCAAAATGACAACGCCCTGCAGCAGCAGTTGCAAACATTCAGGTTAGAGCAGCGTCAAGCCTCACTAGATTCGGAATTACCTCATGGTGGCTGATTATCGTAAACCACTAGCACCCGGTGCCACTCTGGGAGTACTTGGTGGTGGCCAGCTCGGGCGCATGTTTTCTCAAGCCGCAAGCAAAATGGGATACAAAGTATGTGTGCTTGACCCTGCGGCTGATTCGCCTGCGGCAGAAGTATCGGCACTGCATATTAAGGCTGACTTTAATGATCAAGCAGCCTTAACAGAACTTGCCACAGTGTGCGATGCGGTAACCACAGAGTTTGAAAATGTGCCGGCTAATAGCTTGCGGTTGCTACAAAAATCCATACCTGTATCACCACCGCCAGAAGCCGTTGAAATTGCACAAAACAGAAACATTGAAAAGGCATTTTTTAAACAACACCAGTTACCGGTAAATGCCTGCGCCGCTATTACAGAGGTCGCTGACATAGCACCTGCCATTACTGGCATGAGCGGTAAAGCCGTAATAAAAACGGCGCGCTTTGGTTACGATGGCAAAGGCCAACAAGTCTGTAATAGTGTTGCAGAGGTTGAAGCGGCATTTAAAGAATTCGGCGCTGTTGAATGTGTGCTTGAAGATTTTGTACCTTTTGATTGTGAAGTGTCGGTGGTACTGGCGCGTGATATCTATGGCAACATTGAAACATTCCCAGTGGTAGAGAATCAACACAAGTATGGCATCCTGGATCTGTGCATAGTGCCAGCCCGCGTATCTGAAAAAGTTATCACTGATGCACAGGCATTGGCGGCAAAGCTTGCCACTGCCATGAATTACGTAGGTGTACTAGCGGTTGAAATGTTTGTCTGTGGTGAGTCACTGTCACTGAATGAGATCGCACCCAGACCGCATAACAGTGGTCACTACACTATGGATGCCTGTAATTATTCGCAGTTTGATCAACAAGTGAGAGCCCTGGCAGGCTTGCCTGTGGGCGAGGTTGTACAGCATCAGCCTGCCATAATGATAAATCTTCTAGGTGATGTGTTGTTGGCAGAAGGCTTCGACTGGTCAAAACTGCAATCGGTCAGGAACGCACACGTGCATGTATATGGCAAGTCAGAGGCGCGTGCAGGGCGCAAGATGGCGCATGTTAATCTGCTTGGAAGTGATACCGAATCATTGTTGGCGCAGGCGTCAACGTTTTCATAATCTAAACAGGGCGTGTTTTTCACATGCGAAGTTTTACACCTATTTTGCTAGTGTTTTTGGGTTTGTTAGTAGCATTTGTTGCAACGCTTCTTGGTTTTACCAACGCGTCGATACATCCGGATTCAACGCTTGAGATGTATGTTACTCATGCAGCTAAACTTAAAAAATATAATTCAGTAGCGTTGCTTGGCCTGATTTCGAGCATAGGTGGTGTTACATGGATGGGCTTGCGTGTACTTGCCAGACGCCGCAAGAAAAAACTGCACGGTTAAAGCTGGTTTTATCTTTTATAAAAATGACTGCTCAGGGGCAATAGCTTGACCGATTCAACTTCAGATTTACGTATCCAATCGATAGTCAGCATACGTACGCCCAAAGAGTTGCACAGTGAACTGCCGTTGCATGGTGAGTCTGCCGCTACTATATCGGCTGCGCGCTCACGTATAGCCAATATTATTCATGGTCGTGATAAACGCTTGTTGGTCGTGGTGGGCCCGTGTTCTATTCATGATGTAAGTGCTGCCATTGAGTATGCAGAAAAGCTACTAGTGCTTAAACACCAGTATGCCGATACGCTTGAAATAGTCATGCGAGTGTACTTCGAAAAGCCTCGCACTATTGTCGGCTGGAAGGGCCTGATTAATGACCCTGATCTAGATAGTAGTTTTCAAATAGACAAAGGTTTGTTTAAAGCGCGCCAATTATTGGTAACGCTCGCCGATATGGGCTTGCCTGCTGGCTGTGAGTTTCTTGATGCAGCCACGGGTCAATACTATGCTGATCTGGTCAGTTGGGGTGCAATAGGGGCTCGGACTACAGAAAGCCAGGTACATAGAGAGATCGCATCTGGTTTGTCTTGCCCTGTAGGGTTTAAAAACGGCACCCAGGGTGATACTGGAATAGCGCTAGATGCTATTCGTTCTGCCGGGCACGCTCATGCTTTTTTAAGCCCCGATAACAACGGGATTTTATCGCTATTTAGAACCATGGGTAATGCAGATGCGCATCTTATTTTGAGGGGCGGTGCTGCACCAAACTACGATACTGGATCAGTGGCGCTGGCAACGCAGCAACAACATGATGTAGGAATTAAGCAAAGAATCATGATCGACTGCAGTCATGCTAATAGCAATAAAGACCACCTACAGCAGCTGGTAGTAGTGCAAGATATCGCAAATAGATTGCCTACAGAGGCCGATGTAATTGGCGGTGTAATGATCGAAAGCCATTTGCAAGCAGGTAAGCAATCACCCGGTGGTGAGCTTGAATACGGTAAAAGTATTACTGACGCTTGTATTGGCTGGGCTGACACGGAGCTTGCACTTGAGGCGCTAGCAACAGCCAGTGTAGTGTGACCTTCAAAGGCTACCAATGAGAGTTTGACATTTGGTTCGCAGCAAGGCGCAGCTCGCAGGCAATGGTTGGCCCTTTTCAAGAGCTGCAACGCAGCTGCGGGTCAAATGCCGAGTTCACGAAGTGGCGGTCGAGTAACGTGCACGATGATCACAGCAAAAAATTCTATACATCGGCTTTACCGGGAATTAACTTGAAACCTGATGCACTTTGCTCGGCTGACTCATTGGTAGAGTTTGAAAGTCACACTACACTAGTACCCACTAAACACCGTTTTATAAATCTGCAACCTGATCAAAAACTATTTTAAATGGTGTGGCCTGGGCAATACCAAACAATTTGTGCTGCATTAAGCCTGCTTTGCTAATCTGTGGTGATGTTAATCCGCATAGCACCCGTGTTGTGGTTCGTGCTGAACTTAATAGTTGTTTGTGCTCTGAACGTAATTCTTCAACTGCTTGTAGCACAGTAGCGGAAAGAGCAAGTGCTGTTTGAGATTCAAGCGTTACCTGGCTTTTTCTCTCGCACCAACCGCAGTGACCACAGTCTTTCTCAAGCGGTGAATCAAAGCGCGCGCAAAGTGCAGATGTTTGGCAGGCATCAAGGCATACCCAATCTATGCATTGTTGTAGGCGTGCTATCTCGCGTTCTTCTCGCGCTAGCGCATCATCAGAAAGCTCTTTTGCTAATGCGTCATTAGAGTCAGGTTTTTTAGTAATGGTGTAGCGGTTGCGAACACCGGCCACTTTTACTTCAAGTAAACTTTGTTCAGCCAAATAATCAAGTGCTGCTATAAGTTTTTCTCTAGGGGTATTCATCGCTGCTGCGGTGTTATCTAGATCAACCTGATACCAGATCTTACTTTTCTGTGAGTGTCGGAAAATATCACCTATAAATTTTGCCCGTTGTTCATTAAACCCACTGAGTATTTCTTGTGATGTTTTAAGCGGTTTAAATTGATAGTTTGCATAAAACGGTGTGCCGCCAGCAAGGTATTTTTTTAGCTCTAGTTGGGTCAGCAGGGTGCGCAGTACCAGTGGCCGTATATCGCATTTTTGAGAAAACTCATAAAGTGAGATATCAAATTCAGTGGCCTGCTCAAAAACAGTGTTAACAAACTTTTTTATAGCGCCAGGGTCTGGTGTATCGCCGTAGATAAAATTTTGCAGCGGTATAAGATCAGATGTGCAGGCCAGTAAATGGCATTGTGAGACTTCACCGTCGCGCCCGGCGCGGCCGATCTCTTGAGAGTAATTTTCAAGGCTTTTAGGTAGGTTGTAGTGATACACAAATCTAATGTTGGATTTATCAATACCCATGCCGAAAGCAATGGTTGCGACCACTATGCCGGTGTTAGATGAGATAAACCAATCTTGTACTTCGGTGCGTTGTTGTTCTTTAAGGCCCGCGTGATAAAACTTTGCCTGCAGGCCGTTTTCAGCCAGTAGCTCTGCAACATGTTGTGCAGTCTTTTGCAGGGTCACATAGACAATGGTAGGCCCAAGTGGCAAGTCTTTGATTTTCTGTAAAAGAATGGAATCGCGCGAGGCATCATCTACGGCGGTTGCGGTAAGTTGTAAGTTAGCCCGGTAAAAGCCTGTGTTAATGGCGCAATCAGGGGCAATGTTAAAAACGCTACAGATATCATTGAGTACTTCTTTGGTGGCCGTGGCGGTAAGCGCAAGCACGCGTTGTGCGCCACACGCTTTTGCGAAATCTACGAGCTTTAAATAATCAGGTCTAAAGTTGTGCCCCCATTCAGAGATACAATGCGCTTCATCAACGGCAAAGAGCGCGATATCTACAGTGGCGATGGTGTTTCTAAATCGTTCATTGTTGAATCGCTCGGGTGCAACATAAAGTAGCCGCAGGCTACCGTCGCGTAGTTCCTGCATGACTTGCCGATACTCGTTTGCATCAAGAGTTGAATCAAGTCTGGCGGCTTTTATACCGCGGGCTGTCAGTGCATCTATTTGATCCTTCATGAGTGCAATCAGCGGCGAGACTACCAGCGTCAAGCCATCTAGCATTAAAGAGGGCAGTTGATAGCAAAGGGATTTACCTCCACCGGTTGGGAATACGGCCGCGGCACTATTGCCTGCCAGCAGTTGTGTAATAACGGCTTCCTGGCCATCACGAAATTTATCGTAACCGAAATATTGCTTAAGGGCTGTGTGCATGGGGTCTGTTGAGAGTTTGGCTTCAGGCATTTTGAGTTACATCCTACTGGTTACGGCGATTCAAAAGCATTACGCATTCGCTTTAAGCAAACGGTTGCTGCTTGCTTGCTGATTAACATCTGTTGCTAATTCACAAGTATTATTTATTTGAGTAGGAAGTGCGCTAGCGCGCGAGTATTCGGATACCAAAAGATGGGATTTTCGCACAGGGGGATACATCTAATACTTCTACAGCAAATTACGATGTAATTATTGCCTTAAAGATAAAGATTACATCGCGACCGAGGTCACAGATTCATTTTTGGTAAGGCAATGCTCGTGATCTTTGTTTAAGAACAAAAAAGCCACGCTAAGTGCGGGGCTTTAGATATGGCTTAACCCTTACGTATACTAAGGTGACAAATTGCCTTGTGAGTTGTTGCTGTAAGTGACGCCGGTGCCAACTGTCAGTAAGCAGTTATTGCTGGTATATATGCCCCAGCCACCGCTATCGTTAATAGCAGTATTGCTAATAGACACACGCGATGGGTTGGTTGTTAAGCAGCTAAGCTCAATGTTGCCTGAGGTGCCAGGTGTACCACCGCCGCCATAGGTAATTGTGGCATGGTCAATTACGTTGTTATTGTTAGAGTATTGATAGCGCAAGCCTTGCCAGTATCCCGCTACCGGCTGTTCACCGCGTATGTCGACCGGTTGTGCGGCCGTGCCACTAATGGCAAGTGTGCCGTTGGTGTTTACGAAGATCTCAGCAGAACTACGCATTAGCATTTGCACGCCAGCGCCTATTGTCAGGTTTGCCGAAACCGTTAAATCATCAACACTATAAGGCACGCCATGGTTCAGCCACGTACCGGATTCATCTGCACTAGAATTAATGGCGTAAATAATATCGCTTTGATTGCCAGTAAAGGCTAGTCCAGTACCCAGGCTTGGAATCATTTCGATAGAGATCACCCCGGGGCGCTCATTCGATGTGCTGATAATATTATCAAACTGACTCAAGGTGGTGTAGCGGTTGAAGCTGAAACCATCGCCGATACTGTTTCTGAGCGTTACGTTGTTCATTGATAAACGTACCGGGTTCGAACTAAGTGATGAAGCGTTTATCAGTGCATCACCATTTGCCGCGGTGCCACCGTACTCAATAATCACATGCTCTAGCTTGTTTTGTGGGCTGCCACTGTAAACAAAATTTATTCCATCCCAAAAGCCTGTGGTCTGTTCAGAGCTTGTGAAAGTAATGGGTTCTGCCTGTGTGCCTACTGCTATCAATGCGCCATCAGTGTTGATTCGAAGTTGGCTGGTTGATCTGAACTCCATTCGAGTGCCTGCGGCTATAGTAAGGGCGGCGTTAAGATTTAAATCACCAACCGAGTACGGAACTCCCAGTTTTGCCCAGCTTGCCGCATCACTAACCGTGGTGCCGTCGATATAGATTTTGTCTTCAGTGTTGCCCGTGTAATTGCTGCTTGCGGACAAGCCTGAAACAAGTACCGGATCGAGATTGATAGGCCCATCGTTTTGCGTCAGTGTATTGTTTTCAAAGTCATCGAGAATACCGAATCGACCGATATTGATGCCATACCCGATACTGTGTCGGAACGTGCTGTTAGTGGCACTGACACGTGAAGGTAATGTACTTAGTGACCGAAGTTCTAAGTTAGCACCGTTAGTACCACTACCGCCATATTCAATTGTTGTATGGACAAAGCTATTGCGAATGCTGTTTGAGTAAACGAGTTCTACACCATCCCAGTAACCAGGTGTTTGGTCCTGGCCTGTCAATAAAATCGGTGCTGCAGCGGTCCCTTCTGAGGTAAGAGAGCCACCTGTGTTGACCCGGATGCCGTGGCCAGAAGCAAACTTCAATGTGGTCCCCGGTGATAACGTCAGATTTGCACCTTCGTTCACTGATATGTCAGTGTTAACAAGATAGCAGCCGGGGTTAGTAGTAATATTTTCATCAATGCGAGTAGGTGTGAACTCAGTAGTACACGCTATTGGGTCAACATCAGTAATAGTGATACTGGCTTCGCTACCCGTAATCACACCATTGCCACTAGCGTTGCTAAGGATTACCGAAATCGTTTCATCGGCTTCACTTTGCGAATCAGAATTAATTTGTACGCTTATGGTCTTACTGCTGTTATCACCTTCGGCCCAGGTAAGTGTGCCGCTGGTGGCGGTGAAGTCTTCACCATTGGTTGCAGTGTTTCCTACCACTGTGTAGTCAACAGACGTGGCAGCAGTACCGGTGCGACTAACGTTTACACTCACGCTGCCACTGTTCTCTGAGACAGAATAATTACTGGTTGCGAACGCAATGTTTACGCTGGTGTTAACCGGCGGTGCAGTAGTAATAACAGTAGTGCCGGAAGTGGTCGCGCATTCAGTGTTTGATGCCGGTGAGCGATTGCCTGCAGAGTCTATTGCTACAACAATATAACAATACTGAGTGCCGCTATCGGTAGAGGCATCAGTGAAGAATGTTGAAGTCACACTTGCAATGGCTGCAGGTGTTGCGCTGTCTGTGCCACGCTGTACTTCAAAGAGTGCTACATCGTTAATATCTGTTTGTTGCCATTCAACTGATACACTTGCAGCAGTGGCACTTGTTTGTAGTGACGTTGGTGCAGGCGGAGCAGTGGTATCGGTTTCGGCAGTTAGTGTAATCATTTGTATGATGGTTGCCGAGGATTCGTTTCCTGCTGCATCTACCGCCACTATGCTATAGCTGTAGTCGCTACCAGCAGTTAAACCGGTATCGGTATAAACCGGGTACGGCGTAGTTTCAACTAATACACCGTCGCGTAACAGCTGGTAACTTGATACACCAATGTTATCGCTCGCGGGCTCCCACACCACTACCACTTCATTGACCGATGCTTGCAATACGCGAACCGAGTCGGGTGTGCTGGGCGGTGTGGTATCAGCGGCTAATAAGTCAGTACCAAGGCTTAAGTTGTCAGTCGCAATACTTTGCGTATTGCTATTGGGGTCATTAATAATAATCGTAATCTGACCATTGTTAATGATCACCGGGTTTTGATTAAGAAATGCATCGACACCTGTGTCATTTGCAGTGAAATCAACAGTCGCAAGATCAACGCCTGCAAGGTTGTAGTCTTGAGTGACCGGGCCGACAATATTGGTTAGCGCGTTAAATGCATCGGCATATTGAACGGCTGTTGGCATGTTGCTAAGCGGAGCTTCAGAGTCAAAAACTGAGTCTATGTTCTGACCGTTTTGGGCAAACCAGTTACGCGCAGTGGCATCGGTATAGCTATGGATGTTCTGCTTAGTTCCATCGCCTACTTTATGACCAATGCTGTACCGGTAGTTACCGTTACCCAAATCAACACGCATTAGATAGGGGCTGTCGCCGATGACTGCTGTTTCGGCAAAACGGCCATCGTTGCCAATAGTGGCAATCGTTCTTTCGCCACCGGCCGCCTTTATGGAAACGCCGCTTTCCGCAAGCATGCGTTCGCTGCCGACTGTGCCTTGAATGTATCCGGTGCCAATGATTCCGCCACCGCCGTCATCCACGCCGTCACCGCCACCACCGCATGCGTTTAATCCCACGGTAGCCAATACAATAATGGCTAAACCGCGCAATAATTTTTGCGTAGCCTTTAGTTTACAGACATCCACTTATGATTCTCCTTCATTGGTTTCGGTATTGATATAGGTGTTTTCAATGTAATAGATACCGAGACCAACACGCTTGTTATCAGCGTCGGTATTTTTTTGGTTGGAAATTCGTTTACTTAGAAATCGATTAAAGTCTTGCAGTAGCATCGCAGATTTTTTGGCGCTGTATTTTTTGAATTCTTCGGCCACACCTTGAGGTACTTTTTTGTAAATAATTTGCCGTTGCAGGCGAGCCTTTTCTTTGCTGCTCTCTAAGTTATGTACTGATGTGTCAATCAAATCTGCAACGCACACTGACATAATTCCTATTTTCTCAAGTTCACTATCATTAGGCAGATAGCCCAGGTTTGCTAGTGCAACTGTGTCATTTTTTCGGATGATCACACCGGTGCGTTCGAGTTCATCAGCTACCGCACCAAGAGTGATATCACCACTGTAACGGGCCACCAATGAAGAAAAGCTCCCGTGTTCCCCCTGTAAAGCCAAAACTAATGGCTGACCTTCATTGTCAAGGAACTCTTCATCTCTTGTCCATCCATTAACGACGCGCATGGCGCGGTTGGGTGAGGTTTTCTCTAGTGTGCGATTGCTTTCACGTAGTTTGTTTAATCTAACAACCTCTTTACGGCTCAGGCCAGTCAACACTGCCACCCGCGAAATGGTCGTTTTGCTGCCCGGAATAGAGAATTGCTCGTAACAGACATCGGTATAGGCATGTTTTGCTAATTCTGCGAACTCGGTATGCGTGATCGCGTTTTTAATAAGCATACGCATCAGCGGTTTGAGCACCGTTATGATGTAGCGGCCGAGCTTTTCCTTGTATTCGATCTGCATATAATGGGATTATGATCCCATTAAATGCTGGCTGTCAAGTAGACTTGCCACCTATTTCGCTGGATTATCTAGAAATAGTTTTAAACGAAGGGTGTTTCTAGTGTTGGTGCTGCTGCAGCCATTGAATCACGTCAGTAACGTTTTTATCGGGTGGAAACACAGGGTAGAAAACATGGCTAATAACACCGTTGTCGATAATCAGCGTCAGCCGCTTAAGTAGGCGCATACCGTCTACTTGCATAGTGGGGAGTGATAGCGCATTAGTGAGCGTGTGATCTTGATCAGATAACAGTAGATAAGGCAGGTGCAATCGGCTCGCAGCTTCAAGCTGATATTCTGTGCTTTGAGTGGATAAGCCATATAAATGATTAACCCCAAGATCAGTAAGCTCATCTAAATGATCGCGGAAAGCACACGATTGCGGTGTACAGCCACGAGCCCCCGGCATGGAGTCCCATCCATCTGGCAGTGGGGTATCGGGTCGACCGGTCATGGGGTAGATATAAACTACGCTGCGTCCGGAAATGCGGCTTATATCGACCGAGCTGTTGTCGGTGGCTTTAAGAGTATTCGAGGGGATTCTTAGTCCAGTTAAGTGATCACACGCCCCGTCATCTTGAGGGGTTGGAATTTTAGTCCAATCAACTTGTTCTAGACTCATGTTAATGTTCCAAAGAGGCTAAGCTGCTGCCAATGATACTTTGTACCGTTATATTCGCACCTCGGCAATGCCTTTTACGAATAAAGTACGTCAACGGAAACCCACAAGCGTTAGCGTGGGACTAACCATCCCAATCTCACCATGCATCATATCCAGAACCGAACTGCACAAAACCAAAATTCCATAGTTCGAGCTACATCATCAAACTCTGAATTTATACAGGTTAGTCCCACGCTAACGCTAGTCGGTTTCCTGACAAGCACGGTATGGAAATATAACGAGCACAAATAGGTATATCCATAAACAGCTTTGCGGCCTTTTTACACGTAAATTACGTGAATCTCGACAGTCAGTGGTTGAAAACCTTCGAAGTAGCGAATGATGGTTGTCACAATAATAGATATTTATGCCATAGTGGAATTCAGTTGATAATGCGGTATTGCACCTTATTTTTCAGCCTATGGTTTATGTTTTCTTTCTGCAGTTACAGTAGTTGATGTTGACTCATGATATCTTGACGAAGTTGTATTTTCGATTAACATCGTCTTGTCCAGTACACAGGAAAATGACCAATCTAATCGGGTGTGTTGCTGACACCCATAACCAAACGACAATATTACACTTTTAAAAACCGGGCAACCGGGCAGGTATAACTTATGACAACGCCAAGCACGGTTCAAAACACCGACTCATTTGCTTACATGCCAGGTTTCGGGAATGACTTTGAAACCGAATCACTACCTGGTGCTTTGCCACAAGGTCAAAACAGCCCGCAGAATTGTGCGTACGGCTTGTATGCCGAGCAACTATCGGGCTCACCATTCACAGCGCCACGTGGCACTAATGAGCGTAGCTGGCTTTATCGCATTCGCCCGAGTGTGCGTCACACCGGCCGCTTCACTGATTGTGATTTTCCCTTATGGCGTTCAGCACCGGCAAACCACGATGCTGTGTTATCGCTACAGCAGATGCGCTGGAACCCGACGCCTATTCCCGAAGGGTCAGTTAACTTTATACAAGGGGTAAGAAGCATTACCACGGCTGGTGATGTAATGAGTCAAACCGGTATGGCATCGCATGTTTATGTGGCCAATGCCGACATGCAAGACGACTACTTCTTTAATGCCGATGGTGAAATGCTGCTAGTGCCGCAGCAAGGCACGCTGTGTATCTTTACCGAGCTGGGTAAAATCCAGGTAAGTCCTGGTGAAGTTTGCCTGATACCGCGAGGGGTCACTTATAAAGTTTCACTTCCAGACGGACCAGTGCGTGGTTATATTTGTGAAAATTATGGCGCCAAGCTAACGCTGCCAGACCGTGGCCCTATTGGTGCAAACTGCCTTGCTAATCCTCGGGACTTTAAAACACCCGTCGCAAGCTTTGAAGAAAAAGAATCGCAATGCTTAATAACCATTAAGTGGTGTGGGAAATTTTATCAAACAAGTATCGATCACTCACCGCTTGATGTAGTTGCATGGCATGGCAACTATGCCCCTTATAAATATGATCTTGCGAACTTCTCACCAGTAGGTGCTTTGCTGTTTGATCATCCAGATCCTTCAATATTTACTGTTTTAACCGCACCAAGCGATGAAGCGGGGACCGCTAATATTGATTTTGTGATCTTTCCTCCCAGATGGCTTGTAGCAGAAAACACCTTCCGCCCGCCGTGGTATCACCGCAATATAATGAGTGAATTTATGGGCCTGATCCACGGACAATACGATGCCAAAGAAGAGGGTTTTATGCCCGGTGGTATGAGCTTGCACAACATGATGCTGCCGCACGGTCCCGACTACAGCGGATTCGAAAAAGCATCTAGCGCTAACCTGGCACCTCAAAAGCTTGATAACACCATGGCGTTTATGTTTGAGACACGCTACCCGCAGCACATGACCAAATACGCTGCCGAACTGGATACCGTTCAAGAAAACTACATTGATTGCTGGGCCGGCTTGCAAAAAAGATTCGATGGCAC
>CALGKA010000085.1 GCA_937927895.1 uncultured Granulosicoccaceae bacterium | reverse complement strand
TCATTCATTCGGAGTCTTGAGCCATTACTATGGCCGTGAAGCGGGCTTAGAACTCAGAGAAGATATTCATACCGTGCTAGAGCCAGGCATGGTGGTGTCAATGGAACCGATGCTCACTATACCTGCAAGCAACGCTGGCGCAGGCGGTTACAGAGAGCACGATATTCTTGTTATCAAAGAAAACGGGGCCGAAAACATAACGGGGTTTCCGTACGGGCCCGAACATAACATTATTGCTTGATAACGTTAAGCTATTAAAAAGCGGCTGCATTTTGCAACCGCTTTTTTATCTGTAGAGCCCTACTCGTACAAATAACGTTCTTTAGGATTGACCGAGGCGTATTCCACCATCTCCCATTCGAAGCCAGCATGATCAAAAAAATAGATTCGCTTGCGAAATGACTCAGCAACTATCGGGCCATTAGGCTTATAGCCATTCTCAAGCAACAATGTTTCTGTTGCTTGTGCGTTGTCTATAATAAGACCAATATGGTTAACACCGAAGTTTCTATAAGTGGTGTGTGGTGCTTGTGCGGAAAAACCCGGATGAGATTCTTGCAACGCCAAATAGCATTCATCGTTGCCTATGTGCACCCAGCGATAGCCCAGCTCAGAGATCGCATCTTTGCGAACAGAAAAATCCGGCGCTACTAATCGGATAAAATTAATTGCCTCATCCATATTAGGCACAGTAATATTTAGATGCTCCAACCTGGTCATTAAATGCTCCTAGCTGCACAGTACAATTTAACAGGCAAAGCTTGATTCAAGCTCACCCACTTTTTCTAAGATAAGTTCTGGATTTTCAGCTTGCAGCTCAACCCGATCTCCAAACCCCCATAACACCGCAACTGCACGCAGACCATTATTGTGTGCCGCGCTTAGATCTACACCGCGATCACCTATCATTACTGCTTGCTTATCAATTCTGTTTGCAGCAAGTAGATCTTTAAGTTGTGATTGCTTGGCAATACCGATATCACCACCACTGACAAAATCAAAATAGTGCAGCAACTTAAAGTGTTCTAGCACCCTGCGCGCTGAACGCTCCGGCTTTGATGTGCACACCCCCAATCTAAAACCAGATTTTTTCAAAGCACTTATAGTCTCGGCAATTCCTTCATAAAGATAATTTTCGGCAAAGCCCTCGCTTACAAATCTTTCTCGATAGAACACTACCAACTGATCAATTACAGAGTCGGTGATTCCAGGGATAAACTTTCGAAACATTAGATCAAGCGGCGGGCCAATCTCAGCACTGATTTCGCGCTCTGAGCGAGCCTCCAAATCGCAGCGTGAAAACGCGTAATTCACGCAGTTCACTATACCGCTACTCGGATCACTGAGAGTACCGTCAAGGTCAAAAACAAGAGTAGAAACTTTCATCTGTTCAGTCTACCACCGAACCACTCGAAAACGCTGCGTCTGAACAAATCCCCACGACGTACTGTTCAACAAAACGTAAAAGTACAAAAGCTTAAAAAAAGGGTAAAATGATCAAAACAAATTGCTGCCATTTTTCAAGCGTAACCACACACTACAACCGAAGTCACCATGACCCTCAGCCTCTACGATACTTATAAGCGCGAACTACGCGAGTTCATTCCAATCAAAGACGATGGCAACGTTGGTCTTTATTGCTGCGGTCCAACGGTGTACAACTATGCGCACATCGGTAACTTGCGAACCTATATTTTTGAAGATGTTTTAAGGCGCGTGCTTGAGCACAATAATTATCAGGTCAATCACGTGGTCAATATCACAGATGTTGGTCATTTAGTCTCTGATGCTGATGACGGCGAAGACAAAATGGAAGCAGGCTCTGCCCGAACCGGAAAAACAGCATGGGAAATAGCAGACATCTACACCCAGGCATTCTTTGAAGACCTCGAACATCTGAATATCAAAAAGCCGACTATCGTTTGCAAAGCAACCGATCACATAGCGGAACAAATTGCAGACATTGAAAAAATAGAAGCCAAAGGAATGACTTACATCACCAGTGATGGGGTCTATTTTGATACCAGCCAGGATCCAGAGTATGGGTACTTAGCCAGACTAAATATCGACGGCCTGCAAGAAGGCGCACGGGTAGAAAAAGGAGAAAAGCGCAACCCTACGGACTTTGCACTTTGGAAGTTCAGCCCAGCAGACGAACAACGACAAATGGAATGGGAGAGCCCATGGGGCAAAGGCTTCCCTGGCTGGCATATTGAATGTTCAGCCATGGCTACGAAGTATCTTGGTCCATTGTTTGATATCCATTGTGGCGGCAAAGATCACATACCGATTCACCACAGCAATGAAATAGCACAGGCGCAAGCATGCTACGGCACAAAACTTTCAAACTACTGGATGCACGGCTACTTTCTGCAAACAGATAAAGCCAAAATGTCAAAATCCAGCGGTGATTTTTTGCGTATGCAAACCTTGATTGATCAGGGTCACGATCCTATAAGCTATCGCTTTCTATGTTTGTTAGCGCACTATCGCAGTGACATTAACTTTAGTTGGGACACCCTGCAAAGTGCTACCACAGCGCTTAATCGACTACGTGAGACCTATTACCGTTGGCCCGACAATGGCACTGCAAACACAGAATATGTAGATCGCTTTACATCATTTGTAAACGACGACTTAAACACATCACAGGCTATTGCTTTAATATGGGAGCTAGTTAAAACCTCAGATATAACCGATGCTGATAAAAAAGCTACAGTAACTCTGTTTGATAACATTTTAGGCCTACTACTTCCTGAATGGGAACCCGCAGCACAAGCCGAAGTACCTGAGCAAATAAAAGACTTAGTAGCCGCACGCCAAAAAGCACGAGCTGATAAAGACTGGCCGGCTGCAGATAAAGCTCGCGATGACTTAGCTGTCCTTGGTTATGAAGTGGTTGATACCCCGGACGGCCCTGAAGTTCGCACGCTATAGAGCCGCGTTTAACTACCTTGCTACCGCAATGCAGATCATCAAGATTTGCATTGCATACCACCGATCTAAACATCTAGACGTAACCGCTTCTTTCCGGCCATACAAAAGCACTCTTTGTGACTAAACAGCCAAGTTAATTGACTTAGTCAATGCTCCGTCGTTATTCTTGATGTTTAAAAGGAGTTGTAATCATGAAGTATCGATCAAAGAATAGCGTAGTAACCACAGCAGCGATCATAGCTGCCTCTTTCTTACCTACTACATTAATAGCGGCTGATGGTCCGGAAATTCGTATTGGCTTTGACATTGGTGGAGAAGAGCTACTCGGTTTTACCTTTACCGACGGCACCAGCGAATCCCTTGATGCCGGAGAAGGCTTTTTCATAGAGGGTGGCTATCACTTTGACACACCTGTTTTAGACCAGGAAAACCTCAGCACTGAAGTTTCCGTGGGATACAAAAACGGTAATGTGTCTGCAAGTAATGCCTCTATAAGTTTTTCAAAGCTCTCAGTTGGTCTTACTCAGTATTTTCACAACGGCCCGTTGCGCCTTGGCGCCGGTATCCATGGCCACTTGAAAAACACGGTTAAAATAAAAGTTAATTCTTCCGAAACGATAGATGCTGATACATCATTCGGCCCCGTTCTAGTTGCAGATTATCAGTTTCAATCCAGCTGGCGATTGGGAGTCAGATACACGATAATGGAGTACACCGCTGAAGGGGTAACGGTCGAGGCGAATAGCGCTGGCATCTACGTAAGCTCTACTTACTAAATCTTTACCAGCTTGCTACACATGCACAGGTCCGGCAAATCGGCAATAGTGTTTACCTAAGGCTTTACGCCCGAGCTTGTGGTGCCCCAATAGCACCCATTGCACATAGGTATTGCTATTAGGGCCAGGCCAATAACGGTAATTGCTACACCATGGATATTGCTTTGGTGAATTGCGAATACGGTCGATTATGTAATCGGCCTGTTGACCACTCCAACTATTAAGCTTATAGGCTGCACCGTTGCCGACACCTTGTGTCGGTGGTAATAAGTCACGGTGTAGATGATCCCAACTCTCACCTATGTCATTGCAAATGACGTTAGCCGTTTGCCAAACCTCCCATCGGGATAGCTCGCCGCAGTCATTAATCACGAACCAGTTATGCTCTGCAATCATTCCAATCATGGGAATCTTTGAAGCCCATAAACTGACCTCAGGGTGATCTGTATTATCTTCAACCATGGCCAATGATAATTCCCGCTGCAAACACTAACGCGCCACCCAACAAAACCTGAAATGCTGCCCTGCCCCATGGTGTATCCATATAGCGATTCTGTATCCAGGTAATTGCCCACAGCTCTACAAAAACAATCGCAATGGCAACCGCAGTTGCTATTTTGAAGTCCGGAATTAAGTACGGTAGCGTATGACCTAAACCACCAATAGTGGTCATGATTCCTGATGACAAGCCGCGCTTAATTGGTGAACCCCGACCAGATAACACGCCATCGTCGTGGGCGGCTTCGGTAAAACCCATTGAAATACCTGCCCCCACTGATGCCGATAAGCCAACTAAAAAGGTTTTCCAAGTATCCCCTGTGGCAAAGGCCGCGGCAAAAATAGGCGCTAAGGTAGAGATTGATCCATCCATCAATCCGGCTAAACCCGGTTGAATGTAGGTCAGTAGAAACTGACGTTTCTCTACCGTTTCTTCATCATGCAGCACGTCATCTGGAACTAGTTCACGGCCAAGTTCAGTGGCAGATTCATGGTGACCTGCTTCAGCGAGAGCCAGATCACCTAACAACCGCCGTGTATCTGCATCTGATGTTCGAGCAGCCGCTGCATAATAAAAACGCTCAGCAGCGCGTTCCATTTGCTCTGCTTGCGCGCGCGTCTTTTCCAGGCTTAAAGGTCGCACCAACCAATCGGGTTTACGTTCATAATAACCACGCACATGCTCACGACGTAGCAGTGGTATGTTATTTCCGAAACGCTTTTGAAATAAATCTATTAACCATCGGCGATGTAGATCTTCCTCAGCGGCCATGCTTTCAAATATTTTTGCCGACGCTGGAAAGTCAGCCTTTAAACCATCAGCATAGGCACGATAAATTCTAGCGTCGTCCTCTTCTGCAGATATAGCTAACGCTAATATCTCTTTTTCCGAAAGAGACTGAAAACTACGACGCCCTGAAGAGAAAAAATTGGTGATCAATTACTTATTCCGTTAGATATTTATTGATTAACCTATCGTGCCAAAAGTGTAAAACGTGCCTGCGCAATTCGAGCCTAACAAGAATGAACAGTAAAGCCGTAGTTATCGTAGTGTGGCTCAAGGCTCTGATGGGCACCGAACAACGCAGGCTCCCCACCGGTGACAACCCACACGGGCATATCTGAAACAAACTCGCTAAACCTGCCTTTATAATGCAACCAATGTAAAAAATCTGAGTTGGTAAAGTATTCACCTAAGCTTGGCACAATACCACCAGCAATATAAATCCCACCGGTTGAACCGAGTGTAACAGCAAGATCACCAGCAACTACTCCAAGGTACTTGCAAAACAGTTGCATCACTTCACTGCAGGCGGTACAGCTACCATTTATGGCGTTAGTACTGATGTCTTTAGCATCGGTGTATTGATTAGCTAAATTGTCTAGCTTGCAGATAGCCTCATAAACACCGACAGTCCCTATACCTGAAAGATAACGCTCCGCTGAAACATGCCCATGCACTTTTGCTAGCTCATCACGAATGGCTAGCTCACGTGCGGTTTGCACGGTCATAGTGACATGACCACCCTGGCCTTGTAACGGCACCCAATGTGACCCCGAATAAAACAAACCTGAAACTCCCAGGCCGGTACCGGGGCCGAGCACGGCTCGCGGCGCATGCGGCGCTTGCATACCATCATTCGTATCGGATGATTCACCCTTATGAATCAGTTGCAGGTGTTCTTGCGGAAGACTAACCACCCCTAATGCAGCCGCCGTGAAGTCATTGACTACACGCGCCTGCTGCAGACTAAAACGCGCTACAAGCTCCGAGACTTTAAAACTTACGTCGCAATTAGTCAGCTCCATCTCATCAGTATATTCAGCGGTACTGGCAACAGATAAGGCAATCTTATCTATCGGCCCACAATCAGCAGCTTCAAGATAAGCCGCAATGGTGTCTGCTAAATTCGGTCTTTCTGCCACAGGCAGAATTTGCATGCTTGATTCGATGCATTGACCATCACGAAACAATACAAAACGCGCGTTGGTACCACCAATGTCACCAGTGAGTACAGATTCCATTATAGGCCCTGTTAGAGTTTTGGTTGTGTGTAGTAGTTAACGCGCATAGGTTGTGTGAGCGTGTAAGAACCATGGCTATTTGAGCACGCTTCAAAGCGGCGTTGTACTTCTGGCAGGCGCACTTCAGCGCTATAGTTATTAAAGCTTTTACTCTCGTAATAACTAGCGTAGCTGTCAAAGGAGTCAAAGGTGTTGTCTACGTCGTAGTAGATTTCACGCATTTGTGAAAATCGTTTATGCGGGTAATTTGCCAACGCAATATACGCCGCAAGCCGCACCGCGGTTTCATCGTGGAAAAGCTCTATCACATGCTGATGGCTACCGTTGGCTACAGGCTCCACCACACAGAGAAACCCCGTGCTTCTAATTATTCTTGAGACTTCATCAAACACCTTTCCAAAATCGGGCGCATAAACATGATGCAGCGAATATGAAAAAATAACGCCATCCACCGAATTTGGCTCAACCGGAATCTTGCCAGCTCCTGCTTGTTCAAAGCCAACATTCGCAACCACTGGCGCTTTTCTATTTAATTCTGCTTGCTTTGGGTCAGGCTCAATACCAAGCACTCTCGCCCCACGGCTGGCTAAATGCCTGCACAGCGCACCGTCACCACAGCCTGCGTCAACGATAAATTTATTGTCAACGTTAAGGAGTGAATCCAATACTTCCAGGTCAGTTTGATAACCCCAGTCTTCAGCCACAATTTCTCCGCGAATTTGCAAAACACCCAAACTCAATTATAGCGCCTCAAGCGACATCGCGTGCATGATTGGTGGTTTAGAAGCGTAGAATTCTGTGCACACGACAACATGTTAACAATGGGCTTGCCGCTTGACCCCCGAGCCCCTACGATTGGCGCACTAATCTCACTCTAAAAGGCCGAACATGCCAACACTTGACCACGCGGATCTAGCAAAGCAACTGGCTGATGCCCGTAACAGCCACGAACAGATTGACCCGACCCCGTACGATACCATCGCAACCCTTGCAGAGGCCTACCAACTACAAGCCCGAGCCACCGAAAGCTATCCTTCAGTGCGTATCGGCTACAAGGTGGGAGCAACCAACGAGGGCGCGCAAAAGCTATTTGGTTGTAATGCACCTTTTTATGGCCCGATGTTCGAAAAAGATCGCGTAGCCCCAGGCGCAAACCTAAGTCTGCGACCAGGCGTACTCGGTGGGGAAGCAGAATTCGCCTTTCTGTGCGGCACCGACTTCCCCACCGACCAGGAATTGAACATTAATGACTTACCAAGCTATATTGAGAGCTGTCACATAGCGGTAGAAATAGTAGGCCGACGCACCGAAGGCGAAGGCCTGCCAAGCTTGCACTGCGCTGTAGCAGACTACGGTGCCAACGTCGCCTTCATAGAAGGCCCTGCCATTGAGAACTGGCGTTCGATGGACCTTGCCCAGGTGGCAGTGAGCGCTAAAACCAATGACTCTGAAACCAACAGTGGTACAGGTGCTGCCGTATTGGGCCATCCACTTAATGCTCTGCTGTGGATGCACAATGCATTAAAAGAAACCGGCCAAGGACTAAAAGCCGGTGAATGGGTTTCTACCGGAACTTGCCTTGGCGTTATTGCACCGGTAGCTGGAAGCGTTGAAATAGAATTCAGCGGCTGCGGCACAATCGGTTATCAATTTAGTTAATACCCCAAAAGCGTCTAATAAAAACAAAACATCCACCCGCGGAGCAGCATGATGTCTACACTTTTTACCCCAATGACAATCAGAGGCGTCACGCTTCCTAACCGCGTGGTGGTATCACCGCTGTGCATGTACTCGGCGATTGAAGGCCTGGCGCAACCATGGCACTTCGCACACTTAAGTACATTCGCACGCGGTAAATCAGGCTTGGTATTCGCAGAAGCCACAGCAGTAGAAGCAATCGGTCGCATCACCCCACAGTGTTTAGGTATTTGGTCTGATGAACACGTAGAGGCACTACAACCCATAACGGAATTTATAAACGATATGGGTTGTGTAGCAGGAATCCAATTAGCCCACGCCGGCAGAAAGGCCTCCACAGCAGCACCCTTCAACGGTGGCCAACCATTAAGCAAAGATGATCCAAACGCATGGATCACTGTAGCGCCAAGCGCTGCACCCGTAGCCGGTAACTTCCCTACCCCACATGAGTTATCAGTAGACGATATTAAGCAACTAGTATCAACGTTTGCCAGCGCCGCTAAACGATCCATAGAAGCAGGCTTTAAAGTAATAGAAGTACACGGTGCACACGGCTACCTACTGCACTCTTTTTTATCTCCGCTATCTAACTTTAGAACAGACGAATACGGTGGCAACATTCAAAACAGAATGCGCTTTCCATTAGAAGTCGTTACAGCAGTACGCGAAGCCGTTGGCGAATCAGTACCATTATTTTTTAGAATATCCGCGATCGACGGACTAGACGGCGGCTGGTCAATGGATGATTCCATAACACTTTCAAACGCACTGGAAAAGTGCGGCATAGACGTTATCGATTGTTCCTCAGGCGGCATAGGTGGTGCACCAAGATTTCGCATAGACGACGAAGGCAAACCCCTAACAAAAAGTTCAGCCAGAACCCCAGGCTTCCAAGTCCCCTTCGCCGACCGCATTCAAAAAGAAACCAACCTAAAAGCCATGGCAGTAGGCGTCATCATCGACCCTCATCAAGCCGAAGAGATAGTCTCATCAGGCAAAGCCGAACTAGTAGCGCTGGGCCGCGAAATAATGCACGACCCCTTCTGGCCACTAAGAGCTGCGTTAGAACTAGGGGATGACCCCGACTACGATCTATGGCCGCATCAATACAAGTGGGCTGTAGATAGACGCGCGCAGATTGCTAAGTTGAATGAGTGAGTTCAGAACTATAAGTGGTAGTTCATCTTAGATGAGTAACGAGCGACCCAGGGAAGTGAGTGTTCTCTCTGTGGCTTTATAATCATTAAGCCCCACAGTTCTATTATCCCACGCTGACGCTTGTGGGTTTCCTTAAAAGATGACGAGTGGTTGCTTAGTTACAAGCTAAAGGATAGAGCGGCTTATTTGCAGCAAGCGGATAATCTATCAGGAATAACAGAACACACGAGCGCAAAACCTATCAGTTACTTCCAGCCCAACAAAGCGTCGCGACCCGTAAAACAATCAGTCTGCCCAAATCCCAAAAAGCCGACGTAGAGTGCCGACACTCACGAAGTGAATCAGTTAGTGCAGTTAAACGCGCTTTTTGTTGTTTTTTGAAATAGTCTTCCGTGAGGTCAAAGCGCCATGGACGGCGCTTTGAGCGCGGTGCACATGGATGTGCCCATAGTTGTCAATAATGGGCGCGACCCCAATAAAAAAGGGGCCGCCTGCAAGGCAAACAATACACGTCCGCAGGACAAAAACAACAAGCCTGCCAAGGCAAACCAAAACGAAACCCAAGAGCATGAAGCCTAAGACGGTTGCAACACTCTCTTACTCCGAAAGACATATTGCTGAATATCATCCCGCATATGCTGGATAGTCTGCTCACTAAGGGGATTGCGATTCTCATCGCGCAACTGCCCTCCTAATTCTTCAGCTAGTTCTTTTGCTTCGCGAATGAGAAAATCAAACGCTACGTCTGCATCTAACTCAATCGGTAATCTCATAAACAAAGTAATACCAGGTGTCGCAAACTTATCTAATGTTTCCTCATCAAACGTTCCGGGCTTCACCATATTGGCTATAGAAAAAACTCGATCACCCTCAAGCGTGCAGTGGTAAAGCGACATGCGGCCGAACCGGTAGCCGTGTTGATCAAACAGTGCCTTAAGATCATTACCGAAAAATCTTTGATCGCGCTGTGCCGCTACATGAATGGTTACAAGCTTTTCTTCGAAGTCTTCAATTTGTACTGTTTCTTCACCATAGGTTTCAAATTCCTCAGAGAAATTTCTCTCTACTTCATGCGCTTCGTCGCTAACGGCTACATTATCGGTTGGAATATTCACAACTGCTGCTTGTTTTACAGCGCTGGCGAAACTTGTGGTACGTGCCGTTGTGGTATCTACAGATTCATCGCCTTCGAACTCGACCTCATTCAATTGTTCGCTTATATCGAACTCTACCCGCGTAGATTCTTGAGGAGAAAGAGTTGCATCGATCTCTTCGTCCGTAAGAAACGTTTCACGGCTGCGATCATTTGTTTCGCCAAAAGACGAGTTGCCATCTGCCTGCCACTGCGGTGCGGTTTCATCCTCAGGTGATGAAGCGTTAACGGTGTTTTTGTCCTCAGCGAAATCACCAATGGGAATGCTAAGTTCATCTAGAGATGGGTCATACGCATCGGGCGCTGCTCGATGGTAGACATTGGTATTGATTTTCTTCCGACCCATTAAATAGGCGACACCCAAAAGGGCAACACCCGTCAAAATAAGTATCCAGCGATAGAACTCCATCTGCATCTTGACCTTCTAATTATGACTCACGACAAAACCAGTGTACAAACTAAAGTTTTGCGCGTCGATTGACGTTACGGAAATGTTAATCGGGTTTGACCCATGGTTAGCACGCAAAACTACTTGCGCATCTACGCTACCGCCAGCTCTACTGCCTCGTCAACATCTACACTCACCAAGCGCGAAACGCCAGGCTCTTGCATGGTGACCCCCATAAGCTGATTACTAAGTTCCATCGTCACTTTATTATGAGTAATAAAAATAAATTGTACCTGGCTAGACATTTCTTCAACCATTTTAGCAAACCGGCTTACGTTGGCATCATCTAGCGGTGCGTCAACCTCATCCAGCATACAGAATGGCGATGGCCGCAAATGGAAGAACGCAAATACCATTGCCACTGCCGTTAACGCTTTCTCACCGCCAGACAAAAGCTGAATACTCGTTACACGTTTACCTGGCGGCCTTGCCATTACGGCAACACCGGCTTCTAGTAAGTCATCGCCGATGAGTTCAAGTTTTGCATCACCACCGCCAAACAACTTCGGAAAGAGCTCCTGTAATTTCTCGTTAACCGCCTCAAAGGTGTCACTAAACATAGTGCGTGTTTCGCGATCAATCTTTCGAATGGCCTCTTCTAGTGTTTCTAGCGCTTGGGTTATATCGGTGAATTGCTCATCTAGATATTCCTTACGCTGTAATTGCTCTGCATACTCATCAATAGCAGCAAGGTTGATTGGCCCTAGCTTCTGAATTTTTTGCTCAACCTCTGCCAACTGCTCCGCCCACACTTTAACAGTGGCGTCTTCTGGAATAGTAGGCAGTAGCGCTTCACGATCTATCTCTGCTTCTTGCAATTGTTCGTCAATCGTTTTTAAGCGTACGCGAGACTCTTGCGATTCCATGTTCACCTGCTGCAATTGCTCACGAGCTTGTGTTGCTTTTTGTTCTAAGCGGTGCCTGTTTTCTTCTTGCTTGCGCTGTTCGTTGTCGTGCTCTTCCAGCGTTTTACGAGCAGACTGCAAAGATGATTCAACTTCACTGCGGGTACGCAACAAAGTTAAGTGCTGCGTTTTTAGCAGTTCAATTTCACCGTTGTCTGGTTGCTGCTGTGAATCGAGTTCTTTACGACGAGCAATAAGTTGATCTAATTGACGCGCCATACGCTCACGGTTTTGCTCTATAGATTCACGGCCGGTCTTCATGGACTCAAGCTTTACAATAGTAGCCTGCCCTGCTTCACGGACTTGATCTAACGTTTGGCGCGCTTCATTGCGCAACTCAAGCACTTGTTGGCGGCGCTCATCCATTTCAGATAACTGCTGTTGCAATTGATGCAATTGCTTTTCAGCTTCTTCTGCACGGCGTGCAGCCTCTGTGTGTTCACGTGTGGTGCGTTCTACTAATGCATCAATTTCTTCAAGCTCTGAGTCAACCTTGCTGGCTCGTTCATCAGCCTGATCAATCTGTGCACGCGCAGATTCAATCTTTCCGTTGAGACTGCTTATTTCACGATGACGAACATTAATTAGCGTTTGTATTTTATCACGGTTATTTTCGCACTCCACTACCTTTTGCTTTTGCTGCTCAAAGGCCTGCTCGATGGATGCGATATCTTGCTTTAATATTGTGACTTTCTCGGTAAGGCTATCAAGCTCTTCCTGGCGCGCCAGCACACTGCCGTTGCCATCTAGTGGGCGTACACACAACCAATGGCGGCCCATCCATAGCCCTTCGCGAGTTACTATTGATTCACCGGGCTGCAAAGAATCACGCGCGGCAAAGGCTTCCTCACTGGTTTCACATATAGTCACACCATGCAGAAGCTCTGCAATTCCTGCTCGACTATTAACCACTGTTGCCAGCCATTTTTGATCATCGGCTTCAGAATCGCTTTTGACACCATCACGCAATGCGTTCACACCAGCCTCAGGAAGCGTGCCCAGCTTTTTGCTTAGTGAGTCAAAATCATCAACACAAATAGCATCTAGAAAATCACCAAGAACAGCTTCAATGGCTTTCTCCCAACCATCGTCAATGTCAAGCAGCTTTAGCAATGGCGGTGCGTCTTCTAAACCGTTCTTTTCAAGCCACTCTGTGCGCTTCTTTTCACTGCCACCTGTTGCTGCTTGTTGCAAGGCTTGCAATGAGGCCAATCTACCGTTGCTATTTTGCAGTTCGGTACGCTTAGCATCTAGTTGTAGTTCTGATAGGTTAACTTTTTCACGTGCAGAGGCAAGTGTGCTGCCGGCATCTTGCAGTTGCGTACGTAGTGTTAGTTCTTCAGTAGCTTTGCTTTTCTCTTCTGCTACAAGGCTATTGAGAGTGGTGTCTTCACCTCGCTCTGATAGCTCTGTTCTTTCACGCTGTAGGCGCTCTTGACGTAACTTGAGATCTGCAACGCTCTTTTTTAACCCACCCAGGCGCGACGTTTCAACCTGTGCAATGGTCTCTTGCTCTGCATGCTCTGAGCTTAGTTCTTCCCATGTGGCTAGACTGTCTTGGAAGTCGCTCTCGGCTTTATCGTAAGCATTGCTCGCCTCTAGCAGCTCTCGTTCTATTTTATCGCGCGTGGGACCTGCTTCTGCCAACGCCTTTTCTACTTCCATGATGCGCTCTGCATCGTTTTCGATATTTTCTTTTATTTCGGCCGTTTCTTCATCAATGCGTTGAAGCTCCTGGCCACGCTTTTCACGTTCGCTGCGAGCATGTTGGATTGATTGTTCAGCGCGAGTAATATCAGCACCGACTGAATAAAAGTTGCCCTGCACTTCATTGAGCTGCGCTTCTATCTCAGTACGCTTCTCGCGCATGATGCCTATATTTTCTTCAGCTTCAGCACGTACTTCATCTGCTTCTGCCACATTACCTTCACGTTCTTTAAGACGCGTATCAAAAGAATTCAGTGCTTCCTGGTATTCGAGCCAACGCAAACCGAGTAGCTCACCGCGGAATTGTTTTTCATCAACCTTAAGCGTTTTATATTTTTCTGCCACGCGTGACTGACGCTGTAAATGCGCCAGTTGTTTATCTACTTCTTCACGTAGATCATTTAAGCGATCGAGATTATCACGCGTATGGCGAATACGATTTTCAGTTTCACGACGACGCTCTTTGTACTTTGAGATACCAGCAGCTTCTTCAAGGTATACGCGCATCTCTTCAGGCTTGGCATCTATCAAGCGCGAGATCATGCCTTGCTCAATAATCGCATAGCTACGTGGGCCAAGCCCGGTACCTAAAAATATATCGGTGATATCGCGGCGTCGGCATTTGGTGCCATTAAGAAAGTATTGCGACTGACCTTCTCTGGTTACCTGCCGGCGCAAAGCGATTTCAGCATAGCCTGCGTATTCGCCACCAAGCTTGCCTTCGCTATTATCAAACACCAGCTCGACTGAGGCTTGCCCAACGGGCTTGCGCGAGGAAGACCCGGAAAAGATTACATCGGTCATTGAGGCGCCGCGTAGGTGCTTGGCCGATGACTCACCCATTACCCAACGCACGGCATCAATGGTGTTTGATTTGCCACAGCCGTTAGGCCCAACAATACCGGTTAAATTTGTGGATAGCTGCAGAGTCGTTGGATCAACGAAAGATTTAAAGCCTGCTAGCTTGATTTTGCTCAATCGCATTTAGGCGGCCGAAAACACGTAGACAATGTAATGTTGAATGATAACGTGAGACGGCCGGATTTTCTTCATTCTTTTAACTATTTGGCATATTTTACTTCATTGCCAATTCCTACAAGATAAAGTGTATCTTTAATGCCGCATTCTGTACCATTTTAGATACAACCTTAGCTGGAGTTATCGTGATTAGATCAATGCGCTGTATTGCAATAGTAAGAGTAACTTTTTTAGCAGTAGTGGCACTCGCTGCTTGCAACAGTGCTGTTGCCGATCAAAGCGACAACAGCTTCCGCCTCCCGACTATTCAGCAAACACCAGGCGGCGTCGCAATCATTGAACTTGGCGAACAAGGCGGTGCTGCGCCAACTGCAACTTTCAACGATATTCCCGTGGCAGTTATAAATACTAACCAAGGCTACCGGGCGCTAGTGGGCATTCCACTGTCAACCAAACCTGGCACCCATGATCTGAAAATCTCTTACTCTGACGGATCAAACACCAACAAAAGTTTTGGCGTAATTAAGAAGGATTACCCTGAGAGTCACATAACCATAAAAAACAAACGCCAGGTCAATCCAAATGAAACCGACATGGTACGGATAAGGAAGGACCGCACCGCCATCGCAAACGCCAAGCGATACCGACACAAGAATATTTTAGGACTCCAATTTGATCTACCTACAGAAGGTATAAAAAGTAGCTCTTTCGGTTCGCGACGATTCTTTAACAAGCAACCGCGCAACCCGCACGGCGGGATGGATATTGCTGCCCCGGAAGGTACACCGATTTATGCACCTGCGGACGGCTATGTAATAGAAGCAGATGATTACTTCTTCAGTGGTAACTGCGTTTTCCTGGGCCATGGCCAGGGCTTACAAACGTTCTATGCTCACATGAGCAAAATTGATGTAACCCCCGGCGAAATGGTTGTGCGCGGCCAAAAGATTGGAGAAGTCGGTGCAACAGGCCGTGTGACTGGTGCTCATTTACACTGGTCAGTTGGATTAAATAGAACATGGGTTGATCCGGAACTGTTTCTCAGTGAGTAAGCAATCCTGAATTATGTGAGACGGATTAAGTGACACAGTTCAACCGACCACCTCCCTGATGCGACAAATGTGACGCAGCGCAAGTGACAAAGCTCACTTGTCATCGCAGAACCATACCTCGCACCAAAATTTCTTAGATTAACAACAAAAGTTTTCCTCAAGATACAGTTTGTGACGCCGTTACAGTGCCCCAGAGCATACGGACACACCGTAAGTGTGCGTATTCAATGCTTGGTGATAATAAAAAAAAACCACCGAGCATTTAATAAAGCCCAACAAAGGCCAGGGGGTTGAGTTTGAATAAGTTGTTAAAAGTAGTACCTGCACGTCTGCAGATAGCTATCGCCATTTGCGCATCTTTATCTTTCACAGGCGCTACTGCATCTGACGCGGAGTTTGAGCAAGCCACTCAGCCTTCTGAAAATTTTTCGCACGCCAAAGTGCCCATGACATTTCGCAATGGTGATACTCACTTGCGAGTGGTAGACAACATTAATGGCCTTGCGGTATCTGAGGGAGATATTATCTTAGGTGAATCGGATGATTTTTTCAGTCGCTCCAATCAACGTGCGACGCTTGGTTTAAGCAACCATGTTTATGGCACTGTATGGCCGAACGGCCTGGTTCCTTATAACATCAGTAATGAACTTTCAGCAGCCGGAGTTGCCAAGATCCGCTCAGCCATACAACGCTGGAACGATACAGGCGCTATAACACTAGTAGAGCGCACAGCGACAACAGCTGCCGCCTACCCTAATTACATTAACTTTATCAAAGCTGATCAGTGCGCATCGTGGGTTGGCTTTCAAAACACAGGTCCTCAAAGTATTTACGCTGGTGACAAATGCAGTGAAGGAAGTATGGTTCATGAAATTGGCCATGCACTGGGACTGCTGCACGAACACACCCGCCCTGACCGTGATAACCATGTTCAGATCAACTGGAATAACATTCACACAGATAAGGCGCACAACTTTGACATTCTAGACGATGCCATTCTACTGGGTGAGTACGACCTAAATTCGATCATGCACTATGGATCTCACTTTTTCTCACAAAACGGCCAGGCTACTCTTACGCCACTGCACGATACCAATGCACAAATTGGTCAAAGAGAATACATCAGTGATGGAGACGCACAATCTGTAAAGCAACTGTATGCAAGTGAACTAGCGGTCGCAAGCTCAGCACCAAACAACGCCCAGTTAAGTGACACCATAGAATTAGAATTGTATGTCACCAACAATACCGACATGGGTGCGAATCGCTTAACGTTACTCACGGCGGTTCCTGCAAGTGCAAAATTGGTCTCGTTTTCATCGGCAAATTGGATTTGCCAACAAGCAGGTACCGGGCAGGATATCGTTTGCACTGCACCCGTCTTGGCAAAGAGTGCAAGCTCAAGTGTATCGGTAAGCCTAACCAGTGAGACAGGTGGATTAATTAGCTTTGACACTACACTTAGCTCAAATACGTTTGACACCAACCTATCAAACAACAACGACCGAGTGACCGTGACTACGCCCGCTGCTCAAAGCAATGACGCAAAGGATACTGCGGTACCTAGCTTGGCAGCCACGACTGCACCAGTAACACAAGCTACTGATACTCAGGCAACCGAGACTCAAGCTACTGATACTCAAGCTACTGATACTCAAGCAATCGTGAGTCAAGCTACCGTGACTAAAGCAGAACCGACAATCGCCGCCGCACAAGCTGAGCCGACTATTGCCGCTGCTCAACCTGCGCCAACAGTTAATGCAGCCCAGCCTGCCACTACGACAACACCTGTCGGTACAACTACGGCGAGTGCAGGCGGTGGCGGTGCTTTCGGTGCATTAGGATTACTGCCATTCTTCCTGCGTAGAAAGAGCCTGAAAAGCACGGCTGCGTAAAGCTTAACAATCATTAAATTCGCACGGAGCGACATGAATCAAGGATGATTCCAGAGAAGCCAGCACAAGGACGTGCAAGAGCTGTATAAACCTCGTTACGCACCAATAACTTAGATCCGGTTTAACTCGCCAGATAGAACAGCCCTATCATTCGCTAGCGGGTGGACACTTAAATAGTGGTACGTGGCACAGCAACTTAGCTCGGTGGCTGTGATAACCTAAGACAATTAGATTCAAACAGTCCTTCAATGAAAGTAATGATCAGCGCTGGCGAGGCTTCTGGCGACATACACGCAGCAAGTGTTGTCGAGGCCTTAACAAACGGTGCATCAACATCTACCCCTATTGAATTATTTGGTATGGGCGGCAAACGTCTGGCAGATGCAGGGATGGAAATCCTTGTTGACGTAGACAAGCACGCCGTCATGGGCTTACTAGAGGTACTACACAAGTACCCAGCGCTTAGAGCCAACCTTGCAACGTTGCGCAAAGCAATGACTGAACGCAAGCCAGATGTACTAGTACTTGTTGATTACCCGCACTTTAATATGAAGCTAGCAGCCACTGCCAAATCACAAGGGATTCCGGTGCTTTTTTTCATTGCACCTAAAGTCTGGGCGTCTCGTGCTGGAAGAATCGCAGAGCTCGAAAAACTCGTCGATCATATGGCGGTTATTCTGCCTTTTGAAAAAAACATTTTTGATGAAGCCAACATACCTTGCACCTACGTCGGCAATCCCTTAATGGATAACAAGCCACTCACAGAGGCCGCTGCAAAAAAACCTATTAACAACACCGACAACAGTAGCTCGAAAAAATTAGCACTGCTGCCTGGCAGCCGTAAAAGCGAAATCACTATGCTGTTGCCACCCATGTTGGAAACCTGCGAGAGCTTAACTGAGCTTCACAATGGAATTGAATTTGTGTTGCCGGTCGCCGACACCATTGACCTTGAGCTTATTGAGTCGATTACCCAGGAAAGCAATGTTAAGATCGACTTTATAAAATCCACCGACTACGAAACACTGCGCTCGTGCGATGCTGCACTGGTAGCTTCAGGCACTGCCACATTGGAACTTGCAGTATTAGGCATCCCAATGGTGGTAATTTATAAATTAAAACCGCTAAGCTATAAAGTCCTAAAGCGTTGGCTAACAATAGAACATATTAGCTTAGTTAATATTATTGCCGATAAGCGCGTTGTACCTGAAATTCTTCAAGACGATGTCACAAAAGACAACCTGCTTAAGGAGCTAAATCCTTTACTGCTGGGTGACAACACTAACATGCAACAACGGGCGGCGCTCAGCGACGTTTACAAGCAGCTTGGTACGGATGGTGCCAGCGAACGAACCGCTGAAATAATAGTGACTTTGGCCACGGATAAAATCACAAGCGATGAACTTGCCGCTGGCAGTTGACCCTACGAACCATCGCATTCACCTTCACCTGACTTAACTTGCAGCTTTACTTAAACACTTAGCTCTCGACAAGTTAACTCACAGTGCCACGAGTAGCGGTGCGAACAAACTCCAGCATATTTTTAACACCTTCATACTGCTCTGCAAGTTCTTCAAGCTCTGCAAATACTTCCTCCTCAATGACACCCTTTCGGCGCACCAGTCGCAAGTAGCTTTTTTGGATCGCGCTGATCTCATCGCTGCTGAAGTCACGACGTTTTAAGCCTTGCTTATTAATGCCCTTGGACTCGGCATAATGACCCGTCACAAGCACATAGGGCGGCACATCTTTATTAATCACGGAGCCCATACCTGAAAAACTATGCGCGCCAACCCGGCTAAATTGATGCACCAAAGAAAAGCCCCCTAGAATGGCGTAATCCCCCACCGAAACATGTCCCGCTAAAGATGCCGAGTTAGCAAAGACCGTGTGATTATCAATCAGGCAATCGTGCGCAATATGAACATAAGCCATAAGGAGGTTATCGTCCCCTATACGAGTGAGACCGCCACCACCGCCAGTGCCACGATTAATGGTTACAAATTCTCTAATTCTATTGCGACTACCAATTTCTAGACGGCTATCTTCACCGTCAAACTTAAGGTCTTGAGGATCCGCACCTATCGATGCAAATTGAAAAATATGATTATCTTGGCCGATTTTTGTCGGACCGGTAATTACTGTATGTGGGCCTATAGTGTTACCCGAACCAATAACGACATCAGCACCTATCACAGCGTATGGACCCACCTCGCACGACTTATGAACGTTTGCTGCTGGATCAATAATGGCAGTAGGATGTATCAAAGCTCAATCTCATTTTTTGCGATGATAATTTCAGCACTGCTGCATAGTTGATCATCTACCATAGCGGTCGCTTCAAAAACAGAAATGCCTCGGCGTGTTTTTTGATGAACCACTCTAAGCTTCATTTGATCACCTGGAATAACTTGCCGTTTAAAACGCGCTTTGTCTATTCCCACTAACAAATAGAGAGTTTCGTCAGATGGATAACCACCAAGCTCTTTAAACGTATAGACCGCACAACACTGCGCCAATGCCTCTAGAATCAGGACTCCCGGAAAAACAGGGAACTGAGGGAAGTGCCCGGTGAAAATGGGTTCGTTGGCAGTTACATTTTTTATCGCGTTAAGCTCAACCCCCGGCTCAATGCCCGTCACCCGATCAATTAACAAGAATGGGTAGCGGTGTGGCAGGTACTTCATTATCTCGGTGGTTTCAAGCGCTTCCAAGATACTCTCTCTATTTACGTTAGCAGGCCATAGCGGCACCTCTAGTGTAAATAATTTAGAAGACTTTATCAGCGTTGTTAGGGTTTCAGTTTACCCACCTGCCGACTGAGTTCATCAAGTCGCTGCAGACGCACCGCGTTTTTCCGCCATTGTGCGCTGGTTTCCAACGGAAACCCTGAAGAATAACTGCCAGGCGCTAGCACAGAGCGATTAACGAACGAATTGGCAGTGATTAGTACATCGTCGCAAATGTTAATATGCCCAACAATCGATACCGCACCACCGATTCTACAATTCGCACCGATAATCGTGCTACCGGCAATACCGGTGCAGCCTGCAATCGCTGTGTTACGGCCGATATGGACGTTGTGGGCCACCTGTATGTGATTGTCGAGTATTACGCCGTCACTGATCACAGTGTCTTCCAATGCGCCACGATCAACCGTTGTGCAAGCACCGATACTGACACGATTGCCAATGGTCACAGTGCCTAGCTGATGAATTTTCTGCCAACCATCGCTACTTGGTGCAAAGCCGAAGCCATCAGCACCAATCACGGCACCGGAATGGATCTCACAGTGATCCCCTATACTGCAACCGCGTAGCACCGTGGAATTAGGGTGTAACACTGTTCCCACCCCAATGGTGACACCTTCACCAATATAAGCACCGGACCCTACCACTACATTGGCACCGATTAATGCATTCGGTTCAATAACCGCTTGCGCCGCGACTGCAACGCCTTCTGCGAGCGTCGCGGATTCAGCGACGGTGGCGGTAGCATGTATATGCTCTGTGGTTGTACCAAATAAATGCGCTGACCACAGCTGCGTGAGCTTTGCATAACCAAGGTAGGGATTTTCCATCACCAAACGCGTAGCAGTAGTCTCATGTGCAAAAGCATTCGGCAAGATCACAGCGGATGCTTGAGTCGCACGTAATGGCGCTAAGAATTTTTTCCCGGTGATAAAGGTAATACTGCCCTCAAGCGCAGTCTCTACCGATGAAATGGACGTTATAAGTATTTCTGCATCGCCGCGTAACTCTGCACCGATGGCGTCTGCAATTTGACTACATTTAAGCGCTACGGTATTCACCTGCACTCCGTTTGCCAGGCTTTGGCATTGCTTGCTTAATTGCCTTGTTGTTCGTCAGTACGAGCGATTGCTTGCTGCAACTCAAACAAGACTTTATCAGTTACATCAACCGTTTTGTTTGCAAACAGAACTCCATCGCTGATGATCATGTCGTAGTCATGTCGCTTAGCAAATGTCGCTATAGCATCTAATACATAGACACGAACTTTTTTAAATTCTTGGTTCTTCTGAATGTTTAGCTCTTCACGGAACTCTTGCTCGTCTCGCTTCATACGGCGTTCAGTTTTTCTGTATTCTCTTTCGAATTGTGCGCGCTCAACTGCGTTTAGGGAATCACTATCAAGCTCTTGACGTAACCTTTCAAGTTCACTTTTTTGTTCTTTTATAAGATTCTGCCGAGGTGCGAATTCACGCTCAAGACGATTACTCGCAGCCTGTGCTTGAGGCGCTGTGTCTATTAGATAGGGAATATCAACGAAGCCAATTTTTATATCATCGGCCACAGCCATGCCTGATAGAAGCACAAGCAAAAAAGAAATTGCGGCGCGCGCTATCAAACTTAACTCCTACGGGCAAAAAGGTTGGCGGTCATAGTTTCGATATACAGATCAGTTGTTTAGCGGATCTAGCAAGTTGCCGCTAGAGTTGCATAGTGCGGCCTAAAATATAGAGCCAATCGTGAATTGAAAGTTCTGTATGCTATCTTTTTCGCGGTCGTTAAAGGGACGAGCGTAACTGAAGGTCAGTGGCCCGATCGGTGCCAACCAGACGAACGAAATTCCATAAGATCCACGCAGCTCTTCTGAGTCAAAGTCTGACACATCCTCCCACACATTGCCAAAATCGGTGAACAAACTCAACCGCGTTGCACCGTTTACCTCGGTAAATGGCGGAGGGAAGATAATCTCAAAGGAACCAACGGCACGGAAATCTCCACCTTTAGCCTTTTCCAGGTCATCCGGAGGCCCAAGCGAGTTACTGCGGTAGCCACGTACCGATTGAATGCCGCCAGCAAAATAGCGCCTGAAGAACGGTAGTTTATCAAGCCCTTTTTCACCCTCTCCATAATTCAGCTTAGAACTGAACGCAAGTGTCAGACTGTCTGATAAGGGGCGAAAGTATTCAAAGCTGTAGCCCATTTTTATATAAGACAAATCGCTGAAAGGTGTTGCCTCCAGGCTAAGTGAATGGCGCGCACCACTGGTTGCGAATACTGTCCGGTTGCGGGTGTCGTGTGCGTAACCAACAGAAAGATCAAACAGATCATATTCGTCACCATGTTTAGTGACAAAGTCTCGCACATCAGTTGAAGTAGTCTCTACACAGACAGTCGCATCTGGATCCACTTCAGCATCTGGATCAATAACCGGGCACGGTGGATTGATTAACGCATTGATCCGCTCAACACCTGCACCAAAACTAAACGTTGAAAATTCACTTATTGGCACACCATAACGAACCCTTGCACCGTAGCTATCTAATATGTAGTTGGCAGTTTGTTCTAAATTTCCTGTGTCTGTTTTTCTTATAAACGTTCGAATGTTTCTACTAATGCCGTCATTGGTGTAGTAAGGATCAGTATATGAAATCGAAAAGTTATCTTGGCTTGAAGTATTATCAAACGTGAAGGCGAGTCGTTCACCGGTGCCAAATAAGTTTTCCTGGGTAAGGTTAAGACTGGTGATAAAACCATCTGAACCATAACCTGCAGTGGCACCAAAAGAACCGGATGCACCCTCTAACACGTTAACCGATATATCCACCAGATCATCAGTGCCAGGTACACGTGGTGTGCTTATCGATACGCGATCAATATACGGCAGACGCTGTAGCCGTGTTTGAGAACGAGATAAAGCCGCCGGTGAAAATCGGCTGCCTTCCATTTGTCGCATTTCACGCCGTAGTACTTCATCTTGCGTGCGCTCTTGACCGTTAAAAATAATCCGACGAACATATACACGCTTGCCTGGTGTAATCGCATATTCCAGATTAACAGTATTGTTTGCATCATCAAGGTCAGGCAGTACATTGACGTTTGCAAACGCATAGCCGTCATCGCCTAAACGATCACTGATAGCGCTTGAGCTTTCAGTCATGGTTTTACGAGAATAGGTCTCGCCTTTCTTCAGTAGCATTAGCTCCTCAAGCGTTTCTTTCTCAACACCGAGGTCCTGCCCTGAGAAGGTGATGTCACCCACCGTGTAACGTTCACCTTCGTCTATATTGATAGTGATATTGATATCTTGCTTATCAGGCGAGATGGTTACTTGAGTAGATTTTATATCGAAGCGCAAATAACCCCGATCCAAATACCATGCCCTGAGTGCTTCAGTGTCTGCGGCAAGCTTGGCTCTGGAGTATTCATCACGAGAGCTAAAAGGATTTAAACTACTGGTACCGGAAGCGAGTAACTTTTGTAATTCAGCTTCACTGAAGTCTTTGTTGCCAACTATATTGACATGACTTATTCGAGCAATGGCGCCCTCTTCAATGTCAATCGCAACATTGACGCGGTTTCGATCAAGCTCTTCAACTGACGATTGAACACGCGTGCCGTATTGACCACGGCTAAAATACACTTGGCGGATTTCGGTTTCAATGTTATCCAATACCGAGCGTCTGAATATACGACCAGTGGCAAGACCGACATCTTGTAGTGTTAAGTTCAATTGATCAGAGGGTAAATCTTCATTGCCAGTCACGGTAATGTCAGCAATCGTCGGGCGCTCAACGACTGTCACGATTAGGCTCGTGCCATCTTGCGAGAGAGTGATGTCGTCAAACAGCTCAGTGCCGTATAAGGCTCTAATGACACGGCCGCTGTCACCGCCTTGACGGAACGTTTCACCCGCCCTAACAGGCAGGTAATTTAAAACGGTGCCGGTCTCAACCTGCTCATTGCCGCGAACTACGATATCACCAATTACAAATTCAGCCTCTGCAGCGTAAAGGCTAGACGGAATGATGGTCGCAATAGCTGCGCCACTGGAGAGGGCTAGTGCCAATAATAGATGGCGCCCAAGACGACAATTAGTACCTGAAGGCATGTAGATAAGCAGCGGTGGAATTCGCTCAAGAATAGCAATTGCACCAAAACAACAGGATTACCGAATCTAAAGCTAGACCACCAAAATAATCATCACAAAAGGATTTTAATATCAACAACTTAACGCAGTGTTGTTTTAATCCTCAAACAATTATCCAAGCCATGCGTTGACCGCATAGCCAGGTTGATTTTTTAACGACTTACAAACCTGGCAAGAGGCGCAAAATATCGTGGTAGAAAACAAAAATCATTAGCGTACCAAGCATGGCGAGACCAATTTGCTGACCAAACAATTGCACGCGTTCAGACACTTGGCGCCCTGTTACAACTTCCCATGCATAATAAAGCAGGTGACCACCGTCAAGCATTGGCACCGGAAACAGATTAAACACCCCCAGACTGATCGACACCAGAGCAATAAAGCTCAAATAGTGATCAATACCAACACTGACTGACTGCCCGGCAAACTGTGCTATCGAGATTGGGCCGCTAACCGTATTTTTTAGCGACGCCTGCCCCGTTAGCAGCTTGCCGATCATTTTCACACTGACCGAAATCATATCTATAGTGCGAGTAAATGCTTTACCCAATGCTGCCACTGGTGAATAACGCTCAACGGTGCGAAGCTTTTCATCAATTAATGATTGCGATTGAGTTTCACGGGCTCCGATAAATCCGATCTCACCTTGAGGTGTCTCCCGCAAGATCGGGGTGAGCTCGATTGCCATTTCAGTGTTATCACGGACGACCGCAAGCTTAAGCGTTTTGCCTGCACTGGCACGGATAATTTCAACCAGGTCGCGCCAGGTGGCAACAGCCACTCCATCACTCGTGAGAATTCGATCACCAACTTTCAACCCTGAGGCTTCTGCCGCACCACCGGGCACAATGCCACCGATAACCGGGTCTACATCAGGCCACCAACGGCTGAGTCCGATTGAGCCGATCACATCTCCTTCTTGGTTTAATAGTTCTTTCGCTAAACCGAGTTGTCGTGTCTCAACACTGCCATCTGCTGTGTTAACCGTGACATCAATATTGCGATCGCCACTGACTATGCCATCAAGCAATCCGACGTAGACGGTATTCCAAGTGGGGGTCGACTTGCCGTTAATTCGAACAATTTTGTCTTCAGACTTGAAACCCGCAAGCGCTGCAGGGGTTTCTGCCAAGGGCTCACCAACGATGGGTGCAATACCGGTGATACCGACTATAAAAATAAGCCAGTAAAGCAACACCGCCAAGATTAGATTAGCGACAGGCCCTGCAAGCACAATGGCGATCCGTGCCCACACGCTTTTTCTGTTAAACGCTCGATCAAGCTCGGCGGAGTTAACATCACCCTCGCGTTCATCGAGCATTTTTACATAACCACCCAATGGAATAGCAGCCAAAACGTATTCAGTTTGATCAGCTCCCGCGACTTTTTTCCATAAGGGCTTGCCGAACCCAATTGAGAAACGCAGCACCTTGACACCCATTTTACGGGCGACCCAATAGTGGCCAAACTCATGAATAGTTACAAGCACACCAATGGCGATAATAAAAGCCACCACGCTTAAAAGAACACTTTGCATTTATGACACCGGGTAAACTTGGGCTAAGCTGTTAATTGCCTAGATGAGCAAATTGCTCTAGAACCTATCACTCGACAGGCTGATAGCCCTGTTGTTCAATGTAGTCTAGCGCATACTGCCGCGCCGACTGGTCCATACTGATTAAATCATCCACTGATTGTGGCACCGCAAACTCAAAAGATTGTAAAACGTGTGAATTAACGCTAGCAATATCACTGAATTGTATCTTGCCATCTAAAAATTCTTGCACGGCTACTTCGTTAGCTGCATTTAAAATTCCCGGTGCACCGCCGCCTTTTCTCAGCGCTTGCCGCGCCAGCAACAAGCATGGGAAGCGCTCATGATCAGGCGCTTCAAAGTTCAAACTACCAATACGAACAAAATCGAGCGGCTCAACGCTCGTTTCTACTCTGTCAGGCCATGCCAGCGCGTTGGCAATAGGGGTTCGCATATCCGCCTGCCCCAGCTGTGCTAAAACCGAGCCATCAATGTAGCGCACCATAGAATGAATGAAACTCTCCGGATGAACTACTACCTCTATCAAACTTTCGTCAATACCGAAAAGATAACTGGCCTCAATCACCTCTAAACCTTTGTTCATCATAGTGGCCGAATCAACCGAAATCTTTGGTCCCATATCCCAATTAGGATGATTCAATGCAGCGTCGATTGTGACAGACTGCATTTGCTCGAGGCTGAACTGCCGAAACGGCCCACCGGATGCGGTCAGCACCAATGACTGAACACCACCCTGCAGTCCTGCGTCAGGCTTACATCGGTTGGTCTCTGGCAGACATTGAAAGATCGCATTGTGCTCACTATCAACCGGCACAAAAGACGCACCACCCTGCGCTGCTACACGAGTCAGAAACTCCCCCGCTACTACCATGGATTCTTTATTAGCCAGCAAAATACGTTTGCCACATCTAGCTGCCGCAAGCGTGGGAGGCAGACCTGCAAAACCTACAATGGCTGCCATGATGATTGGAATATTGGGGTCAGCGGCAATTTGCGTTAACGCATCCGGGCCGTGTAAAACTTCAGTCTCACTGCTAGCAGCTTTAAGTCGCAGCGACAACTCAGCTGCAGCTGCAGGCTCAGCCATCGCAGCAACCATTGGCTTAAATTTTAAGCACTGTTGAAAGACAACTTCGACGCTACTGTTTGCGGTTAACGCAGCTACGGTATACTTTGATTGGTTGCGCTCTAGTACATCAAGCGTACTAAGCCCGATGGATCCGCTAGAACCAAAAACAGCTACCGATTGCTTTCCCGCCACTGCTACAACCACAACACGGCAAAAGCGATCCATGGAATGGCGGCAATCAGACCATCAAAACGATCAAGCACTCCACCATGCCCGGGTAGCAATGTGCCACTGTCTTTGATATCACGGGTTCGTTTAGCACGGCTAATATATAGATCACCCGCAATAGAAAAAATTGCTGCCATGGCACTCATTAGAAAAAGCGACCAGCCGTTTATCGTTTCACTGGCAAGATAGGGGCACGCAAATGCGGCAAGTATTAATGCCGCTACCAAACCACCCATAGCACCTTCAATGGTTTTACCTTGGCTAATTAGAACCGCTAGTTTTCTGTTACCAAATTGCCGGCCTGCAAAGTAGGCCCCTGTATCAGCTGCGGCCACCAAAGCGATAATATAAATCACAACCCCTGGACCGTGATTAGCACGCAACCAAAGCAAACTGCAAACCGATATAATCAGTATAAAAGATGCAAGCGATAACAATGGCCAGTTTGTTTCAACGACTTTGTTAGCCAATCGCTTTGGCTCAATTGTCGGTCGAATGATGAGATCAGCCACAATGGTGATCCATATCAAAACACCTATCAACACCATCGGCGCAAGCACACCGATATTCAACATATAAAAACAAAGTGCAGTGGTCACAGCAACAATGGCAACATAAGCAATACGTAAAGGTTTGGTGGAAACACTTACAAGGTTGCCCCACTCCCACGCACACGCCGCTATAATTGCTAATAGAAAAATCGCAAAGAACAGGTCATTCCAACCAAGCAATGCCCACAATGCAATAGCAGCTATAACCACGGCTGTTATGATCCGTTGCTTTAGCATGTAATAACGTGTCCGTTTTTCATAATCACCATTCACTTAATCCAAAGGTTATCCAGGCGCAGTAAAGAAGAGCTGTGGCAAATACTGTTATTCACTCGCCTGCACTTGTTCACCGGTTTGCCCGAATCGACGTTGGCGCTGCGTATATTGCTCAATTAGTTTGTCGAGCTCGTCGCCATCGAAATCAGGCCAAAGCGTGTCAGTAAAAGAAAGCTCGGTATAAGCGATATGCCAAAGCAAATAATTACTTAATCGTTGCTCTCCACCGGTTCTAACAAATAGATCTGGCTCTGGACAATCCGGTAACCAACTATGTTGCAGGATTACGTCTTCTGTAATCGATTTTGAGCTTAACTCACCGGCTTCAACCTTAGCTGCAATTTGCACCATCGCGTTGGTCAACTCATTGCGACCACCATAGTTCACAGCTATGTTTAATCTTAGCCCTGTATTTTGAGCTGTTTTCTCTGTTGCCAGCTTTATTTCGTGAAGCAAGCCATCAGGGAATTTTGTAAGCTCGCCAATAAACTGCACTCGAATATTATTTTCATGCAGCTTATTGAGCTCACTACCAATTGCCTTGATAAATAGCTCCATCAGAAAATTAACCTCCTTTTCAGGACGGCGCCAGTTTTCACTGCTGAAGGCATATATGGTTAACGCCTCTGTTTGCAGGCGCACACAATGTTCAACAATTTTACGTGTCGCTTTAACACCTGCTTGATGGCCGGCGCTGCGCGGCAAACCACGTTGTCGTGCCCAACGGCCGTTACCGTCCATAATAACGGCAATATGCTTGGGTAAGTCTGTCATGCTAAAAAACTCAATAAAGTAGCAATCAGACTTCCATCAACTCGGCTTCTTTTCCTTTCAGCAACTCATCCACTTTAGCGATGTATTCATCAGTAGCTTTTTGTATTAGGTCCTGGCCTTTACGCTCTTCATCTTCTGAGATCTCTTTTTCTTTTTGCAGATCCTTAAGATCACTGTTAGCGTCACGGCGAATATTACGCACGCTAACTTTTGCGTTTTCAGCTTCAGAGCGAACCACACGCACCAGGTCTTTACGTCGCTCTTCAGTTAACGGCGGCATAGGGATTCTAATTACCGTGCCGGCACTTGATGGGTTCAAGCCCAAATCGGAATTGATGATCGCTTTTTCGATCGGAGCCACCATGTCTTTTTCCCATGGCGTGACTGTTAATGTGCGTGAATCTTCAATGGTAATTTTAGCCACTTGATTCAATGCAGAAGAGTTACCGTAATAATCCACCTTAACGTGATCTAACAAGCTCGTGTGAGCACGCCCGGTTCGTATACGGCTAAATTCGTTTTGCAGCGACTCAATGCTTTTACCCATTCTAGTTGCTGCGTCTTTTTTTATATCGTCGATCATTTTTATGATTCTCCACTTTCCACTATAGAGCCGACTGATTCACCTGTCACAGCTCTTACCATCTCACCTGGGGTATTCATATTAAATACCTTCAATGGCAAATTGTTATCACGGCACATAACGACGGCCGTGGTATCCATAACCGCAAGCTTGCTATTAATTACTTCGTCATAGGTAATGCGATCGATTTTTACGGCATCCGGATACTTATTAGGATCTTTATCATAGATGCCGTCTACTTTGGTGGCTTTAAGCATAATATCTGCACCAATTTCTACTGCCCTCAAGCTGGCTGCCGTATCTGTTGTAAAAAACGGATTGCCAGTTCCTGATGCAAAAATTACTACCCTGCCTTTCTCTAAATGCCGCACTGCCCGGCGGCGAATATAGTCTTCACATACTTCATTAATTTTTAGCGCTGACATCACACGGCAATAAGCCCCTTTGCGCTCCAACGTATCTTGCAAAGACAACGCGTTGATCACTGTTGCGAGCATTCCAATGTGGTCGCCTGTCGTTCGCTCCATTCCGCCTTCTGCTAAGTAGGCTCCACGGAAAATATTGCCGCCACCGATCACCACCGCTACCTCTAGATCTGCAGCAACCATTTCAGTAATTTCTGACGCAATACGCTCTATGTATACCGGATCAATACCGTATTGGAGATCACCCATCAGTGCTTCACCACTGAGCTTCAGCATTACACGCTTTCTAGCTGACTTATGAGACATTGGTTTTCTCTAAATAGATACCCATTGATAAAGCCTTGGAGCTTGCCTTTACCCTTATCACTGGGAGCAACCGTTTCAGCTAAACACGCGAATTGTGCCATAAAAAAAGCCGGCTCATCGGCCGGCTTTTGTCACACATGTGAAGATTGCGAAGTTGTAGCACGCAACCCACAGTGATAAGGCTTGATTTACTCGCCCTTCACCTGCGCCATAACTTCTTCTGCGAAGTTTTCGGTTTTCTTCTCAATGCCTTCGCCTACTTCAAATCGGGCAAAAAAGTGAGCCTGACCATCTACAGATTTCAGCATTTTTTCAACCGTTTGATCCGGATTCTTTACGAATGGCTGACCAAGCAAGGTGATATCTGCAAGATACTTGCGGATTCTACCTTCTACCATCTTTTCAATAATCTCTGGTGGCTTGCCACTTTCGGCAGCTTCCGCCACTAGAATCTTCTTTTCCTGCGCTAGAACGTCCGCTGGAACTTCCGCTTCACTGACACAAACAGGGCGACTTGCCGCTACGTGCATACCGATATCACGCGCTAGCTCTTCAGTGCCGGTTACTTCTGTGACCACACCAATGCGCTCACCATGCTTATAGACACCAGCAGTACCGTTATTCATTTCGTGACGTATGAAACGACGAACCTGAATATTTTCACCTAATTTGGATACTAGTTCTTGACGAACTTCCTCGATGGTTTTGTCTCCAGCAGACAGTCCGCTTAACGCTTCAACATCGGCAGGATTATGCTCAAGCACAGCATTTGCAGCTGCTTGCGCGAAGCCTTTGAAATCGTCACTCATTGCTACGAAATCGGTCTCACAGTTCACTTCCAGCATCGCAACCACTTTGCCATCAGCTGCTGTTTCCACAGCGATTGTGCCTTCCGCGGCAACTCGACCTGATTTTTTGTCGGCCTTTGCCAGACCTGAGATACGCATCTGCTCGATGGCGGCATCCAGATCACCGTTTGATTCTACCAGTGCATTTTTGCACTCCATCATGCCTGCGCCAGTTCTCTCGCGCAGTTCCTTTACCATTGCTGCTGTAATTGCCATTTCTTGACCTATCTAGTTCAGTTCCGCTCATTGGCGGAGACGATGCCTATAGTAAATATATAGGCATCGGACTTGGACTCATGCTGAGCCCGTGAAGTTTTGCTTAAAGTACCGCGCTCTTAACCTGCTGCGGGTGCGTCCTTGTCTGTAGCATCTGGAGATGCAGCAGCTTCAGGAGCGGCTTCAGGAACAGCTGCTTCAGGAGCAGCCTCAGCTGGTGCTGCAGCAGTTTCAGCGGCGGCGGCCGCAAGTGCTGCTTCAGCTGCGGCAGTTGCCTCTGCGGCTGACGCTTCTGGCTCTACTACTTCAACGTACTCTTTGCTGCTAGCCACGGTGTTTGCTGTCTTACCCGTTTTTATTGCGTCTGCTGCTGCATCAACGTAAAGCTGAATTGCCCGGACGGCATCATCGTTACCAGGGATTACGTAATCAACCAATTTTGGAGAGTTGTTGCTATCGACTACCGCGATAATTGGAATACCCAGCTTTCGAGCTTCCGCGATGGCAATTTTTTCATAGCCAGTATCAATAACAAATAATGCGTCTGGTAGACGTTCCATGGCTTTAACACCGCCTAAGCTTTTATCGAGCTTTTCTAGCTCACGACGCAAGTTAAGCGCTTCTTTTTTATTTAGCTTTTCTTCACCACCACTCGCAAACATCTCTTCAAGTTCAAGCATTCTTTTTACAGACTGCTTAACGGTTTTGAAGTTAGTCATCATGCCACCAGGCCAACGACGATTCACAAATGGCATGTTGCAGGCTTCAGCAGCATCTTTCACTGCATCACGCGCGGCGCGCTTGGTACCAACAAATAGAACCTTGCCATTCTTTGCCGCCAGGCTGCCTAGAAAATTCAACGCATCGTCAAGCGCCGGAACGGTGCTTTCAAGGTTGAAAATATGGATTTTATTACGCTCGCCGTAAATGTAGGGGGCCATTTTAGGATCCCAGTAGCGAGTTTGGTGGCCAAAATGCACACCAGCTTCTAGCATCTGACGCATGCTAACTTTAGACATAATCTTTCTCTAATTGTATTGGGTTGAGCCTCCGCCCCTACAAACATGCAACCGCTCAGCGTGTAATTTGCTGATTAGCACCCAGCATGCTCTTGTACAGGGACGTGTGAATTCCGATCAAAATCGGTTGAACGGCCTAATGTGTACACAATCCACACCAGCCAGCCGGTAATTATATTCCAGAAAACCGGTTTATTCCAATACAATACAAGGTATTGACCAAACTTTTTCTAATTCCCGTCTTATTGACCGGCTTACCACCAGGACCAGAGCAGCAGAATGTCAGCCAGGCACTCAGTACCGATAAAAACACCCGCAGAAATTGAGAAAATACGGATCGCAGGACGCATGGCGGCCGAAGTACTTGATTTGATCACCGATTACGCAAAACCCGGCGTTACTACGGATGAACTGAACACTATTTGCCACGAGCATATCACTCAGGTGCAAGGCGGTATCCCAGCGCCGCTCAATTATCGTGGTTTTCCCAAATCCATCTGCACGTCCCTCAACCACGTGGTCTGCCACGGCATCCCCGGTGACCGCGTTCTGAAAAAAAAGGACATCATCAATATAGATGTCACAGTGATCAAAGACGGCTATCACGGCGATACCAGCCGCATGTATCACATTGGTGAGCCAACAATAAAGGGCAAACGAATTTGCGATATTGCGCTAGAAAGCCTGAATCGCGGCATTGCACAAGTCAAACCAGGTGCCACACTCGGCGATATCGGCCACGCCATTCAGCAATACGCTGAGGGCGAGCGCTGTTCTGTAGTACGAGAATATTGCGGCCATGGGATTGGAAAATTATTCCACGAAGAGCCACAAGTTCTTCACTACGGTAAACCAGGCGAAGGGTTAGTTCTAGAAGCCGGCATGGTGTTCACCATAGAACCCATGATCAATGCAGGCAAACGAGCGGTTAGGCTACTCCCTGATGACTGGACTGTAGTAACCAAAGATCGCAGCCTCTCTGCACAATGGGAACACACCGTGTTAGTTACTGAAGATAGTTTTGAGCTACTGACCTTGTCACCTGCTGAACTCTAATCGATTAATACAACAGCCAAACTACACTATGAGCATCACAGCCTCGCAGGAGATCACATCAATCATTCATCTCCCTGAGATGATCAAAAAAATTGAGACCGCTGACTCAACACTTGTAGCCTACAAAGAGGCACTTGCAGAAACACGTGAATCATTAACTGACTTGTTTCATAACGGTGCACCGGTAGCAGAACTGATTGGCTGGCAGTCTGCCATTATAGATTCCATCGTCACACACATTTGGCAGCGCACCATACCTTTAAGTGCACGCGACTCGGTATCTTTAATTGCAGTAGGTGGCTACGGCAGAGCAGAATTACACCCCTACTCCGACATAGACATACTCATTTTAACGAAAGAAAAGTTCACCGGTGCTGACGAAGAAATAGGTTTATTTGTTACCAACCTCTGGGACTTAGGACTAGACGTCGGCCACAGCGTACGTGATGTTGCACGCTGTATAAAAGAAGCAAAAGCTGATATCACCGTTATCACCAACTTAATTGAGAGCCGTTACGTCTGCGGTAGTAAACATTTATTCAATCAATTAAAGGAGGCTATCAAACCTGAAAACATATGGCCTGTGGCAAAGTTTTTTATAGCAAAACGCCAGGAACAAAAAGAGCGCCATCAAAAGTTCCTTGGCACAGCCTTCAGACTTGAACCGAACCTTAAAGAAAGCCCCGGCGGCCTGCGCGATATTCAAACCGTTGAATGGATGCTGATTAGACAATACGGAAACTCTAATCTGCACGCACTGATCGCTGATGACTATTTAAACCAGCAAGAACTGGATGAACTCACCGCAGGACGCGACACACTATGGCGAATTCGGTTTTTACTGCACCTTAAAAGCAAACGCAAAGAAGACAGAGTCCTTTTTGACTACCAACGTGAGCTAGCAGCCGACTTCGGATACGAGACAACCGAGGAACATAGCAACGAAGCAGTTGAGCAGTTTATGCAAACCTATTTTCGCACAGTAACTAAAATTGAAAGATTCAATGAGATGCTTTTGCAACTAATGGGAGCAAAGCTTGCACCTGCTGCGAATAAGAATATAAAAGCTACAACTAACGAATACTTTGTAATTATTGATGAGTACATAGAGACCATTGACGACACCGTCTTTAAAAAATACCCACCCGCCATGCTCGAGTTATTTCAAGTATTTGCATCATACGAAGAAGTCCGCGGCATAGGTGCTCGTACATTACGGAGCTTAAAAAGCAACCAGCACCTGATAAATAAAAAATTCAGAGCAGACACCATTCCGCGTGATCTATTCATGCAGCTATTCCGAGAGCCAAATAAAATTACGCGCAAGCTGCGCTTAATGAACCGCTATGGGATCCTTGCGAGTTATCTACCGAACTTTGAAAAGATTGTGGGCCGAATGCAGTACGATCTATTCCATATATATACTGTCGATGAGCACACCCTCATGGTGATTCGCAACCTTCGACGGTTTGCGATCCCTGAGCACAATCACGAATACCCCGATTGCTCCGCCATTATGCAAAGCAGTGAAAAACCTGAATTGCTCTATCTGATAGGTTTATTTCACGATATAGCCAAAGGCCGTGGTGGTGACCATTCGATTCTTGGTGCAGAAGACGCGCTAACATTTTGCACTCATCATGGCTTGCATGAAGCAGAAACAAAATTGGTGGTATGGACCATTCGGCATCATTTAGTCATGTCTATGACCGCACAACGCAAAGACACCTCAGACCCTGAAGTTATTCTTGAGTTTGCACAGTTTGTAGGTTCTATGCGCTACTTAAATTTTCTGTATCTATTAACCGTTGCAGACATACGCGGTACCAACCCTGACCTTTGGAATTCATGGAAGCAAAACCTACTGGGACAACTTTATAGACACACAGCCGAGGCACTAAAACGCGGCCTTGACAACCCAATTGATAGACAAGAGGCAGTAGCACTCAAACAAAAGCAGACAAAAGAACTGCTCGCCGCCAACTCAATTGACCCGCAACTTATTGAGCCTATCTGGCAATATTGTGATGAACAATATTTTCTGCAATACAGTGCTGATGAAATTTGCTGGCACACTACCAACATGACACTGCTAGAAGCTGGCGAGCCATTAATACTACTGCGTCGAGAAACAAAACGTGGCTCGACCGAAATATTTATACACTTCCCAGATCATATACATTTATTCGCAGATATTGTTGCAACGCTTGATCAACTAAACCTCACGGTGGTTAGCGCTCAAATTTTAACCTCTTTAAATGGTTGGACCCTAAACACCTTTTTTGTTCTTGATCGCGAAGGCGAAACAATCAGAGACCGAGCAAGGCTCGATAGCATTTACAAACAACTCGATGCCATCCTTACAGAAGACATAAGGCAAGAGATAGTCACACAAAAAGCACCAAGAAGACTCACACACTTTGACTTCAAACCTATTGTGCGTTTTGACAATGAGATCTCTGATGAATCAACCAGCTTGTTTATTAAAGCCATTGATCAACCTGGCTTGCTGAGCGCTATTGGCCAATGCTTTGAAGAAAATCGTATTCGCGTTATATCTGCAAACATCACCACACTCGGTGAAACAGCAGAAGACTCATTCTATATACAATCCGCTAACCGCACTAAAGTCACCGACGAATCTGCACTAAATGCTCTTTACAGCGCCCTTCTAAAACAACTTGAAGATTAAAACATGTCGAAGACAATTGAACTCGCACAACAGTTAGTCAGATGCGAGTCGATCACTCCTGCTGATGCCGGCTGTCAAAAAATAATTGCCAATCGCCTAACAAGTGTCGGCTTCATTCATGAAAACCTACGCTTTGGCGACGTTGACAATCTATGGTCGGTAACGCCCGGCACAGGTCCTTTATTTGTATTTGCTGGGCACACAGATGTAGTGCCTACAGGCCCGACCGAAAGCTGGACGCACCCACCGTTTGGCGCGGAAATTCATAAAGGGTATCTATATGGTCGCGGTTCAGCAGACATGAAAAGCAGCATAGCCGCCATGGTAGTAGCGGTTGAAAGAGTCCTTGAGCAAGGCAAAATAGATGGTCGTATTGGCTTCTTAATCACCAGTGATGAAGAAGGCCCCGCCATAAATGGCACAGTCAAAGTAGTGGAACATCTTGAAACCAACAACGTGAAAATTGATTGGTGTATTGTCGGTGAGCCAACCAGCACAAGCTCACTTGGCGACATAATCAAAAACGGCAGACGCGGTTCGCTTAATGGACATGTAGTAGTCAAAGGCAAACAGGGACATGTCGCCTACCCTCACCTAGGCATCAACCCTGTTCATAAATTTGCAAAAGCACTAGACGCCCTTACCAGTGAACAATGGGATAACGGCAACGAGTTTTTTCCAGCCACAACTTTTCAAGTCTCAAACCTTCAGGCTGGAACAGGTGCTGAAAATGTCATACCAGGCGAACTAGCTATTCGTTTTAATTTTCGATTCTCAACAGAAGTCACCGCTGATGAGTTAAAGCAACGCGTACTAGACATTCTAAAAGAGCACGATATTGATTATGAAATCACATGGCGACTATCAGGCAATCCGTTTATTACTGAACGCGGCAAATTGGTTGACGCAACAGAAGCCGCTATACAAAAGGTATGTCATAGCAACACTGAGCTCTCAACCAGCGGTGGCACATCAGACGGGCGCTTTATAGCGCCCACCGGTGCACAGGTTCTAGAGCTCGGGCCATGTAATGCGACCATCCATCAAGTTGATGAATGTGTTTCAGTCAGTGACCTGGAACAACTCACTGATGTTTACGAAGAACTGCTTCGCGATTTACTGCAAACTAGCTAGCGCCCATCCATAAACGAACGCTAGCTAAAACTACCACTCTTGGTGCGGCTTACAGTACAACGCATAATTGGTATAACGCTTGTCGTTTGAGACTTCCTCTAACAGCCACTCAGGCTTTTCAAAATTATGCGCAGCCGTTGGCAGTTCAATCTCAGCTACTATCAAGCCTTCGTTAGCGTCGTGGAACTCGTCGATCTCCCAAACCAGATCATCTTGCTTTACTAAGTGACGAGTTTTAGTCACCGCAGCATGATCACAGAGCTTATTGAGCATGGTTTCGCCATCTTCTTTGGGAATGGGGTATTCGTAGTCATAGCTTGATAGATTATCTATAGAGGCCTTAACAGACAGGTAAAACTGATCATTTTTTTGCCGTACGCGGCACACTAGATCACCTTGCTGGGCAAGATACCCTTGGCGCATCACAATGCGTTCCTCGCTGCGCGGCCACTTTGTTTTATCCACCAGAAACTTGCGTTCTATTTCGATCATAAACTTGAGCTGCGCTTTCAAAAATCTAGCGTCATTATATCTCATTAGGCGCGTTGCGCCGCTTAGAGGCAGTTCAACTCACCAAGACTATGAAGATCCACTGAATTTCGGCGTATAATGGTGGCTTACACACCGGAGAAAAAAATGGGATTCCTTACTGGTAAAAAAGCCCTAATTATAGGCGTGGCAAGTAAGCGCTCTATTGCTTGGGGAATCGCACAATCAATGCATCGAGAAGGTGCTGAGCTGGCATTCACCTATCAAGGAGAGCGATTAAAAGATCGGGTGATTGATCTTGCCGCCGAGTGCGATTCAACCGCTGTATTTCCATGCGATGTAGAGCATGATCAGCAAATAGACGATCTAGCAGCATCGATTAAAAGCCATTGGGGTTCACTTGATATATTGGTCCATGCAGTTGGCTTTGCACCGCGCGAACAGCTAGAAGGGGATTACCTGGATTGCGTTACCCGGGAAGGGTTTCGAATCGCCCACGACATCAGCTCATACAGCTTTGCGGCGCTTGCCAAAGCGTGCAAGCCGCTTCTATCTGAAGACGCATCGTTATTGACACTGAGCTATCTTGGCGCGGTACGGTCAATGCCAAACTACAATGTAATGGGATTGGCCAAAGCTAGCCTTGAGGCCAATACTCGTTTCATGGCACATTCGCTTGGCCCTGCCGGCGTTCGAGTTAATGCAATTTCTGCAGGCCCCATTCGAACCTTGGCAGCCTCAGGCATCGGAGATTTCAAAAAGCTATTAGGGCATGTGGCCGAAACATCCCCGCTTAAGCGCAATGTCACCATTGAGCAAGTTGGCGATACAGCCGCTTTTCTATGCTCGAATATGGCAGCCGGTATTACCGGGCAAATTGTTTATGTTGATGCGGGCTTCAACAATGTGGCTATGCCACCGCTAAGCTCCTAACCTTTGCCGTTAACCTAAGTCACAAACAAAAAAGGCCGCAAATAGCGGCCTTTTTTGTATCTTACTAACTTTACTTAGTAGGTAGCTGGCTCTGGTGAAAGCAACGCTTCGTTCCTAACAATCTCAGCCTCACCTTCAATAGCACCCACTACTGCTTGAAATTCAGCATTAGCAGGCATTGCAGATGCCGCAACTGCAGAAGCATCAGTGGCCTCTGAGTCAGCCGCTTCAACCCCTGAAAAAGCCACAACCACTATATTGCTGTCGCTATCTGTTTGCGTTGCATAAGTAGCACTGCTATCCGCAGGCTTTGGCATAGTGAAAAGCTTCTGAACAATAGCGCGATCTACATCGGTTCCAGTTCTGGCAATAGCAGTAGCTGCTGTGAATTCACCACCTTTATCGGTCGCAAGAGCCTCAGCATCTGCACCACCTTCAAGCTCGGTTACTAAAGAGTCTGCAAGTGCTTGCAGTTCTTCGGTCGCTTTTTCACTCTGAACTCTTTTGATGATGTCATCGCGAACTTCATCTATAGGCTTAGGTGCCGCATCAAGGTAGTCGATCGTTCGCAATACAATGGCGTGATTTTCAGCAACCTCAAGTATTTCTGAATTCAAACCGTTATTGCGTACATCATCAGTAAGAGCGGCTGAAATTACCTGCGGGTACATACCAATACCTTCAGTGGCAGTACGATCTATCCAGTCAGTTGATTGCAGAGTAAGACCAGTCTCTTCTGCTGCAGGCTGTAAAGAATCACTGTTCTCGTAAGAGGCATTTGATAAAAGCTCAGACGCTTCAAAAAACCTGGTTTCCGCGAGTTCAGTGCGGTATTGATCTTCCACTTCATCTTTTACTTCTTCAAGCGACTGGCCTTGCTCGGGAATTATTTTGTTCAACTGGATAATATGGAAACCAAAATCAGAACGAACTGGCTCGCTTACCTCTCCTTCAGTCATAGCAAAAGCGACCTCTTCAAACTCTGGCACCATTACTTCGCGACCAAATGCACCCAAGCTGCCGCCATTATCAGCAGAACCAGGATCATCTGATAGAGTCGGAGCCAAAGAAGCCAAAGATTCACCAGCAGCGATTCGTGCCACTATTGCGCTGGCTTCCGCTAATTTTTCTGCTGCATCTGAATCTGAAGCATCACTGTCTAAGGCTAGAAGAATATGTGAAGCATCGCGCTTCTCAGGTACCACCCACTGAGTTTTATTTTGTTCAAAATAGGCTGCAATATCTTCATCCGTGGCTTCAATAGTGCCTTTCAAGTCATCTATTTTAAGCTCTAGGTATTCAACTTTTACTTTTTCAGGGTTATTAAATGCTGCAAGGTTAGAGTCATAGTGTGCTGTTATTTCTTCATCAGTTACTTCTATGGTTTCAGCCTTGGCCGCAGTATCTAGTGTAATTAGAGAAGCCAAACGCTTTTGATTTCGTAATTCACTAACCAATTGATTTTCATCGCTAAGTGCAAAACCTGTTGCTACTACCCCATTGCGAAATTGTTGCAACAGCAGATCACCTCTGAACTGCTCTTCAAATTCAGCCACAGACACTCCTGCAGACTGAAGGTGTCGAGTGTAGCGGTCTTGGCTAAACACGCCTTCATCTTTAAACGCATCAATGGAAATAATCTGTTGAGCAAGTTGTTCATCGCCAACCGCAAAGCCGTTATCAAAGGTAGCTTGCCGTAAGACTTCCTGTCTGACGACAGTTTCCATTGCCTGGGTATTCACTATGGACCCAATATCTAAACCTGCAGGTAATTGACCACCGAAGGTTTGTTGTATTTGGCTGCGAGATTGGTTGTAGGCATTCTGAAAGGAGTTCAGTGAGACTTTCTCACCGTTGACCTTAGCGGCGTAGTCCGGGCCACCATTATTGAAGTAGGAATTAATACCAACAAGTGCAAATGGCACACAAATAATGCCGACCAACACGTACTTGAGCCATGTTGAATTGCGAATGCCGTCTCTGAGATCAAGTAACATAATTTTAGCTAGACGAGTTTGCGAAGGTCATTTGACCATACTGGATCTACAAATATAGCAGTAGACACAAAAAAAGGGTGCCTAGACACCCTTTGATTTTTATTGGCGGAGCGGACGGGACTCGAACCCGCGACCCCCGGCGTGACAGGCCGGTATTCTAACCAACTGAACTACCGCTCCAATATAGTGGTGGGTGCTGAGGGGATCGAACCCCCGACCCTCGCCTTGTAAGGGCGATGCTCT
>CALGKA010000084.1 GCA_937927895.1 uncultured Granulosicoccaceae bacterium | reverse complement strand
GGGACTTTGGTGATGGCAATACACGCTCTGATGCCAGTGCTACCGTCTCGCACACCTATAACTCTGCCGGGCAATTTACTGCACGCGTTACCGTGACTGACAGTGGTGGTAAATCAAACTCTGCTACCCAACTTATAGAGGTAAACAACGCAGACATCAATCAGCCACCAGTCGCCGATATCTCTGCCAATTTCACCACAGGTGAAGCCCCCTTAGCAGTAACGTTCAACGCTAATGGTTCAACTGATGATGATGGAATAACTCGATACGACTGGGACTTTGGCGATAAAACCACAATGCCCAATGCCGGTGCTACCGTTTCGCACACCTACACCTCTGCCGGGCAATTTACTGCAAGCGTTACTGTGACTGACAATGGCAATAAATCTGACTCAGCCACCCAGCTTATTGAGGTAAATAACGCAGACAACAATCAACCACCGGTGGCAAATATCACTGCCAATGTCACTACAGGTAGCATACCGCTGTTGGTAACTTTCGACGCTGCCGGATCTTCTGATGATGATGAAATAACTCAATACGACTGGGACTTTGGCGATGGCAACACAATGCTCGATGCTGGAATCACAGTTTCACATTCATACAATGTAGCTGGGCAATTTATCGCTAAAGTGACAATCACTGATAATGAAGGCAAATTCAGCAGCGCAACACTTTCTATTACCGCTCAAGATGACACCCCACCGTCGATTGGTGAAGTAGTAATCAATGAATTCTTAGCGAGTAATTCTTCAGACATAGCAGACAATACTGGCAGCAACGAAGACTGGATCGAATTATATAACCTCGGCAGCTTGCCGGTAAATCTTGCAGGCTGGTGCTTGACCGATGATGATACCGATACACTGCAGTGGTGTTTTCCCGATTCTCAATATGCATCCATTCCAGCAAACGGATACCTAGTTGTGTTTGCCAGCGACGAAGAAGATCGGACAGACGGTACAGCCTTTCACACTAACTTCAAGTTAGGAAAAGGTGGCGAATACCTAGGCCTGTTCAGAGCTGACCAGTCAATAGCGTTCGAATACTCACCACAGTATCCGGAACAATTTTCCGACGTCAGTTATGGTATCGATACTTTGGGTGCAGAAACTTATTTGTCAGTAACCACACCCGGCGCCAGCAACAACACAGCGATTGCAGTAGAACCTTTGCAGATTACACCTATTGATGACATCACTATTGTTACTGGAACTTCTATAACGGTCACCATCGAAGTAACCGGTGGGCAGGCTAACAACATCACCTTTGACGATTCTCTTTTACCGAGTTTTGCCACCCTAACTCCCAACTCTGACGGCACGGCAACTCTTCTATTACAACCGACTGCAGAAGGCACAACGGAAATCGAGATAGCAGCAAGTGATGGACAATTTACTGCTGAAACAAAGTTCGATTTGTTCGCGGAAAGCGCTGACACTATCGTCAACTCAGTCAACGATTTACAACTAACGTGGGGCCCTCATCCGCTAATTGCCGATACAGAAAACTCCCGATTGTTTATCTCACTGAATAGTGACTTTAAAACATCAACACCCCTCTCTGGAAATTTCTCCTATAAAAACTCCAGCAGTGGCTACGGAATTAGCATAGAGGGCACACCTGTCGCACCAGGTGAACTAGTGATGAAGGACCTGGCTCATGGTGATTTGTTTGAACTTTCCGTAACCAAAGACGGTTTAGTCACTGAAACTTTTACGGTTGTTGTGACTAATTTGCCACTGATCGAGATTATTGCAGAATCAATTGTAGATGAACCTAAGTTGCCGGGTATGATCCGATACGTTGACGGGCCACTAGCAATAGATTCTGGTTGGCTGGAACTAGGCATCGAGATACGCGGCCGCACAGCACAATCACTACCCAAGGTACCTTATGGCATTGAACTACGTGAAGCTGACGGAAGTGAACTCGATTTTTCACTTCTTGGCTTGCGAGACAACGACGGAGACTGGATCCTTGATGCTGCTTACCGAGACCAAGCATTTGTACGAAACCTAGTCTCACATGACCTGTTCCGATTAATGAGAACTTACGCCTATAAAGACGAAGAAGGAGTTAGACAAGGACAATCAACAATAGCGGGGGATGTAGTCGAAGTAATCCTGAATGGTGGCTACCATGGGGTATACATACTCAGCGAAAGAATAGACAGAAAGTTGCTTGATCTAAGTAAAATCGATGTGCCTGAAGACGAAACTGGAGAGCGATGGGACATGGTCGATTTCACTGACCCAGACAACGGATCACTATTAATTAAAGCCGATAAGAATCGTTCTGATTTTTATGCAACTAAACCCGTAGAGGAGCTATGGGAACAACGATATCCAGATATGGAAGATGCCGAACAATTAAGCGCACTCTCAGAACTAATATCATTTGTGAATACAAGTTCCAACGCGGAATTTACCAATGGAATAAACGATCGTATCGAAATGGAATCACTTGTTGATATGTACCTACTAAGAATGCTAACAAGTAACACCGATACTTTTTATAAAAATTACTATATAGCTCGAAACAAATCAATGAAGTGGTATTTTGTTCCATGGGACTATGACGCAACTTTCGGTATCAGGTGGGATGGCGCTGTTCGTGAAGACAGTCTAGTGTATAACTACCCAGCACAGAACTTACTGTTATGCCGGTTGTATAGAACTCCCGACACCGGGTTTAATGGCCTAGTAAAATCAAGATGGGTGGTCCTGAGACAAAGTCTATTTACACCAGAAATCATCATCGGGAAATTCCGAAACTACTTAAATAGAATTGGCACCGATACGTCCGGAGCTGTTGAAAACGCACGCTACCGCAACATTATCAGATGGCCTGAGACAGGGCATTTAGGCGCTGCCCAACCAGAACTAGGACAACTAGGATACATTGAGCAGTGGGTTACCGCGCGAATCGAAAAATTAGATGCGTTTTTTACTGGACTACCAACCTCAGGACCAGCCGAAAACGATCCTCCACTATGTAATCCCGCTGGCTCATCCGAGCAACTTCCATAACCAAATGGCTATATACGTCGCTGCCCGGTTCGGGCAGCGTGCGTAATCGTGCAGACTTCAGTTCTTACCACACTTTCCACGGTGCATTACCCTGATCCCAAAGGCTTTCTAGATACTGCTTATCGCGCAATGTATCCATACTCTGCCAGAATCCACGATGCCTGTATGCTCCCAGTTGTTTGTTTTCGGCCAACATTCTAAGGGGTTGTTCTTCCCACGCTATGGCATCGCCAGAAATAGTATCTATAGCCTCCGGATTGACCATAAAGAATCCACCATTTATCCATGCACCATCACCCTGTGGTTTCTCTTGAAATTGTGCTATCAACCTGGGATCTTCTGCAAACGATAACGCTCCGAATCTACCTGGAGGCTGAACCGCCGTAAGCGTAACCGCAACACCAGATTTCTCGTGCTCTTGTTTCAGTTCATTGAAATTCACATTCGAAACACCATCGCCGTACGTGAAAAAGAATGGATCATCACCGATGTGCTCTCTCGCTCTTAGAAGCCGACCACCTGTATTTGTTGTTTCTCCAGTATTCAAAACAGTGACACTCCATTCTTCACTACTGGACTCTAGAATTTCCATTTTCTGGTCACGCATCTCAAAACGAACACTCGAAAAACGCATCATATAATCACGAAAAAACTCTTTAATAATATGGCTTTTGTAACCACCCAATATTATAAAGTCCCGGACATCATAGGCAGCATAATTTTTCATTATGTGCCATATAACTGGCATACCACCGACTTCCACCATCGGCTTCGGCTTCATTATGGTCTCTTCACTTAACCGAGTACCTAACCCGCCAGCTAATATAACTGCTTTCAATTTATATATCCTTCAATCTACTGGCGTTGAACGGAAAAGCTGGTTGTGTATTGGTCAATCTGCGAATAACAAAGCTCCCGAGCCAGTGACTCATCGTTTAAATACTCTTGATACCATTTAGCTGTATTGCGTATGGCAGTATCTACAGTCCATGCCGGCTTCCAATCCAACTCCCAGATCGCCTTGTCTATACAAAGACGTAGTATGTTCGCCTCTCTTTTCTGATCGCTAGTGCCAACATTGCTCCATTCACCGGAGCCCCATTCATCGGTAAAAATATCGATAACATCTGAGACACACAATTCACTACCCGGCATTGGACCTATATTCCAACCAGTGCAAAACTGGGCTCGTTCTGGTGTGAGTAATTTTTCGACAATACAAAGATAACCGCTCAAACACTGCAGTACATGCTGCCACGGCCGAGTAGATTGGGGATTTCTAATCGGTATTGCCTCTTTCACAGCTAGAGATCGGAATGCATCACATAAAAGCGCATCGCGTTTCCAATCTCCTCCCCCGATTACGTTACCCGCTCTTGCACTAGCCAGCGCAATACCATGTTCAGACAATGATGATGGTGAAAAATAAGATGATCGATAAAAATTCACGACGATTTCAGCACACCCCTTGCTACCACCGTATGGATCACAATCTCCGAACTTATCGTTTTCTCTGTAACCCCAAACTTGCTCAACATTTTCGTAGCACTTATCACTGGTAACACAAAGCACAGCGCATGGCTTGCCTCGCTGTCGGAGCGCATCTAGCAGTGAAGCTGTACCCATGACATTGGTCATGAGTGTGTCATAGGGAGAATCATAGCCTTTGCTTACAACCGATTGCGCGGCAAGATGCATAACGATATCTGGATCAGCCACCTCAATAGCATCTAGCAAGCGTTTGGCATTAACTAGATCGTCGCGAATATCACTTTCGAGGAGATCTCGGATATTCGCCACTTCGTACAAACTAGGAGTGCTTGGGGGATCGAGAGAGTATCCCGTAACTTGTGCCCCAAGCTTACTCAACCATAGCGAAAGCCAAGCCCCCTTAAAGCCAGTATGGCCAGTTAGAAAAACCTTTTTTCCACGGAAAGTTTGTTGAAACTCTATCATTTATATTCACTAACTGAATTGGCCATCTGGCATTGGACATGGCAGGACTAAATATTACTGCGAGAATAATCGAGCTAAGCGCTCATCATTTTATTGATACTCCGCACCATTCGCGGCGGGACTAAGTTTGAAAAATTCGCTACAGGCCAAGTGCCTAAAACGAGTAACTTTGCCAATGGTTTATTTATATTCGCAAGTCGATCTTTCAAGCTATATTTAAGGGCAGAAGACATTTGATTATAAACAACTACATTTCGCATAAGTTCTGCTGGAGAACTAAGCATCCATTCGAAATAGTTATTTAATAAGTCTTGTGAATTTTCGCGTTTACCTTTGGATATCACCGAGAGCTTTTGATGAAATGACATTTGATCTTTTCTGGGGCCATCGTCAATATAATAGATTCTAAGACACTCGTTGAAAAATCTGGTTTTATAGTCTCTTGCAATTGCTCTCCACACCACACCTGGCAACACATGATGACTTGAAGTCGGAAAGGGATATTTCTTCATTACGTCTAATCTCATCACACCCCATTTCTCGCCAGAAATCTTCTCTTTGTAGACGACATCTAACGGATTGGAATCCATTGGGTCACTAGGAAACTGCTTACCAACCAATTCGCCATGCTGATCGATACAGTTGCATGTTACTCCAACATACTTCGATTGTTCAGCTTCAGGAATGCTGTCCCATTTTTGCTTAAAAACTTCTAGTGCCGTTGGAATGCACTCATCATCCGAATCCAACAACGTCCAGAATTTTCCACGGGCCTGGTTAATAACAATGTTCCACGACAATTGTATTGCGGCATTGTCTTCACGCCTCAGAAGTACAATTGGGAAGTCTGCTTCAGCTTGCCACTGCTTTACCAATTCGCTGGTGTTGTCGGTAGACCCGTTGTCATAGACAATCCATTCGAAGTCTTTAAAGGTCTGGCGAGCCAAGCTTTTATAGGTTCTTCGAAGTGTTGAGCTTCGATTGTATGTACATGTTTGCACTGTGAAAAAAAATCTATCGCTCAATTCAATCTCCATCTCGACGTTGTAGGGCAGAACCTAAGCTTCGATACTTTTAGCCCAATATTTAATTCCATTACCGACCCTCTATGATAGTGCGGAACTGTGCCCAGCTTCTATCTATTGAGTAACAATTTTCAGCACGCTGGCGAGCTGCCATTGACAAATTTTGCCGGCTTTTGGAATCATGCAACACGTCCTTCAGCTTTTCCAGCAAAGCTTCAGCATTACCCACTTCAAATAATAATCCAGTTACATTGTTCTCAACCGCACTAGTCACACCAGACACGGCAGAGGCGACCACAGGCAGCCCCAGCGCATGAGCCTCCATTATAGCGACACTCATGGTCTCGCCGTAAGTGGACAATACAAAACACTCCCATTGAGACATTTGCTCAATAACCTCTGCATTGGACAGAGTGCCGTGAAATACAACTCGGCTTTCAATCCTCAATTCTATACAAATCTGTTCCAATCTCGCTCTGTCGGGCCCATCACCAATTAAAGACAAACTAAAACCAGACCCCAGGCCTGCGAAAGCTCGAATCAATGTTTCATAGTCCTTACCTGTAACCATTCGACCTTGCATTCCTACTAGCCCTGGCACACTCGTGGCTGGAAATTGAAACTTGCTCAAATCAAGACCATTCGGAATAACAGTCCGCTTTTTTACAAACTTTAAAAATGGCAATTTCTTTTCGACCTGATTCAAATATTCATTTGAGAGATACACCATATGATCAGAAACCAGCGGAGCCAATGCACTAAGAATCCACTCCTTGAGTCCTTTCAAGGCATTTGAATGATGCTCGACACCTATCACTTTAGTATCGCCCGAAAAGTATTTTAAATAGATACCGCAAAACAATGACGCAGGGGCATGGCAAACAATAGAACATGGATTCATTTCCTTCAACCAACGACCGATTTCGATTTGAGTCAAAAGGTCCAATCCGGGCTTCTTAAGAAAATACTTATAGGGTATTTGATTAGTTTCGCAGGCAACACGGTGCTGATCAGCTAAAGGCTCGTTTCCATACCATGCTATCACTTGCTCGGAATCTTTTTTAGCAGCTATAGCTAAGTTCAAACACGATGTTGGCAACCCGCCAACACCGCTAAAGACAATATGGGCCACAGGCCTAGACAACCGCGCACCTACAGACATGCTGGAATCAACTCAAGCCACCCAAAACAAACTTTTAGAATTAATGCCCCCAATCGCTTAGCCACTGCTGAAAAGTCAATATGCTCCATAACTCATATTGCCTATTCGCTTTACCCGATCTGTGTGAATTCCAACACTTGACCACCTCGTCAACATTAAAATAACCTTGTCTTTTTAGGGTTTCTGCAGAGAGAAGATCATCACACCAGTCTCTTAATTCTGATCTGAACCACTGATCCAGTGGCACACCGAAACCCATTTTCGGCCTGTCAATAATTTGCTGTGGTACATATTTATAAAGAATGTTGCGCAATGGGAGCTTGCCAACACCATCGGAGTATTTCTGATCGATAGGAATTGACATCGCGTACTCAAAGACTTTGTGGTCTAGTAGCGGTGCGCGAGACTCAAGGCTTGCAGACATTGATGCTCGATCAACCTTAACCATAATGTCGTCAGACAAATAGTATTTTGAATCATTAAGCATCATATTTTCCATAAAGGATCTATTCCTTCCAAAACTTCCTTTAACTATCGATATGTTTTGGCCCCCAACAACAAGATCTTGAGGCTGCTTCCAATCTGCAAGAAAAAAATCATACAACTCTTCATCATTGGCATCAGCACAGAACCTACTGATGGGCTCGAGTTTGTTTCCAAAATTATTAATTCGGTTTCCACCTAAAAATCTTGGAAGCTTATTATAATACGCCGACCACTGATCCGGACTCCTTAAGTCAATTGCTCTCGCTACTGCGCGCCTAATTGGACTTGGCACTTTGCCAAGTGAATTTTTCACTTTTTGCGCCCAGAAATAGCGAGAATAACCACAAAAAAGCTCATCTCCGCCATCGCCTGATAAACACACTGTGACATTCTTACGGGTCATTCGCGATAGTAGAGTTGTTGGTAATTGAGACGAATCACCAAATGGTTCATCGTATATCTTTGGTAGCTCCTGCACGAGATCAAGCACATCATTTTCACCAATAATCCATTCTGTGTGCTTAGTTCCTAGATGTGTTGCTACGTTTCGGGCATGAACGGATTCATCGAAATCTTTTTCACTAAACCCAATGGTAAACGTGTGAATCGGATTTTCACTTAACGACTGCATAAGTGATGTCACCAAACTAGAGTCAATACCACCAGAGAGAAAACATCCGATCGGAACATCAGACCGCATTTCTTTTTCTATAGTACTGAGCAATAGTTCTTCTAAACCATCTACTGTGGCGTACTCTACTCTCGCCTCGTCATACTTCCAATAAGCATCTGGCTCACTTTCGTATACTTCTGCAGCATTTCGCCCAGCAATGGTAGTGGCGGCCGGTAGCTTCTTATAGCCTTTAAGAATGCAAGCAGGTGTAGGAACATACTTATATTTTACAAACGCACTAAGCGCGCTTCTATCAACACTTGCACTAAAACCTGGAAGCTCACGAAATGCCTTTAATTCAGAAGCAAAAACCAAGTCACCATTACACATACCATAATAGAGTGGCTTTTCTCCTAATCTATCCCTTCCAAGAGTGATTCTTTTATGCTTCGCGTCCCAAAGACCAAACGCGAACATACCACGAGCTGCACGCAATGCATTCTCAAGCCCAAATTCAGAAATACTCTCTATTAACACTTCTGTATCCGAGTTACCCCTCAGAGCAATGGATCTTTGTTGAAGCTTCTCACCAAGCTCCAGGTAGTTATATATTTCTCCGTTAAAGCATATCGTGTAGCGACCACAGGCAGAACTCATTGGCTGTAACCCTTGAGCGCTAAGGTCAACAATCGCCAATCGAGCATGACCGAACCCAACAGATTCGCATGACCACACACCCTTTGCATCGGGCCCCCGATGGTGAAGTGTCTGGGCCATGTTCGATGCAATATTTACTAGCGTCTCTTTACTAAGCTTTTGAGAAAATATTCCAGCGATTCCACACATTTCGTTTCCTAATTACGGGGAGGATTTACTAGCAAGGAAGGATTAGCAGACCAATAAAGCGAATTTGAGATACCGCTTATCTCGAGTTGCAGAATCAAAGACAAGTGCTGCATTCGCTTGTTTTATCAGTCACCTACAACCTCAGCTGAGTGCTGAACTAATACCTCAGCGCTTTCAGAATTTTCTAAGCGCAGTACTTTGTTCCAGCTTGAATAAACAGAACTAGATGAGTACTTTTCTTTTACGCCTTTAGCTTTACTCGATAGTGAATTCCGTAGTTTCGGATCTTCAATTAGCTTTCGAACGCTTTCAGCCAAACGGTTTATATTATCAGGGTCTACAAGAATACCATTGACTCTATCTTGTATGAGTTCTAGCGGCCCTGTTTCACAATTATAGCTTACAACCGCTTTTCCATAAGCCATGGCCTCAAGCAGTGCATTCGGGAAACCCTCATGCTTTGAGCACAATACGAAAATATCTGCTCTCTCATACCACTCGCCAATATTTCCTACACGACCGGGCAGAATGAAATTTGAATTTATCCCAAGCTCTGCAGCTTGCTCCTCAAGTTGTTTTCGCCTATGACCTTCACCTACTATTACAAGGTTCCAATTCAGGTGCTCTTTATGTATCAAAGAGAAAGCCGCAAGTAAATGCTCGAATTGTTTTTGCTCTTCCAACCTTCCAACTGCAAGAATAACTTTCATTCCACCATTACTTGGAGGCTGGACAACCGGAGCAGAGACTGGGAGCGGGTAAACTACAGGATTAGGAATAGTGACAATACGTTTGGAAAACGTATTTTTTACTAACCAATGGTTAGTTCTATCAGTTTGAGCTACTAGCGAGTCAAGTAATCGATAGCTGACTTTCCGCAAGAAATCCCAAAGACCGCCAGACGCTTCAGATGGTGGATAATTCCTTTCGCTACCAACAGCCACAAAACCTTGGAGACCAGCCCTTGCTATTGCTAACGTAACGTTGGCCGTAAAAGCAAAAGACACCGCCCTTTTAATAGAATTTTCTTTAAATAATTTTCTTAACGCTAGCACACGCTTTACATTTGACTTAATTGCACCTGCTATACCGGATGTATCACCAGCCACATCCAAACACTCGATAACAACCGAACGACGAATAGGGTACGGATCCCGGGCAATCTGCGCATTGGTAATTATCATTACCCGATAACCCATATCAGCCCAGTGATTGGCAAGATGAATTGCCACTCTTTCGGCCCCACCCGTACCGAGTGCATGAATGTAAATTGCTATATCCATAGAATTAGAAGTCAAGACTATTTATTATCTGCTGCAAGCATATTCCATAAGAAACGCAACCCAAACACGATACACAGGCCAACACTCAGCCCCATTATATCCAATACCAAATCAGAAACACTGGGATCACGGCCCAGTGTCAATAGCTGCACTGTTTCGGTGAAAATCGCGAAAAGCACAAGGCTAATCGAAAGATAAAGTTTAGAAATTTTCCGCCAAACCAAGGCGCCGAGTAAACCAACAAGGAAAAATATAATTACATGCGCCAGAGCACTTAGACCAATAAGGTCTAGCAACCCCTTAAACGCCGGAGAAAAATTTTCGACATCACCAAATATACGAGTAAGCATATTTGCCATAACGGTAGTTGGAGCCATCATCAATGCCAGCACCGCCACCGCTACTATTCCAAGCCAGCCTTTTCTCCAGCTTCCATGATCCCATAAAATCATTGCAGCAACTACGAGCCAGAGCGCAACACATACCAAAGACACAGTATTATACAACTTACTGACTGCTAGCTCAGCGACTTTGATATTTTGTACTTGGAATAGTCCGCTAGAATTTGAAAGTCTGATTGCTACGGTTATTGACGATGTGGCCGCAGGCAATTGAAGATCATGAGTGAAATGTTGCATTGGTTGATCACCAACCATAGTCGCAATTACAGCGCTATTTATACGCTCCCCTTCGCTCGTATAGTAAATAACCCCAACATTTGCGTTCTCCCAATGGAGGTCTCCACCGTCCACTTCCGCGACCGAACTTTCAAAAGAAACTCGATACAAGCTTCCATTAACCTGGGTGTTTTGCGTCACCGAATGGCTTTTCGTTTTAGCGCTATTCTCAATAGATAGAACGCCACTTTCAAAAGACACAATGCCAGACCCCGACTGACTCCAGCTTGAACTTGTACTCGGATCAGCCAAGCTATCGATAACCTCAGCGTCTACAATTAACAATCGATCAACGGATATCAAAAGCACAAAAGTCACAAATACTGCTGCGGCAACCAGCGCTAGGGCTGACCAGGGATTAGTTCTAGTCATGATTAGGTAAGGCAAACGGCGTGTAAACGTGATTTAAGCAGACTAACTTAAAAACGCCCTTTTGCGTTGGGTTTTTCATCACAATTCATAAACACTTTAGAAAATGGTATCGTCATGTTTTTGACTCTTACAATTCAAACGTGCATACCGACTAGTAAGAGCTAATTGCAAACAGTAAGGTACAATTGTTGCGAACAATAGGCAGACAAAAAGACTTTTCTTAAGCGTGGCACTCATGAATTCTAATTTTCCGGTTATCCTAGCAGGCGGCTCTGGCACTCGATTGTGGCCGTTGTCTAGATCCCTCTACCCAAAACAATTTTTAAAACTCAACAGTGATAAATCACTGCTGCAGGAAACCATTAACAGAGCAACAGCTGCCTGTGATGGGAAATTAATGATTGTCTGCAATGAAGATCATCGCTTTCTAACTGCCGAGCAAATGCGTGAGGTTGGCCAAGAAGGCGCCATTATACTTGAGCCTGTAGCGCGAAATACTGCACCTGCCATTGCGCTGGCAGCGCTACAAGCTCTAAAGCACCACAAAGATGCCACTATTACAGTACTCGCGGCTGATCACGTTATCTCAAATACTGAACAATTCGCAGCCCACGTTGAAGAAGCTATTAAATGTGCACAAGATGGCGCATTAGTCACTTTCGGCGTTGTCCCGGAAAAACCAGAGACAGGCTACGGATACATAAAGGCGAAAGGCGATGGCATCAGTGAAATAGCCAGCTTTGAAGAGAAACCAGACGCAGATACCGCAAAAAAATACGTTGATTCAGGTGACTACTACTGGAATAGTGGAATGTTTGTCTTTAAAGCCAGCGCCTACCTTGACGCACTTAAGCGCTATGCACCTCAAATGCTGGCGTCTTGTACAGCGGCTTTTGAAAACGCCTCAGAAGATCTCGACTTCATTAGAGTAGATAGTGATTCGTTTGCCGAATGCGATAGCGTTTCTGTTGATTACGCTGTAATGGAAAAAGCCGACAACGCTATGGTAGTTCCATTCAAAGCGGGTTGGTCAGATATTGGCTCGTGGGATGCAGTACACAGCATTTCAGAGCAAGATGAAAACGGCAACGCCACTACCGGTGACGCGATGCTTGTCGATAGTAAAAATTGCTACGTCAATGCAAGCACCCGCTTAGTAGCCGCTTTAGGCTTAGAGAACATTTCGATCATTGAAACCAGTGATTGCATTTTGGTGGCGCACAACGATCACGCGCAAGATGCGAAAAAATTCGCAAGCATGTTAAAGGAAGCGGGTCGCAACGAAGCAGACACACACACCAAGTGCTACAGACCATGGGGCAGCTACCAAACTATCAATTTAGGCTCACGCTTCCAAGTAAAGAGAATTACCGTTAAGCCTGGTGCGAAACTATCACTGCAAAAGCACCACCACCGTGCTGAGCACTGGGTAGTGGTTGAAGGCACAGCAATTGTGACTTGCGATGATAAAGAGATTATGTTGACAGAAAACCAATCAACTTATCTTCCACTTGGAGCAACTCACCGTTTAGACAATCCAGGAAAGATTCCTTTAGAACTGATCGAAGTTCAATCTGGTAGCTACCTTGGTGAAGATGACATTGTTAGATTTGACGATGTCTACGGACGCAGTGGCACTACCAACTAGTCTCACATTCAACCGTTTTAACTAAAACCTTAAGACAAAAAAAAGCCGCCTTATTAAGGCGGCTTTAGTTTTTTAGATACAGGCTTATTGCTTACGTTAAGCTCTGTAATCCTCATCTAGCGATGGTGCTTCTAAAGGCGCTGCTACTGTGAAGTCTTCAGTATCACGACGCTTTAGTCTTCTCACTTTACTTGCTTCGCGCTCTTCTTCACGTGCTTGTGATCGTGCAACGAAACCAGTTTCAGCTGCAGGCTTCTTTTTACCGCGACCTGCTTTGTCATCTCCATAGCCGTAGTAATCGTAGTAACCCTGGTAGTAGTAGTCTCCCCCGTACGACGATATCTTAGCAAGGTCGACTTGCGATATTACAGCGCCCGCTACATTAATCCCTACTTCTTGCAGACGATCAATACCGCGACGAACCACAGGTAAAGGTGTGCTGTCTGACTTGATCACATAGATCGCAGAGTCTACGTACTTACCTACAACAATAGCGTCACTTACTGCTTGCACGGGTGCCAAATCGATAATCACACGATCATAACGATTCTTTAATAGATCAATCAGTTCTGCAAACTCAGGTGATGCCAGTAGCTCAAGGTGAGTCTCAGGTACACGGCCAGCCGGTATAACGTCTAGCTTGCCAATCGCATTTTCTCGCATGCAATCTTCAAGGTACGCTTCACCTTCAAGTAAATCTGACAAACCATGAGAGCGAATACCCATTGCTCGACCAAGACCAGGGCGACGCATATCAGCTTCTATCAACACAACGTTCTCAAGCTTAGACATTGAGTGAGCTAAGTTACTAGCAACCGTTGATTTACCCTCTGCAGGTACAGAAGATGTCACCATAATTACCTGATTATGGGTTTCCAAATCAGATACTGTCGCACTTGTACGAATGGTACGGATAGCCTCTTCAAAAGCACCACGTTTATCGTCAAATTCACCAGGTACTAATGGTGCTGTCTTTTTACCAAAGAAGCGGCCACGCATGACCGGCACTATGCCAAACACTGGAATACCAAGCTTCTTTTCAACATCATGTATGCCTTGCACAGTTTCTTTCATGCTTTCGTAAACAAAAAACATTGCCGACATACCAAACAAGCTCAATAGAAAACCCAGTAACACCATCAATGTTTTCTTTGGCTTCACCGGGAAGTCAGGTATCGCTGCTACATCAGAAACACTTAAAGGCACTTGCTTTAGATCTTTCTCTTGAATATCACGCAATTCTGCCAATGCTTCTTCGTAGAATTTTTTATTGGTATCTCTGTCCAGCTTGATTTCGTTGATCGCAGCAATGTTAGCTGACTCTTCATAATTCTTGCCTTCTTCGCGAGCGATGTCCGCCTGAATGGATCGAACCAATGCCTGAGCTGACGCGAATCTATCATTAACAGATGAAACAACATTGCCAATCTGGCGATCTAAGTTAGCGGTAGCTGTACTAAGATTTGAAGATGCATCAACCACTTTAGGGTGCTTAGAACCGTAGCGATTGCTCAACTCATCTAGCTGTCGGCTTGCCTCTTGAACCAGTTGCTTATTGCGCTGAACCAACGGATTAGAATCTACTACTGGTAGTGATTCAAACGCTGAACCAACAAACTGATAATTACTTTGTAAACCAGAATCGACTCCTTCTATGCCGAAAGTAACATCACTTCCAATCGATATACTGTTTGACGCACGGCGTACAGCTTCTGCCTCAATTCTGGCATCTTCCAGGGTGGTTTTCGCATCAACCAAGCGACTGGTAAACATAGCAATCGTTTGTGCTGTTGGAGAAGTTCCAGAGGCCGACATACCTCGTTGCTGTCTTTCAGATAGCAACTGCTGCTCAGCACCTTCATATTTTTCCTTTAGCTCAGCCACCTTGCCTTCAAGAAACAATTTCTTTTCAGAATTCTTACCGTCGGTCTGATCAAGAAAGAAAGTGACATAGCTATCACCAATACCGTTTGCAATTTTCGTAGCGAGCGCTCGATCAACACCTTCAACACTTACCTTTACCAGGTTGGTTTGCTTCAACGGAGATACACTTGTTCGGCCCATTAGCTGGCGAACCATTTGGTCTTTGACAAAGTTTTCATCTTGCTGAAATTCGGCAAAGGTATCTTCGCGAGCGGGTAGAAACTTGTTAACCGATTCCTTCACTGACGCAAATGGACCAACGTTTGTAAACTGCTCAGGGGTCGCTATTGATGGGTTATATTCCCAGTGCTCCACCAAGTTAAGCTCGTCTACTACCCGCTCTGCCAAGGTGCGAGATTTTAAAATCTCAACTTGCGTTTGGATATCTTGCTGAGCACCGACGTTCGCAAACCCACCACCAACAAAACTACCGTTAGAGGTACTGGTATCGAACATCAGAGTAGCTGTTGAGCGATAGACCGGAGTCATACTAGACACAACCATCGCCGTAACTGCAGTCGCAAGCGCTGTAGACAATATGATCGGCCACTTATACTTACGTAGCGTAACTATAATACCTCTAAGATCTATTGAATCATCACTGCTACTAGACGAGTCATCCTTGAACCGATCGGTCCGAATTTCTCTTGCTGAGGTCTCACTCATTTAACTGCTACCTTATCGTGTTAAATATATTTGATTACGTTCTAGCCACATGCAGCTATGCAAGCGGCTTTTCCCTGGAGTTTGGATTGGGATCCGGGCAAGTTCAGGCAGGCAGGATAGTGTAATCGGGGTCCAATAACAGTGATTGTATTCCGAAATCTAAACACTCAATGAAATAGAAGTTGAATCCTGGCTGCTCATTCACTACCGTTTGCACGGTAATTTTTATTACTTCCCTTTAAAATCAAACACTTGCCCCTCCACACATCGCCGAAAGCGTTTTCCTATTACTTTGCGTCGAATGTGACGCAATAAACGCTATACGGAGAGTGGCACCCCTCCTTGTCCTGACATTATCCAACATTTCTAGCCTGGGCTCAATGCTGTGTTACAGATGTTTTACGCTATTAAACAAAGGCTACGGTACCTATTTTAGCTGCTTTACCAGCTTTTTCGACAGTGGTCCTGCCAAGCGGCAATATTCATCCAGTGCACGACGACCACCAGCCGCAAAAATAGCCACAGCGCTTAGCAACTCGCCTAGTTGGGAAGCACTTTGTTGATCTAACGTGCAATGTGCACCCCCACTCAATTTTGCCAATTGCGCAAAAGCTTGAGCCGCTATTGGATTATGCCCTTCTTGGAAAATGAACATGGGCACGCCAGACAGCCCCAATTGACCCGCCAAGTCGCCCAACAGATCGAGCGATTCCTCCATACTGTCGCCAACATATACCAATGCATTGACATCGCCTCCGCCATGAACCTCAGCTAACGTGTGCCTGATTACACGCTCAATTTGCGTGCGCCCGGCAAGACAGGTTACCGAAGACATCAAGCGCAGCAATTTTGGCGACTCACTTATCCACTTGGTGGCCTTACACTCTCGAATCCCTCGAAAATACACCAACTTAATTTCTAATCCACCAAGCGCTGCAGTTTGAGTGAACATTTGGCTTTGCAAATCACAAGCGATATCCCAGGTAGCCGCGCGACTGGCGCTAGCATCCATGGCAAACACAAGCCGACCCGCTTGCGAGGAAGATTGCCGGGTTGGCAGCTTATCTAACTGCTCTAGAAATGAATCGATAGATTTTTCTGTACTGTGTTTAACAATTGAAGGTTTTTTACGATCATTCATATTCAATTCGAGCTTGCCAGCTGTTTTTTGCTGACGGAAAGAAAACTTATTGTTACTGCAAATATAAGTACACTTGCATCTGAACCCAATAGCACCATTTAACTATCTGAATACCGCGCGAACAAAGACTTCTACCTTTGAGACTCATCTTCTTCATCATACTGTTTGGCGTGGGCTACCTGCTCTACCACCTTTACGGTAAAAAACTACTCAAGCAAGGCCGCGCCGGTTTAATCAAACCCGCGCTGATCATACTGGGCGTGCTGCTTGTGCTTGCAGTAATGACCGGCCGCGCACATGCGATTTTTGCGCTAATTGGCGGTTTATTGGCATCTGTTTTTCGCTTTGCGCCGATAATTCTCCGCTTCTATCCACAGATTCGCGACCTACTAAACAAATTTGGCGTTCAAACCCCTGCAGGCCCTGGCAACTCTCGGGTGAATACCGCCACCTTGTCTATGACGATGAATCATCAAACAGGTCGCATAGATGGTGAAATCACCGCAGGGCAATTTCAAGGGCGAATGCTTTCATCTCTAACGCTCGATGAGATTAAACATTACTACCACGTTTGCACAAACCAAGATCCACAAGCACTTCGCTTAATCGAGGCGTTTGTACAACGTGAATACCCCGAGCAATGGCAAGATGACGATTGGAATAACAGTCAACAACAGGAAGGCCGCGCCAACCCTCAAAACAATTCTTCAGAAATGACAAGCGATGAAGCCTTTGAAATTCTTGGCCTAACCGAGGACGCCAGCAAGCAAGAAATTTCTTATGCGCATCGCAGACTAATGGCTAAATTGCATCCCGATAAGGGAGGTAGCACCTACCTAGCCGCAAGGGTTAATCTGGCCAAAGATTTATTAATCGCGCGTTTAGCGAAATAATCTTTACAAAATCCCATTGGATGAAACGGTGGTAAGAATTCCCCTCTGCGTTGCTACGTGTATCATGATGGCCACTAGCTAGTGCCCATCCATAAACAGCGCGTAGCGAGGATCATTCAGGTGCGTGAGATTTTGCATACCCTATATAGGCGTTTAGTCATTCTAAATAACTATATAGGGTCGGCGAAAGATCACGTGTCCTGGGTGGTCCGCAGTAGCGTTGTTTATGGACG
>CALGKA010000083.1 GCA_937927895.1 uncultured Granulosicoccaceae bacterium | reverse complement strand
TTTGAGAGTTTGTCATTTGGTTTGCAACAAGGCGAAGCTTGCAGGCAATAGTTATTGCTTCAACGCAGTTGCGAGCCTAATGCCGAGCTCCCGAAGGGGCGATTGATCAAAGTGCGCTCAGAATTCGTTACAGGCTCATTTACTAACTACCATCTCGATTTTTCTTATCAAATTAGACACTTTGATTAATCGACTCATATGTGCAATCTATTTGTTCCAGTACACTAGTGTCCGTCCCTAAACAGAGCGTAGCGAGGATCATTCAGGTGCGTGAGATTTTGCATACCAAATACAGGCGTTTAGTCATTTTAAATAACTATATAGGGTCGGCGAAAGATCACGTGTCCTGGGTGGTCCGCAGTAGCGTTGTTTATGGATGGGCACTAATTAGTCAAACTGATAGCAAATGACCATAAAAAAGCCCCTGATAAACAGGGGCTTTGTTTTAAACAAAGTGCAGCAGGATATATCTCTAGAAAGGGATATCGTCATCGAAGTTAATATCAGGACCACCCGCCGCAGGTGCGGCAGCAGCTGGAGCCTTACCAGCCTTCTTAGCCGGTGGATCCATTGGTGCTGTTGATTGAAAACCGCCATCACCCCCGCCGCCGCCACCGCGGCCACCTAGCATTTGCATTTCGCTGGCAACCACTTCAGTGGTGTATTTGTCTTGCCCGTTTTGATCTTGCCACTTGCGCGTTTGCAGACGGCCTTCTACATAAACCTGTGAGCCTTTGGTCAGATACTGCTCAACAATTTCTGCCAGGCGATTGAAAAACACCACCCGGTGCCACTCTGTTTTTTCTTGTTTCTGGCCTGAAGTTTTGTCAGTCCAAGCCTCGGTGGTGGCCACACTGATGGTTGCCACTCGTGAACCGCTGGTAGTCGCGCGGACTTCCGGGTCGTTCCCCAGATTGCCGACGAGAATAACTTTGTTGATACCTCTAGCCATTAACCGCTCCAGTAATTTTCCAAATACGCTAAGTAAGCGTCATGCTGCATATGATAAGGAAGTTTGGTGTGCAATTTTGAAAAATTTGATGTTCCAGGCGCAACTTTAAACTGAGCGTTTCCAAACCACTGTTCCACCGAGAGATTTAGCCTCAGTGTTTCAAAACTGGTATTTTCGAGCCACCGCTCGAACCAGCAATCGGGCAGGCACTCAAGCCTTTACCGGTTGAATTGCGAGTGCTATACCCTAGAGTGAGGCGAGCACTCTAGACTTACCTCCTACCAACTAAAAGGCGGCATCCGTGAATCAAAGACTACTCAAACTTGCATTATTTTCTGTAGCGCTTTTGCTGTGCCTGGCAGGCTGCGGCGCAGACACGCCTGCATCTGATACAACACAGCCCAATTTAATACTGACCGTGAAACAGTCCGGTGGTTGTGTGCGCATGGGGCCCAACTGCGCAGTCCATACATTGTTTAGTAACGGCGAAGTACAGCTGGCAAGGAACCTGGGCGAGCAAACCTCAGAGGTTGAAGTCACAGCCTCTATAGATACAGGTCTGGTTGAAAGCTGGTTAATGGCAATAGAAGATGAAAACTTTAACGCGCTGCGTCAGAACCTACCCGCGGGCCAATGTGCAGGTTGTGTCGATGGCGTTGACCTTGAATATATTGTGCACAAAGGCTCAGACAGTGAATCTTTTAGCAGTATCGAGTATGCCTTTGATACGTCTTTTACGTTCTTTGCTATAACAGAAGATATCTATACTGCCATGCAAGCAGCCGCACCATTAGTGCTGCAGCAACGTTAATTAAAACTACCCTGTGTTAAAAACATGCTGCAACACCATGTCTTTAAAATCTACGCTATCTACCTGACCTTCTGGTAGCAACGCTGCATTGGAACTTATCACTAACGGACCATGCTGCGGATCATCGGTAGGTCTGCCATGCGCGCCTTTTACCAGTTGCGTATCTTTAAGTGAAATCACATCAAGAAGCGTTCTAAAGCCTAACTTCTTTCGTAACAAGCGTGAGCCTACAGCCGCCAAAGGCACTTTGATTTCCGGGTCTACAAATAACTCCACCGGGTCGTAGCCTGGCTTTCGATGTATATCTACCGTGCGGGCGTAATCGGGTGCACGTTCATCATCTAACCAATAGTAGTAACTAAACCATCTGTCAGCGTCAGATACCGCTACTAGTTCACCGGAGCGTGGATGATCAAGCCCAATATCTTTTTTGGTGTGCTCATCGTAAACGGCCTCAATTCCATCCAGGCTTTGCAACAATGTTTTTACCTGATCTTTAATGTCAGGCTTATTGATGTAGATATGCGCTATTTGATGATCAGCCACCGCAAACGCATCTGAAGCTCCTGCATCAAACTGCTCACGACCCTGCTCTACCCTCACTCTCAATAGGCCTGCTTCTCGCAGCGCTCTATTAATATGTACCGCATCAGTCGCGGGTGTAATTCCGTATTCTGAAACAATAATAATTTCCTGCCCTTGGGCGTCAGCCGCATCAATCAGCTCACCACACAATTCATCAACCAGTTTTAAATCTGATTGAATGTCGGGATGTGATAAATCGGGACCTACGCGCTGCAGGTTATAATCCAGGTGCGGCAGATAGGTTAGCGTGAGTGTCGGCTTACGCGTTTCCATCATGTGCAACGTAGCATCAGCAATCCACCGGCTCGCGGTGATATCTGCTTTTGGCCCCCAAAACTTGAACAACGGAAACTGGCCAAGCTTTGAATCCAGCTCATCATGTAGTTCAGCGGGGTATGTGTAGTGATCTGGAATTTTGCGACCATCGGCTGGATACATCGGGCGTGGCGTGGCGCTCCAATCGGCTGAGGCGTACATGTTGTACCACCAGAACATTTTGGCGCAGGTAAAGCTATTGTCGCGCCGTTTCCCGGCTTCCCAAATTTTCTCGCCCGACACCAATTTATTTGACTGGCGCCATAACCAGACTTCAGAGAGATCTCTGAAATACCAACCATTAGCCACAATGCCATGTTCAGATGGCAGCTCCCCGGTTAACAATGTTGATTGCGCACTACAAGTTACCGCGGGCGTAATCGCCTTGAGCGGGCGTAGGCCACCGCGCTGGCTTAACTTCTGCAGGTGGGGGGTGTGCTCACCCACCATTGATGGACTCAGACCGACCACCAAAATTACAAGTGTCTGATTCATGCAAGCTTCTTTCTTATCAACTATATTTAAGCCTACGAAGTAAGCAACTTAGCGGCCACCCCAATGATTGTCACCAGAGCAGATGGATCAGCCCAGCATCTGAGCTATTGCTCGAATATTCACCCGGCAGAAAGCTGGGCCGACGTTCGCAGCAACCTGCACAAGCATGTATTACCTATTCAATCCCGATTAGTCGGCACCGACGCCTTCGGAATTGGCTTGAGATTGTCCGCTTTAGCGGCCGATGAACTATCACAACCAGAGGCCTTAGCTGAGTTTAAAGAATTTCTGGCGGAGCATAATTGCTACGTGTTCACGATCAATGGTTTTCCATATGGCACCTTCCATGGCACCCGAGTAAAAGAAGATGTCTACCTTCCTGACTGGATGGATGAAGAACGGCTAACTTATACCAACCAACTGGCCACTGTATTTGCACAGTTTTTACCCCGCAACCAAACCGGCAGCATTAGCACTGTGCCAGGTGCTTTTAAAGACCGCGTAACAGACAAAAACTCTGTTGCATACATGGCAAGCCAGATGGTTAAACACGTGGCACACCTTTATAAGCTGGAACAAGATACCGGCGCATCAATAATATTAGCGCTTGAACCAGAGCCTTGCTGTTTTTTGGAAACCATAGATGAGTCCATTGCGTTTTTTACTGATCACTTGTTTTCGAGCCAGTCAATAGAGCAATTACAAACGCTTTTAAACATTGATTCCAACACAGCATCTGCACTGCTGCAAAAACACATTACGCTCTGCCTGGACACATGCCACGCCGCAGTAGAGTTTGAAAATGCCGAAAGTATTTTAGGCAAACTAAAACAAGCCAACATAAATATTGGCAAAGTACAAATTAGTGCAGGTTTAAGAATTAAAAACGTTACCAGCAGTACTATTGAATCACTACAACCCTTTATTGATAAAGTGTATTTGCATCAAGTGGTAGAGCACTACAATGGTACGCTTCATCGCTACACTGATCTGCCAGATGCCATTGCACAACTAACTAAAACAGATACCAGCAGCCTGCCGCGCGAATGGCGCGTGCATTTTCACGTGCCTATTTTCTTAGATGAGCTTGAACAAACCGCCAATACACAGTTCTTCACCACTCAAGACTTTATAAAAGATATACTGGCGCTGCACAGGCAATCACCTATCAGTGAACACTTAGAGGTAGAAACCTACACCTGGGATGTTTTACCAGCACACTGCAAGACCGATCAAATCGACGATGCCATTGTTCGCGAACTCAACTGGGCCAAAAACGAATTGACTATTACAGCGGAAAGAGAAACCACTACCACTAAATCGCAGGTAACAAAGCCACAAGCAATAACATGAGCTGGAATGTTAAAACCACGCTACAGCTTGGCAGAGTATCTAATCTGCCGACTGTGTGGAGCAACACCCTTGCAGGCGTAGCGCTTGCTGGCGCATCACCACTCAATGGCAATATCTTAGTATTGATGCTTGCCATGTCATTAGCGTATATAGGCGGCATGTTTTTAAACGACGCCTTTGACCGCAAAATAGACGCAAAAGAACGACCTGAAAGGCCAATACCATCAGGGCAAGTTAAGGCCGCTGAAGTATTTGCAGCTGGGTTTACGCTCCTAACTGGCGCGGTATTTTTCACAGGCCTTGCAGCAGTATCATGGGGCCACAACATACTATGGGTTTTAGTACTTAGCTTTACCCTTTGCTGCACCATTGTATTGTACGACTACTGGCACAAAGGCAACGCACTTAGCCCGGTAATCATGGGGCTCTGCCGCGTACTGGTATTACTCACTGCGGGCTTTGCCGCCACTGATCAACCATCTGTCATGCTTTTCTACGGCGCTTTGGTCATGCTGTGTTATTTAATTGGCTTAACGTATACGGCAAAACAAGAAAATTTAGGTGAAGTTAAAAACCTATGGCCACTGCTGTTTCTTTCCGCCCCCATACTTTACGGTCTAATAAATTCAGTTAACGCACTACAATCACTACTAGCAACTTTGTTGTTAATCGGCTGGATAATCTACGCCTTGTATTTTCTTAAGCGACGTACAACTGGCGACATACCAAAAGCAGTAGTCTCAATGATCGCGGGCATATCATTGGT
>CALGKA010000082.1 GCA_937927895.1 uncultured Granulosicoccaceae bacterium | reverse complement strand
AAACAATATGGCTCAGACTATCTGCCTGACACACCGCATTTTTATAAGAACAAATCAAAGAACGCTCAGGAAGCTCACGAAGCCATACGTATAACTCACGCTTCAAAAACGCCTGAAAGCATTAAATCGTATTTGAACCCGGATCAGTACAAACTGTATTCGCTTATCTGGAAACGCACCATGGCGTGCCAAATGATTCATGCCACAATGGATCAAGTATCAGTGGAATTTGCCTGCGGTACAGACAATTCATTCCGCGCCAGTGGTTCAACAGTTAAGTTTCCAGGCTTCATGAAAGTGTATCTTGAAGATGAAGACGACAAGAAAAACGATTCAGACAAAGACAAACGCCTGCCAGAGTTAAACAAAGGCGATGTACTTGATGTCAATGAAATCAACATGACTCAACACTTCACTGAGCCACCGCCACGATTCACTGAAGCGTCATTGGTAAAAACACTAGAAGAATACGGCATTGGCCGCCCTTCAACTTATGCGAGTATTATTTCTACCTTGCAGAATCGTGAATACGTAGAAATGGACTCCAGACGATTCACACCTACCGATACCGGTAGTGTAGTGAACAAATTTTTATCAAAGCACTTTACCAAGTACGTTGACTACGACTTCACGGCAAATCTTGAAGATGAGCTTGATGCAGTATCACGCGGTGAAAAAGAATGGGTGCCTTTGATGCGCGACTTCTGGGACCCGTTCAACGCTCAAGTTCAAGATAAAGAAGAAAACGTAACTCGTGAAGAGGCAGTACAGTCCCGCGAGCTAGGTAAAGATCCCGAGAGTGGCAAGCCTGTAACAGTGCGTATTGGTCGCTTTGGTGCTTTTGTTCAAATTGGCACCAAAGAAGACGAAGACAAACCAAAGTTTGCAGGCTTAAGGCCTGGTCAAAAGATGGATAAAATCACCTTCGAAGAAGCGATGATTTTATTTCAACTTCCACGCACACTGGGTGAAACCCCGGAAGGCGAAAAAGTCACTGTCGCGATCGGACGCTTTGGCCCGTACGTAAAATACGATGCAAAGTATGCGTCTATCAAAGAAGATGATCCCTACACCATCACTCTTGAACGCGCGCTCGAAATTGTTGCTGAGAAAAAAGAAGCGGATGCCAATAAGGTGATCAAAGCGTTTGATGAAGACCCCGAGATTCAGATCCACAATGGTCGTTGGGGGCCTTACATCACTAACGGCAGTAAGAATGCAAAGCTCACGAAAGAGCAAAAAGAAGCACCGTTAGAAATAACGTTTGAAACAGCGAAGAAGCTTATTGATGAAGCCCCGGAAAAACGCGGTCGCGGCAAAAAGAAAGCCGTAGCCAAGAAAAAGGCGGTTGCTAAAAAGGCTACTAGTAAAAAGAAAGCGTCTAAGAAAAAGGCTTCAAAGAAAAAAGCATCTGCGAAAAAGAAAGCCAGCGCCAAGAAAAAAGCCACTGCTAAGAAGAAGGTTGCAGCCAAAAAGGCTGAAGAACAATCTGAATAAGGCTTAGGGTAGAGAACCATCGCTGCAGAAACCAACATCGGGCGCGATATCACTGCCGCCCGTGATGCCATCCTTGCGGGTGGCGTGGTGGCCTACCCTACCGAAGGCGTGTTTGGCCTTGGCTGCGACCCCGGCAACGACGCGGCTATTGACGCGTTATTGAATTTAAAAAATCGCAGCATCGAACGCGGCTTCATTTTGATTGCTGCGAATCGCGCGCAACTTAATCCATTTATCACCGACGTAAACCCTGAGGTTGAAGTTAAACTTAACGACTCATGGCCAGGCCCGGTCACGTGGGTTCTACCTTGCAGCAACAAAGCATCAGATGCTGTCACCGGTGGCAAGCCGACTATTGCTACACGAGTAACTAACCACGCAATTGCCGCAAGCCTCTGCAATGAATGCAATAGCGCGATTATCTCGACCTCTGCCAACGTAAGCGGCCAGCCTGCCTGCACAACTGCTGCTGAAGTTGAAGCTGTCTTTCACGAATCACTGATTGATAATAAGCTCTCGTATATACTGGATCATCCGGTTGGAAATTTAACAGGCCCGACCCCTATCTTTGACGGATTAACAGGCAAACAACTCCGCTAAAATGAATCCAGCTTCAGACATAAAGCGCGTTGGCGATTACCTAACAACATTGCAGGAGACGATAAGCGCTGCCATCACTCACCATGATCCAAGTGCCACGCTTACCGAAGATCAATGGCAACGAGAAGGCGGCGGTGGTGGAAGAAGCCGTGTTTACACTGGCGGTACCGTTTTCGAGCAGGCAGGTGTAAATTACTCCCATGTGTTTGGCGACAAACTACCCCCATCAGCCACTGCTAATCGCCCGGCACTTGCCGGTAGAAACTTTCAAGCCATGGGCGTGTCCTTGGTTTTTCACCCGCACAATCCATACATACCCACCACCCATTGCAACCTAAGATTTTTTATTGCAGAGAAGCCCGGTGAAGATCCAGTCTGGTGGTTTGGCGGCGGTTTTGATTTAACGCCTTACTACGCCAACATGGAAGATTGCATTCATTGGCATCAGACAGCCAAAGATACTTGCGACCCCTACGGCCCAAACCATTATGAAAAATACAAACAATGGTGCGACGATTACTTTTATTTAAAGCATCGTGACGAACCCCGCGGTATTGGTGGTCTGTTTTTTGATGACTACAACGAGCAAGACTTCAACCATAGCTTTAACTTCATGCAAAGTGTTGGCAACGGGTTCCTAAAAGCGTACGAGCCTATTCTAGATAAAAGAAAAGCCACACCCTACAGCGACCGTGAAAGACAGTTTCAACTTTACCGCCGCGGCCGTTACGTAGAATTTAATCTGGTGTTTGATCGCGGCACATTATTTGGGCTGCAATCAGGTGGTCGCGTAGAGTCTATTTTGATGTCTATGCCACCAAATGTTCGCTGGCAATATAACTGGTCACCGGAACCCGGTACCGCAGAGGCCGAATTGTACGAAACCTATCTAAAAAAGAGAGACTGGCTAAGCCTGAATTAAGCAACTAATCGAGCCATCCTTTTAGCGGCTTTTGCGCGCATCAATTCCAAGTTGATTCCTAACGTCGAGCAGCAGGCCTGCCTGCAAGGATTCAATAAATTTCCGTAGATTACTGAACCGCAATCCCTAGAGCATCACAAAATTTTTGTGATTTGCCACACATTCAAGCACCCACTCTGACGGCACACTGTGACGCCTTGCAGTACCGGGGTGTGACCAAACACGCAGTAAGCGGGTTTTTGTGAACCAGTTCAAACGACTACCCCGGTCACTTTCAAACCACACGCAAATACAGCATTTGCAACGATCAGGGCTTTTAAATGAACCGCTTTTTGTTATCCGCCATTTTGTGTCTTCCAACCTTGCTACTTGTTAGCAACGCCTCTTATGCGCAGCAATTTGTTGCCGTAAAAGTGGAAGCTGAAAATTACAGTTCCAAGCACCCGGACTGGCGGCTTTTCAGTAACTCATCTAACCCGAATATAAACCCGGACCCCGATGGATCTCACGCAGGCAGCGCCAGTGGCCGCGCATACATGGAACTGCTTCCTGATACCCGTGTTACTCATTCCGATCCATTGAATAGCTCGAACTTCTGGAACGTAGGTGGGGCCGGACCATCAATGTCTTATAACGTCAACATTCCAGAAGCTGGTCGTTACATTGTGTTCGCGAAAGCCTTTTCAACAGGTACCGAAGACAACGGTATCCATGTCGGCTTAAACAACACTAACCCTGAAAGCGGTCAACGCATGCAATGGTGCACCGGTAAAAACAAATGGACATGGTCAAGCGCACAACGCACAGCGAGTAACCACTGCGGTGTTGCAAGAGCGATCTATTTAGATTTTAGTTTTGCAGGTGCTAACACCGTTACTTTCTCAGCACGTGAAGATGGCTTTGAGCTAGACCAGTTTATTTTATTAAAAACAAACAACAACAGCTGTAAACCAAATGATCGGGATCAGATTGTTTGCAACAACGGCACTAGCAACGTTGCAGCACAAACGCCGACTGTTACACCTGCTCCTGCTCCTGCACCTGCTCCTGCTCCTGTGGCCGTTACTGCGCCTGAACCTATACAAGAGCCAGCTCCTGTTGTAGAACCAACACCTGAGCCTGTAGTAACCGCACCGGTTGCCACTCCTGTACAACCAACTGCCGAGCCTGCTGCAACTTCAATAGTGGCACCCACTTTCCCTAGCTGTACATCAGCCGCATCCGATCCCGATGGTGATGGATATGGCTGGGAGAACAATCAAAGCTGCGTAGTTAGCGCAAGCGAAGCCACTTCTACACCGGCTGCTACCAATGCCGGTGGGTTTCCCATCTGCCAGTCTTCCGGTAGTGATCCAGATGGTGATGGTTATGGTTGGGAAAACAATCAAAGCTGTGTTGTCGATGGTGTTTCCACAGCCTCAGCATCTACTGGCACTGCATCTACCAGCAGTGGCTTCCCAATTTGCAATTCATCTGCGAGCGACAGCGATGGCGACGGATGGGGTTGGGAAAATGCTCAATCGTGCATAGTTCGATAAACAGGTTCTTGTAAATTTCAGTATCAATACGCTGAAAATATTGGATAAGTAGTACACTAACTCACAGTGTTGCCGTAGCCCTACGCATTTGGCGTTGGTCCAGATGCGGCTCAGCAACACTGTGACGTTTGGCCAGCCTACAGAGTCGTAATCGACTAAGCTGCCCACGTCTGTTGTGATGGGGCGCTAAACTCTCCCCCTCGTCTTTTCGAGCAATTAACCATAATTCGTACACTCTTAATCACTGCATCCTTTGGCTTTGATTATTGTCACGAACAAACGGAGGACTCCGTGATTAAAAATATACTTGCTGTAACACTGACTGCATTCATCGTCGCTGGCTGTGGCGGCAGTGATGACCCTGTTACTAATACGGGCACTGGAACGGGTACAGGCACAGGCACTGGAACGGGTACAGGCACTGGAACTGGAACTGGAACTGGCGGACCTGTCATAACAGGTGAATCAGGTGACTTTGGTGACTTTGGTGAAGCCGCAAATAGTGTCCCTGGCACCTACACGGTATGCCCGGCAGACGTAACAAGTTTTTCTATTTTTGCAGAAAACGATGGCAACTGGTGTGTGCCTAAATGTCCTGACACAGGCGTTGAAAACAGTGACGGTGATGAATACGGCAGCTTCCTGGCTGAAAACGGCGTCGACAGATACGCCTGCTTCATCACACCGAATGCACCTGGAACACAAGTTCAGATCTACTTCTCCGCACCGGTAGAGGGTTGCCCGGCACCTGTTGGTTGTCCGGCTGGATCATTCCCGGCTGTTTTTGTCACTGCTAATGCTGGAACCGAAATGGCAGGAGACTATACTTGCACTGACTGGTTGTTCGACGTTAATTCTCAGGAGTGGACACCGCAAACCAGCCCAGCGCCATTCACTCTATCTTTAGGTGCAGATCAAGGCGCGAATATCAATGGTACGGCGACGTCGTGGAGTTTTGCTAACGGCACTCTAACCCTTGAAGGCAACAGAACCTTCAATAATGTTGCGGTAGGAAGTGGAAGCTTTACTGAATACAAAAGCAATATATCAATCACACGCTGTAAAATTTAAGAGCTTAAAACTCTTCGATAAAATGCCCGGTATAGCCGGGCATTTTGCGTTTTGGAATACGCTTTCATTATGGGACGAATCTCAAACCCCTAAAATAAACATTGCTTCGAGCACCACCTGTAGTTTCAATATCTTCACAATCCCGATAACCATCTTCTGCGTCATTGTCGACTCGAGCAACCTTGCCATCATCACTAAGCAACAACCACTCTTGCCCCATATCAACTAGCGCCTCTGCGTTGAAACCCTCAGGCACTTCAAAAAGTTCTACAGGCTGGCCTGCTAGATTCCATCTGTATACCGTGAAGCGACCACCACTGGCAACACCACCGGCGATAAGCAAGTAGCCATTATCAGTAATGACTAAATCACGTATACCTCTGTTGCCAAGCGCCAGTTGAAAAGTGTCGACCACTTTAAACTCGTTGTTTTTCAGGGCTAGCTGAATGATAGTCGCACTACCGCTAGTACCGTTACTCAATGGAGATCGCAACGCAACCAGTAGATCACCATTGATAGTGAACGACATACCCTCTACATTGATACCTCCCTTTTTGGGTGCAAGCTTTCGGGCACTATCATCAACACTATTCTGGATAAGCTCGCTGAGATCATAAAGCTCACTAAGCAGTTCAACTTTGCCATTGCCGCGATTATCAACATCAGGCAAGCCGATTTTAAAAAGCACGTTACGGTTAGGCGCAGTGTCGGCATTGGCATCAAGGCCATGGGACCCAATCCACCAAACACCTCCGTCATGCAGCACGCCGGCTTCTATATCCATTTCCGCGCGGTTGGGTAAAAATTCCTCAAGGGAATAGCTTTTTTGCAGATCTCCACCCTGACTGTTAAACAAGTACAAAGCGTTGGCTTCATCAGATGCTACAAGGATCTGCTGTCGACCCACCCGTACTGCCGCCGACCCGTCACAAACCCCGTAAAAAGATAGATCAGACTCTTTGCTTAGCTCACAGCCCGGCAATAAAAACCAAAATAGTAGAGGTGATAGAAAACGAAGTAAGTTCAAGGATTTACAACACTCAAGCTTGCGAACTGAATTGATAAGGCATTGAGTATAACCAGCATTATGTGCACCAATCCGCAATTTGACTCGACGACCACACTGATCGAATCGTGTCAAATTGTAAAACGAGGTAAAGCCATCGTGGCTAGCTGTCGCTAGAACATCTGATAGAGCCCGCGTAAGTGGTAATTAAATAACTAAAAAGTGCGTGGCGAAGCGAAAAAATAAGTCGCATAGCATCGTTAAAAAAAGAACTAATACTTTTGTCTAGCCAATTGAACAATTCCGATCAAAGCAAAGACCGTCGCAAGCCACGCCGACCTCTGCGCTATCAGATCTTATCTATAGCCGCCATCGGCACGCTGGGCTTTTTTGCGTTCCTGTATGTAATGCTAACAGAGTCAAAAGGTCGCGCTGATCTTCTAAAAGAGATTCAAGATGTTAGTTATCC
>CALGKA010000081.1 GCA_937927895.1 uncultured Granulosicoccaceae bacterium | reverse complement strand
CTCGTTAGATTCCCATGCCGTACTTGTCAGGAAACCCACAAGCGTAAGCGTGGGACTGACCGGTAGGAATTCTTAAGTTTGAATGATGTAGCTCGAACTATGGAATTTTGGCTTTGCACAATTCGATTCTGGATATGAAGCATGATGAGATCGGGGTGGTTAGTCCCACGCTAACGCTTGTGGGTTTCCGTTGACGCACTATATTCGTAATAAGGCAGCAAGCAGCTTTAGTACATGTCAATGTTGCGCTCGTTAGATTCCCATGCCGTACTTGTCAGGAAACCCACAAGCGTAAGCGTGGGACTAACCTGTATGAAACCTGAGTTTTAATGATGCAGCTCGAACTAAAATACAATACTAACCCTAGTACCCTCACCTGCCACACTATCCATCTCTACTGCCCAACCATAGTTCCTGCAACTCTGCTTCACAATAGCAAGCCCTAAGCCTTGATGCTGCTGCGGTTCTGACTCTGTGTTTGCACGATAAAAAGGTTCGAAAGCTTTATCAACTGCCTCTTTATCCATACCTACACCGGTATCTTCTATTCGCACTCTATCTTTTTCTACCACTACGTTTATGCGCCCGCTACTGGTGTAGCTGAATGCATTACCTAATAGGTTACCTAGGACAATAGATAACACGGCTTCGGGGGCTTTTACGTTTAGTTGGCTTCGGTGTTCTATCTCTACGGCGTTGTATTTATCGGTGTATAAAATCCTATGTTGTGCAACTAACGTATCCATTAGTTCGTTTACATTTAAGGCTACTGCGTTTTCTGATTCGTCTTCGCTTTCTTCTCGCGCTAGCATCAGTAGAGTGTTTAACAAATCACCCATTTGCTTTGATGTTCTTTTTATTCGCTGCACGGCACGTGCCGGGGCGCCTTCTAGTTCCAGTAGTTCTAGCGATGATACGGAGCCTAAGATTACTGCTAGTGGGGTTCTGAGTTCATGTGATGCGAAGCGGGTGAAGTTTCGTTCGCGTTCTATTGAAGCTTGTGAGCGCTCTACGAAGTGATCTAGCGCTTGTACTAATATTCCGGTTTCGGAGTCCGTTGAGCGCTCTATATTGGCTAGATTCAGTTCGTTGGCGTCGCGTTTATAAAAATCAAATCTTTCTATTACGCTTGCTAATCTGGTTATAGGAGATACCGCTTGTTTGGAGAGCAAGTAGGCTATAAAGGCGAAGCCGTACATGGTTAGCAGTACTAATATCAGTGGTAGAACACCAAAGTAGAAGGCCAGCTTGCTGACTGTGCCGCCATCAAACAGTAGATATAGTCGCTCACCATTACGCTCGCTTACATGAACTATTTTTCGCTGCCCGTCACTGTCTACCCGATGCTGGCCGAGACCTAACTGGCGAAAAGAGACGGGAACTGACCTTTCACCGTCTGAAGATAAAAACGCAATTAGATTCAGCGTTTCAGGTAATTTGAAATCAGGGGATTCAGCCCGCCGTTGCCAGTAGAATTCAGCCTCGCCTGAAAGCGCCTTGTTAACCAACAAGCGCTCTACAATAAGGCTAGCGGTTAACACCCCTATGACGGTTACAACACTTATTAAAACTAACTGCAGTACAAATACCCGCAGCAGTCTTGATTGGACGCGATTATTTTTTGAGCCAAGCATGGCATTGTGACCACTACCTATAGTTGCTGGCAGTGTAACAAGCATTTTGTGCAGAAAGCGTGAATGTGATTATGGCTCGGTCCACTCCGTCTATTTCGAGTGCCGCTTTTCAACACCTGCAAAAAGCTACTGCGCAAATACCGGCTTTAACGCCTGATAGCTGGCGCAGTATCTTTCATACTGTTGGTCCAATTGCTCGCTAATAGACTGATCAGGTTCAACCGTCTGCTCAACCGGGGGTGCGGTACACACTGAAAACGGATCACTTTTATGTGCGGCGATCATGCCTAGCCTGGCGGCCCCCAGACTTGCACCAAAATCACCGTCTACCGTTTTATGCAACGGTAGTTTCAAAGCGGATGCCATCATTTGAATCCAATAATCAGAACGCGAACCGCCACCAATTACGTAGGCCGATTCCAACGTGGTTCCAGAAGACGCCAGTGCATTAAGGCTATCGCGAAACGCAAAGCACACACCCTGCAACACCGCTCGGGTTAATGTTTCCTTATCTGTGGAGTGTGACATACCGATAAACACGCCTCTGGCATTAGCGTCATTGTGAGGTGTCCGCTCGCCGCCCAGATACGGTAAAAACAACACATCGGTAGGTGTGAATTTTTCATTTTCCAGTGCAGCAGTGAGCGCTGCCGGTGATTGCTCAGTGACTGATGCCAGCCAGTTAAGTGAATCAGTGGCTGCCAGCATCACCCCCATCTGATGCCATGTATTTGGTATGGCGTGACAAAACGTATGCACCGCACTTTCTGCAGTGGGTCGATAACTTTCGTTTGAGGCAAACAATACACCTGAAGTACCGAGTGATACAAAAGCACTACCGGGTTCAACCACCCCCATACCCACAGCGGATGCCGCGTTATCACCAGCACCACCTGCTACCACCACATTTTCAGTGAAGCCAAATCGGCTCGCAAGTTCATTTCTTAAGGTGCCGGAAACATCGCACCCTTCTACAAGGCCAGGCATGTGCGAACGTTCCATCTTGCAAGCGGCTAGTAACTCTTCTGACCAATCTCGCTTTGCCACATCAAGCCAACCAGTACCAGCCGCATCTGACATCTCTGAAACATACTCACCGGTTAGCCACAACCTTAGATAATCTTTTGGCAGCAACACCTTCGCCACTTTACTGAATAGTTCAGGCTCGTGCTGTGCCACCCAACTAAGCTTAGGCGCGGTAAAACCCGGGAACAATATGTTTCCACACAGTGATCGTGAACGGTCAGTATCAAGGGTTGCGGCCTGTTCTGCACTGCGGGTATCGTTCCATAAAATACACGGGCGCAGCACTTGATCTGATTGATCTATCAGAGTTGCCCCGTGCATATGACCAGACAAACCAATACCACTCACCGCAGCCAGCGCCGTTGCATTACTCGCCTTTAGCTCGGTGAATGTATCTTCTACACCTTTGATCCAATCAGCCGGATCTTGCTCTGACCAACCATCTTGCGGGCGATTGACAGTAAGGGCTGCACTTGCGCTTGCAACGATCTTTTGTTGATCATCCATTAATACTGTTTTGACACTGGAGGTGCCAAGATCAATACCAAGATACATAGTCATTACCCTTATTTATTAACTGTTCTTACTAAACACTATTTAGAATCTGGCTCTGGCGGATACCAGTAGCTAACCTGTTCATCACCGCGGGTAATTACAACAAACTGATTAGCGAATACACGGTAAGCAGCGCTCCATTCTCCATCGGGCCATTGAACCCGAACGGTTGCACGTTCCGCTACACCTAAGCCCGCATGTATAAAACCCAGTTTACCCGAGGCATGCCCACCACCGACGCTCACCCTTCTGGTTTGCACCACATTGCCCGTTTTTATTGATAACCTCGCACCGACAGCATGACGGTTACCACCTTTTTGATTGAGCTCGATACCTAGCCAGTTACCACCGACGCGCGGACCATATTCACTTTTAAAACCCATGTGGCGAAACAAACTTACCGGCGCACTGCGATTAACTACTAATAGATCTTGTAAGCCATCAACGTTAAAATCGGCTACCACAGCACCACGACCACGGGTATCAAGCGCTATACCTGCGGTATCGCCCTGCTCTGAAAAACGCCCATCGTGCATCCCTAGCAATAAATTATCAGGATCGAACGCGGCAAAGTCTTTCATGCGTTCAACATTGCCTTTGGTTATAAATAGATCTAGCAAAGTATCGTTATTAACATCGCTAAACTCTGCATGCCAACCGGTAGAAGGCTTTAGATCTTCGCCTATATACGGTCTATGTGCTGTAGCACCACGATCAAATGCGATGTCTTCGTATGCGGGTCTGTTTTCCTCAACGGCTTGCTGTACATCAACGGCTTGTAACTTGGTATCACCCATTGATGTTAACGCATACTCCGGAAAACCATCGGCGTTAAGATCACCTTCCGCTATACCCATACCCCAGATAACCAAACTTTGCCATCCATCTGCGCGGCTGTATAAACGTGGGTATTGATCAGCTACTTTCCATAGTTGCTCTTCACCACCACGATGATATTGCCGATCATTGGTCACTCGAAGTGAATCAATACCAGAGCGATTCCAATCCGTAAAAAGAATAGATAGTGCACAGTGACCAGGGCTTAATGCGAATGCTTCGCTATAGGTTACTTTGCCGTTATTACTCACTTGTGGTCGATACAGCATGTTGTCTGAGCAGGTGCCCCAAGGTGAACCTGGAGCGCTGCGGTCTACGTAGTTTCCAATGGCGAGTGTGGGGTATTTATCTTCACCATAAAAAGACGCTGCAAACGCGGTTGACCACGCAGCCCCTCCGTCAAATTCAAAGCTTGCATTGGCCTGGGTAAACTGACAATCACCCCGACCTTTAAGCAGTATATTCTGCCCTAAGCGCAGCACAATAAGGTCAATCCATTCATCGTTGTCTAGATTGATAGGGTAAGCACCGTTTACTTGCTTTATACGAGTAACCATTGATTCGTCTCGAACAAACGATAACTTACCGGCGGGTTCGCTGCGGTTAATATAAAGCGCACTCTCATTTGCACCGCCTGCTATAAATACTTCAGGCAACCGATCTCCATTGCAGTCAAACGTTGCTACTCCACCACCAACAAAGTTTTCCCATGGCCCATCATATTGGTGCTCTATACCTGCGGCTATTGCTTGCTCTTGATATAAAGGCACATCACCCGCCATCTCAGATACCGCCAGGCACGGCAAAGTGGTTAACATTACTGCAACTAATAGAATCCTTTTCATCTGATAATTACGGCTCTATAACAAGGCTTTTAAGAAATGCATTTATATCAGAGCGCTGCGATTCATTAAGCTCTATGTATTGATCACGAGCAGATCGTGCATCACCACCATGCGCTGCAATTACTTCAGTTAAAGTGGTTATGTCTCCTCTGTGTCCGTAGGGAGCCGTTGAACCAACACCCCATAACTCTGCCGTCATAAACTCATTACGCTCAACAAAGCGTTGTGACAAAAGTTCGTTGCCTAGCTGTGAAACCTGTGAATCCGCTATCACATGCCGTTTAAGATCACCGAATAGCGGCACCAACCATTGGCCCTGTTCATTGCGCTCGAGTGTCGATAAATAGTGAGCCAAGTCATAGATGGCAGGCTTGCCTGACTCACCCTGCCTTAATGTACCTGCCGCATCAAAAGGCCCGGGATCAGTAAAGGTTAATGAATCCAAAGGTAGCGTTCTCATGTGGCAGCTATTGCAACTAAGCTGATCAAATAGCTCACTGCCGCGCTTTGACGCAGCCAACCACTCAGGTGTTAACTGTTTACCTGATGGCACTTTTAAAGTCGCCTGATACGCCACTAACGCGCTTACATCGCCGGCTGTCATCTCAGCTAGCGTGGAATCTTCGTCATGATCATCAGTGCCGGTCCAACGTGCTCCAAAGCGTTCGGTAGCCTGCATACCATGATGATGATTCAACGCATTAACCGTGAACTGCCGCAGAGAAGTCATAACACCTTTTTGACTAAAAGGCTTCACTATAAGGTCATGATCAACGCCTTTGATATTGCGCGTATCTATTCGGCCATCAGGGTGCGCTAAGATCTCACCAAACGTAACCCCTTTGCTGGCCATAACTTTTTTAACTGTCTCTTGTTTGCTACGCGCTTCAAGCAACGCATCCTTACGTATCTGTTGTAAATCAGTGGTCATCTCACGGGCAAGCAACTCAACCAGCCCCGCACCAAACAAGTGATTGGTATTGCGTTCATTTGAAAATTGCGGATCGGTGCTGTCAAAATCGCTTAGTTGAAATCCTTCGGAGACAAACACATTAGCAGTAAAGTCACCAGCCCCACCTGCAATCGGTTGATGATGGCAACTAACACATGCGTTGGCATCTAGCCCTGCGGTACGTGCAAACTCACTTCTCGGCGGGCGTTTTCTTTTAGTGGGAATAATTGCCTGGGTAGCCATTGGCCGCCCTACACCATCAGCGCTTGTGAAGCTTGCGCTAAACAATGATTGACCTGCACGCACCAGTGAATCAAGTTTCTCTTTACTCAGTTCACCTGAATAATCATTCAGCTCAATATGATTATGAATTGCCGCATCACTCCACGCGGGCTGGATGTTGTTATCAGCAAGCACTACTTGCAAGCCTGGTATAACAATCAACCCCAACGTACAGACGCGAATGAGTCTTCTAGCGATCATGAGAGCATCGCACTATTTTTTTTAAGAGTTTCACCAAAGCTAAATATTTCTTTATCAAGGTATGATAGTGATTGCAGCGAAGCGCCAATGCTTATCAACTTCTTTTCACTTGAGCGGTCGTAAACCGAAACGTAATTTTTATTTTCAGCAAGACCATAGTGTTCCAGCGTGCGCAACAGTGACGGCTTCATTAGTTCAAATGCATCATTTGAGATACCAACCAACATGGCAGGAAACGGATCAAACAACACAAACAGATTAGACAAACCCTGACCAAACGCGGCCCCCGCCGCTTCAAAAGCGTCTCTCTCAGGCCCCGCACCACGCTTTGCTACCTCTACTAAATTAGCAAACTCATCTTTAGGAATACTATCTAAAGGTACTGTATCTGCAGACAGACCATTCGCCGCACGCCATATGGCATAGTCAGATGAATAAGCTTCAATGCAACCGCGCCTCCCACAACGACAAAGAGCACCCCCAGCCCTGAAAAGCATATGGCCGAACTCAGTGCCGGATGAATGCGAACCGGTAAGAATATCCCCCTTATGGAAGTAACCAAGACCTATTCCGTAAGATGAAAGTATTACAGCGAAGCTTCTATCTTCAGTCAGGCTTAGTTGTTTATCGATGCTTTCTTGCAACTGACGTTCATAGTAGATTGCACGAGCTATGATTTTGCAATCATTATAGACTGTGACTGACACGCTGTATCGATCTTGTAAAATGCTGCGTAACTCTACATTGCGAAGCTTCGTAATGGGTGACCACAACATACTGCTGTAGTCTCTGGTTACGGTTCCCTGACACACACACGCTATGTGCCTTAGCGGTGAGCTTGAAACATCTGCTGCACTAAGTGCGGCATCGAGCGCTTTAAACAAATAATTTTTTAGCTTGGTTAACGTTAAATTTGCAGTGATCAATTTTTTCTTACTACGGTGAATTCGATTCCCGGAATAATCGTATAGCGTAACTTCTATTTCATTGAGTAATAGCGTAACCACCGCTGTTGTCGCCGCATCTGCGTTCAACTGCAGCATTACCTGCGGACGACCGCGCCTTGTAATGCCACCGTTTTCATCTGAAACAATTGCAGGGGTGACTTGCTCAATAACACCGTCATCAATTAAATCTGCCGTTATTTGGGTCACGGTAGCAGCGCTCAAACCGGTACTTTCGCCTATGAAAGTGCGCGATTGAGCGCTGTTATGTCGCAAGCAAGACAATATCCTGCTTCTGTTATAGAGCCTAAGCTCATCTGATTTGGTGATGATTGCCATAAAAATAACTTGACACATCTCGACGAAAGAATCACTATTTTTTTTGAGCCTAAAAATTAATAGGCTTGAATGCTCTGTTTAGGTGGCACCTGGGGTAAAGTCACTCGAGGGATACATTACCCCTAACCAGTTACGGGCCGTACGTACGGTAGTATTTTTTTCGCTACAACTTAGTTATTTGACGAGGAATTTGAGAATGAAGAAAACGATATTGGCACTTACCGCAAGTGCTGTCATGGCCACACTTGCAGCACCAGTCATGGCTAAAGATAAAATCATCGGCGTATCCTGGAAGGTTTTCCAGGAAGAGCGCTGGAAACGTGATGAAGCTGTGATCAAAGCGATTGTTGAAGCAAACGGTGACAAATACATCTCTGCAGATGCACAGGGTTCAGCAGCTAAGCAGTTAACAGACGTTGAATCTCTGATCTCCCAGGGTGCAGACGTACTCATGATTGTCCCTTTCGATTCAGAAGCTATTTTGCCAGCTGTTGAGCAAGCTTCTGCAGAAGGCATTCCGATGATCGCTTACGATGTTCAGATTGAGCATCCTGATTCCCTATACATCACTTTCGACAACGTTGGTGTTGGCCGCATGATGGCTCAGACTATGTTAGACAGTGGCCAAACCTCTGGTGACTTCGCGTTTATTAAAGGTGATCAAGGTGATCCAAACGCGACATTCCTTTTCGAAGGGATCATGGAAGTACTAAAGCCACAGATTGACTCTGGTGACATCAAAAACGTTTGTGAGTTTTTCACAGACGGTTGGAAGCCAGAAGGCGCACAGAAAAACATGGAGCAATGCCTGACTTCTCAGAACAACAAAGTTGATGCCGTTATCTCTGAGAACGATGGTATGGCAGGCGGTGTTGTTGCAGCACTTGAAGCACAAGGCATGGCAGGCAACGTACCTGTTACCGGTCAAGACGGTGACCTTGCTGCTATCAATCGTGTTGCACGCGGCACTCAGCTTGTCTCAGTATGGAAAGACTCACGCGCTCTAGGTAAGGTTGCAGCAGAAGCCGCTCTAATGTTGGCTGATGGCAAATCTATGTCTGACGTACCTAACACGGCCCCGTTCTCTGGCGGTAAGCGTGGCGTAGAAGTTACTTCTATTTTGTTACCTCCTACACCAATCACTAAAAGCAACGTTAGTGCTGTGATTGACGCTGGTTGGATCGACAAAGCCAAAGCATGTGAAGGTGCTATGGATGGCGTAGATGGCTGCTAGTTAGTAGTTTTTGCCACACACCAGGGCTGCATTGCAGCCCTGGTTTTTATTAAGCAAACAATTCATGTTTGCTCATGTTTGCTCTTAGCCTAAGTCTCGGCGACGCTGAATAGCCGGCAATCAAAAAGTTTAAACCCTCGCCTGTTGATCTTTTTCAGCGTAGCGATTGTCTTAACACATCGGAGGATAAATACGTTGGCCGACCAACAACCAGAATTCAAGGAAAGAGCATTAGTTCGCTTTCTACGCGCAACAGAAGTCGACACCCGACTGCTCGGCATGATTGGCGCACTACTGTTAATTTGGATCGGCTTTCATTTATACGGCCACTTTGTTAACGGTTACGGGGCGTTTCTTACACCGCGTAACTTATGGAACTTATCAGTTCAAACATCATCTATAGCGGTAATGGCCACCGGCATGGTGTTAGTGATTGTTACTCGCCATATTGATTTATCAGTAGGCTCTCTACTCGGCTTCACCGCAATGATTATGGGCGTGGTGCAAGTTTGGATCTTGCCGGAATTTCTTGGTCTTGGTCATCCAATGACGTGGGTCATTACCGTTATTGTTGGCATCACCTTTGGTGCTTTAATCGGTGCATTTCAAGGTGCTTTGATCGCCTATCTAAATATACCGGCGTTTATTGTGACACTGGGTGGCTTGCTTATTTGGCGTGGTGCGTCATACCTATTGGCACGCGGTGAAACCATTGCCCCCGTTGATCAGACATTCTCACTCATTGGCGGCGGACCCTACGGCACGATCGGCGCTGTGGGCTCTTGGATATTTGGCGGTTTAGTGTGTCTTGCGATAATAGCGTTGCTTATCAGTGGCAGACGCGAACGTATTAAGTTTGGCTTCACGACACGCCCAATGTGGGCTGAATTGTTAATCGGTGCTATCGGTACCGGTGTTGTTATTGGCGCTGTCATGGTGATGAACGCCTACCCTTGGCCAAAAGGCATTATAAAACGATACGCTGCAGAAAATAACATGGACGTCGCAGACGTTGGTGTTATCTCACACGGATTCGCTATTCCAATACTGGTTGCGATTGCTGTCGGTATAGCAATGACTTTCCTCGCCACCCGCACGCGTTTTGGTCGCTACGTTTTTGCGATTGGCGGCAACCCTGAAGCAGCAGAGCTTGCAGGTATTGATACTAAAAAAATGACCATGAAAATCTTCGCACTAATGGGAGCTCTAACAGGCATTGCTGCTGTTATCGCGAGTGCCAGATTAAAATCTGCAACGCTTGCGCTAGGCCAGTTTGATGAGCTTTATGTGATTGCCGCGGCGGTCATCGGCGGTACTTCTTTTGCCGGCGGCATCGGCACTATCTACGGCGCAATTCTTGGCGCCTTAGTCATGCAATCACTACAGTCCGGAATGGTGCTCATCGGTTTTGATGCTGCTATACAGCAAATGGTAGTGGGTTGTGTATTAGTGTTAGCGGTGTTCCTTGATAATCTGTATCGCAGAAAGTCTGTTTGATCGATCGGTAGAAAAGATAATGGAAAATACACAAAAAACCGCAGTGGATCAGACCCCACTGGTAGAAATGAAAGATATCTCTATTTCTTTCGGTGGCGTTCACGCGGTAGACAACGCTTCATGCGAACTTTACCCAGGCGAAGTAGTCGGCTTGTTAGGCCACAATGGCGCGGGCAAATCTACATTAATTAAAATTCTGTCTGGCGCCTACTCACGCGACAGCGGGCAAATTTTTATTGACGGCAAAGAAGCCACCATTACCAACCCTCGTCATGCAAAAGAATTTGGCATTGAAACCATTTATCAAACATTGGCATTAGCCGACAATGTGGATGCAGCAGCCAATCTATACCTGGGTCGCGAGATCCTGACTCGTTGGGGCACACTTGATGATGCTGCGATGGAGGCAGAGACTCGAAAAGTAATGAACCGGCTAAACCCTAATTTTACGCGCTTTAAAGACCCGGTTGCGCAGTTGTCTGGTGGACAACGCCAATCAGTAGCCATTGCACGTGCTATTCACTTTAACGCACGCATCCTTATTATGGATGAGCCAACAGCCGCACTCGGCCCTGCAGAAACCGAACAAGTCGGCCAGCTTATTCACCAATTAAAAGCAGATGGCATTGGCATATTTTTAATCAGTCACGATATCCACGATGTTTTCGATTTAGCTGACCGTGTTGTTGTTATGAAAAACGGCGCTGTTGTAGGCAGTGCGAAAACAAGCGACGTCTCAAAAGATGAAGTACTGGGCATGATCATTCTTGGTAATTGCCCACCGGGGGCAACACCTGGTCCTGGCGCCTCTACTGACTAAACGTACAAACTCAACACAAATTATTTTTTCAAGGATCAGCCAATGAGCACTGGTTTTTTTAACGACGTATCCAAAATTACATACGCAGGTCCTGAAAGCCGTGACCCATTAAGCTTTCGGTACTATCAGCCCGATGAACTGGTACTTGGCAAACGCATGGAAGATCACCTGCGCTTTGCTGTTTGTTACTGGCACAACTTCGTATGGCCAGGCAACGACCCGTTCGGCGGACAAACATTTGAACGCCCTTGGTTTGATGACAGCATGCAGAGTGCCAAGCTAAAAGCCGATGTTGCATTCGAAATGTTTACAGCGCTTGGTGTGCCCTACTTCTGCTTCCATGATGCAGACATGCGCCCTGAAGGTAGCTCTTTTAAAGAAAACACCGCCAACCTGCAGGAAATGACCGACTACCTGCAACAAAAAATGGAAGCCACTGGTGTTAAACTACTATGGGGAACGGCCAACCTGTTTTCACACAGGCGCTTCATGAGCGGTGCAGCCACCAACCCCGACCCGGATGTGTTCGCCTTTGCCGCCGCCACCGTTAAAACCTGCATAGACGCCACACAACAACTTGGCGGCGAGAACTATGTATTGTGGGGCGGTCGAGAAGGATACGAAACTCTACTAAACACCGATCTTAAAAAAGAGCTTGATCAACTCGGCCGATTTCTAAACCTGGTAGTCGAATACAAACACAAGATCGGCTTTAAGGGCGCCATACTTATAGAGCCTAAACCGCAAGAACCAACCAAGCATCAATATGACTACGATGTCGCAACCGTTTACGGATTCTTAAAGCGCTACGGATTAGAAAACGAAGTCAAAGTAAACATAGAACAAGGACATGCCATTTTGGCAGGCCATTCTTTTGAACATGAACTCGCCACCGCAGATGCACTAGGCATCTTTGGCTCAGTCGACATGAACCGCAATGATTATCAATCAGGGTGGGATACAGACCAGTTTCCAAACAATGTGCCTGAGATGGCGCTCGCGTACTTAATGATTCTGCGGGCGGGCGGCTTTTCCACTGGAGGCACAAACTTCGACGCGAAACTACGCCGCCAATCAATAGACCCGGAAGACCTATTGATTGCTCATATTGGAGGCATGGATTGTTGTGCCCGTGGCCTGAAAGCTGCCGCTGCGATGCTTGACGACAAGGCCTTATGCTCGCCATTGGCCGAACGCTACAACGGCTGGAACACCACTGATGCGCAACAAATGCTCGACGGTTCTATGAGCCTTGATAGCATTGCTGCAAGGGTTGAAAGCAACAATATTAGCCCCGAACCCCGCTCTGGCAAGCAAGAAGCACTCGAAAATATAGTGAATCGATACGTCTAGGGTCAAACTAACCCGCAGCTATCGTGCTTGTATTGCACGGTAGCTGCCATTAGACCATAAGATATAGAGTGCACTGCTGCTTTCCAACAGCACAATAGTCTGAAATAATGCGCTGCTCAGTTTGCCCGTCACCGGGATAATACTCACCCAATCAGAGCAATCATTTATTAACACACCTCCGTCAGCACCCATTGCTAAAAGCACACTTGTCGCGCTACTAGGCTTTTTGGTATTTTCAAGCCACGATGCCCTGATAAAAGCAGTGCCTGACTACTCTGTTTTTCAGATCGGTTTTTTTTCAGTGTTATTCAGCTTTGTGCCATTCACTTTGTTTTTGGCCGTTAGTAAAAAAGAGTTTTCCCTAAGACCTAACAACGCGAAGCTTGTAGCCATAAGATGCGGTTCCATTCTTGGATCTATGCTGTTTGCTTTTTACGCATTCCGCAATTTACCGCTGACACAAGTCTATGCACTTATATTCTCAGCCCCATTGATTATCACAGTCTTAGCTATTCCTATTCTGGGTGAAACAGTAAAGCTGTATCGATGGGTCGCGGTGACCATAGGATTTATAGGCGTGGTTGTTGTACTTGGCACACAATCGGGTTCTCTTGGTCTTGGTCATGTGGCGGGAATCATGTGCGCGTTGTGCAGCGCGATTACTGCTGTAGTCACCCGAAAAATAGGCTCAAGCGAATCAACTCTCACACTTATTGTTTATCCGCTATTGATCAATCTAACCATTTGCGGCCTTGCTATGCTAAAGGTATATAAGCCAATGCCTGGTATCGTGCTACTGACAATGTGTTCTATAGGAATGATGGCCGTGCTAGGCCAGAGCTTGCTGATATACGCCTATCGCAATGCACCAGCGCAATACATTGCACCATTCCAATACAGCCAAATGATTTGGGCGGTGGCCATTGGCATAATATTCTTTGCCGAGACACCACAGCTAAACGTATTGCTGGGCGCACTAATCATCATTATTTCTGGTGTTTTTATTGTTTGGCGGGAAATTAAATCATCAGCCACTAAGCCTTTGCTAAATACACGTAACTTCCGTGCATTTTCAGGGCCGCAAGCGTTCAGCAAAGAATCTGATCAAGCAGATCAAAAAAGCGAGGCTGAGTAGCCCTGGTAAAGCTAGCGCGCTATAAAAGCGTGTTGGTGAATGTTGCAGCGGCCTCTGCGGCCTCTTGATAAACATCAATTTCGAGTAATCTGGTGCGCTTTAATATTTTAAATGAATGATCAGCTGTTGAAAGCCAATGCAGTTGAGCATTTTTAAGCACTGGCAATTGCGCTTCAAGCAAAGCAGGTTCAGCTAGTTTGTCTCTGTCACCACTTAGAAACAACACCGGAACATTTATATTACTAAAGTGCGCCGCCCTTTTGATACCTGGCTTACCGGCCGGATGCAACGGGAAGGAACACAGCACCAGCCCCCTGCATTCAACAAGTTTACCTGCTGCTGCATGCGTTGCCATTCGACCACCAAAACTATGACCACCAATAAACAATGGCAGATCAATCCGTTGTTTGAGTTCTTCAGCAGCGCTGACAATACAGCTCACTGATACATCAGTAGAATCAACGCGGGTACCACCCTTCTGCTTGAACGGAAAATTAAATCGCAAAGTAGCAATACCTACATTGGCAAACGCACAGGATAACGACTCCATGTGCACATGCTTATGATCAGCCCCCGCTCCATGCGCAAGCAATAGAACACAATTAGGACTCTCAGGCACGTTTAAAGTGGCAGATAGTGCCCCTTGATCAGTACTAAGTTCAAACTCAGTCATCGCTTCTATCGACCCCAAGCACATTAGGCAAAGAAGATCTTAAGGCATGATAATCCGCAAAACCTAAAGCCTCACCGACGGTTTCTGACCAGATTTCGTCGAGTGCTGCGATCGTTTTAGCAGATGGTTTAACTGCATTAGTTTTTTTAGCTACCTTGCCACTGGTACCACCTGGCGGTAAGCCCCAAATAGGATCGCGAATTTCACGCAAAACATGCTCGTCAAACTGACGGCTATTGTTAAGCATGTATTCTATAGATGAGTTTACTTTGGCTGTTTCGAGAAGATTCTTACCTAGCGAAATATCTAAAAAATCTGCTACCACCTCTACCGCTTTATCTGGTGCTTTAAGCATATCTTCGTAACTCAACACCAAAGTATCGGCACTGTCTTTTCTTTTCCACCAATCGATTAAATGATCCCAGTGCCGCCCTGCGGCTGACCCCCGCATATACAAAGTAGCAGCAAACTCATCAATACTGACTGAACCACGCTCAAACCACCAGCCGTCAAAGAAGCGATAAAAAGACGACAGCACCTTTTCAGGGTCACGTAGTACCGTGATATAACGCCCGCCTTTGGGAAGATCTTGATAAAGCAAATGGCACTTAAATGCTCTAAACGAATAAGGTTGATCAGCATGCGGATCTATATTCATATCAATCGCTGACTCAAGCCATGGTACAACACAGCTTATTTCATCAAAGTCAGTAGAACATTCACTACGCAGCTGATGTACGATTTGCTGCATCCATGTGGTGCCGCTTTTTGAATAGGTTGATATAAAAACATCGTCAGCACGGGCGGCAAAATCTTTGATCGCGCATGCGGCTTCAGCGCTTCTAAAGCTTGCAAGGCGCGAGCATACCTCTTCTATGTTGTTCGGGCGTGTTAATACACCGGCGCTACTGTTCAAAAACCACCCCCTTCTTTAAAATGAAGCAACCATAGGGTCTGTCTTCAGAGGTTTGCACAATGGCATACGACTCTTTGGCAGCGTGATAAAAATCAAAACGCTCCATGGATCGCATCACAACTTTATCTTTGTCACTTGCCTGAGTGCAGGCTTGCAGTAGATCACTATGCACTTCAAGTACGGTATCTGGCTCGCCAACAACTTGCATATGGTGCACACTAGCTTCAACAAAGGTATCAAGCGGCATCAATTGCAAGATTGCACTGGCAGCTGCAGTAGTATTGACGCCAGCCATCTCTATTGGTTTACCGTAAATAGTGTGTGCTGCTGTGGAATAGGCAGGAAAATTGCGATCTACTAAAGCAAGGTTATCACCATGCCCCATCGACCGAAGTACCCATAGTAGATCTGCACAAACAATTGATGGAATACTTTTAAGCATACTGCTTCTCCAAGATCAGTACGAATTTAGAGAAAACTGTAACACGATTTTAAATCGCGCCGTTACCCCGCAATAAGAGCGTCAGCTCAGGCGAAAGTAGAGATAGTGCAACGCCGCACTCGACTAAGTGCGGCACGATTCAGATCTCGTAACCGGGTTATTGCCGAACCAACAAAACACCGCTGTCAGTACGCAAGCCTTCAAAAAGTACTGTCATGTTTTCAAACTGCGTGACCGGATGAACCAGCGAAATGCCGTTATTATCTTGTGCTTCCAGAATAGGAAAATTGAAGCCCAAAGATACAGGTCTGATGGTGTCGAGATCATCGTTAATCGCAATTCCGGTGACCAGATTTACGTCACGACGGCCACTGTCACACACATAGGCGTCTGCACCCTCAAACTGTGTACCCTGCTCGACTAAATTTGATTCAACGTAACCGGTTAAATTGCAATCTCCACCAGCGCTTTCGCCGTTAACCACCACTGTTGTATTCCAACGGCATGAACGAGAGCCTTGATTTTTCGCAAGCTCAGCTTTATAAGTGCCAATCATTTCTCGGTAAACAGGAGATTCACACACCCGATCACTCCAGTCTGGAGCTGGCAGCAAATTTGTTATCGGACTAATCGGATCTTTGCTGGATGAACAGCCAGCAACCACCACAGCCATTAACGTCGTAGCGATAATTTTATTCGTCACTTTTTTCTCCTAGACACTCAGATACACGCCCAACAACCACTGAACGAACAGCGAATACTACTATGAAACACGTACAATTAAATCGCACTGTTTCGCAACGGGCACCCGCACTGTGACACAATTTTGCAATGTACCGGTGTAAATATAGCCTGGCTACTCACGCCCGCAGCCAGCTAGACACGCTCAAAAAATGAAGTTAGAGCCCACAGACGGCTCCGGTTGTTAAAATCTGCAAAGCCAGACGGGTAAATCGCCAGGCGCATGCTAAATTGAAGCTACCAATCGAATAGGAGCACCCAAAATGGTCGATCTAAAGAAACGCCGAACAATTAAGCTTTTGACTGGCGCTAGCGCCGTAGCCCTGAGTAGTACCGCATTTAGCACCGCCGTTGCCGCTGACAGCGTTGGATTATCCGGCCCCTCGACGAACGCAAATAACCCACTATTCGCTGATCAATTAAAAATTCAAATAATCACCGGCAATCATTCGCCGGAAGACACCGTGATCTTAGTAAATAACAGCCAACAGAACATAATGGTAAAAGAATTCTTGCCGCGCTATGTCAGCTTTGAAAATCACATGATGGACTTAAACGAACTATGCAAGCAACAGCCATTGGTGATCAAGCCTGGTTATCCTGTCGCTAGTAAACTCGCCCAATGGGAAGTGCTTGCGTTGACAAAATCCAGTAGCTACCTGTGGGCTGATAACGCCGCTATGACACTCAGCACCCCGCACTCTGGCGTGTTAACTATAAATGCGGCAGTTGTAAATGGACAAGCGTTACTGACGATTCAGAATCCCAATTCAGTAGAAGCCTATAGCTAGCTAGTGGCCATTAACAAGCGCTAAACAAAAGCAAATTGCACAGTATCAATTAGCGATATAGAATCTATCGGTGCATTAACGCACCGATAGCTTAGCAACGTATACCACTATGGCAGAAAACGACACCCCAGAAAACAGCGACGCCCTCAGCGAAGACGCACTACAAGCGCTAAAAATCGCCTTCACGTATATGCCTCGTTTAATCGAAGTCAACCGATTCGATCACGGTGAAAAATACGAAACCATTCTTGAGCATATTGAAGCAGTCAGAGAAATGCTACTTCTCAACGATACCGACCCTGACGAGGTCTACGACGAGATCGATCCAGACTCGACCCCAAATTCAAGCTACTAGCAGCGCCACAATAAGACGCAAGCAAACAACTAACACTGACTAAAGACTATGGCCAGTGATGTACACTTATCCCTCATGTTTTAAGCAAGTGGCAGCACATGGCAGACACCCCCCTGAGCAACAAGCACTACTTTAAAGCAGATGCTGGTAATTTCGAAAAATTCAAGCAATCAGTAGATCGCAGCACTAACCTCTCTGACTACCCTCTCGCCAGCGCCGTCGAACAAAACGCAGTTGTCTACGACTCAGAAACCGTTCAAACCGCCTGCCAATCGACAGAACAAAAAAAGGCCTTAATGGCAGAATGGATCAGCGTTTGGACAGATGGGCCAGGCGTTCTAATGATTAGCCAAGCGCTAGATCATGCTGCTATCGACGGTGCCAATCAGATCTTTGAAAAGATCATTAATGATCAAAAAGAAAAAGGTGGCGGAAGTGGTGATCACTTTGCAAAAGCAGGTGCGAATGATCGAATCTGGAACGCGTTAGAAAAACACGCAAAGGCAGACCCACAAAACTATACAGCCTACTATGCCAATGAAACCATAGCGCTCGCTTCAGAAGCCTGGCTGGGTACAGGCTATCAAATTACCGCACAGGTGAATCGCGTTAACCCCGGGAGTCCTGCACAGTCAGCACACCGGGATTATCATTTGGGCTTTATGGCCCGCGAAAAAATCATTGAGTATCCGCTACATGTGCATATGCTCTCACCTGCGCTGACGCTGCAGGGTGCAATCGCACACTGCGATATGCCATTGGAGTCAGGCCCGACACTCTACCTTCCCTATTCACAGAATTTCCCTGAAGGTTATGTTGCATTCAATCGTCAGGAATACCAACAGTACTTCAACGAGCACCGATCGCAACTTGCACTAAAAAAAGGCGATGCTGTATTTTTCAACCCGGCGCTAATGCATGCAGCAGGTGAGAACAAAACCGATGACACATATCGGTTAGCCAACTTACTGCAGGTGTCCTCAGCGTTTGGCAGAGCAATGGAGGCGATTGACTATTTTGGCATTATAGAATCTATATACCCGGTGCTAACAGAACGTAAAAACGATGACAAAATAGCCAATACACAATTGCTCAATGTTGTATCGGCCTCTACCGATGGATACCCATTTCCCAGCAACTTAGATACAGATCTACCGGCCGACGGGATCGCCCCAAAGACTCAAAAACAATTTGTACTAGATGCGCTTAGCAATAACGATGACCTAAACACTTTACAGCAAACGCTACTAGCACTAAAAGTTCGCAAGGCAAGCTCTTAACTAACAAATTAGCTTTGCAGCTTTTTCGATACCATCTTTGCGATATGACTCACCAGCGTTTTGGTACCTACTGGCTTGTATAACACTTCTAAGTGCGTTAACTCAGTATGAGGTTGAAACTCTACTGACATATCGCCGGTGATAATTATCGCAGGCATAGTCGCACCGAGTGCGTTTCGCAATCGCTCTATCGCTTGCAGGCCGGTTTCTTGATTACCCAACCTATAGTCAGCGAGAATAACATCGGGTAAATAGTGTTCACTGGTGCATATTTGTAGCGCTGTTTTGATATTTTCTGCAGCACGCACAGTTGAGCCTCGTGCTTTAAGCACCAACATTGTACTGTCTCTTATATCTTCTTCATCTTCAATCAACAATATTTTAACACCGCGAAGATCAGCTTCAGTTGGTGCAGACTGGCCCACACTGACCGGGACAACTTCTTGTGTTGGAGCAGTGCCTGAAGAATTCGGTTTTTCTATTACCGGTAATCGCAAGATAAACGTTGTACCTTTGCCTTCAATGGATTGCATCTCGACATCAATTTCTAAAATATCACTTAACTTTCTAACAATGGATAATCCAAGACCAAGTCCTTTACCACGATCCCGCCTTTTATTATGCAGCTGATAAAACTCTGTATAAACCGCTTCTTGCTGGAGCTCTGGTATACCGCTTCCGGTATCAGATATTGTAATAACAACGTGATCATTTTCGATGGCACTTGCTATTTCGATATGACCTTCATCGGTATAACTTAGTGCATTTGAAAGCAGGTTTTGAATAATTCGGTCTAGTAGAACTTCATCAGTATAGACCCAGGAATTCACTGACTTAAAACGTAGTTCCAGGTTTTTCTCCTGTGCCTCCGGAAGAAAGCGACTATGAATGCGAACGAGCAGCGCACTCAGCCCAACCTCTGACTTATTTGAAGAGACCACTCCGGCATCAAGCTTCGCAATATCCAATAAGCTATCAAGTAACCCCGACAGTGATTCAGTTGATAAATTGGCACAATGTAAAATGTGTAGCGCCTCAGCGGTATCAACATGCTTATTTAGGGAACCTAAATATAAACCTAGTGCATGTAGCGGTTGGCGTAAGTCATGGCTTGCTGCTGCAAAGTATTTATTTTGTGCCGCATTAGCACTAGCACTCTCACGCAACTGACTCAATGCAACTATAGCCTGCCGACCCGCCACCTGGGATTTTTGATTTGACAAACTGGCTTCGCGAACGGCCTTATAGGCAAGCGCTGCGGTTAATAGTAATGTAGCGATAAAAGAAACGGCCAATAATAAAATAATGTTGTACTGATTTTTAACACCCATCTGTTGCTCTCGAGCTGTCCTTTGATCAAGCTCATAGTAGCCTTGCGCAAACTCACTAATTGCCTCTTTCTGCAGATAGATATCATTAAGCATTTCATTGATTCTGACGCAGTTAATAGTAGTACCCGATGCCATATCGGATTGGTACTTTCGCAAAAACTCCAATCCACCATTACGCAACCGCGCTGCACCAACAGCACGGCTTTCATCTAACCAATACCCGGTACCTGACCAGTATTTATCAACATTTCCGTAAGCGTGGGTAAAGCCACTCCAAACAATATCAAATTTTTCTTTGTAGTTAGCACTTGAAGAGCCAGCAGCTCGCTGGTCAAAGGTTATATTGTATTCTGCTGTTGCACAGTCTTTGTATGAAATAAGAGAGCGGGCGAGCTCGTCGTAGTTGCGGCCAATTTTAAAAGAAAAGTTTACTAAGCGAATAGCGCCGACTGAATGGACTCTTTGACCAACACCCGCGATCTCGCGTGCCAGAAAAACAATGCTCATCACACATAAAATGGTGGTGATAAGTGTGAATAAAATGTAGCTGGTATATTTCAATACACTGAAATTTCAATCAACTGAAACACAGCCGCATTGTGATACGCATCGTTATCTATTTCAGGGTAATCACTAAATGGCATCATGATCTTTAATGGCCCAAGGGTTCTTACATTAAGTTTCTCACCATTTTTCGACCAAGCGACAATTACGGGGTACGCCTTATAGTCAAGCCCCGCGAAATCAAACTTATATTTATCTAGCGCCGTGGCTTTAAAATCTGATGACTTAGCACCAACGACATCTAATAAATCGCTAAGCAACACACCTTCAAAGACGGCTGTACCCTTAATCCACGGTGCTTTAGTTTTGATTTGAGTCGCACCAAGCTTCTGAAGCATCTCTAGATCAAAGTGTGCCTCATTGCCGATATTGGTGTTACTAATCTTACCGGTGATTTTTAACAAGACTTCAGCGGTGGGCTGGGTAAGCGGGTCAGCGAAGGCCAGATTTACTGCCGAGAGAACCCAAATAAGACCAAAAATCAGCGCACCAGGGAATTTGACTAGTCTTGGAAGTTCCATAGGTTCATTTACCCAACTTGCTCGATAGTTATTCTAGCAAACTAAATCTTAGTTGGTAACTGACAAACACAGCCTACGCTCGCCTGGAGGGCCGCATTGCGAGAAACATCCCCGGCAAAATCAAACACGCTCCAGCCGCGTGATACCAATGCGGCGACTCCGACAACAACCACCACGCGATAAGCGCGGTATACAACGGGCTAACATAAAGCACCAAACCCGCCCGAGCAGCGCCAAGCTCCTGCTGCAAAAACGAATATGCCTGGTAGGCGCCAAAGCCCGGTAAAACTGCAGCAACCACTGCAATAAGCATGGCCCTGCCCCAATCAACTGGCAAGCCAGTAGTTGCAACCTCGGCAAGTGTAAACGGCAACAACACTATTAAGCCACCACAAGTGATCACAGCAAGCCGGGTAAAATTACTCAACACGCTCGTCCACTTACGCAACAATATGGAATACAAAGTCCAGCAGGCCACCGCCGTTAAGATCCAAAGATCACCGCGGGTGAAGTTGACCTCAACAAGGTTGCCCCAAGACCCTTTTAGTACAACCATCAGCATTCCCACCAAAGACAAACACACCCCAAAAATCTGTAGAGCCTGCAAATGATCATCAAACAACCGTGCCGACGCCACCGCTATTAACACCGGCGCTAAGGCATACAGCAATCCAATATTAAGCGCCTCAGTAGTGTGACCCCCAATGTATACAAAGGCCCCGCATATCCACATACCTAAACCACCTAAAAACAAAAACTGACGCCATTCCAAACGCCATTCAGGCCACTTACGATATATCTCCGGCAACGCAAACGGCAGCATTATGCACAACGCCAAAGCCCACCGGGAAAAAGCCAACAAATGAGGCCCAATAACCCCAGGCGCCGCACGCGCCACAATGTAATTAGCAGACCACATAGCAGGAGTAATAATGACAAGGAAGAACGCAAGCCTTTTGCGCTTATCGGCAGATAGGGTAAGCACCATGCAGGCCTTAGAATAGAGAGTACTTGAAGAATAACGCAAACAAGAAGTAGTGAATAGATGTCTATGAATTGCTGAATCCCAATATCGAAAAAAACATGTCCACAAGAATGTTTCAAGCTGGTCGCTAGTCGGCACACCATGTTCATTTATGCACTATAGAATTATTTAGGTCCACCACGGCTTTAAAATCCCACGCTTACGCTTGTGGCGTTTCCTTTAAAGATAACGCACAGTGATATGGGCTATAAAGTGTTCTTTTTCCGGATAGAAAAAAGTTAAACTTCACAGTTTCAAAATCCCTCGCTGACGCTAGCGGGCTTCCTAAAAGCTAAAAGATGAAGAACATACTCGCAGATATAAAATATTTGTAGTCGGACATTAAAAACGGAACATCAATTACACGAGCAGACAAAGTAAAGTCGAGCCACAACTCTAACTGAGCGTCCCGAACCACAAGCCGTTCAATTGCCCAGACCCAAAAAAACCGACGTAGAGTGCCAAACTCACGAAGTGAATCTGTTAATGCTTTTAAAGCGCTTTTTGTTGTTTTTCGAAATAGTCTTTCGTGGGGTCTAAGCGCCAGGGACGGCGCTTTGAGCGCGATGCACATGGATGTGCCCATAGTTGACAATAATGGGCGTGACCCCACTCCAGAGGATTTCAAAAAATGGCGCCGCCACCCCTTCCCTGTTAAAAAAGGGGCAACAAAGTAGCAAGAAGGCCTTTGCTTCTGTTTGGGTCTGCCCAAATGAAGGCCGCCGGCAGGCATGCCACGCACGTCAGCCGTCCGCAGGACAAGCCAAGCGATAGCCAAATCAACAGCCGCCTGCAAGGCAAAAGAATCCCCCCAGTGTTACCAACCCGTTGACCCGCAGACAACACCCCAAGACCTAGATACAATAACCTGGTCCAAACAATCTGGTAGCTGTACATAACAATGGAAAACTCAGCTCTTATAAATAAAAGCGTACTCGCCATAGTGGTGCTGGCAATTAGCGCCTTATTTTTAGGAATTATCTGGAGATTTCTAGAGGCTATATTTCTGGCCGCTTTATTTGCCGCGGTTTTTCACCCCTTGTACCGACGCTTACTTAAATTTTTTGGGGGCAGCCAAGGTGTAGCAGCACTATTCACGCTGTTAATAGTATTGTGCTTCGTATTCATTCCAATATTATTAATCGCTTCAGTATTCATAGGACAAGGTGCTGATTTAGCAGCAACCGCGCTACCAAAACTTCAAGCGGCCGTCAGCGAACCTGGCTTTATCAATAGCCAGCTAGAGAAACTACCATTCTATGATCGACTACTCCCTTATCGTGATCAGTTTGCAGAAAGATTAGGCGGAGTCTTTGTCGGCGCTAGCAGCACTGCCGTTAACATACTGCAAAGCGCTACACGCGGTACCGTAAGCGCAGTCATCACAGCACTGCTTGTTTTTTACAGCTTCTTCTTCTTTTTAATGGACGGCGACAAGCTGATCAAAAAGATACTTTTCTACCTCCCATTAGACGATAAGAACGAATCCCTGCTGTTGCACCGTTTTAGAAGTGTCACCATTGCTACTTTAAAAGGCACGGCCGTAATCGGCTTTCTGCAAGGAAGCATGGCAGGTATAGCACTGTGGTTCTGCAATATTCCAAGCGCCCTCTTTCTGAGTATTACTATGATGCTGCTATCAGTAGTGCCTGGCGTGGGAGCCGCCATAGTGTGGGTGCCGGCTTGTATTTATTTAGCCGCTAATGATCAATGGGTATTTGCGATCGGATTATTCGCTTTCTGTGCACTCCTTGTCGGCAGTGTTGATAACATACTTCGACCGAAGCTTGTAGGCTCAGATACGCAACTGCACGAACTAATGATATTTTTCTCCACACTTGGTGGTCTACTTACTTTTGGCTTACCGGGCTTTATTATAGGGCCGATTATCGCCGCACTTTTTGTCACTGTCTGGGAGATATACGGCGTAGAGTTCAAAGACTGGTTACCACAAACAAACTTTATCCCGCACAGTGAGAAAAACCCAACACGAGCAGCAGCAGTACTGGAGAGCGTCCTAGATGAAACCTCGGACCATATTGTCGAAATCGATGGTGACAACCATAACCATCAAAGTAATGAGCCTAGCTAGCTAGTGCCCAATGAACTCCGGTGTAGAACTGAACTATGTGCGCATGCCAGGTGTCGTAACAATTCAGTCGCTCGCACCGTCGCCAATACTTTTCATATAAGCAAGCAAAAGTACACACACACCAACACAAGACCAACATCATGAAATACAGTATCGCCGCGCTGTTGTGCCTTATACCAGCGTTACCTGTCAAAGCTGCAGACGAAACTTTTTGCACACTTTCTGTACTAGCAGATATAGGCTGGCAGCTAGAAGCAGAAAGCAACGATATTGGCTTTGAGAATACAGACAGCTGTAATACCAATACCCCATCTGTCTTTAAATACAATCGAGCGAGCGAAGGAGAAAAACTCCTTACTCGCAGCCAGCAAACGCTTCGTACGCTCACCAGTAAGTGTTTATTTAATCGCAGTTATCATGAGTCCGTTAAAACAGCAGTAGGCAGCCTCAGCAACAATCGTAAATTCGAGTTTCTACCGGTAGGCGATGATCCACGCGACCCCTTCAAGCCACCAGCAGGCACTTGGAACACTACAGGTAAAAAGGGCTATGACACACCTCTAGAAAACCTTAGTAGTTCCATACAACCTCTTTATAACAAACCCTTTGTGGCAGAGTGCTCAGCCGCAGTTCAAGTGGCACAACTAGCCGCTCTTAGTGAACATTTTGCTGATCAAGTAGATGAAATGATTAGCACTAAGGAAGTCGGCATTGGCACTTGGCGTCAGTTTGCGAAAACCCCGTCAATAGCGGCTAAACAATCACTCTTTATTAGTGATCGTGATAGAGGTACCGATCCGTTAGCAAAACTAGCAGCCACCGGTCGTGCGTCGTTCTATGGTCAAGTTGGTTATCTAAAGCCGTACAAAGGCAAGCAGTTCATTGACTCATGGGACAACCTCGGTCAGAACTATATGATCGTAAACATCACCGATAAAGCGATAGCAGCACTACGAGCCCGCGATAAGCCTACTAAAGAATTGTCACGTGTATCACGCAAAGTATGGAAAAAATATCGCAAACGTAGAAGCGCTGGTGAAGAGATGGATAAGCTCAAAGAAGAAATGCAAACAGAACTTGAGCAAGCCGACCCATTCTTTAGCGAGGTTGAAATTTATGTTCACCCACTACGCACAAAAAACTTTGCCGAGCATATAGCGCGTCAATTTAGTTATAACTCTCGGACACCGTATGTGATTGAAGTGTACGAGGATTATCAGACCGGGTATTTTTTCAATCGATTTATTGAATATCGCCTGGGGCAATGTCGGCAGCAGTAGCCGTTGCCGGCCGCTTCACAGGCGTGCTTGATGTG
>CALGKA010000080.1 GCA_937927895.1 uncultured Granulosicoccaceae bacterium | reverse complement strand
CCTTCTAACCTGATATCACCCTTTGCATAAGGGAATGCAACTATGCCATCGGTATTACCGACGTAAAAAGTACCGTCTACCAGCTCCATTCCGAAGGGCTGGCTTTGATTCTCAACGAATACCTTGTGGAAGTCTGCGGTGCCGTCACCGTTGGTATCGCGATAAAGCGATATACGATTTGCCGACACTCCAACAGCCGATGCACGTTTCATTGTGCTGATCATTGCTAAATCAAATAACGAATTGATTTTGCCAATTTCTTCGCATGACTCTGCGACCAGAACATCATTGTTGGGTAAAACATAAACCCAGCGCGGATGCTTTAGGTTGCTTGCAAATGCATTGACTTTTAAACCTTCAGCCGCAGTCGGTGTGTGACCGGCACTCCACCCCTGGGCGGTGGGCATTTTAAGCGTGGGCATACCTTGTGGCTTAGCATTCGGTATTTGCGGTGCTTTCCCAAAAGCCGGTTTGTTTACGCTTTCAGCGGACTTTCTAGACCATGTAATGACGCTTCCGATTACGGCCACCAATCGACCAAATAATGTAGTAAAGATAACCATTCACTCCTAATTTTTATTTACATCTAATGAAATATAACAGCGGTACAAAAGCAGCATAGTCAATGCAATCAATCATAGCCGCAACCACTATATTGCTTACGTTATTCGCAATTGCGTATGTACTCTATCAATAAAGCTGTACGTATTTACGTTTATTGTCATTGAGCCAAACTAAAACAGCACCACAACGAAATACTTAGTTGTTATAGGTAATGTCAAACCCGATTAACATTGTGTAATCTTTTTGACGCACGCATTGAAGTGCATATCTAACATAAGTTTTTTAACAAGGAAGGGACAAGTTATGTTAACCAATAAAATTAAAACGAAAGTGAGCACATGGGGGCTAGCGGCAATTGTTTTTGCGGCGGCAAGCGTAGCAGGCAATTCACACGCTACCAATTATTTTGCTCACCCAGCTGACGTAATCAGTGGCTCTTGCGGCACAGGCAGCCTGACAGTTTCAGTCTATGGGCAGCAGTTTCATGTGCCTTGCGAGAACATTGACACACACACAGGTGAAGCATACATTCACTACAACCATTGCAACTGGTTTACGTGTATTTCGTATAGAAAAGATATTCAGCTATCAGTTCTTAAGGTAAAAAAGCTGGCCTATAGAGACGGACACTTAATAAACACCCACGACTCAGACGATTTTCATATCAATGTTTCCGATAACAGCACGTACTATAAAAATCTATCTTTGAAGTCTAAGCAAAAGCGTTCGTTGCTAGTTACAGCCGGCCACTATTCTATTCATGAATCAGCTGCAGGCTATGATGAGTCTATCGATTGTGGCGATGCCGGGCGGTCTCACAACGGCCGCATCACGGTAGGCGTGCACCCGGGTTCAATAGTTGAATGCACTGTAAGAAACGACTTAATCCCCGTACACCCACCGGTAGTAGTGCCGGCTGCTCCAGCACATTGCTACGTCACTATTCATGGAACACTTGCACAGGCTAGAATTGCCTATGCTCATCAATGCCATCTACCCAGAATTGACTGTGATCCAGTCGCTGGAGGCTGGACTTGCTCAAGCAGGCAGATCGGCAATGCATCACCCGGCAATAGAACACCACGCCAACAATAATTTTTTCATGGTATAAGATTAATATGAAGTTACTGCAGTCAGGTTTACTTAAAAATAGTATGGCAACTGTGCCATACTATTTTTTATATTAACCTGGGCAATACCACCGTTACGCTACTCTTCACTGCCACCGCAATAAGCACTATCGTCAGATCAACGTTTTCTAGGCTTAGCATACGCCGTTGCCTGCGCATTAAGCGGGTCATCCGGCCAGGGATGCTTAGGGTATCTACCGGCCAAGTCCTTCTTAACCGCTATATAACTACTGCTCCAAAAGTTACCCAGATCTTCAGTTATCTGAACAGGCCTTCTCGCTGGCGACAAAAGCTCAACTTTAAGATTGATACGACCATTAGCAATAGTCGGGTTTTCACGACATCCGAACATCTCTTGTAGTTTTACAGAGAGCACCGGACTCCCTTCACAAGCATAACGGAGCTTGTGCCGCGAACCACTAGGCACAGTGTAGGTATGGGGTAAATATTCATCGAGTTGCTGTTGCTGGGGGTAGCTAATCGTAGCCTTGAGGGCGGCCAATACATCCACCTTCTTTAACGCTTTTAAATTTGACACCCTTGCCAGATACGGTTGCAGCCAGTCTTCTAGTGAAGCAATCAGCGCTGTATCGTCGACACTAGAGAAACCTGTCGTATCACCTTCTAACGCGCGCATGCGCTGCACCCGTGCTTGCCACTCTTTGACATTCTCAGTCCAATCAAGGCACAGTAATCCTTTACGGCGAATAGCGCTTATCAATGCAGCAGTGCGTAAATCATTTTCTATGTTAGTCAGCGGTTTTCTTTCTATTACTACCGCACCAATACACAGTTGCTTTTCAGTGATTACACGCTCATGGGTATCGTCCCAATCAACACTGTCCCGGCAATCGATTATATCGCCACAGGCATCTACCAGCTGTTGTTCGTTAATCGGAAGTGCTGCAAATATTCTGGACTCTGCACCCTGCCCACCCAACGCTGCCACAACAAGGTAGTCACTTTGCGAAAGCGGATCTTCGTTGGGTAACAATGCACCCGAGCCACCGCTTAGTAAGTATCGCCCGTCTGCACCAGGCCTTCGTTTTGCAATGCGATCCGGGAACGCACGCGCTAATAAATTAGCGGCATCTTCAACCAGGCTTATGCCTTTACTATTATTGGCCGTCGCGGGTAGTAGTTGTTTTAATTGGGTCGCGCGACGCTTCTGCCATTGCGTCGGTCTTTGTAAATTCTGTGATAGGTCTGCACCACGAGTTCTTGGGATCTCTTCTAATAACGCGGCGAGCTTCGTTGCAGTCTCAGAGATACCTTGTTCGCTCCCCCACAACAGCATATGCCCTAAGCGAGGTGGCAATGGCAGCTTTGCAACTGCACGGCCCCGCTCTGTTAATCCATCATCGCCCCAGAGATCTAAACTCTGCAATAACGTTTTAGCGCGCTCTATTGCACTTAATGGCGGTGTGTCTATCCATGGAAGGGATTGAATATCAGTAACACCCCATTGGCCTACCTCAATAACAAGTGATGAGAGATCTGCACGAAAAACCTCTGGCTGCCAACTCACAGCGCGGGTGTGATGACTACTTTCAGACCACAAGCGATAGCAAACCCCGGAATCCGTACGCCCGGCACGGCCCGCTCGCTGTGTAGCACTTGCCTGACTGGCCATTACTGTTTCAAGACGCTCAATACCAGAGACAGAATCAATACGTGATCGCCGCTCTACTCCGGCATCAATAACAATTCTGACTCCATCTATTGTTAGTGACGTTTCAGCGATACTTGTGGCAAGTATGACCCGCCGATGAGTATTATCTTTATTAGGTGCCGTGGCCTCACGCTGTGCTTCTGCATTAACACCACTATGCAAACGATGAAGCTTAACGTTACCGGGTAATTGCGATTCAACCAGCTTTGCGGTTTTTTCAATTTCTGCAACACCCGGTAGAAATACTAATATGTCACCGTGATGAACATCCAATGCCTTAGACACAGTACTTGCTACAGATGCTGGTAACGGTGCACGGCTTTCCCCTTGCCATATAATATCAACCGGGTGTTGCCGTACCTCACATACAATAGGGCTTGCAACGTCAAGGTGTGCACATAAAGCCTCACTTTCCAGTGTCGCTGACATAAACAGTAAACGTAGATCTTCACGCACACCCTGCTGTACATCACGGCATAATGCCAGCCCTAAGTCCGCATGCAAGCTGCGCTCATGAAATTCATCAAACACCACAACCGCTACACCTTCTAACAAGGGGTCATTTTGCAGTATGCGAGTGAGCACCCCCTCCGTTACCACTTCAAGCTTCGTGTTTTTTGAAAACTCAGTACGACCACGCATGCGCAGACCAACAGTTTGCCCGAGGGGTTCGTTTAACTGTGTAGCTAAACGGGTTGCTACATTAAGCGCCGCTAATCGCCTTGGTTCTAGCATTATAATTTTGCCGTCGAAGCCTGACTTTAGCAGCTCAAGTGGTAAGCCAGTACTTTTACCTGCACCGGGCTCTGCTTGCAGCACCACATTGCCTTTATGCAGCGCATCGCACACTTGCGCTGCTACTACTGCAATAGGCAATTGTGTTGGACGGTGGTTAGATGTATTCATTGTTTGTTGGCGGTACGATGAGTGCCATGCTTTTTCTACGCATTAACTCGCAACCCATGGATCAATTCAGCAGCTTCTGGCACTTCAAACCTTGGCTCCATAAAGTCAAACATCATATCGGTCACTTCAAAAGCATAAACAGACGGGTCTTTTTCTGTATTTCGTTTAGCTACCCGCGCCTGACGGGTATTCTTTGGCGCATCTAAGTAGTGCAGTTCGGCGTTGATACCTAGCTCTTTTGCCTTGTCAAAAAATACTGCTCTTTGTGCCTTAGTTGTGAACCCTAGATCTAAAACAACACTGCCGTCGAGCGCTAATACTTGCTCACTAACCTCCCACATTTGATCAGAGCAACGGTTAACCCGCTCCATCATCCAATCAAAATCTAAAGATTCCATATCATTTGCGAACAAGGTTTGCATCCAAGGATCTATCGAAAATCGAATTGCCCTAACCTCTTTACACAAAGATAATGTGTGAGTTGTCTTCCCGGCCCCTGTAGGGCCACATACCAGAACCAATCGCGCCATGTATTTTCAATCCGTTATTAGGGCTTATGAGCTTGCACTACAAAATACCGTCTAATAGCGCTTTAAGTTCTTTTTGATTCGCTGTAGAAATAGACATCGCTGCAATTTCATCACTCAACATACTGTCTGCATCGGAGAGCAACTCAGAACCTGCGGTAGTTAAGGTTGCCAGGCTCTGGCGCGCATCGCGCTCATTTTTCTTAGAGCGAACATAGCCTATTTTCTCTAGTGGTTTCAGCGCACGTGTCACCGCTGAAGGTGTTAAGTGCACTAGTGCTGCCAGGTCAACACGCGTGGCGGCGTTATTGGCTTGGCTGCTTAAGCGCTTTAGTAAGAAATATTCAGTGAAACTAATGCCGCGAACGTTGGATAAGATTCGATCGAATCGTCTTTCGATTTTGCTCGAAGCTGCTAACAGTGAAAATACTAGTTCGGTTTTTTTCTGACTCATGACTGCAATATACGTGATTACTCAAGTATATTGCAAGTGTTTTGGGGTTATAATTCCAGGTTACCTCTAGCCTGAGCGGCTTGCCAGTGATGGCTCAAGGATATTATTTTGACTAGATGGAGAATCAATCTTCCCGGTCCTATAGTCCCTCGCTTACGCTGGCGGGCTTCCTTGCGAGCTTAATTCTCTGCTAGTGTGATCGATCCACTTCCAGCGGTGCTATTGCACCGCTAATCGAATGGTTGCGGTAAGACCTCTACGCCTTTTCGACGTAGAGCTTTATGCCTTCAATGGATACTACGCGTGCGTTATCACCAACGCTTAAGGGCTCTACCTGGCCGGTGGCAAGTTCTGCTTGCCAATCGCTTCCTGACCAGGACACTATACCACCTGGCTCTGTACTTATGGCTTGCTTTACCTTGACACGCTGGCCGATTGCGTTGTTATCGGCAATGGCTGATGGCTGCTTTTGCCATTTTCTTATTGGTACAAACAACACGGCGGTCACTACGGCGGACGCTACTAAAAATACCAGAGTAGTAGAAAGATAACTGGCATCACCGGCCAACCATGCAAATGCTGCGGCGATTAATGCACCTATACCGACAAAGAAAAGCCAAAAGGTTGTAAACTGAAATACCAACAGCTCTACCGCCAGTAGCCCTACCCCAATAATCAAAAACAACCAGAAGGGGTTCATTTTACTGCACCCGATGCCGCGTTGCTGTTATCGACTTTGCTGCGTAACGCATCAAATGCCGTGTACGCTTTAGCCACCATACTGGAAACATCACTACCATCACCCGGTAGCAAGGCTATTGTTCCTTCACGCGCCAACTTATCAAATGCACTTACATACTGCTCTGCTAGTTGTTGTGCAACTGCCGCTGACCCACCCTCAGAGTTGATTGCAGATGAGATAGTTCGAATAGCTTCTGCACGCGCTGTGGCTTCAATAGTCATGCTTTCCGCACTACCTTGGGCACGTAAAATTTGTGCTTCACGATCACCCTCAGCCTGGTTTATTTGTGACTGTCTGTAACCTTCCGAGGTGGTTACCGCTACACGCCGCTCTCGCTCTGCACCCATCTGCTTTTCCATCTCTTCGAGAATACTGGCAGGTGGCTGAATGTCTTTTACTTCATAACGCAGTACCTTGGTACCCCACACACCTGAAGCTTCATCAATCGCGTTGGTCACCCGCGCGTTGATATTTTCTCTGGACTCAAAGGTATCATCGAGCGATAGCTTACCAATCTCTGCACGCATACTGGTCTGCGCCAACTGCGTTATAGCAAAGCGTAGGTTATCAACACCATACGATGCGGCTTTGGGGTCCATAATTTTAAGATATAAAACGCCATCAATGCTTAATGGTACGTTGTCGCGCGAAATAGCTTGTTGCGAAGCAACGTCGACCGCAAATTCTTTTAGAGAGTGTTTATAGGCTACCCGTTCAATGATTGGAATAGTGATATGAAAACCTGCAAGCAAGGTGCGATCATACTTACCTAGTCGCTCGACTATGTAGGCTTCGTTTTGCGGCACAATGCGAACAAACGACCTTAAGAAAAGCAGCAACAATACCGCACCGCCAACCAGTAGTGCTAACCCCATAGATTCAAACATACTTGTTACTCCTCCGTTTTATTATTGTTTAAAGAACCACCAACATCTAACTATAGCGCTTCTCGTTAACTTATAAATATAGAGCCGAATCGGTATAATTCAACGCTATTTTGGCGATATTCGGCTTATTTAGCGCCTGTTTCTACCGGCAACAACGCATACAGACGACCTTTTTGTTTCATCTCACCGGCCAGCAACTCAGCACTTCTGCCAGTTCCAAAAAAAACATCGGCACGCACCGGACCACTAATAGCACCACCGGTATCTTGTGCCACCATTAATCGTTGGTATGCGCTGCCATCTGGCAGCGATGTATCAAGCCATACCGGTGTACCCAACGGGATCACACGCTTATCTACCGCAAGACTTCGCCCTGCCGTCAGTGGCACATTTAGAGACCCTCGCGGACCTTCGTTGATATCTTCACGTAGGTGGAAAAATACATAGCTTGGGTTTGTGTTTACTACTTCATCTGCACGCGTTGGGTTTTCTTCAAGCCATCTGCGAATAGTAAAAAGGCTAACGTCTTTAAGTTCTATGGCGCCCATCTCTACGAGTTTCTTACCTATGGCAAAGTACGGGTGACCGTTCTGATCAGCATAGTTAACACCCATTATGGTGTCATCGTCTAAGCGCACCCTACCCGAACCTTGAATTTGCAAAAAAAAGGAACCGTAAGGATCATCGATCCAGACTAACTCCTTACCGGCCAGCGGCTGTTCTTTTCCATCAATGACTTCACGTGAGTGAAACGGCACAATTTTATTGCCCTCCAACCTGCCGCGCAGACGCATGCCTTCGAGCTTTGGATATAGACCTGACAGCTCTATGGTGAGCATATCATCGGGCACTGCATAAATCGGGTAGGCAAATTTTTCTGTTTTGGTCAGACTGCCATTGAGTATCGGTTCATAATAACCGGTGATCAATCCTTCAAGCTTGCCGTACTGACCATAGATGCGATGCGGGGTAAAATACTGCTGCAGAAACGCACGTACCTGCGCAGGTGTTGCTTTTTCCAGTGATGCAACATCGCGGCAAATTGGCTTCCAGTTGTCTTGCTTGTTAGCCATTAACGGGCACTGTGCCTGAATGCCCAGAAACGCCTGCTCAACAGCATCACCATTCCAATTGGGCAGATCAGACCACTCTACCGCTTTGCCAATACCGGGCTCTCTTTTAGTGAGGTAGTTACACGCGCTTAGCAGCCAGGCTGTTAGTGCAGTTATTACGATGAGTCGGAGTATTTTCAATGACGTGACTGGTGCGGTGGAAAACGACAGTTTAACTGGTGTGCCTTAGGTACCGTGTGGATCACACGCTATTGTAATGCATGGGCTTTTTTAGGCATGGAAATGTGCACAATCAGCTATGCCGCCTTTTGCGAGTAAAGCACGACAACGGAAACCCACAAGCGTTAGCGTGGGACTAACCACCCCAATCTCGCCATACTTCATATCCAGAGCCGAACTGCACAAAACTAATATTTCATAGTTCGAGCTACATCATTCAAAATCAGAATTCGTACAAATCAGTCCCACGCTAACGCTTGTGGGTTTCCTTAAAAGATTATGCCACTCTGCGTCTGTATAGGTTGGCGAATATAAGCAGCAATATTATGCTGAAGGCTGGGTCGTGCTTAGAGCCTGGTGATTTACTTATTACGCAGCCGCCTGAACCACCAACTTTCAGGCTTTTGAATATGGTTCTGTCGTCGGCGCCATCGTTGTTGCTATCTATGTAACCGTTGTCTTGTGGATCTAGACGGCCGTTTGCGTTTGTGTCCAGTGATTGCCAGCGGCCGTTGGCTATGTCAAACGGGCCTGCAAGGTTGTTTTGTGGGTTGGTGCTTTCAAGATCATACAGATCTGGCAGGCTGTCAGCATCTGTATCTGGTGGTGCGGTTAAACTACCGCGCAACGCTACATTATCTATCAATCCATCCAGGCTTTGATCTATACCAGCTGCCTCCTCTACATCCGTTATGCCGTCGCCATCGCTATCTAAATCAAATCTATTGATGATACCGTCGCCATCAATATCTAAAGCGTATGAATCTTCTACGCTATCTGGCACGCCGTCGTTATCGTCGTCAGCGTCTTGATTATCACCAATATTGTCTTTGTCGTTATCAGCGCTTTCTGTTGGATCTAGCGGAAAGCTATCGATGGCATCGGCAACTGAGTCGTTATCGTCGTCGTTATCTAACGAATTAATTTGCCCGTCGCCATCATTGTCATTGTCAGATGTAGCGAGTGGCTCTGAGCGATCAATTTGCAATAAGTAGGCGACCAGATCACTCAGCTCCATGGAACTGAGGCTGTTTACATTAAACCCTACCTGAGAAGACCTATGCGCTTTGACGGCTGTAGTAAGATCAGCTGCTGAACCATCATGTAAATAAGGCGCACCGTGCCAAAGACCCCGCAGCGTAGGGGTATCTATGCCGTTGCTAACTAACGCTTGCCCTAACCGCCTGCCGGTATCGGCATCAACCGTTCCTATGTTGTGAAACTGCTGTTGCGGACTATCCGTAAATTCTTCACCACTATGGCACTTAGCGCAATTGGCACGTCTAAATACTTTATGGCCGCGTTCGGCGGCATCACTCCTACGGTTTGCAGACTCCCGGTAAGGACTATCTGCAAATGTATTAAGTGATGATACAAAGGCCGCCAGTGCATCCAGGCGATCATTCAAACCCTCTTTAGGGTTAGACGCATCTAAAATACCCGATGTTCGAATGTAATCTTCATCAGTGAGTAGACCAGTGCCGTCAAAGATCTCTCTTATATCGTTTTCAAAATCGTGTATTTCATCAAAGTTGGCGGTCCAGTGAATGTTGCCATGCCCCATTCCAGCACGGCCGCGTAAGTCTATTGTATTGCGTAAGCCCTCACCGGCATCAGAAAAATCCCATGTGCGTCCATCGTGGCCACCTTCAGAGTGGCAGACCGCACAGCTAATATACTTTTGACCGGTAAGGGCAGCATCCGCGGCATCATGAAACAGGCGCTTGCCCTGTAACACTTGAGGACTTAAGACTTCATTGCTAACAGTATCTATCGTTCGCACTAAAATAGCATTATCTGACAAGCCACTCATCAGTTCGGTAAGATCAAACACCGAAACACTACGTGACAACATATTATCGACTATTAGCTTTGTACCATCATCGGAAATTGCCAGGCCCTGTGGCGCAAAGCCTACATCCGTTGAGAATATTATTTCACTGCCATAGACATCAAATATTTCAAGCTGCCTGCTGGCCTCATGAATAATAAAAAGATAATTCCCTGTTGGACCCACTGCAATGGCAGTTGGCGGACTGTTGTTATCAAAGTCTATTCTGTTATCGAGAATCTCGGCGCTAGCTGATAGGTCTACTGTAGACATAAGACCGCGCACAAGCATATTGTGCTCTCGAGCATTTCCATCACGCATTGAACCTCGATAAATATTATCAAGCTTGGCCGCAATGTAGGCATGCCGGCCATTAGGCGATAAAGCCGGCGCCATTAAATAATTGGGAATCCCTCTAGCACTAGTATCAGTATCTTCTACATTATTATAAGGCAGCACTATGCGGCTTGCTATAGCAAGGTTATTGGCACGCACCACGGTTAACACACCACCGCCATCGGTACCGACTTGCCGACTACTCTCACCCGAAACAGGCAAGGAAATAAAACGCGACACATACAATTGGCTACCACTAGCATTGATCGCTATATGCCGCGGATGCCTACCAACATCTACACGTGCAATCTTTGATCTACTAGCGGCATCAAGCTTAACCAGCTCACCAGTGCCTTCAAGCACCACATAAACCACCGCTTCATTTGAGACAACGCCATGCGGCTGCGAGCCCGCTTTAAACGGCAATTCATCTATTACGGATAGACCGTTCATAGAAACAACCGACACGCTAGATGAATCTTTGTTGGTTACCCAGACATTTTCACCGACTGCAATAAGGTTACGCGGCCCAATTCCAACAGGAATTTCAGCCAACCGCTGACCATTTTCAATATTCAATACCGAAACAGTATTATGATCCGGGTTAACGATCCATGCATTTGCACCAACAATAATCACTGAAGTCGAAGACTGTGATTTCCCATCGACTAAGGGCTCATGCACACGGTGGGTAATAGTTGCCTGATCACTGCCTAGTGCATTACGCGCTGTCACGCTAATTAAGTAACGCCCAGGTGTATCGTATACATGGGTATTGCTCGCACTGGTAGTGGTTACTAGTTCACCGTCGCCAAAATCCCATTCATAGGTAACGTCGGTGCCGGTTAATAACTGAGCCGAAACAGCTACCGCTGTACCGCTCTCTGCAGGGGCCGCCTGCAATGCTTCCAGCTCTACTATTTTACTTGGTGCGTTATTCAGGTACACACCGTATCGACGTTGATGTGCGACGAATAAATCCATATTGCCATCGCCGTTTACGTCAAGAATTCTGGCATCCATTGATTCATCACGACCCCAGTCTTCACCGGTAAACGGTATGAATAGACCGCTATTCACACCAGCATTGATTACAAGCTCTGTGCGCATGCCTTCAAAGGTATTATTCAATCCGCCAAAGTTACGCATCATGCTTGAGAGCACGTAGTCGATATCACCGTCACCATCGATATCACGCATATGAGTGGTACCGTGCTTACGATTACCACGGGTCATGGGTGCATCTTGCCTTAATAAAAATACCGGCAAGCCTGTAGTAGTATTTAACTCCGTAGACATTGCAGCCATTGGCGCTGTATTTGAGTATTGACGAAAATCAAAGCGACCATCACCGTTAAAATCGGCCGCCCCGAAAATATAGGCAAAACCATCTGAATTCTGAAAAGTTTGCCGCTGCTGGTTGTTAAAATTGCCATCGCCATCGTTGTAATAAACGTATAAAAATAAATCAGACTCAATGTAGACAATATCGATATCACCGTCAGCGTCTGTATCATCCAATAAGGCTGAGTGACCACGTTGCAAATTAGCGAGCTCGCCTAACTTTTCAGATTGGTTACTGAAGTTACCGACGCCATCATTCACTAAAAGCTTATTGGTATTAAATTCAACCTCTATCACTAATAGATCTGGCGCACCATCACCCGTGACATCACCCGATTCTATAACCAAGCTGCTACCGGCAATATCAAGGCTCCGCCCCTCTACAAAGCCTAGCCACTCACCTTGTGAGTTATTGCCACGGTTAATCAATAACCACGGGCTGCGGTTTAATCTGGCAAATACTAAATCTGCTAAGCCGTCTGCATTAGCATCAAACGCTTCAACATAATTACTATTGGCGGCCATCGAGGGATCAATGATAAACGCTTCCGTACTGTTGCTAAGAACACCCGCATCATTAATCAGTAGAACCGGGTCTGTATCCCAACGCGCTATAACAATATCTTCAAAACCATCGCCATTAAAATCTGCTGACTCTAGTATTTTAACGCTAACATCATTATTGAGACCGCGAAGTGATTGCGCGGTACGATCCGTAAGCTCTGGCAGATCTTGCGCTGCTAGCGGCATACAAAAAACAAGCAACAACAATACGCTTGTAAACCATTTTATAAATCGATACATCAGAGCTTACCGTGCAGCGCCAGTGCTTATCCAACGCTTTACCGCCGCTATGGTATTGGCATCAAGCATTGCACCGCGAAACGGCATGCGCGCACCAATAGTTTGCGTGCCTTCTATTTTCTTTACTAATAAGCTGCTACTCGCGTTGCCTATATCGACACGGAGTAAGTCTGGCTCATTAATGCTATAGACACCGACCAAACTGGCGTAACTTGCATCGGCATCTGTTAAATCCATAATGGCCGGCAAACTGTTACCAGTACCTGCGTGACAACCAGAACAAACAGGGGTAAACAATTTAGCTTGTATGTCATCGAGCGTACTGTTTATGGTGGGAACTGGCTGCTCAAGACTTAGCTGACCGCGCAGCTCTATATCACCCGCATGTAGATCAACATACAATCCACTCGCGTTATAAAGCTCTGTTTGCTGCGCTGACAACACGAAGCCTGCGGGCATATTAAATACAGTGTTGCCTGTGTCGTTGCCACTGACTATTAAGGCAACCACTTCAGCCCCTACTTCACCAACACCGCCCTCATGCAAGTGCACCGATGTTGTGTTTTCAATAGTAGTGGTAACGGTCCCGAACAAACGACCGGTCTGCGGGTCATGGGTAAAGTCTGCGTAAGCGGTATGCTGAGTATCAACTACAGGTAGTACTTGAGTGCCGCTTAATTGCACTGAGTAACTATTGCCACTTAACCCTTCAGCCGCGCCTAGCTCTATACCCGCATCCGGGGTGAGCTCGCTTATAGTGCCCGAGCCTCCACATGAAGTAAGAACGCAGGTTAATAAAACTAGCGTTAATTTCCGGGCTCTGAGATTAATCATTATTTACCTACCGCACTTTATTTGCCTGCCACACAGTTTTATTTACAGCACCAGGACAATGTAGAATATCTGCTGGTGCAGATATTGCGCCAGCGAGAATCACGTTAGTGAGTATTATTCGCAGCTCTGGTATCAGGCAGCGCAACCGTTCTAAAGCCCACGTGATCAGTACTGAAATCTTCTTCTTGACCTTGGCGTGCTTGCGGCCTGTCACGCTTACAAAAGTTGTCTGCACATAAAAAAGACCCACCTTTGATTACTCGCATATGTGCAAGCGTTGAATCATTTACGTTTGGCTGGAAGGCATCTGTTACCAGTTCCCATACATTGCCTTTCATATCAAACAAACCATTGCTATCGGGCTTATAGCAACCTACAGGTGCTATACCGTCAAAGCCATCTAGCGCTTTATCTTGTAGCGGAAAAAAGCCCTGCCACGTATTGGCCTGTTTTAGTTGTGCAGAAGCTTGTGCTGCAAACTCCCATTGCGCTTCTGTGGGTAAAGCGCGTCCAGCCCAAGTGGCGTAAGCCACTGCATCAAGGTAACTCACATGAACAACCGGATGATTATCTAACCCCTCTATATTACTGCCAGGCCCTTTAGGTTGTTGCCAATTTGCACCTTCAATGAATTTCCACCAATCACGCCACTGACCTTTAGGCCGATCATCCAGGGCAATAAATGATGCGGAACCAGGCACCAATAATTCAGCAGGAATATCAGGGTAATTTTCAGGATCTGGCGTGCGCTCGGCGGTGGTGACATAACCGGTCTCCTCCACAAACGCTGCGAACTGTCTGTTGGTGACTTCGTGAATATCAATCGCGAACGATTCCACCGACGCCTTGTGAGCGGCTAATTCTTCGGGGTAGCCGTTGCTGGTGCCCATAATAAATTCTGCACCACCGATCTGAACCTGCCGATGAAAGTTCGGACCAGTCTCAACATTGACGTTGGCTACACTTGCGTCCACAGAGTCAGAACCGACCGCCAGACAGACGCCAACACCTGCCTGGACCATGCTTGCCTGGGCGATGCTCGATTTTATATGGTAGCCGGCGGCCGCCAGCATTAGAAAACTGCAGACAAGAATTGATTGTTTATTCAACAGTAAAACACCACATCTATCAGAAGGTGTGTCTGACATGCCAAACCCGTTCCAGAATGCGCCATTTAGTCCGCTTGCTGGCCGAAATTCTGCTTAGCCCCTAAGCACGACTAACGATTCTTCTACAGGAGATTGCTATGGCAATTGATAAACGAGTAATTGCAGGGTTATTGCTTTTCGCACTGGTTCTGCTGGTGGGGTTCTTTTTCGTGGAATATTTGCCTCATATTGGTTCTTAAGAAGACCAAAGTTCGCAAAAACGCTGACTTTTAATAGTGTTACTAGAACTAATGTTCTATACAGAAAGTGACTGATTAGTATGACCAATCAACTACAACGTTGTATCTACTATGGATCACTTCTACGTGAAATTGCTGTCAGGCATAGAAACGCTATTGCGGCACAGACAAGCAGAGACATAGATAAACTCCTGTTTTTTCTAGACTTACACAACGAAAATTAACTCCAGCCTAACAAGGGTAAACTATCGCCATAGGTTTGTCACTTGCTTGAATCAGTTTCGTGACGCTGATTCCTAACTGTTTCAGCTCATTTACTTCGGTTTTGGCATCCTGGCAATGGTGAACCAGTAGAGCAAAGCACTGTAAAGCACCGATCCAGATTAGTTGTGTTCATCTTTTGACACAATGTGCACAGTTTACCTTCCACTTTTCCTTCAAGATCGCTCGATGGGCTACCACCTGGCAATACTGCTGGTGGCAGTCCGATAGCGATGGACAACTATGGAGGAGCCATCATCATGCATACTTCTAAAGCGCTTACTGAGCGAAAATCAGCAACACGCAGCCTAACCGTACTGGCAGCTGGCGGAATAATAGCCATTCTTGCGGTCGCAGCGGCTGCAATCACTATGCTGGACGTAATTTGAGGGCACAGCACCTCTTATTACAGCTGTATCCCACCTTCAAAATCCCACCTGAAAACCTGCATTAAAACGCCCGTTGCGAAACGGGCGTTGCAGCGCATGTCCTAGCGCTCTAACATTAGCCTCTACCATTGATACTTTATTATTGAGAGGCCATCTTTTGCCAGCTAAAACCCTGTACGACAAGATCTGGGACGCGCACGTTGTGAGCACAGAACCTGACGGGACTTGTCTCATATATATAGACCGGCACCTGGTACACGAAGTCACCAGCGCACAGGCATTTTCCGGCCTGCGAAAAGCCAATCGCGAGGTGCGGCGGCCCGAACTGACGTTAGCAGTGGTTGATCACAACATCCCCACCACTGATCGCTCGGTAGGTATCGACGACCCTGAAAGCAAATTGCAAATGGACACCCTGCGCACCAACACCAACGAGTTTGGCGTTGAGTACTTTGATGAGCTAGACGAACGCCAGGGCATAGTCCATATCATTGGGCCAGAGCAAGGCTTCACGCTGCCTGGCACCACAGTGGTTTGCGGAGATTCCCACACCGCTACTCACGGTGCGTTCGGGGCGCTTGCACATGGTATTGGCACCTCAGAAGTTGAACATGTACTAGCTTCACAAACGCTACTGCAAAACAAATCCAAAAACATGCAAGTACTGGTGACTGGCAAGTTACCAGAGGGCGTGACCGCTAAAGATTTAACGCTTGCCATAATCGCTAAAACCGGCACCGCCGGTGGCACCGGGCATGTTATCGAATACCGTGGCGAGGCAATCACTGACCTCTCTATGGAAGGCCGAATGACTCTGTGCAATATGGCCATTGAAGGTGGCGCTCGCGCAGGCTTAGTCGCACCCGATGAAAAAACTTTTGAGTACTTAAAAGGTCGACCAAAAGCACCCAAAGGCACAGACTGGGATGATGCAGTTGCTTACTGGAAAACACTTCACACCGATGAAGGCGCGCACTTTGACTTAACTATTGAAATAGATGCCACAACGATTGCACCGATAGTCACATGGGGCACATCACCGGAAGACGCCCTACCCATTACATCTACAGTGCCAGATCCCAAATCATTTAAAGATGAACACAAGCAAGTTGCAGCGCAGCGTTCACTTGACTACATGGGTTTAGCCGCAGGCACAGCTTTAACAGATGTTGAAATAGATAAAGTTTTTATCGGTTCATGCACCAATGGTCGCATTGAAGATTTACGTGCTGTAGCTAAAATAGTTGAAGGCAAAAAAGTCGCGGATCGCGTAAGTGCCATGGTCGTACCAGGCTCTGGACTTGTTAAAAAGCAGGCAGAGCAGGAAGGCATTGCAGACATTCTGAAAACCGCGGGCTTTGACTGGCGCGAGCCAGGCTGTTCAATGTGCTTAGGCATGAACCCTGACCGACTCAAACCACAAGAGCGCTGTGCCTCTACTTCAAATAGAAACTTTGAAGGACGCCAAGGCCACGGTGGTCGCACACACCTGATGTCTCCTGCGATGGCAGCAGCTGCAGCTGTTACAGGAAAACTTACCGATGTACGCACTATAGTGGGTGATGCATGAGAGCGCTAAAAGAACTGACCGGTGTGGCAGCCCCGATGCCTATGATCAACGTTGACACAGACATGATCATACCGAAACAATACTTAAAAACCATAAGCCGCGAAGGCCTTGGTAAAGGCTTGTTTCATTCCATGCGCTACAACGACGATGGAAGCGACAATCCGGACTTTGTACTCAACAAAGAAGCTTATAAACAAGCAAACTTTTTAATAGCCGGTGATAACTTTGGTTGTGGATCTTCGCGTGAGCACGCCGCATGGGCACTCGAAGATTTCGGAATTCGTTGCGTTATAGCACCAAGCTTTTCAGACATTTTCTATAACAATGCGTTTAAAAACGGCATGCTACTTATTAAATTGCCGCAAGAATCAATAGATCAACTAACCAAACAAGCAGAGTACGGCTCAAACGCAGTATTCTCTGTTGACCTGGAATCACAAACAGTAACCGCCCCTGATGGCTCAGAGCACACCTTTGAACTTGATGATTTTCGCAAACACTGCTTGTTAAACGGCCTTGATGAAATAGCGCTAACACTTGAAAAAGAAACCAATATTTCAAGCTTTGAAAACAATACTGCAACCTCTCACAAATGGCTGACACCAGCCGTATAACTTCTGAGTCTATCAATGAAAAACGTATCACTTCTGCTGTTGCCAGGTGACGGCATCGGCCCGGAAGCTATCGCAGAATTAAGCCGTGTAATAGAATGGTTTGCAGCCAACCGGCCTATTAGCTTTAATATCACCACCGATGAACTTGGTGGTGCTGCCTACGACAAATACGGCACCCCGCTTGCCGACTCGACACTTAAGACAGCTAAACAGGTAGATGCCATTGTGATGGGCTCAGTCGGCGGCCCACAGTGGGATACCGTCGAGCGTCACTTACGACCGGAAGCCGGTTTATTATCACTTCGCAAAGAACTTGATCTGTTCGCTAATCTGCGACCGGCCACCTGCCGCGCGGCACTTGCAAGTGCTTCTTCTTTACATGAAGAGCTAGTCTCCGGCTTAGACATCATGATACTGCGCGAACTTACTGCGGGCGTCTATTTTGGCGAGCCACGTGGCATTGAAACCATGCCAGATGGCCGACGCCGCGCGCTCGATACACAAGTCTACTTTGAAGAAGAGATTGAACGTCTAATGCGCGTGGGCTTTGAATTGGCAGGCAAACGAAGCGGCAAAGTGCATTCTGTTGAAAAAGCTAACGTTATGGAGTCAGGTGTATTTTGGCGTGAAGTCGCTACACGTGTTGGTAAAGACTACCCTGATATTACACTTGAACATATGTATGCTGACAACTGCGCCATGCAACTGGTAAGACAACCAAAACAATTTGACGTGATCGCTACGGATAATTTATTTGGCGATATTTTATCAGATTGTGCTGCCATGCTAACCGGCTCCTTGGGCATGCTACCTTCCGCATCACTCGGTGCTGAAATAAACGGTAAACGTGCTGCACTATACGAACCAGTACATGGCTCAGCCCCTGATATCGCAGGCCAGGGCTTAGCCAACCCGCTGGCAACCATCCTCTCTTTTGCTATGTGCTTACGTTTCTCTTTTGATCTACAAGCAGACGCTGATCTACTCGAAGAAGCGGTAGACGCCGTGCTTGCGAAAAACATTCGCACCGCGGATATTGCCGCAGATGGAGTTAAACCAGTGTCTACCTCTGAGATGGGAAGTGCTATTCTTACAGCACTTAACGAAATTAACACACAAAATGCATAGAGTGACCGTACAACGCGATTCAAACTAATTGAATCGCTTACCTGTACTAGCCAGATCTACTCTTGCCAGCTCTTTAACGGCAAACGGAATTTTTCATGCTTAAAAATATTCGACAAATGGGGCGTTCATTAACAGACGCCAAAAGCGACGAAAAAAGCAATAAGCAAAGCAATAATAAAAACAGCGATAAAAATCCGACCGAACAAACAGAATATTCGCTGTCTGATCCGGCAGAAAAAAACCGCCTCAAAGCAGTAGCCACACACGCTGACAGCAACGCGCTACTAAGCATGGCAAAATCCGACAACAGTGAAGCAGTGCGTGAAGCATGTGCCAGGCGTTACTCACAACTAATAAGTGACAACGCCACTGAAAGACAAACCTTGACTGATCTATTAGTCAGTCATCGGGAATTATTTTTCGCGATAACAGCACATAGCAATGAAGAATCACTCGTTCAATTTGCAGTAGAAACCGCCAGTAGCGATGAAGACTACATAATCATTGCTGATAAATCGAAATTTCACGATACACGGCTTATAGCAGCAAATAAATTAACCTCCCTCAAAAGCGTCGACAAATGCTGGCGCAACATGAAAACAAAAGACAAGCTAGTGGCACGTGAGCTTAAAGCTCGCCTCGACCAGCAACGCGAGAAAGAAAAGGTAGTTGAAGAACAAGCCGCCCGAGTAGATAAAATACTCGACGAAATGGACAAACTAGCCAACGGCAGTTGGCTACCTGGAACGGTTAATCGTTTTGATCTTTTCACTAACCAGTGGCAGCAGCTTGATTTTAGCCCGGCAGCTGAAAAAGCTGCTCGCTATCAAACGCTCTACAAAACAGCCAGCGAAAAAGCCAACGCATGGCGTAGCAGTCAGTCAACTCAAGAACAACGTGAATCTGTTATTGCAGCACTTGAAGAGCTTAACACTTCAACAGACAACGTAACTGTTGAACAACTGCCTGATCTTCTACCCATTAACAAAGCAGCGCTGCAAACACAGCAAAAAGAATGGACAGAGCTTGCAAAGCTCCCTGACCTATCTGACAAACAAACACAACAATACAACACTTTATGCAGCTCAATTAAGACAAAGCATGACAACGCCACCACCGTACTAAAAGCACAACAACTGATTAACAGCGACAACGCCACACATAAGTCACTAAATAGCTCGCTTAAGGCATTAGAAGCTATATGTACAGATACATCCAGCGCCGAATATCAAACAGTAGCACCGCAGTTAATTGATGCTGCAAAAAACAAAATTGAAAAACAAACTGCAGCCGATGCTGAATTAAAGCAACAAATACACCGCCAACTGGCAAGCTTAAAGAGTGCCGTCGCGGCCAAGCGCTGGGGGCCTGCTAAATCTATCAATGAAAGGTTAACTAAAAAAATAAACCGACTAAGCGGCTCAGACAAAGCCAGCTACTCAGAAAAGCTTGCGCGACTGGAAGAAAAAGTTAAAGAGCTAGGTGACTGGAAACAATTTGCCTCGGAGCCAAAGCTTATTACGCTCTGCGAGCAAATGGAAAAAGTACCATCACAAAAACTTCAACCCAACGATGCTGCCAATAGAATTAAAGAACTGCAAACCCAGTGGAAAGCCATGGGTGCCAGCCCCGCGCAAGAACAACTGTGGCCACGCTTTAAAGCCGCAGCAGATATCGCTTATGAGCCGTGTGGTAAATTCTTTGCTGCACGACGTGAAGATCGCAAAAACAAGCTCGACAAGCGCCGCGATATTTGCGAGCTACTAGAGCAGTATGAAAAAAACACAGACTGGACTCAACCAGATTATAAACTAGTTGAAAAAACACTAAGAACCGCCAAACAAGAGTGGAAGAGCCACCAGGTTTTTGATAAAAAACGCGGCAAGGCATTGGATGAAAGATTCACCAAAATACTCAAACTAGTAGAAGAAAAACTTGACCCGGTCTATGAAGCCAATGCAGCAGAAAAGAAAGACTTAATAGACAGAGTCGTCAAGCTTAGTGAAGGCGATGTTAACCAGCACTGCATCAATCAAGTAAAGAGCATACAGTCTGCCTGGCGCTTAAGCGGCGCCTGCCGACAAAAAGATGATCGAGCCCTATGGAAAGAATTTAGCAGCGCCACTAATGAAGTCTTTGAGAAATTCAGAGGTGTGAAACGCGAACAACACGCAGCCAGCATGGAACACGTTACCCGCGCTCGTGAAATAATCAAAACTCTGTTTGCCATCAAAGATTCCAAAGAACCGGTTAATGAAAAGGTTTTGGCAGACCTACAAACCGAATATTCAGAACTTCCTGAGTTTCCGGAAAGAGATCAAAAAAGACTCTCGCGTGATTATCGCAAAGCACTGGATTCAGTTGATAACTACCGCCAACAATCCGCTGACAACAGCCGCAAGCGTGCGCTGCAAAGCCTGCAGCACAACGCGGACCTGTGCCAACAGCTTGAAGCCCTGGCCGGTCAGCCAGCAGACGACATAAATGATCAAACGGAAGCCTACTTATCTGAGTGGCAAACCTCTGATCGTGGTGAAAGCCCACAAACGGTAAAAGCCTTGAATGCTCGCAGAGATGCCATTGTGGAACTGCTTAAAACCAACGGCGTGCCGGACTATGAAGCCAATGCTACTAACCGGCGACTCATCTGTATCCAACTGGAAATCTTGTGCGACAAAGAAACACCTGGTGAAGATAAATCTTTGCGCATGCAATACCAGTTGGATCAACTTCAACAAGGCTTACAGTCAAGCAGCGCACAAGCTTCAAAGTCGGAGCTAATAGAACAGCTACAAATAAAATGGCTGACAGCGGCACCCGCACACCCAGACCTAACTGACAAATTAAACGCGCGATTTGCGCAAGCACTGGCGTAAAATATTTTAGGTTTAGCATATGCGCAAATCTACGTTACTGGATGAAAAAACCCGACGCTATTTAGCCAATCTACGGTTGACCCCGATCAGCGATTGAAACAAACTGGTCTCTTGCTTCGTGAACCCAAGAGAGACCTACGTGCAATATTTGGCGCCTGAAAAAACTGCAGATGCAGTAAAACTACTTGCTAAATCAAAAGGCCAAGTCCACCTTCTGGCTGGTGGTTCTGATCTTTTGGTTCGAATGAAAGGCGGCTACATCGAACCCGATGTCATAATCGATATCAAGCGCATCAAGCCAATGCAAGATATCAAAAAAACTGCCACCGGCTTTAACATAGGCGCGGCTGTATCTTGCGCGCAAATGGGTGACCACAAAGCCTTGCGCCGGGCGTGGCCAGGTGTTGTTGAGGCCGCCAACCTCATTGGCTCCGATCAAATCCAAGGTCGCTGTACTGTGGCGGGCAACCTATGCAACGCCTCACCAGCCGCGGATAGCGTGCCAGCCCTAATCGCAGCTAAAGCAGTCGCCATTGTTAAGGGCCCCAAGGGTACCAGGCGCGTACCCGTTGAAAACTTTGCCACAGCACCTGGTAAAACCTGCCTTAAAAAAGGCGAGATTGTAGAATCCATACAACTACCAAAACGCGCCGCCAAAATGGCCGATGCTTACTTGCGCTTTATACCGCGAACAGAAATGGATATTGCTGTTGTTAGTGCCGCCGTCAACCTTACACTTGGCCCACGGGGCGTGATAACAGCGGCACGTGTTGCGTTAGGTGCAGTAGCGCCTACCGCCATACTCATACCAGAGGCTAACAAAATCCTAAAAGGCGATAAACTCACAGAAGAGTCACTAGAGTCACTTGCCGAAGTGTGTAGCGCGGCTTGCAAACCCATCAATGATAAACGTGGCACTATCGACTTCAGAACCCATGTAGCAGGTGTGCTCGCAACCCGCGCCGCCCGCCTCGCCTATACCCGCGCCGGAGGCAAACTCTAATGTCTGTTCTAGTTAATTCAACCATCAACGGTGATCAATACGAATTCGTCTGCGAACCAGATGAAACTTTGCTTGATGCCTTGCGCGATCGTGTCGGCATGACAGGCGTCAAAGAAGGCTGCGGTACCGGTGACTGTGGTGCTTGTAGCATCACACTCGATGGCGCACTGGTTTGCTCCTGTCTAGTACTGGGCGCTGAAGCGGAAGGCCGCAAAATAGAAACGGTTGAAGGCATGAGTGATGGCGACAAACTGCACCCGTTACAAACCAAGTTCTTGGAACATGCAGCACTTCAATGTGGTGTTTGCACACCCGGTTTTTTAATTGCTGCAAAAGCCCTACTTGAGAAAAACCCGGACCCAAGCGAAGAACAAGTTCGTTATGCACTTGCGGGTAACCTGTGTCGCTGCACCGGTTACGACAAAATAGTTCGTGCAGTTTTAGCTGCAGCAAAGCAAATGAGAAAGGCATAATCATGGGCATAGATACACCAATGAAAGATCGCGTCTTTAAATCGGTTGGTACACGCCCTACACGCCCGGACGGTATTGATAAAGTCACCGGTCGTGCACGCTATGGCGCTGACTTCAACATGCCAGGCCAGTTGCACGGCAGCATTTTACGCAGCCCGCATGCCCATGCCAGTATTAAAAGCATTGATACCACTAAAGCTGAAAAGCTCAAAGGTGTTAAGGCCGTAGTCACTAGTAAAGACTTTAAAACCAAAGGCATTACAGACCCTGACCTACTCGATATTATCGACAATTGCATGGCGTCTAAAACCGCCTACTACGACGGTCACGCAGTCGCTGCAGTGGCAGCGGTAGACGCTAAAACTGCCAGGGCAGCTTTAAAATTAATTAAGGTGGTTTACAAAAAACTAAAGCACGTAACCGATGTTGATGAAGCGATGAGCCCTGGTGCACCGCTAATAAACAAAAAGTGCTTTACACAAGGTGTTGAGCCTGCACCCACCAAAGCATCAAACATTGCCGTTCGCTCGGAGTTTGGCCATGGCAATGTCTCAGAAGGATTTCAACAAGCTGACATTGTTATCAAGCGCACCTATAAAACCGGCCAATCACATCAAGGCTATATAGAGCCCCATGCCTGCGTGGCAAGCATTAGCCCCGACGGCTCAGGTGAGATGTGGGTATGCACCCAAGGCCACTTTGTGTTTAGGCAGCAATGCGCTGAAATACTAGGACTAGACGCAGCAAAGCTACGCGTTACTTCATCAGAAATTGGTGGTGGCTTTGGTGGTAAAACCCATCTTTGGCTTGAACCGGTCGCTCTGCTTTTATCACGCAAAGCGAACCGGCCCGTTAAGCTGGTCATGAGTCGCGAAGATGTATTCCGCGCTTCAGGTCCAACAAGTACTACTTCTATAGATGTGAAAATGGGCGTCACAAAAGACGGAGTAATCACCGCCGCCGAAGCCGAGCTTCGCTATGCAAGCGGCCCGTACGCAGGCGCATGGGCAAGCTACGGCGCCATGACATCATTCGCTTGTTACGACCTTAAAAACGTAAAAACGGTGGGACTGGATATATTAGTCAATCGCCCCAAAACAACCGCATACCGCGCACCATCAGCCCCTATGGCAGCGTTTGCTGTAGAAAGCATGATTGACGAACTCGCTGACCGCATTGATATGGACGCTATAGACCTTCGCATTAAAAACGCCGCCAAAGAAGGCACACGATCATCTTATGGCCCGGTCTATGGGCCTATCGGTATCGGGGCGACCTTAGATGCTGCAAAGAAACACCCACACATGAAGGCACCTCTGGGGCCCAACCAAGGCCGCGGTATGGCATGTGGCTTTTGGTTTAACTTTGGCGGGCAGTCATGCACAGATCTAAATATTAGCCCAGATGGCACAGCCACCCTTACCTTCGGCACCATTGATGTAGGTGGCGCACGAGCTTCCATGTCATTGGTTGTGGCAGAAGAACTCGGCATACCCTACGACAAAGTAAAAGCGGTTATCGCTGACACCGGTTCATTAGGCCACAATGAAATGACAGACGGCAGCCGCGGCACCTTCGCAAGCTCAATGTCTGCTATTCGATCGTGCCGACTCGCGATCGACGACATGCGCCAACGCGCAGCCACCATGTGGGACATAGACCTCGACGATGTCACATGGGAAAACGGACATGCCCACGCAGGAGGCAGCTCCGGGTCAAACCACGCGCCATTGTCTATTGCCGATATCGCGGCGCGCGCTCATAAAACTGGCGGCCCGATTGCAGGCCATGCACAGATAGTGGCAGATGGTGCAGGCGTTTCATTTGCAACACACATTTGTGATATCGAAGTTGACCCGGATACCGGTCAGACTCGCGTAGTTCGCTACACGGTTATTCAAGACGCTGGTAAAGCGGTACACCCCACTTATGTAGAGGGGCAATTTCAAGGCGGTGCCGCACAAGGCATTGGCTGGGCATTAAACGAAGAATATATCTATGGCAAAGATGGTCGCCTGGAAAACCCGGGCTTTCTAGATTATAGAATCCCCGTGTGCTCCGACCTACCCATGATTGATACACAGATATTAGAAATCCCTAACCCGAACCACCCTTATGGGATTCGCGGCGTTGGTGAAACCTCTATAGTGCCACCGCTCGCGGCAATTGGTAATGCCGTATCCAATGCCACCCATGTACGCATGACTCAAGTGCCCATGTCAGCACCGCGCATTCTCAGCGCTATTCACGCCAACAAGGATTCAGACTAACTTGTGAGCAAAGTGTTTTTGTGGGGCGGCTTACGCCCCGCGGTCGGAGGAGCAGACTTTGTTGAGATTGAAGCCAAAACCATTCGCCTCTTAATGACCAAACTTGCAGAGTCATACCCGAAACTTGAACCCTTGATTGAAGATGGCGTTGCCGTTTCAATCAACGGCACGATCTACCAGGATGACTGGTCAAAAATAATCCCGACCGATGCAGAGATCTACCTACTGCCAAGAATTGAGGGTGGCTAATTATCGAGTATTTAAAGCGCTCAATAGCCACGTTTTATGCTGAAATTTGTAAGAAAAAAGGAACTATGTAAAAACACTGTTAATACGTCCCAAAACTTATCCATGACTAATGACAATCACCCATTCCACTGTTAGAGTCGCGTTTTGTAGCTACTGGCAGACCCCCCAACGTGTTTCCAGCAAAATCTTGTTTTTGCCTTATCGTATTTCTAGCAGGTACAACCTTAGCCACTTCTGCATTCGCTGGCCGTTCGGAGTACAGTGCCTGCTTGCCAGCCCCGGCCTTACCACTGCCAAATCATGTCACTGTAACGGTAAGCAACGTAGCGGCGCTCTATAAGGCAGTCGCAGAGCAACAACCCAACACTACAATTCTTCTTGAGCCCGGCCGATACAGATTGTCTTCGTCAACGCTTGCCGTCACCGCGGACAATGTCACCATTAGGGGCCGGGAAGACAACTGCGACTCGGTCGAGCTGATCGGCCCCGGAATGGACAATCGTAAACGTAAGAATGTTGATGCTGGCTTTTGGATCAATGCGGCTAACACTACCATCGCAAACCTCACTATTAGCGACGTGTACTTTCACTCTATTCAAATCAATGGCACAGCTTCCGCCCCCAGAATCTACAACGTTCGTATGGTCAATTCAGGTCAACAGTTTGTTAAAGCAAACCCACTTGATTTTGGCAATGGCGTAGATAACGGCATCGTTGAGTACAGCATTATGGAATACCCTGATGGCCCATCAAGGAAAGATCACGCAGATGCTGGCACAGGCTATACCGGCGGTGTAGATATCCATGCTGGCAAAGGTTGGCGCATTAGTAACAACGAGTTCCGGAATTTCCATACACCAGACAATTCAGATCACCTGTGGAATCCCGCTGTGCTTGTTTGGAACGGCGCCGAAAACACCATCACAGAAAACAACGTTTTTATCGATGTTAACCGCGCTATTGCCTACGGCTTATCGGATACAAAGCACGATCACCGTGGCGGCGTCATAAGAAACAACATGATAATCATGACACCAGGCTTATATTCAAAGCAGCGCACAGCCAGTGCAGATGGCGTTATTATCGTTTGGGATTCACCTGATACAAAGGTGCTGCACAACACGGTGCTCACCAACAGCAACACCCCCAATTCAATAGAAGTACGATTCGAAACGCTCGGCGTTGAAGTTTCAAACAATATCGTTGATGCACCCATTACCCACAGAGACAATAAGTTTTTCCTTAGCAATGGCAATATTGAATCAGCAAAGCCAAACTGGTTTGTCGATCCGGTCATTGGTAACTTGCGGCTAAAAGAAAATACTGTGCAAGCACTTAAACCCGTAAAAAAACACCGACTTGCCGAACAAGATATAGATGGCGAATACAGACCATTTGGAATCAAGGTTAATGTAGGTGCAGATCAGCTTACTATTGCTAACTAACGTAGTAACTAAGCAGTCATATTAACTAAGCAGTCAAGCAATCGAAATAAGCCGTGCCTGTACCTCTACACGGCTTGTGTATCCCGCCACTAAATATGTAAGCCACCGCCAAGCGCTACCATACACGCTTCCTGGAATCCCTCACTAATGGTTGGGTGTGCGTGAATGGTTTCGGCGATGTCTTCGACCCTGGCGCTCATTTCAATAGCCAGAGCAAATGCTGCAGACAACTCTGACACCTGATAACCGACGGCCTGTATACCCAACACCACACCATTATCTTTACGCGCGACTACTCGAATAAAGCCATCGTCTCGCTCCATGGTCATTGCGCGCCCATTGGCTTGCAATGGAAACTGCCCAACTGACACTTCGATGTTTTGCTCTTGCGCCTCTTGTGATGAAATACCAACCGTAACAATTTCAGGATCAGTGAAACAGACCGCCGGAATGCAGGCTTTATCAAAAACGCTGTTATGACCCGCGATAAGCTCTGCTACCACTTCACCCTGAGCCATTGCGCGATGCGCCAACATAGGCTCACCGGTGATGTCGCCAATTGCATAAACCCCACGCATTGACGTTTGGCAATTGTTATCGATACTGATGAAAGGCCCATTCATTGTGAGGCTTAGCTCCTCTACGCCACAATCAGTGCGTGGTTTTCGCCCAACTGTCACTAGTACATAATCAGCTGTAAGGGATTGCGTGCTGCCATCTTTAAGGTCTACCTCAAGCTGTCCGTCTCTGAATGCCTTGGCACTCGCGCCGGTGATAACGTCTACGTTTAGTTTTTGCAGTCGCTTAAGAACAGGGGCCGTAAGTGCAGAGTCGTATTGAGGCAAAATATTATCAGAGGCCTCTACTACCGTGATACTTGACCCAAGCTTGGCATAAGCTGAGCCTATTTCTAAACCAATATAACCACCACCGACAATAACCATTGATTCAGGCACTGCGGTTAGTGCCAACGCTTCAGTCGATGACAACACCTGACCACCAAAAGGTAACGAGGGAATTTCAATCGGCTCAGAGCCTGTAGCCACAACAATAGTTTCCGCCTGAACTTTTTGGACCCCTTCATCCGTATGAACTTCTACTGTTTTACCATCAAGGAAGTGCGCTTTTCCATACAGTGTATTAGCCCCTGCTCTTTTTAGCAGGCTCTCTACACCATCATTGAGCCGTGTAACAATGCCGTCTTTCCATGCAATAGTCTTTTTAAAATCTATAGTGGGGTTTTGTGCGCTTATACCCAGCTCATTGACGGATGCAAAAGAGACTGCCTTATAAAACTCATCCGCAGCATGAATAACCGCCTTAGATGGAATACAACCGACATTAAGGCAAGTACCTCCGGGCTTTGACTCCTCTACCAACAGTGTATCTATACCAAGCTTCGCCGCCTTGATTGCACATACATACCCACCCGGACCCGCACCTATTACTAACAACTTTACTTGTATGTCTTTCATAGCTTATGCCTCCACCAATAACATGGCAGGCTTTTCTAAAAGCGCTTTAAGCTTTTGCACCATTACTGCAGCATCCCAACCGTCGATCACCCGGTGATCAAACGAACAGGATATATTCATCATTTTCCGTGGCACAAATTGCTGGCCATCCCAAAAGGGCCGGGTAACCATTTTATTGATACCTACAATCGCCACTTCAGGGTGATTAATAATGGGCGTAGTGGCAATTGCACCGAGCGGCCCAAGTGAAGTAATGGTGATAGTTGAACCACTCAATTCATCACGCACCGCACTTCCATCACGACAAGTAGCCGCCAGCCGCCCTACTTCAGCAGCGCTATCCCATAAACTTCTTATTTCACAATGACGCACCACAGGCACCATTAAGCCGTTATCGGTTTGCGTGGCGATACCGATATGCACACCACCGTATTGGCTTATTACTTCAGTGGTATCGTCGTACAGAGAATTGATTACCGGCTGTAGGCGCACCGCCTCTACCACAGCCTTCATCATAAAGGGCAGTACGGTTAATTTACCTCTTTCAGCTTCATAAGAGGCATTAAGTTCTTCGCGGGTTTGCTCAAGGCTTGTGACGTCGACTTCTTCAACAATAGTAATGTGTGGAATATGCTTTTTTGACTGGCTCATCTTATTGGCGATCAAGCGCCGCAAGCCTACAACTTTAACTTCTTCTATTGCGGTATTGGGCTGCCTTGAATAATTAGCCCCGTTACTCGCACCATTTGATTGATACGAATCAAGATCTTCGTGTGTAATTCTGCCAGCCGGACCACTGCCCTTAACTGCACGTAAATCTACACCACTATCACGCGCACGCTTTCTAACACTCGGGGCAGCCAATGGCTTGCCATTAGTGGTGTTAGTCGCTGATGCTACGGTTTGCTTAACTGGATTTTCAGTATCTTCTGCAGACACTGTAGCCGGCGGTTCAACTACTGCAGGTGTAACCTCAGGTGGTTGAGCGGGTTTTGATTCGGGCGCCTGCAACTGACTTTCATCGGTGTTGCCTTCACCCTCGACCTCTACTCTGATCAGTTCAGCACCAACCGCAATTACATCGCCCACTTCACCGGCTAACCAAATAACCTTACCGGTCACACTTGTAGGAATTTCAACGGCGGCTTTATCGGTCATTACTGCACCAACCATTTCATCTTCAAGGACTACATCGCCAACTTTAACATTCCACTCGACAAGCTCGGCTTCTGCAACGCCTTCTCCGACATCTGGTAATCTTATAGAAAATACACCCATGCCTTACGCCTCCATTACTTTTTTCAGCGCACGCCCGACACGTTCAGGGCTTGGAAAATAATCCCACTCTTGCGCATGCGGGTACGGTGTATCCCAACCGGTCACACGGGTAATGGGCGCTTCAAGATGGTAAAAACATTCTTCTTGTACAAGCGTTGCTAACTCCCCGCCATAACCTGATGTACGCGTTGCCTCATGCACAATGACACAGCGGCCTGTCTTAGACACCGACTCCACAATGGTGTCCAGGTCTAGTGGTAATAATGTTCTTAAATCTATAATCTCAGCGTCTATACCGGTTTCCGCTACCGCTGCTTCTGCAACATAGACCATTGTGCCGTAGGCTATAACAGTCACTGCCTCGCCGCTTCGTCGCACTTCTGCCTTGCCTAACGGCAGTGTGTAGTAGTCTTCCGGTACCTCACCCAGCTCATGGTCACGCCACGGCACCACAGGGTTTTCATGGTGGCCATCAAACGGGCCATTGTATAGACGCTTTGGCTCCATAAAAATCACCGGGTCTGGATCGTTAATAGCCGCAGCCAGTAAACCTTTTGCATCGTAAGGATTAGACGGCATCACGGTTTTGATTCCACACACATGAGTAAACACCGCCTCCGGGCTTTGGCTATGCGTTTGTCCACCAAAAATACCACCACCGACCGGCATACGAATCACTAAGGGACAAGTGAAGTCACCGGCACAACGATGCCTTAATCGCGCCGCTTCAGAGACTATTTGATCGTAAGCAGGATATACATAGTCTGAAAACTGAATTTCAACACACGGCCGTAAGCCATAGGCTGCCATTCCTATAGCGGTACCGATGATTCCTGATTCGTTAATAGGCGCATCAAAGCAACGCGTCGGTCCATACTTTTCCTGTAAGCCCGCGGTGCATCGAAACACACCACCGAAGAAACCAACATCTTCACCGTAGACCACCACTTTTTCATCGCGATCCATAGCGGTATCGTGAGCGCTTTGAATGGCTTCGATCATTGTCATTTTAGCCATGCTAGCGTACTGCTTCAGTTAAAAAGTGCTTAAGAGCGCTTGTCATTTGGGACGCAACAAAGCGCCAGCTTGCAGGCAATGGCTGTTCCCTGTTCAAAAGCGGCAACGCAGTTGTCGCACAAGTGTCGGGCGCCCCAAGGGGCGAGTGATTAAAGTGCATGATCACGCTCCATATTAAAATTCATAGTTAACGCAGCCACAATATCCCTACCAATAGAATGCACTTTTATCATTCCGCTCAGTTGTGCATAGTGTTTGAAGCAATACACTTAGTAGCCCGCTTCTTGACGCTGTTTAATTAAATGCGGCGGCATTTCTTCAAATACATCTTCAAACATATCGCGTGCACTAGGGCCACTACCGCTGCTAAGCGTGCCTATCTCTTCAGCTTCTTTTTGTGCGCTAAGAATTTCATCCGCTATTTCAGCCTCTGCTTGTGTATGACGCTCCTCAGACCATATGCCACGCCTAATTAAGTAGCCTTTCATACGCAATAAGGGATCACCTAACGGCCATGCATCGCCTTCTTCTTTAGGGCGATAAGCCGACGGATCATCTGACGTTGAATGACCACCGGCGCGGTAGGTAACATATTCAACCAATGTCGGGCCAAGGTTTCTACGTGCACGCTCAGCCGCCCACTTGGCTACGGCGTACACGGCAAGGTAGTCATTGCCATCGACACGCAAGGCGGGAATCCCAAACCCGTGACCACGTGCGGCAAACGTTCCGGACTCACCTTTTGCAATTCCCTGAAAAGTAGAAATCGCCCACTGGTTATTAACAATATTCAATATCACAGGTGGTTTGTAAGTCGATGCAAATACTATTGCCGCATGGAAGTCACTTTCAGCGGTTGAGCCATCACCGACCCAACCTGCTGCAATTTTTGAATCGTTACTGATGGCTGATGCCATAGCCCAACCCACCGCTTGTGGGTATTGAGTAGCCAGGTTGCCAGAGATTGAGAAGAAGCCATGCTCTTTAGACGAGTACATAATCGGTAACTGACGACCGTGGTTTGGGTCTTCAGCATTCGAATAGATTTGGCACATCATGGTACGTAGCGGGTAGCCTTGGGCGATTAGCAACCCGGCTTGCCTGTACGTTGGAAAGTTCATATCACCTTTTTGCAAGGCACGCTGAAAGGCACAAGCAATTGCCTCTTCACCCAGGTGCTGCATATAAAAAGAGGTTTTTCCCTGCCGCTGTGCCATTAGCATACGTGCATCAAATGCACGAAGCCGCATCATGTGCCGCAGCCCTTCAAGGCAATCTTCGTCGGTGAGTTCAGGCGCCCATTCGCCAAGCGCTTCACCATCACGAGACATCACTCGAATAATGGTAAAAGCGAGATCACGGATCTCTTTTGGGTCAACATCAACACGTGGGCGCCTGACAGCGCCAGCACGTGGAATCTCAACACCAGAAAAATCGGGGGTATCACCCGGCCGAAGCTCCGGGGCTGGAACATTAAAAGTCAGAGGTGGGTATTCACTCATCCCTTTGTCCTTTTTGTTAGTCGCGCCATTTGGATAAAATGACATTGCGAGTCTTGTACCACTAATATGGAACAACCGACGACTATTAACTAGTTTAGCAACAAAAGCGGTCAATAAATTGACATAAACGGGATCACCGCTGTCAAAATGTATTTTACCTCAGCAGATTTAACATCTGCGTTACGTGGCAACAAAGGCTGCCACTACGGCGTTGGCATTATCACAAATTTAATACCGTACGCTACCACTGCTAAAACGGCGACACTGCATAACCATAAGGCTATAAACCATAGAATCCGCTTTACCGGTTTATCGTCTGTCACTAGTGATACCCTTCCGCAGGGTCAACCTTGCCTCTAAATACCCAATAAGCGTAGGCGGTATAGATAAGGATAATAGGGATAAGAATCACCGTGCCATACAACGTAAACACTAAGCTACTGTGCGGCGCCGCGGCATCCCAAATTGATAGTGATGGCGGAATAATATAAGGGAAGAAACTGATCCCAATACCCACAAAACCTAACAGAAAAATAACCAACGATGCTATAAATGGCGCGTAATTGGATTTACTTTTTAATCCAGTAAATAATTTAAAGGCAGCCAAAGCAAGCAATAACGGCATAGCCACACTAAAAATTGCACTGGGGAATGCAAACCAACGACTAAAATAAATAGGCTCAAGAAAAGGCGTTATAACACTCACCAGGCCAACAAAAATTAACGTCACTATGGCAAGTGGCCGGGCGTATTGACGCATACTGGCTTGCAAGTCACCATCTGTTTTCATTATAAGCCACGTAGCACCCAGCAGTGCATACCCGGCGGCTACCGCAAGCCCTGTTAACATAGTGAACGGTGTTAACCAATCCCACCAACCGCCGGCATAGGCGCGATTTTCAATCTCAATTCCCTGTACCAAAGCACCCACCGCTATGCCCTGCATAAGTGCCGCTACCAGCGAGCCACCAAAAAACGAGATATCCCACACCTTCTTAAACCGCTCAGTCCGCCAGCGATACTCAAATGCAACACCGCGAAAAACCAAAGCCAGTAACATTAGGATGAGCGGCATATAAAGCGCCGGCAGCAGAGTGGCATAGGCCAGCGGGAAGACTGCAAATAATCCACCACCGCCCATAACCAGCCATGTTTCGTTGCCATCCCATACCGGGGCAATAGAATTCATCATGACATCTTTATCGCTGTTGCCAGCCGCAAGCGGAAACAGTATGCCGACCCCCAGATCGAAACCATCTAACAACACATACACCAACACAGAAAAAGAAATAATCACTAACCACACTAATGCAAGATCAATATTCATTGTGCTGGTCCTTTGCGTGTAGGAGATTGCATCTGTATTACAGGCGTTGTACCGGAAGCCCGCACTGGCCCTTGCTGTAACGACTTTTTCTGCAGTGATGGCGGCTTAGCCATAAGCTGTACAATGTAGAAAACACCCGCACCAAAAACAAAAAAATACACCACAATGAAAGCCGTTAATGAAGCCGCTACCGCAGGTGCTGCAATGGGTGCCAGTGAATCTGAAGTACGCAGCAGACCATACACAGTGTAGGGTTGCCTACCTACCTCGGTAGTCACCCAACCTGCAAGCACTGCAATAAAACCAGTCGGCGCTAGTACCAGCACAGCACGGTGCAGCCAACGACTCGTGTAAAGAGTCGATTTATATCGCGCCCATAAGCCCCACAGCCCGACTATTAACATCGCCATACCAATACCCACCATGATACGGAAGCTCCAAAATACTATAAAAACAGGTGGCTCTTCGGCATCGTCTATAGTGTCAAGGCCATCTAATGGCGCGTTAAGATCGTGCTTTAGTATAAGGCTCGACAACTTGGGTATTTGTAGCGCGTAATCAACCGTTTTCGTTTCACTGTTTGGAATACCAAACAGTATCAACGGAGCGCCATCCGGGTAACTATCGTAATGGCCCTCCATTGCCATCACTTTTACCGGTTGATGTTCAAGTGTATTAATGCCGTGCAAGTCACCAGCAATAATTTGCAGTGGCGTCACAACAGCCGCCATCCACATGGCCATGGAAAACATAATGTTGGTCGCTTGACCGCGATGCCCACGTAGTAAATGCCAAGCACCTACACCGCCCACCACAAACGCAACTGTTAGGAACGCGGCCAGCGTCATGTGTAATAGCCGATAAGGAAAAGATGGATTGAAAACAATAGCCCACCAATCTTCCGGTACAAATTGGCCCACTTCATTGATAGAAAACCCGGCCGGTGTTTGCATCCATGAGTTAACCGATAGTATCCAAGTGGCAGACATTAGCGTACCAAACGCTACCATAGCCGTCGCAAACATATGCAGCTTCGGCCCCACTCTATTGCGCCCAAACAACATAATACCGAGGAAACCCGCTTCCAGAAAAAAAGCAGACATTACTTCATAGGCCATCAGTGGGCCGAGCACCGGCCCGGTCTTATCTGAAAACACACTCCAGTTAGTACCAAACTGGTAAGACATAACAATACCCGACACCACCCCCATACCAAAAGCGATAGCGAATATTTTTTTCCAGTAGTCGAACAAGGCTAAATAGTGAGGCTGTTTTTTCCACAACCACAATGCATTAAGTACGGCAAGATAACTCGCCAACCCAATCGAAAATGCAGGAAATACAATATGGAACGCAACAGTAAATGCAAACTGCATTCGCGCCAGCGTTTCTGCCGAAAAATGCCCAAATAGTCCGAAATCCATTTTGTTACTGCCGGTAACCAGTATTAATTAACTATATAGTCTCAACCATATGGTACAAGGCTAACGCTCTACTACTTTGGCTACAAACTCTTGTTCCGCTGAGGCTAAAATAGCAGAAAGACTACCAACCAATCGAAACCAGGGCGTTTCGAAATTGGTCACGTTCATTGCTCTGCTGGAATTCAAGGGTGTATACGCTACTGACTTAATACAACGATACGATCGGACGATGCAACGACCGATCCAGTATCAGCTATCATAAGATGATTAATATAGCCGTCTCTGTATGCTGCTGTGAAAGTTCCCACAAAAAAATGGCGCGGAGCTCATGGTAACTTTCGCAGAGGGCACACCATAGAGTTCATTACTTGTTTTATGCATTTTGTGGAGAAGAAACATCAACCAGGACACCACTCGGATCTTTCAGAAGCAGCCGTTTTTGACCGTAAAAAGTTAGCTCCGGCTCTTTCACTACATTGAAACCAAGCTCTTTAGCCCTCTTGTAAATAGACATAGCATCATCAACTACCAATGTAATGTACATACCAGCAGGCTTGCCCCTAAATTCTTCCGGCACCAGGCCATGGCTTGACTGTATAATTCCTAACTCCAATTCTCGACCTTCCGATACAAGGTGAACGAACCAATCACTATCATAGTCGACTTTGAAATCAAATAAGGAGGTATAGAATACCTTTGATTCTTCGAGATTGTCTGAACACAAATTAGTTAGAATTCGATTTATTTCCATAGCTGGAGTATTCCTTTTCTTTAGTTTACGACATTAGTGCACGACGCCTGTGTCACCCGCAGTGTATGCGAAATTAGGCTTGTGGTAAGTTGAGCGACAAAGAAGCCACAAGACAAACACCGTGTACACTGTCAGTGTGTACTGGTTTGCAATGCACACCGCTGCTCAAAATAGCCACCCAACTTACTCCGTGTTCTTTTTCACTTCGACAGCCAATTCCTCTGGAGTTTTGAAATCAAGAAACTCCCATCGGATACCATTTATAATTTTTTTTATTTCTTGCGGATCATTGGTGTGACTCCTAACTAAGGATTTTGCTTTACTGCGTACTGTTTGTATTCTTGCTCTAAGGCTTGCACTTTGAATAATACCGAATTCTCTGCTGTCGGATGCGTTGCTTTCTTCTGTTTTATATTTTGAAATTCGGATCTCGTATTCTAAACAGGTTGTCCGGCACGATCGCATTCACTCCCTTGTCGAACAGATACTTCATGTTCGCCTCACTTGAGTACCCGGTGTCTGCTGTGATCACGGTGCCTGACGTTGATAAATCCAGGGACAGGTTTTCTTCGATACTTTCTATCGTCGGCACGAGTGTCGATTGCTCCTGCCCCATGCCATACGCTTCGGCATGGATGATGATCTGATTTAACGCATCTGCTGCTGCTATACCCACATATCCCTGAAAGGTCCCGTGGTTCCCTGTGTTAATTTTGGCACTCTCTGGATCCACTATATTGCTTTGCACTTCCTTGGGTCTTTCTCCTTGTCCCATTCGCGGTTCGTGCTCTGCTAGAAAGTCGGCAATCTTTTTCGCGTTGCCCATCAATGTGTCTATTGATTGTAGCTCTCTCTCCTTATTCGCATCGTTTCCTGCCTTGCCATCATTGGCTCTATGCTTTTCTATGATCTTTTCTGCCGTGGCTCGCATTCTCTTCGCTTTCTTTGCAAGCTCTTCATGGGTTCCACTCCATTGTTTATAGCTATTAGCGTTGTGCTGATGTAATGGGTTACTTATATAAAGCAGATATATAGCGCGGAGCTATAGTAATTAATAGTTGTTTGGTGGGAGAAGGAAGAATCGATCGAAGAATAGGAAAAAAATAGCCTAATGAATCAATCAACCCGACACTGCATAGCGAGGTTGTGAGATGTAGGTCAGATATTTCGATCGATAGAGGCGAATATTCATTCTTCTTTAACGATATGGATCGAAATAGCTGGGCCTTTTGTTTTGTCATTGGATGCCGCTGCGAGCATGATTTCTCAATTTGAGATGTCTACCAATTTGTGGGATATATTTTTGAAATTTGCCGATCAGCCCGAAGAATTAAGGCTAAAACTCATCTCACACCTTTTTCTGCCGAGTAAGAAAACGACGATTAAGGCGGCGGCACTGATGAATAAGATCCACAACGGCTTTACACTAATAGAACTTTTAGTAGTACTTGCAGTTATAGGTATTCTATCAACACTGGCTGTACCTTCCTACTCACTCTATGTGACTAGGGCAAAAATCACCACCGCGCAGGCTGACCTGATCAGTATATCGATGCGTTTGGAGAATCGCTATCAACGTGTGTTGTCTTATCCAACTACTGCCTACTCTACCACCGCAACTCTGAAAGCAGTAGTTAGCGGTTGGACGCCAGCAAGTAAGGGGACAGATTTTGTTTTTTCGAACGTCGTGTCGACGCCGGCGGACGCTTCAACTTATACCATCAAGGCAACAGGGCAGTCCGGACAGGTGAAGGATTGTGTTATTACACTGAAAGAAGACGGTACTAAGGAGATAAGCAGTTGCTCA
>CALGKA010000079.1 GCA_937927895.1 uncultured Granulosicoccaceae bacterium | reverse complement strand
CGAAAAAAGAACTGCATTGATATCTAACGAGCACAACATATAAACGCACATAAGCAGCCTCGCTGCCTTTCTACAAGTAACGCACGTCAACGGAAACCCACAAGCGTTAGCGTGGGACTAACCACCCTCAACCTCACAACGCTTTCTACCCAAAACCGAACTGCATAAAACCAAAATTCCATAGTTCGAACCACATCATTCAAACACAAAACTCAAACAGGTCATTCCCACGCTCACGCTTGTGGGTTTCCTAAAAAAGAACTGCATGGATATTTAACGTGCACAACATAGACAAATACACAAGCAGCTTGCCGCTTACATACGACTAATGCACGTCACAGGAAACCCACAAGCCTCCGCAGGACAAATCAAAACGAAGCCCCCGCAGGGCAAAGAAAACCCCAGCCGCCTGCAAAGGCAAAAACCCCAGATCACCCAGCCCATTTCCTCCGAAGAGCAACCCGTGTAAACACAACCAAAAACGCGGCTACCACAGGCGTAAGCAACAAATACATCACCCGCTCAAAACCACTAAACACAACCCCGGAACTTACAATCCCAAACAGCGGTAACATCGTAATAATCACACCAACCACTGACAATAAAAAGAACACTAAAGCTGCACGCTTTCGCAGTAACAACAAAATACTACCAATAGCTCCCGCAAACACAGCAAGTGCAAAGCCCGCCGTGGCCCACACTGGTCGGTTCTCAATAACAGCACGTTGTGCTTCTGACAAAGAAGTTAAATCACCGGGGCTAATATTCATTTGCCATATAAAGTTAGCGCAGCCCATTAGATTCCAAATCAAAGACAGAACACCCACTACCCATAGGCTCCAGTGAGTTTTAACGTGTGTTTCTGGGACTGTATTGTCATTCATAGTCTTCTCCTATTTATTTTGTAGTTATTAAAGGCTACTGAGTTAACAAATGACGGCAGCCCGTTTAATAAGATAATGAATTAGCATGTAAAGGTTTTTACCACCGAATTTTCTTTAATATGCTCGTCAATTAAACCTTTGTACAAAGCACGAATTTTCTTAGTTACATCTCCCGCTACACCCGCCCCTATTTGCTTTGCATCAATCGAATACACAGGTGTTTGGGCACCGAAAGTACCGGTTAGAAACGCTTCATCAGCGCCATAGGCTTCGTACAAAGAATAATTTTTTTCATAAACCGTAATCCCTGATGCTTTGCATAGATCAATCACTTTTTGCCGAGTCACACCGTTCATGCAGTAATCACCCGATGAAGTCCAGACTTCGCCTTTACGGACTATAAAAAAATTACAGGCGTTTGTGGTATTGACGAATCCGTTCGGATCTAACATCAACGCCTCATCAGCGCCTGCAGCTTCGGCCTGTAAGCAGGCAATCACACAATTGAGTTTTGAGTGCGAGTTAAATTTGGCATCTTGTGAGTGCGGTAAGCCTCTTACTTGTGGCACACTGGCAAGTGTAATACCTCGCTCTCCGGAATCAGCTGTGCGATCCACGGCCTTGGAGTGCTCCATAATAATAACAACGGTTGGTCCACTGCGCGACAAGCTCGGGTGCTGAAATGGTTTTACCTTTACCCCGCGGGTAATCATTAAGCGACAATGCACATCGGTTGTCATATTGTTGGCAGCAGCAGTCTGTTCCAGTGCTGCGGCCACTTCAGCGCGTGTCATACCAATATCAAGAGACACTGCCTTACAGCTATCAAACAAGCGATCCATGTGTTCATCAAAAAACGCCCACACGCCATTGTATAAACGCATACCCTCCCACATACCGTCTCCTAACATAAAGCCAGAGTCGTACACTGACACTTTGGCATCAAATTTTGGAACTATCTCACCATTGACGTATATTTTTATATGTTCATTGCGAAGATCATCTTCAGCATCATGGGTTGTAACGGCATTATCTGTAGTCATAGCGGGCAATCGATTTATAAAAAGGACAGTGTTTTATCATACTGCTTAATCCAGCCAACCAGTAGCCTAATAGATAACAACAAGCGATATCACGAAGGTAGATACTGGCTGGTGTTTTTCAGCATTACATTAAACGACACAGACACCCGCAACTCGTCTGATAAATTGGGGTGTACTAAATGATGCAGAAAAGATGGCCACAACAACATTAGGCCAGCCTCTGGTTGAATCCGATGCTCTGGATCAATCTGATTATCACCGTCTATGGCGTTCATATTCGCTTGCGGGCGTGGATCAAAGAATGAGATCGCACTGGGGTTGAGATCTGAACGTGATCCACCCGCAGCGGGCGATGGTACTTGTACATAGTAAGTGCCACTCAAATAGCTGTGCGGGTGGTTATGCAGATTATGGTAGTCACCGCGTCGATTCACATTAGCCCACCCTTGCAAGGACCATTCAATGTTATACCCGATACCAAGATGCTTCAGATAATTGGCGACCGATGTATTCACGCACTGCTTAAGCCACTCAATCACAGGATCTGAACCTGACAACAGATTTTCTGCTTGATAGTTAACAGTCATATCAGAGCTTGACGATTCAGCCTGTGTGATTAACGCAAGCAGTGCCTGATTGGCAGCCTCCGCTTTATCTATTTTTTTCTGTAAAAAAGTGGTCGGCCACAACTGACTGAAACCGTCTTTGTCTGGTTTCTGCATAGGTGGAACTCCAAAGTTATTTTTAATGTTGTTATCGCCACCGAGGGCGCATTCCCAGTATACTCGGGTCAATGACCATGAATGATCCAGATTTCGCCCCAAACAACCTCCATAGACCTTATTGCGGCATCGGCCTTTGTAATCCAAAAAACCCAAGCAACATGGGTTCAGTGATGCGCGCCTGTGGCTGTTTCAAAGCAGATGAGATTTATTACACGGGCGAGCGCTTTAACCATGCGCAACGCTACAACACCGACACCAAGAATGCCCGATTAACACACCCACAAATACACACGGAATCAATAATTGAATCAGCACCAGAAGAGGTGAAAATAGTCTGTGTGGAACTGGTAGAAAATGCCATCGCCCTACCAGAGTTTCAACACCCGGATCGCGCGCTGTACATCTTTGGTCCCGAAGACTACAACCTTTCTCAAAAGGTAATAAATCAGGCTGATCACGTTGTTTTTATTCCCACTGCTGGTTGCCTGAATCTTGCCGCCACCGTACACGTTGTACTTTATGACAGGCAATCAAAGCGCTCCAATACCACCACGAAAGCACAAAGCAACGAGCTAGTCCGAAACAGCCGTGATTGCAGAAACCATCTTGTGGCAGCATCCTCGAATGTTGCAAAGCCAGGTAAATAACCATGATCAAATGGCCTGCGATAATTCAGTTTGAAAACAGCGATGAACTTGAGATCGTCCTATCTCAAAGCGAATGGAACAAACTTAACGTACAAAACCGAACCGATTTAAGAGTCATTGACTATAAAGGGTCTATTTTCAAGTTTTCAGAAGCCGCAAACACTGCACCACAAAACACACAGATTCGAATAGATCTTGCAGAGGCAGTAGAGATAGCAAGAGTCCACATGGCAGCTCAAGATCAATGCTGTGTATCAAAATACAATGCACGAAGTATTAAAGAAGTTATTGATACTTTAGTCGCCACAGACGATCTAAGTTAAACAGGCAGCAGTACAGGGCCACGATCACTAAACTGTACATGCACCCGGGCATTCACAGAGAAAATATTATCAACGTTGTTGCTGACAGAAAACCATTCACCATGATCTGTTGCGACTACATATTCCATATGATTGCCAACATAGGTACTTTTTAATACTACACCATTCAAAGAAGGCCCGTTGCTATGCGCCATCAACTGGATTCTATTCGGCCGCACAGCAAGCTTGGCAGGCCCGGCTGCCAAACCCCTTGACGCCAACTTTAGCATTACGTTTCCAAGTGTTACCTCAGCCAAGTCGTTATTGTCTATGCTATTAATCTGTACATCAATAATATTAGCCTCGCCGATAAAGTCTGCAACAAAGCTATCAGCAGGCTGTTCATACAGTTCTCGAGGTGGGCCACTTTGCGCAATCGATGCATTGCGCATTACAATAATACGGTCCGATACCGCCAGTGCCTCTTCTTGATCGTGAGTCACATACACCACGGTTAACCCGAGCTTGGTTTGAAGTTCACGTATTTCCTCTCTTACCTGCCTGCGCAATTTGGCATCAAGGTTTGAAAGGGGCTCATCAAACAATAGCACTTGTGGCTCTAACACCAGTGCTCTTGCAACAGCAACGCGCTGTTGCTGACCACCGGAAAGCTCACTAGGCAAGCGATCACCATAGCCTGCCAAGCCAACCAGTTCCAAGCCGGTATTTGTTTTTTCCAATATACTTTGCTTTGATACTTTAGATACCCGCAGCCCATAAGAAACATTCTCAAATACATTCATGTGCGGAAAAAGCGCATACGACTGAAACACCATGGAAACATCACGATCAGTCGCAGGAAGCAATGTGACATCTTGATTGCCAATAATAATTGAACCACTTGTGGCCATTTCCAGGCCCGCTATCATACGCAGCGTGGTGGTTTTTCCACAACCGGATGGGCCTAGTAACGTGACTAACTCACCAGCCTCTACCCGAAGCGATACTCCATCTACCGCTTTAACCTCACCACCATAAATTTTGGTCACCTGTTGAAATTCAACCGATGCTGCTTTACTTTTAATAGCGTTGTTTATGGTCATTTATAGTTATTCAAATAAATTGAGAATTTATACCTGTACTATTGCGCTACACGCCGTATAACTTTAGATTTTCCGACCAGTAGCTGCGTCAGCACCACTACCAATAACATAACAATAATTAGCACCGTACTGTACGCGATAGCGATTCCGTAGTCGTTGTTTTCGACACGACCAATAATATAACCGGTTGCCATATTGTGCTCGGCACTTACCAAAAATATTACCGCACTAATTGCAGTCATTGCACGTACAAAACTAAACACCAGTGCGGCCACTATGGCAGGCTTCATTAACGGCAGTATGACCTCCCTAAAGGTACGCCATGTGTTGGCACCCAACGTAAGTGAGGCTTCATCAAGACTTTTATCTAATTGGGACATTGATGCCACACCTGCACGAATACCCACCGGCATATTGCGAAAAATAAAGCTCAGCACCAGGATTACGCCGGTACCGGTCAATTCAATCGGCGGCACATTAAAGGCCATAATGTAGGCAACGCCAATAACTGTGCCTGGTATGGCAAAACTTAGCATGGTGCCAAATTCGAAGGCCTCTTTACCAGCAAAGTTTTGCCTCACCAACAAATAAGCTGTTACCAGCCCAACAGCGGCCGTTAAAGGTGCGGCGGTTGCAGCTATACGTAACGTAGTCCAAAAAGAATCCCATGCCGCACCACGAAAATGAAATCCGTTGTCAGTCATTGCTACACCAAAAGCCTTTTTGTAGTGCTTTAAGGTAATCGTATGATCAAGGCCCCAGATCTCTACAAAACCACCATAGACAATCATGCCGTACACAACAATAGTGAAGATGCTCCATATTGAAACCAAAAGATAACTCGGCCAGAGAACGCGCTTAGGCAACATTGTGGGTATGCCGCTATCCCCTTTGCCGGTTTGAGTAGTATAGGATTTTTTACCCAACCAGCGTCGCTGGGCGTAAAACGCACTTAGAGTAAATATAAGCAACACAATAGCCAGCACAGCCGCTTGACCCTGATCATTTTGCGCACCAACAATCGCAAAGAAAATCTCAGTAGACAGCACATCATAGTTACCACCTAACACTAAGGGGTTACCAAAGTCCGCCATACTTTCTATAAATCCGAGTAGAAAAGCATTCGCTATGCCGGGGCGCATTAATGGCAGTGATACTGTTCTAAATGTTTGCCACCGACTGGCTCTTAGTGTTTGAGATGCCTCCTCTATTGAAGGGGCAACGCCTTCTACTACTCCGATTAAAACTAAAAACGCAATCGGTGTAAAAGATAACAATTGCGCAATGAGAATGCCCGGCAATCCGTAAATCCAACGGGTTGGGTTTACACCGATTAATTCCGCCACAAAGGTAGTTACAGCACCGGAAAGGCCAAATAAAAGAATAATCGCCAGACCTATAACGAACGGCGGCGTAATGATTGGCAACACGGTGAGCGGTCGAAGAAAGTGTGCTTGCCTAAGGCCTGAACGGGTAGCCACTAACGCAAATACTAAACCGAGTAGCGTAGTTAATGCACCTACACACAGCGCTAAAACAAGTGAGTTCCAAGCAACACCGCAAGACCGGTTTTCAGTTAAACAATGAAGCCCCCAAATTTTATCATCAAAGAATTTGGAGAAAAAAACACCCAGTGAATAATTGCCCTCAGTGTCCTGTATCGCACTGGACAACATATTGAGAACAGGAAACAAAATAAACATACCAACCAGCGCTATCACAAATCCGATAGCACCAACAATAAATACATCGCCGTTTACAGCACCTCTTGCTGCCACCCCTGTAGTAAGGAAAAACAGCAACGCAACGCTCACAAACATTGCGCCATAACCAAACCCAAACTGCCGATCACCCAGCTCACCAAACACTTGCGTCAGGAATTCCGCATTCCAGCCACGGATGCCAATAGAGAACGCCTGCACAAGTAAATATGCAAGGCCAAGGGCACCAGCCAGTATCAGAATATAACTAAAACCCGGCTTTTGCCTGACACCTATGTGAGCTGGCTGTTGATTTGGCTTTTGAGAACTGTTTATGCCAACCGCAAGCAGTGGCAACAATAAAAACACGGGTAAAGGTGCAAGCCAAAGTTTCTCGCCCTGCAGCAGCAGAAATAAAGCCGGGGCATAATCAGTATCAAACGGGTAACCGCCTGTGAGCCATTCAAAACTCCACAAACCCTCATCAAGCACATACCATGGTAATGCACAAAACCCGATTACACCTACCGCTAACCACAGCGCTACCGTTCGATTCATACGCTACTATCACACGCGCCATTATCAAACGCCCGCCGACTGGCGGCGGACGCGGTTGTAACTTCCACTATTACTTATTGCACCTTGCTTATTGAGACAGTACTGATACCTCATCGTCCCACTTTTTAAGCAGTCGTGTACGTTCAGCTTTTGAACCGTATTTTTTAAAGTCGTAGTCAATCAACGTTAACTTCGACAGATCAGGAGCCATAGGTGAGCTTTTAGCTGCCTTATTTGACATTACCTGGAACGATTTAACTTCTAACGAACGCGATTGAACATCGGCAGCTAATGCCCAGTCGTAGAACTTTTTGGCGTTCTCTACATTGCGAGCACCTTTAACAATACTCATACCGCCTATTTCATAGCCGGTACCTTCACATGGTGCAACTACTTTAATTGGAAAACCAGTGGCCGCCTGCTTGACAGCATCGTGCATGAATACAATACCAATGGTGTTCTCACCCCTGGCCGCGGCCTTAATAGGAGCCGAACCTGATTTAGTATATTGGTTTATATTTTTATGCAAGCCTTTCATAAACTCAAAGCCTTCATCTTCTCCAAACAATTGCACAATGGTTGCAAGTGTTGTGTATGCCGTACCAGAAGAGTTTGGGTTCGCCATTTGTACATGGCCTTTATACTCAGGCTTTAACAAATCTTTCCAGCAGGCAGGTTCCGGCAAGTTATTGGCTTTTAGCACTTCCTCATTATAACCGTAGCCAAGAGCACCGGAATAAATGCCAATGGTGCCATTATTAGCGGACTCCGCCTGCGCGATGGCCCACGGATGCAGCTCACCTTGCATGGGTGACTCATAGACTTCAGTCAACCCTTCTTCGGCCGCTTGCAAATGCGGATCACCGGTACCGCCCCACCAGATATCACCTTTAGGGTTACTCGCTTCGGCTTTTAGTTGCGCTAATGTTTCGCCAGAAGACTTGCGTGTCATGTTGACTTTGATACCAGTGGCCTCCTCAAAGCCCGTGGCCATGAGCTGGCACCAATCTTCCTGGGCACTGCAGTAATAGGTTAATTTCTCAGCCGCCATGGCGTTACCGTTCACGGCCCCTAAGATCGATAACATTGCGACACCAAGGGTTGTTTTAATCTTCATTTAAGGTCTCCTCCAGGTTTCTGAAACTACAGGCAAAGAACAATGGCCTGCAGCGAAATAGCAAGATCATAATGACAGTGAAGTAGTGCCACTGTAAACCACCACTTGTACCTCCTGCGACGCCGCACGGTAACCTATGCATCGTATTTGTTATAAATCAGCGCGCTTGCTGCCGTAGATACACTGTATTTCAGAGCCAGTAACGAAAAGTCACCGTGAGTGCCCCCTGAGTGCGCTGAGGGAGGTTTTTCGAGCGCCGCCACCTTGAGCGAAGAGATGTCACAAACTAGCGTCTTATCAACCCGTATGAGAATACAGATCTCGCTCATACCCCAGAGCAAGAAAAAACATGCTCCCCTTCTGTAAAGAAAGCCCCATCAGCGTCAGCGAAGGACTAGAAAACCGTGACACTTAATAATTCACACAAACAAAAAAGAACAACTACGCCCAGATAAAAAAGCCACTCGTCATCTGTAAAGGAAACCCTTGAGCGTCAGCGAGAGACTAAAAAACCGTGACGCTTTATTATTCACAAGATTAAAAAAGAACCTCAACACCCAACCAAATAACGCTCGTAATCTGTTAACGGAAACCCACAAGCGTGAGCGTGGGACTGACCTGTATGAGTTTTGAGTTTGAATAACGTAGCTCGAATGATGGAACTTTGGTTTTGTGCAGTTCGGTTCTAGATAGGAAGCATGGTCAGATTGGGGTGGTCAGTCCCACGCTAACGCTTGTGGGTTTCCCTTGACGTGTTTTACACGTAAAAAGGCAGCAAGCAGCTTTAGTATATGTCGATATTGTGCCCGTTAGATTTCCATACCGTGCTTGTCAGGAAACCCACAAGCGTTAGCGTGGGACTGGCCTGTACTAATTCTGAGTTTGAATGCTGTGGCTCGAACTATGAAATTGTGGTTTAGTGCAGTTCGGTTCTGGATATGAAGCATGATGAGATCGGGGTGGTTAGTCCCACGCTAACGCTAGTGGGTTTCCGTAGACGTGTTTTACACGTAAAAAGGCAGCAAGCAGCTTTAGTGCATGTCTATGTTGTGCTTGTTATATTTCCATACCGTGCTTGTCAGGAAGCCCGCCAGCGTAAGCGAGGGACTGGCCTGTACTAATTCTGAGTTTGAATGCTGTAGCTCGAACTACGGGATTTTGCCTTTGTGCAATTCGGTTCTGGATATAAGCATGATGAGATTGTAGTGGTTAGTCCCACGCTAACGCTTATAGGTTTCCGTTGACGCAGCACTTCTCTTACAAAAAACTCCACATTAGTAAATTCAAGAACGTAGGCCCAGTATTTTATCCTTGATTCGATAATCAATGCCTCACCGCCATCGATCCTGCTTTTATCACTTGGCTTGATATGTTTGTTCGTGATTGGAATCGTTATTGAGAATTTCACGCACCAAAGAGAAAGTTTTATTGGTAAATTTGCCGAATATCCAGTTGCCGGCACCTGGAACAGTGTGTAAGTGGTACTGGGGGTTACCAGAGACAGCATCTTTAATCCCTTTGATGGGAATTAGCTTGTCTTCAGACCCGTGTATGAAGTGTATTTCTGCTTTTTTGTTTTGCTCTTTAATATGCCATTTTCTAGTGGCCTGTGTGCGTAGGTCATGAGCGATAGAACCAGGGGAGTTTTTTAGTCGGTGTTGCATCGCTTTGACTTGTTTCTGATCTCTGAAGAGTTCTTCAATTGTGTTGATGTCCGCGCTGCCGTTGTTATGAGATTCTTCCATCACCCTTCTGAGTTGCAGGGGTTCGTCCACCTTCTCTAAAAGGAAAGAGACGGTCTTACTTACCATGTCTTCATCGCTGGTCGCCAGTTCGTGCAGAGACTTCTTAAAAGAGGAATTTGACGATGTTGAAACGGTTGGAGTTCGCGAGGCACCTATTAGAATCAGCTTGTCAACTTTGTTGCCTCTGCTTTCTAAATAGCGAGCTGCATATAAACATCCGCTAAGCATGCTGACGACTGTTACTCGTTTATCTGGAATTAACGATGCCGCAACGTCAATTCCGGCTAAAGTATGATTTAAATATTGATCCTGCGTTAGCTTGTTGTCTTTTGGTCCTAAGGCACCATGCCGTAACGGACATATAAGGCGTATACCGTTGTTGTGAATTTCAGAGATTTCACTTTCACTAAAGTTTATCAAGCCAAGATGATGTATGCAGACCACAGGTGTGCCAGCCGGATCACCGATTTCAATGAGTCTAAATCTACTCTCCCGGGTCTCTTGTATTACACTCGCCCGAACGTAAGGGCCCATGTATTTATCAACGTACTCGAAAAACATCTCATCTGATTCGGTATTTCTACTTGCCCGGGAGTGACTCGACATTACCTCCATTAGCAAGTGACTGATTAAAAAACTGGAAAGCGCTTGTTGTTTTTTGAAGCCTGTTTTTCTAAATACTGACTTGAGCTGTGACTTTTTGGTTTCTCTTGATACAGAGTCTTCATTGGCTGCATGTTGTAGAGAAAGCCCGGACAGCGTTTGTAGCAGGGTTCTTTGTTCTCGTTTGGTTATGTTTTCAGTTGGAAATAACTTGCTTAGCAGTGTGGCAATGTACTCTATGTGAAAGAGTATTACTCTGCCGGATCGGCTGTAGGGGTGATCACTCAATTTGAGCACTATCAGCTCATGTTCAATAGTTCCCCATGGGTCATCCTGCGTCGCTTTGGCTATGTGATTGTTAACGAAGTCGTTAATGTGGCTATAGGCTGCGGGTAGAGTAATGGCTCGCTCACGATTGAAGTCGTAGTTGATAATCGCAAAGTCTATAGCCTGGTCAGATTTAGCTTCGTCGGGGGAGCCAAGGGAATTGAACCAGTTTTCAAAATCTGTTTCTTTGTAGTTTAGAAGTGTTCTAAGTGCGGAGTTTGCTAATTCAATTTTTTCGCTTTCCATAGCTGCTGCTTCTATCACCCTTTATGTCGGACTAGTATTTTCCCGCAGTATGACAAACATTGATTGTAGTTTGGGAAATGCATACCATCAGATTGCGACAATCTGGGAGTCTGCGAGGTAGAAGCCCGCGTAGCGAGAACGTGCCATGGCGAGAACGTGCCATGGCAAAGACGTTTTTTCGATCATTCGAGGCGCGTAGTTGTTCTTACGTAACGAAAATGATCGATAAAAACGCACCGTCAGGGCGCGTTCGCAGTAGTGGACGTTCTGCGGCGCATACTCCTGTCTTTATTTTAGTAGAATTTTATCTTTTCGTACTCGTTGCCTGAAAAGATCATGCCATTGAACAAACAAGCCATTCAGAGACCCTCTATTGCGTGGGCCTTTTATGATTGGGCTAATTCTGCTTTTGCAGTCACCGTGATATCGGGATTTTTTCCTCTATTTTTTAAGCAGTACTGGAGTCAAGGCGTGCCAGTCACTCAAAGCACGTTCTATTTGGGGCTTGGAAATTCTTTGGCTACATTAGTGGTCATCATCGCAGCACCTGTTTTAGGTGCAATGGCGGATCAGACAAGGCTATGTAAACGCATGTTGGCGATTTTTGCGGCCTTCGGAATGATTAGCTGTGCTTGCTTATTTCTGGTAGAGCGTGAATTTTGGCCCATGGCACTAACGCTATACGTGCTTGCGGTAGTCGGTTTTTCCAGTGCCAATATATTTTATGATTCCTTAATAGTATCTGTTTCATCGCTCCAAACTCGACATCGTGTTTCAGCTTTTGGTTATGCGATGGGATATCTTGGCGGTGGAATACTTTTCCTTGGTTGTGTTGTGATGACTCTGCAACCTGCATGGTTTGGACTGGAAGATGCGTCATCTGCGGTACGATGGTCGTTTATCAATGTATCTATATGGTGGGCTGTATTTACTATTCCGTTGCTGCTGTACGTATCGGAGCAGCCACACTCCTCTGTGCGTGAAAGACAGGGTGTGTCTCACGGCACTGTGTCTCCTGGCACCGGCATAGGGACTATCGTGCGTCAGGCATTGGGGTCAGCAACAACCACCATTAAAAGCATCAGTCAACACCGCAATGTCTGGATATTTCTAGTGGCCTATTGGTTCTACATAGATGGCGTAGCAACCATTATTCGTATGGGTGTGGATTACGGTTTGTCGATAGGTTTGTCTGCTAACAGCTTGATCAGTGCGTTATTGATGGTTCAGTTTATTGGTTTTCCAGCAACGTTGTTGTTTGGTCGGGTAGCAGAAAAAATAGGCGTAAAGCGTGGATTGTGGATTGCTTTAACGGCTTATGTTATCGCTACTATGTATGCAGGATTCATGAAAACCAGCACAGAGTTTTACGTGCTGGCTGCGGTTTTAGGGCTGGTTCAAGGTGCTGTGCAGTCGTTAAGCCGTTCCTTCTATAGTCAGATTATTCCGCCAGACAAGGTCGGTGAGTACTTCGGTTATCAAAATATGATTGGTAAAACCGCAGCCTTTGTTGGCCCGGTTATGGTTGGGACAGTCGCCTATATGACAGGTAGTTCCAGATTAGGGCTTCTATCGATACTCGTGTTGTTTGTGATTGGAATGTTGGTGCTACGATTCGTTGAAGATACACCTGCGACAGCATAGATTGAATAAGAGTAGATTGAATAAGAACAGAGCCGGCACTGCCGGCTCTTCACACTTACATTATAGATTGGTAGCGAAAACCAGCTTATAGCTTTTGCGTACTTGCGTTGGCTCGGCGCAAGCCAGGCAGCGCTAACAAAGCGAGAAGCCAAAACCCAATGCTACCGCCTCCTCCAGAATTACTGGATTCAGCGTCCGATCCGGTATCAGTCGGAGTGGGGCTTTCAGGATTACTACGTTCTTCGTCAGTTTTAGCATTTGCATCGCTGCGAAGGTTATCGACATAGCCAACTACAGTACCCGTCGCGCCACGAGCCATTCTCGATTGTGCTCGTAGCAGGCCGTTGCGCTTAAAAATATCGGTAGTTAAGTTGACTGTCTTGCGTTCACCACCAAGTTCAAATGTAACGGTTTTCGCTACTTGATCAAGACTGAGTATTGCAGTGTAGGATCTGTCTAACTCAACTGGCAGGTCGAATGTAGGGCATCTATCATCGTCCAGACCATCAGCAAGATCAGTTGAGATACTCCAGTCATCTACATCGGCACGTATCAGGCAGTACTCGCCAACCAAATTGCCATCAGCATTTTGGATTAGCATGACGCTTCCCCAAACGTCACCTGTGTTGCCATCGTCTCTGTTGCTCGATCTTTCATTGTATAGCGAGCCCGCAACACGCACCGCAGCAAAGCCGTCAGCAAGCGTGATGTCTGATTCGCTGGAAAAGACCAGGTCGGCTTCTATATAATCATTTGGCTCATTGAAACGCAGGAAGGTGTCGTTTTCATTGTCCGGATCATTGTTGGTAGTGCTCAAACGTAAGCGATTATCAACGATCTCTTTTGAACGATTCGGATCGTCAGCAAAGTTATCGAAATTGTCGGTTTTATAACGCTGATCCAGTAGTGTGTTTAAGGCATAGGATTCCCCATCTGCACTTAAGTCAGACAATACAAAGCTACCGGAAGTAGCACCATCCCTTACACGGAATCTTGTCCAGTAAGTATCTTGTCCTTCTGAATGTTCGAAGAACGGATAAGGGGAATCCTCCCGTATTTCCAGATCATTTACGGAGATGATAATTTGATTTGTCTCGCGATCAATGCCCACGCCAATGGTGTAATCGGTGTTGGGTTCTACGCTAACATTGGCGATGAAGCATTTTTCACCGGAAGGTAATATAGGTTGGCTGTCACCATTCGCATCACGGTATTTAAGGCAGTAAAAAACACCACTTTGTTCGGTGGCGGGGCCTAAGTTAACTTCTATTTCTAGCTCAACGTTATCTGTTCTCTCTCCAGGCTCCGTGCCTCCGTCCATTGTGCGATTGAAAAACTCACCAAAAATTTCAAAACGCAGATTGCCTGTTTCCGGTCGCGCGGTGAACGATCCAGTTGCAGATAAGTAGTCAGGGTCTGCTTGTGTTTGTACCTCATACTGAGCTCTTTCATCGCCGTCCGGGTCTGAATGTATGATATTGACCAACAGATCGCCGCTATCGTTTATAGATGCTGTTGATTCCGCTGCCAGATTTCTGGTAACCAGACTTACCGGCGGGTTGACAAAATCAGTAGAAAAATCATCGGCAAACCCGGCTGCTTGAGTGGCGTTGGAAGCTACCAACAGTATCGGAACCAGAGACAGCCTTGTTATAGTTTTTTGTTGTAACGCATTTCGTTTATTCCTTAGCGAAATTGTGGATCCTGCGAGCGTCAATGCCCGCAGACCGAAATGAGTCTAGATTACAATCTACCTAAGCCAATCCCCCATCCGGGGGAAATCCCCGACACTGTCTACTTAGTGGTTTCTATTGTTGCAGGAATTTGAATCCATACATTTGAAAGCCGTTTTTTGTCAAGGATCACGTCAACAATTCCTTAATTTTGCGACAAAAAACTTACTTGAACTCAGGTGCAGCGCTTGCCGTTCTTTCAAACCATTATCATGCTGTGCTACATGTCTACTCTGATCAAGCAGGGACAGCTGATACGAAAGATATTGCGTCGATGGCAACAACTATACAAAGGAAGAGATGTTTCCCACAGATTCCTCAATGACGAGCCGATGGCTTTGATCGACACCAGTTTCACAATGACATGCATAAAGAGATAGTGCGATTCTATAAAGCGTCTTATAACATAGCTCAATAGTTAAAAACTGGTAGCGAACATGGTACGGCGCAGAGGTTTGCGCCGTAGTCCGTGGAGGGCACCCTTGATGAACCACACCCGGAATTCAAGTATGCTGTGCTCGGCTCATCAACTATGATCGCGCAGATTCCATAGCCGATATCCACTTGATTTTCCTCTAAATGACTCTATATTAAATCTACACATTATCTAAAACACTGACCACAAATATAGACAGAAACTGAAAACACTTAC
>CALGKA010000078.1 GCA_937927895.1 uncultured Granulosicoccaceae bacterium | reverse complement strand
ATCCATAAACGAACGCTACTGCGGTTGCCCCAGGCACGCAATCTTTTACCGACTACATGTAGTTATTTAGAATGACTAAACGCCTACATGTAGTAGGCAAAATCTCACGCACCTGGAACAACCTCGCTACGCGCTGTTTATCGATGGGCACTAATTAATATCTAAATGAACATCGCCCCAACTCAAACCACCACTCGTTATCTTTTAACGAAACCCGTAAACGTAGCGTCGAATGCTGCTGCTTTCATGTCAATTTGATAATCAGCTTCAATAGTTCCGTTATTTCAATTTTTACTATCAAATTATCGGAATTCTGATTCCACTACTTTTAACCGCTACCAACATCAAACCATTTTCAACGCGCGATTATGAATCTGCGCCATTAATCATACGAACCCACTCTCCCTCAATCGACAATGATAGTATTCTTAACATACAAACATTCGCTATAAAGCGAATAGCTAAATAGGTTGAGTTATGCGTAATCTTGAATTTCCAGGTCGTTCTCCGGTGATGTCGGCTCAAGGCATGGCGGCTACTTCTCAGCCTCTTGCTACTCAGGCGGCAATTGATATTCTTAAGCAGGGTGGCAATGCGCTTGATGCGGCTATTGCGGCTTGTGCTGTGCAGTGTGTTGTTGAACCGCATTCAACCGGGATCGGTGGGGATTGTTTTTGTTTTTATGCACCTGGTGGTGATACTGGCAATCTGGTTTCGTTTAATGGCTCGGGGCAGGCGCCGGCTGCGGCTAGTGTTGATTGGTACTTATCGCAGGGGATTAAAAGCATTGAGCGTCAGTCGCCGCATGCGGTTACGGTGCCGGGGGCTGTTAATGCCTGGTGTCAGTTGAATGCGGATCATGGTGCACTTTCACTTGATGAAATATTGCGCCCGGCGATTCACTATGCGGCTCACGGGTATCCGATCTCGCCGCGTGTTAGCTATGATCAGGCTAAGGCACTGTCTCTATTGCAAAACGATGCTAATGCAGCTGCGGTGTTTTTGCGTGATGGTAAAACGCTTGCTGCGGGGCAGATGCATTCGCAACCGAAATTGTCTGAGACATTAAAGAAAATTGCTGTGGGTGGTCGTGAGGCTTTCTACTTTGGTGAAGTTGCTGAAGATATTGTCAGCTATTTACAGGGCTTGGGTGGTTTGCATACGCTTGAGGATTTCGCCAATGTTACGGGTGAGTATGTCACGCCGTTAACCACTGACTATAAGGGCTACACAGCGCATCAAATTCCACCTAATGGGCAAGGCATGATTGCTTTGCAACTTTTAAATATTGCCAATGAATTCGCTGTAGACGGAGTTGATCCGTTGTCGGCTGTGCGTATGCATATGGAGATCGAAGCGGGGCGATTGGGTTATCAAGATCGAAACTTATATATCGCAGACATGCATCACAATCATGTGCCGGTTGAATGGATGCTATCTGATGATCACACCAATGAACTCTATAGAAGCATTGACCCTAACAAGGCTATGAATCAATTGCCGCAGTTTACGGCTAAGCCACATCAAAGTACGGTCACTATTACGGTGGTTGATAAAGATCGTAATTGCTGCAGTTTTATTAACTCTTTGTTTCACAGCTTTGGTAGCGTGCAAATGGCACCTGAGTCGGGTGTGATGTTGCAGAACCGTGGTGAAGCGTTTGTAGTTGATCCTGATCACCCTAATTGTATTGGCGCTAACAAACGGCCGATGCATACGATTATCCCGGGTATGCTTGCAAAGAACGGTAAGGCTGTAATGCCTTATGGCGTGATGGGTGGTCATTATCAGTCTTATGGCCATATGCAGTTTCTTACCCGCATGTTGGACTTTGGTATGGATATTCAAGAGGCGCAAGATATGCCGCGTATTTTTCCGGTGCCGGGTGAGAGCTACGTTGAATATGAAAGTTCACTGCCGACTAAAACAGTCGAAGGTTTGCGCGCTATGGGGCATCAGATGGTTGCAGCTGAAAACCCAATTGGCGGTTCACAAGCTATTTGGGTTGATTGGCAGGAAGGCACACTTACTGGTGGTTCTGACCCTCGTAAGGATGGCTGTGCAATCGGATATTAATCATTATTTAACCTGAGCGATTGACATGGCACACGTATTAGAAAACATTGAAGGGATAGTGTTTGATAAAGACGGCACTTTGTTTGATTTTAGTGCTAGTTGGTGTGTGTGGTGTGATCGCCTGATAGCGGAGTTAAGCGACGGTAATAATCAGTTAGCAGCTAACCTTGCACACTCTATAGGCTATGACAACATTAGCCGTACTTTTGCAACGGGTGCTTTAGTTATTGGTGGTGCGGCGGATGAAACTGCCAATGCCTTAGCTGAACAATTGCCAAACACCAGTATTGACACTATTCATAAGATCGGCAATAAATGCTTGGTTGATCTGCCGCTTGTACCCGTGACGGGCCTTGATTCTTTACTGGTGAGTTTTAAGGCTTCAGGGTTTAAGCTCGGAGTAGCCACTAATGACTCAGAAGCTTCTGCAATCACGCAATTGTCACAGTGCGGGATAAAGCATCATTTTGATTTTATTTGCGGGTATGACTCGGGCTTTGGAAGTAAACCTGCTGCAGGAATGATCGACGCTTTTTGTAAGGCTACGGATTTGCATCCGTCAAAGGTTGCTATGATAGGAGACAGCTTACACGATCTACACGCTGGAAAAGCTGCAGGTGTCGGGTTGAAAGTAGGCGTGTTAACCGGGCCTGCGTTAGAGGCTGAACTGTCTGAAAGCGCTGATATTGTTTTAAAAGATATTAGTCACTTGTTGTAGTGGTTTGGCAGGTATTCGACGAAACCATATACTTATAGGTACTTGCTATTCCAAGTACAACGATAACAATAAGAAAAGTCATACCACAGTAGACTGCTAATCTTTCTGAGCCAGAGCCATTTAGGTAGAGCGGCGCTGGGGAAAGAGAAAGCAACACAAATGCAGCAAAGGATACACGCAGCCCATACCAAACTGTGCGAAATACTGGAGCCGAACTCGCTGTTGAAAAGAAATGTCGTGCCGATGCAATCATTAGCATGCATAAAATTAGAATAATCACCATTTCATGTACTGCTGGTGCGTAAGGCTCTAATTCAAAACCGACCATTGTAATTTTTGGCACCATCACGATGCCTACCGGCCAAGTAAGCAAGAGAAATATTATTCTCGATATAGATCTAGCACTCATAAAATAATGTACCTTCTGTTTAAGGGCCAACAAAACGTTGCGTACCCTTGCGTGCTTGAAATCTATTAGCTTCCACAAAACCATAGGCCAAAAAAAAGCCCGCTTACATTAAGCGGGCTCGCATAGTGTAATAACTAAATTTCTATCTAGCTATGATCTTTGTCGTGGTCTTTTGTTTCAATTTTTTGAAGCTTAGGTGCGTCAGCGCTTTTGGGCTTCTGTGGTGCGGCGTCTTTGTTTGAGGCGAGTGACCTAACAGTGCTTTTAAGTTGGCTAGGTTGTATTGCCGAGACCTGAGTATTAGTCTCTGCAGGACGGCTCGCAGGTACACTGGTGCTTTGGCCAGACGTCTCCACTTGCTTTAGGTTGCCGCTGCCTCGTTGTGAACGCGGTGGGCGGCCACCTGACTGATTACCGCTATTGCGATCATTGCTTACGCTTGAGTGGTTAGTCGCATTGTTAGCTGGCTTGTTACTGTTGTCAGTATTGGCTGGTCGCGGTCTCTGTGGTGCTGAAGTCTGAGACTTAGGCTCTATGTGAGTTGTGTTTGAAGCACTGGCAGGTGTAGCAGAATTTGGTTTTCTGCTGTTGTCAGATGGCTCTTTTGCAGCAGCCGGCGCAGGCGTGTTATTAGCCGGTGGGCGTCTGCTAACGTTGTTGCCAGAGCTATTGCCGGTATTGCTGTTTTCCTTGTGGCCACTTTCTTTATGGCTGTTATTGCTTTGGCCATCATTGCGGTCATTAGGTACTACAGACATGGTCGGCGCTGCAGCTGATGGCTTATTGCCGTCAGTTGCCTGAGTCTCTTGCGAACCTTCAGTGGTGTTCTTCTGATTGCGTCTGCCACGTCGGTTGTAACGACTGCGTGGTGCGCGGTTGCCACCGGGCTGGTTTTTATTGTCTTGGTTGTTAGCGGATTGCTCATCATTATTTTGTGAGCTATCGGCTTTTTCAGTGCCAGTGTTCGCTGCAGAGGTAGTGTTGTTTGCCTCTGGTGTATTTGGCTTGGCAGTAGCTTCAACCCCTTTAGGTGCTGAGCTCTGTGCCGGTCTGGAGTTGCTTGACTCTTGTGCTGACTCACGAGTACTAACCTGTGCGGGACGCGGTTGGTTGATAGAGTCGCTACCGCTCGGCGCAGTGTTCTGCGGAGGCGCTGATGTAGGCGCTGATGAAGGCGCTTTGTTGTCAGTGTTCTCATTACCAGCGGGTGCCGCAGCAGAGTTATTGGCTTGCGGTGCCTTTGCAGGTGTTGAGTCTGAATTCGAACGACGTGTGTTTTGTGAGCGCCAGTTTTGTGATTTAGGCGGTGTCTGCGCTTGCGTGTTCTCAGAGTTTGCTTGCGCGTTGGCAGGTGTGGCAGCAGCTGACTGTGGTGCAGAATCAGTTGATGTTACGTTATTGTCAACCAACTGGTTGCTGGTCGGTTGGCTGCTAGACGTTTGGTTACCATTCGCTTGAGAGTCGTTGTCTCTTTGTGGACGACGTTGGTTACCGTCGTTAGGCGCTTTATTTTCTTGAGTGCTTTCGCTATTCGCAGAATCAGTGCTCTGGGCATTTTGATTTTGATTTTTATTGCGGTTGTTACGGCGATTGCGATTGCGGTTGTTATTAGGCTTTTTCGCCTCTGACTTCTGCTGATCGTTGTCGGCACCGTTTACCGCTGCTTGCGGCTGATTTTCTTGCGCCTGCTGAGTTTGGTTTGTGTTTTGATTTTTGTTGCGATTGTTATTGTTGCGACGAGTATTGCGCTGACGAGTGTTCGCAGGCTTTGACTCGCTAGAGTCGTCTGCTGCTTTATTCGTATTGTTGTTGGTGTTGTTGGTGTTGCGGCGCTTATCGTCTTGGTTATTATTGCGCTGGTTGTTACGGCCCCTTCTTGGTCGCTGATTGCGATTGTTGTTTCTGTTTTGTGCAGGTTTAGCGGCAGGTGTTTCTGCGGCTTCTTCATCGGTTGCTGTGCCACCGAAAGAGAACACTTTCTTAATGCGGCTCATGATGCCGCCGGATTTTGCAACCGCAGCTGTAGCACCGACTGCCGCGGCAGCAGCAGCTGGTTGTGGAATAGGGGTCATCGGTGCAACCGTTTGAACGGCTGCAACTTCCGACTCTACCACTTCTACCTTGTCGGCGGCAGAGGTATAGGTTGTATCAACAGTGCTGGTAAGCTCATGGCTGCTGAGCTGAGCTGATTCGTGATCGGTCTCATTCGATTTGATGCGCTCGATTGTATAGTGTGGCGTATCGAGGTTGGTATCAGGAACCAATAGCGCCTGTGCATTGTTGCGTATTTCAATCTCACGAATCGCTTCGCGTTTTTCATTTAGCAAGTAAGTGGCAACGGGTACCGGCATTTTGATTAATACACGGCCGGTGTTGTCTTTTAAAGATTCTTCTTCAAATAATCTAACCAGCTGCAAGGCTAGTGATTCAACGGTTCTGATGGTGCCTTGGCCTACGCAGCGTGGGCAGACAATTTCACTGCTTTCACCTAAAGAAGGGCGCAGGCGTTGGCGTGACATTTCCATTAAGCCAAAGCGTGAGATACGGCCAATTTGTACTCGCGCACGATCAAGCTTGGCTACTTCCCGCAAACGATTCTCAACTTGTCTTTGGTTTTTTGAGACCATCATATCGATAAAGTCGATCACCACTAGACCGCCTAGATCGCGCAATCTCAGCTGCCGACCTACCTCGTCGCAGGCTTCAAGATTGGTGTTGGTGGCTGTCTCTTCGATATCGCTGCCCTTGGTTGCGCGGGCTGAGTTGATATCAATAGAGATAAGTGCTTCAGTGTGATCAATAACGATTGCGCCGCCTGATGGCAAGCGAACTTCACGTTGAAAGGCAGATTCAATCTGGCCTTCAATTTGGTATCGGTTAAAAAGCGGGACATCGTCGGTGTAGAGTTTTAGCTTACGTAGGTTCTGTGGCATGTACTGCGACATGAACGATTTTGCCTGCTCAAAAACTTCAGGTTCATCAACCAGGATTTCGCCTATGTCGCCGCGGAAGTTATCGCGCAGGGCGCGCACGATCACGTTGCTTTCTTGATATATAAGAGTAGAGGTTTTGGCTTGCTCACCAGCGCTTTGGATCGCTTCCCAGATCTTTACCTGGTAGTCGAGATCCCATTGAAGTTCTTCGGCAGTTCGACCAACACCGGCGGTGCGGATAATAATGCCCATGCCATCCGGAATCTCAAGCTCATTCATTGCCGCTTTTAATTCTGAACGTTCTTCACCTTCAATGCGTCTAGAGACACCACCCGCACGCGGGTTGTTTGGCATTAGAACAAGGAAGCGCCCGGCAAGGCTTGCGAATGTAGTTAGGGCAGCACCTTTGTTACCGCGCTCTTCTTTTTCAATCTGAACCAGGATCTCCTGGCCTTCTTTTATTCCAGCTTTAACATTGGGTCGGCCGCCTTCTTTGCGAGCAGACTCTGAAATGTATTCTTTAGCCACTTCTTTAAATGGCAGGAAGCCATGGCGGTCTGCACCATAGTCTACAAAAAGGGCTTCAAGGCTCGGTTCAATTCGTGTGATTTTAGCCTTATATATGTTGGATTTTTTCTGTTCTCGTGTCTTGTGCTCTATGTCGAGGTTATCAAGCTTTTGCCCATCCACTATTGCAACCCGAAGTTCTTCGGGTTGAGTGGCGTTTACAAGCATTCGTTTCATTGAGGTCGTCCGTTGGGACGGCACGTCAGGAGAAACTACTGAATAGTTTTTATCATCTCGCGTTTTCTAAAAACGTGGTTGGAGTTGATCCTTTGTTCGTATTAGGTACTGATCAGTAGTATCAGTTTAGTTCTTTTCGTGCCGTACTATGTTTGGTAGTGCAGGCCGCCCAGAGAGTATTTTTATTGTCAAAGTCTGGACCGCGCTGTGTGCGCTTTGGTTTAAACTTTTGGATGGTCTTCAGCTAGTGGCTGGGGACTTCAATTTCCTTCCTGGGACGGAAGATACCCGGGGTTGTTTCCCGAGTAGTAAAAATTTAATTTGGTATTTCTGTTGTTTCTTTGGTATTTCGCCAGGATGTGTTTTTTTGTTTAGATTGAATCAATAACATCCCGTGTAAGGTAATATAGCAGTCAATAACCATACCTTCAATCCAGAGTGCTGACATTCTCTCCCGCGTGTTCCGCGCAAGGCACGATTCTTTGAATCAAAAACCGCAAGACCCAAAAAAAACAGCCACCCAGCATGGGGTGCAGAATTCCACCACCAACCCAACATCGGATGGGGCGGGTGAAGGGTCTGCAACCAGAACAGGTGTTCATTATGTTGAAATTACAGCAGAAAATACCGGTCAGCGGATCGATAATTTTCTAATTTCAGTCTTTAAAACCATCCCTCGCAGCTTAGTTTATCGTTTATTGCGGACCGGACAGGTGCGAGTCAACAAAGGGCGAATCAAACCTAGCTACAAGTTATCTCTGGGCGACAATGTCCGGATTCCCCCCGTGACAGTTACCGCTCAGCAGGAGGTGCGGGTACCTAAGGCCGCTATTGAAGCGGTCTCGAATTCCATCATCGAAGATGGCCCTGACTGGATTGTTATCAATAAGCCTGCCGGAATGGCTGTTCATGGTGGAACGGGCGTTACCTTTGGGATAATAGATGCCATTCACAAGCTGTATAACAATGAGTCAATAAGTCTGGTTCATCGTCTGGATAAGGCCACCAGCGGGGTGATGGTGCTGGCTAAGCATCGTCGCGCGTCGGTGCATTTTCAGAAAGTAATGATGAACGGTGAGATCACAAAAAATTATGCAGCGCTGGTGTGTGGGGTGTTAGCAAAGCCCCAAACCGTGACAGCTCGTCTGCGCAAAACGCACCCAACACCGAACGAAAACCAAGTGATCATTGACCCATCGGGTGGCAAAGACGCGCTTTCCCATTTTAAATGCCGAGTTGCTGGAGATCGATTTTCACTAGTAGATGTTGAAATTGAAACCGGTCGTACCCATCAAATACGAGTGCATGCGGCGTCTATTGGGCATCCAGTGCTTGGTGATGAACGCTATGGAATTGAAAAGATCAATAACGAGCCCAAGCTGCGCAAGTTAAAACGCATGTTCCTTCATGCCCATGAAATTACCTTTCCAGATTTGTCAGAAGAAAGTGCCACTACACCTTCACAAGCGCTGACCTTTACGGTGCCATTTGACACTAAATGGCTGGATATTGTCACCTACTAGGTGTCAGTAAGCCTGTGCCAAGGTGCGGCGCGTGCAACAATTGATTGAAGGCACGTACTTAATGAACCGCATAATTGAATAACAGAATTGCTACTGAAGAAGGCGTATTAGTATGAAAGACGATCGATGGACTAGCGAACGATTGCCAGCAGGCAGATCTGCTCGTGGTGGCATGGGGCGTGGAGAGATGGATCGTGGAAACATTGCTCGCCATGAAGCTGATCGTGCTCCTGGTTGGGAGCGTAGTGTTATTGAGAAGATCGCCACTGAATCTTTAAAAGAGCAGCGCCGTGCGCGCCGTTGGAGTGTATTTTTTAAAGCCTTAGGCTTTGCCTATGTGCTTGTAGCGTTTCTATTGGCTAGCCGCAGCGGCATGTTTGATCTGCCTTTTAGTGCCGCTGATAATCATACCGCTATTGTTGATGTTAAAGGCCCTATTTCATCTGACGATAACGCCAGTGCTGCGCGTATTATTGCAGGTGTTAAAGCGGCCTTTGAACATGAAAACACAGCCGGTGTGATTCTTCGAATCAACAGCCCAGGTGGTAGCCCCGTGCAGTCTGGTCAAGTATTTGATGAAGTGCGTCGCCTGCGCGCAGAGCACGAAGATATTCCTTTATATGCTGTGATTGAAGATATCTGCGCATCAGGTGGTTATTACATTGCAGCCGCTGCCGATAAAATCTATGCCGATAAAGGCAGCTTGGTTGGCAGCATTGGAGTGCGCAGCGGTGGTTTTGGTTTTGTTGGCACGATGGACAAGTTAGGTATTGAAAGACGCTTAATTACTTCTGGCAATAATAAAGCATTCCTTGATCCGTTTTCGCCGGTCAAGCCAGATGAAGTTGCGCATATGGAATCGTTATTGGCTGATATCCATGAGCAGTTTAAAGCCGTGGTTCGTGAAGGCCGTGGTGATGCCCTAAGCGACGATGACGAAATATTCAGCGGCCTAATTTGGACAGGTGCACAAGCGCTTGAAAACGGATTGATCGATGGCCTTGGCAGCGAGATGTCAGTCGCGCGTGAAATTTTTGCAGCAGAGAAGCTGGTAAACTTTACCCCGCAAGATGGCCTGCTTAGTCAGTTAACCAATGGTGTTGGTGTCAGTGTGGCTGATCGAATTATGGGATTGCTGGTAACGCTTAAGCTTGGTCAGTAAGTACTCAGTGGTTCCTCTGAGTGACCATGGAAAAGCAACACCTAAGTTCGTACACTAACGCAATGCAAGAGCAATACAACAAAGTCTTATACGGTGATGATCAAATGCAGGCCGCTGGCCGTGAGCTTGCACAGCACCTGCTAAGCTCAAAGGCACTGGCGGGCTCTATCATTACGCTAAGTGGTGAGTTAGGCGCGGGTAAAACAACATTTAGCCGTGGCTTTGTTCAGGCCTGTGGGTATGTGGGGGCAGTGAAAAGCCCCACGTATACACTTATAGAAAGGTACACCACAGAATTGGCTGAAATCTGTCACCTTGATCTGTACCGGCTGGAAGATCCTGAAGAGCTCGACTTTATTGGCTTCAGAGACTTGCTGGAGGCAGATTCCACTTTATTGATTGAATGGCCGGAGCGCGTGCCGGCAATGGCAGATCTGGCGACCATCAAAATCATTATTGGGCATCGGGATGCTGAATCACGGCAGCTCCAAATATTGGCAAAAAACTCGCTTTAGCTTGTCGGTAGGCTTACTGATTCACCGTAATGCTACACAAACTGAGATTCTTGCTATATATAGTGTTACGCGGTGGTTACTACACGCTGGAATACTTCAAAAGAACTTTAATTTAGGCAGCTAAATTGTTAAATTCATTGGGATGTATTGCTGTGTGCTGTGCATATGGTTGTAACGATTACGTTACAATACCAAAGCGAATTAACCTGTAAATATCTCTAAAGAGGTTTTGTCATTCAAACTCGGCGGCAATTTATTCAACTTGCAGGGCGTGCTATTTGTACAGCACCCGTTGTTGCGTGCGCCAGTATAAGTGCTGCGGGAGCATCTACTCAGGTACAAGTTACCGGGGTGCGATTCCACGAAGATCGTGGTCGCATGAAACTGCATCTGGATCTAGATAGCCTGCCAGAAACCCACAATATATTTACCCTGGAAAATCCGCACCGCATTGTGATTGATCTGCCTTCAAGCAGAGTGTCTACTTTGCTTTCAAAAGAGCTTAAAGCACGCGGCACGGTTAGACGGATCAGATACGGCAAGCGCAACTACGATGATCTGCGAGTGGTGCTTGATGTTAACGGCAAGCCGGGTGAAGTCAGCAGCCGTATTTATCAATTTAAAGGTTCAAACAAAAAGCGTTTAGTTGTTGATCTCGGTATGGCGCCGATCACAGCCGTAGAACAAGATAAACCAGTAGATGCTGCAGACCTTCGTGACATAGTAGTGGTGATTGATGCGGGCCACGGTGGTAAAGATCCGGGGGCACTTGGTCATCGTAAAACACAAGAAAAAGATGTAACGCTTAAGATCGCCACTGAGCTTTATAAAAAGTTAAGGCGAGTTAAAGGCTTTAATCCTGTTTTGATTAGAGATGCTGATCAGTATTTGTCACTCACGGCACGTGTGCAAATGGCACGTAAGAGTCGTGCTGATTTACTTGTTTCAATACACGCAGATGCCTTTCCAGATAAGTCAGCTCATGGATCATCGGTCTATGCGCTATCGACCAAAAAACCTAGCTCGCGTGCAGCAGAGCTGTTGGCGCGCACTGAGAACCAGGCAGATAAACTCTTTGGTGAGATAGAAGTGTCAGATACCAGGCCGCATCTTAATAAAACCCTTATAGATCTTGCGCAAAATGCGGTGCTTGAATCAAGTATAGAGTGTGGTGATGTTATTTTGCAGCACCTGGATAAAGTGACTGACTTGCATAAACCAACGGTAGAGCAGGGCGGCTTTGCGGTTTTACGCGCGCCAGATGTGCCTTCTCTATTGATCGAAACAGCCTTTATTTCTAACCCTCGGGAAGAACGCAAGCTGCGCTCACGACGCTACCAAAGAAAGATAGCTAAGGCTCTGTCTGATGGCGTGGTCGACTATTTTATGGCTAATGCACCGCCTGACTCTGTTATTGCAAGCTTGGTTACTAAGCAAGCCGGTTAATAGCCACAAAGCATAGCCGCAAAGCATAGCCGCAAGCCAGTCAATAGCTGAAAAGCATAACTGCAAAGCGGTGTCAGACTCCTGGTTGTCAGTGTCGGTATAGCGTTTTTAAAAATACCCTTTTTGTATAGAATTCTCGTTAACTATAAGCGATGGGTATGCCTGTTCAGAGCCGCATACAGGCTACGCCTTACCAAGCACAGATTGGTCAGAATATTGCGTACTGGTGAAATTATATAGGTAACTTTACCTATAAACTTGTAGACACTTGTCGGAATTCAGACGCGTCAAAAACACCGGATGTAAACAGAGGGAATTTATTAGTATGAAGACTAAGGCTATAAGCGATCTGCTGGACCGTATCCAGCCATTAATGGATAACATTGATCCATCTGACATGAGTCAAAAGCTTTCAGGCGCGATCGACTGGATCGGGCAAATGACCAATGTCACTACACCTGACTACGCTCAACGACTATTGATACTGAACGAACAGGGCGTTATCAATGGAGACGAATACGTCGATTTGATTTTTCACTTTACTACTCCTGCCAGTGACCTGGTGCTGAAAGATAGTTCAGAAGGTTTACATTCTGCGCTCACGCATCGGTAAGGTAGAGCCTAAATAAATCTACCGAGATAATCCTCAAAAATCCAATTTTGGCTGTCATTACCTTCGAGTGATTGAGGGTTTGATTTTGGGGTATGTCCTATGGCGTTTAACGGTAAATGCCTGTTGACCCAGGGCCAGGCTCTATGGCCTTCTAATATTCCCGGCTGGCAGTATCGGTTATTGGCGCAAGCCGATGCACAAGTGAACAGAACCAAGTAAAATGGCGCATTACCTCCGGATACCGCCATGCCGATTCAACAACTGCCCGATCATCTGATAAACCAGATTGCTGCGGGTGAAGTCATTGACCGACCTTCGTCAATCGTAAAAGAGCTGCTAGAGAATAGTATTGATGCGGGTGCGACCCAAATTGATATCGAGCTCGAGAACGGTGGTGTTCGGTTAATTAAAATACGCGACAACGGCAGTGGGATTGTCTCTGGCGAAATGCGTTTAGCGCTTAACCGACACGCGACCAGTAAGATCGCATCCCTTGATGATCTCACCGAAGTTCGAACCATGGGGTTTCGTGGTGAGGCCTTGTCGAGTATTGCCGCTGTATCGCGATTAACACTGACCTCTTGCACTGAAGGTGCTGAGCACGGCCTTGAGGTTCATTACGACAGCACGACGGGTAAAACCACAGACAAACCTGCTTCTCACCAGCGGGGCACAACGGTTAAGGTTGCTGACCTATTCTTTAATGTGCCTGCCCGGCGTAAGTTTTTACGTACTGATAAAACCGAACTTAATCATATTGAAAATGCAGTTAAAAGAATTGCTATGGGTGCATGGCATGTGGGCTTTACGCTTGTGCATAATCAAAAGCAGATCTTGCGCTGGCCTGCTGTTGTTGAAGGTGAATCGGTTGACAAAATTCAAGGTTTAGAACACCAGGGTGCGGAAAGGCTACAAGGGGTGCTGGGTAAAGAGTTCATTCAGAACGCTTTGTATTTTTATAGAGAGTCTGACGATCTATGTTTGCATGGTTGGTTGGCACAACCTACGTTTTCGCGTAGCCAGGCAGATATGCAGTACTTTTATGTTAATCAGCGCATGATAAAAGACAAAACCATTTCTCATGCAATGAAGCAGGCTTATAGTGACTTGCTCTATCACAGTCGACAACCTGCGTATGTGGTTTACCTGGATATGAACCCACGTGATGTTGATGTCAATGTTCACCCTGGTAAGCTTGAAGTGCGGTTTAGAGATAGTCGGCGCTTACATGGGTTTGTCGGTGCAAGTGTAAAAGAAGCACTAGCAACCGTTACGTCTGGTGCAACTGCGGCAGCCACTGCACACGATTTTGATTCCACTCAGTTGGGTGCTGCAAGCACTTCTGGCACTTCAAGTGCGGGGCTTGCATCGGGCGCGCAAAGAACGCCTTCTGGGTCTGGTTATACGCAGTTCCCGCAACAAGGCAATATGGCGCTGCCTGTAAAAGAGCACGGTGAGATTTATCGTGACTTAGTATCCAGCACTGAAAGTAACCCAATAACTGCAAAGGGTGCCAATGCAGATAACACAGATGAATTTCCGCCATTAGGTTTTGCCGTTGCGCATTTGCATGGTGCGTTTATACTTTCACAAAGCGTCAATGGGCTTGTGATGGTCGATGCTCACGCGGCGCACGAACGCATTACCTATGAGCGCCTTAAAGATCAGTATGAAGAAGGTGCCATTCGGTCGCAACCGTTGCTATTGCCACTAACTGTGCATGTCAGTGAACAAGAGGCAATAATGGCTGAAAAACACGCAAGCATGCTGAATAGTATTGGCCTGCAAGTCGATAACCGTGGCCCTACACAGTTATTGATCCGAGCTATTCCAGTAGAGTTGCAAAATGCGGATGCTGAACAACTACTGCGCGATGTATTATCCGATTTAGTCGAGCACGGTGCGAGTGAGCGGGTACGGGAAGAGATCAACAAACTGCTGTCACTTATGGCTTGTCATGGTTCTGTAAGAGCCAATCGGAAATTGACAGTCACTGAAATGAATGCGTTGTTAAGATCAATGGAAAGAACCCCTAATAGTGGCCAATGTAACCATGGCAGACCGACATGGATAGAATTTAGCGTCAAGCAGCTAGATGATTTTTTTCTTCGTGGTCGCTAGCCATATGATCGCTAGCCAATTGCGTAAACCATGAGTGATACTTCGTCATTGCCAGTGCTTTGCTTGTTAGGCCCAACCGCTTCAGGTAAAACCGCTATAGCTACTGAGCTTATAGAGCGCTACCCGCTTGAAATTATCAGTGTTGATAGCGCGCAAGTGTATAAGCATATGAATATTGGTACGGCTAAACCCACGGCCGCAGAATTGCAGTTAGCGCCACATGCTCTGATTGATATGGTTGAGCCGTGGGAGCACTATTCGGTCGGCAAATTTTTAAAAGACGCTGACGCCGAAATAAAAAAAATTCACGCGCGTAAAAAAATACCGTTGTTGGCTGGTGGTACGATGTTGTATTTTCAAAGTCTTTGGCACGGTTTATCCAACTTGCCTGAATCAGACCCGGTGGTGCGTGAGCGCTTAGTGGCTTATGCAGAACAACATGGCCCGGGTGCATTGTATGAAAGGCTGCAGCAGGTTGACCCGGTCATTGCAGAGCGCATTCATAGCAATGATCCGCAACGAATTATGCGTGCCTTAGAGGTGTTTGATATTGCGGGTGTCACGCTCAGCAGTTTGCAGAACCAGCGTGCAACCACACAGCGCTATAATTTTTATAGCATTGGCTTGTTCCCGGAAGATCGCAAACTTTTGCATGCTCGAATCGCTCAGCGTTTTGACAAAATGCTTGAGATAGGTTTTGAAGCTGAGGTACAAGCGTTAAAAGAACGCCCCGAGATGCACAGTGAACTTCCTTCTATGCGTTGTGTTGGTTACCGGCAAATGTGGCAATATTTAGCCGGTCAATGTGATAAAACGCACATGACTAATGCTTCTTTGGCTGCCACCAGGCAATTAGCCAAGCGCCAGATAACGTGGTTGCGCGGTATGGAAAACTGCCAGATGCTCGATCCATTTTCTGAATCTGTTATGTTAGAAGACAATGCGCTGGTCAGTTGGATAAACAACGCACTTTCTGAATTCACCTAAAAGCACTGAGCAAGGCCAATTAACAATGAATACTAACCCTTCGCGAACGGTTTAGAACACTTTAAATCATGTTAAAAAAATTAAACAGTAAATCACCAAAACTCAAAGCGCTAGCGTGCCAAGTCGGCAATACGCGTTTGTGTGAGTTACAGCGCTTAGGCAAAAATGATCGCGGTAACCGCTTGGCGGTTAAGCTTGAAGGCGATAACCCTGCGGGTTCAGTAAAAGATCGCCCGGCGGCTAACATGATCACCGCAGCTGCGGCCCGTGGTGATATAAAACCGGGTGATACATTAATAGAAGCCACCAGCGGTAACACCGGTATTGCGTTAGCGATGGCTGCTGCCATGGGCGGCTATAAAATGCGTTTGATTATGCCTGACAACATGAGCGCCGAACGGCGTCTCACTATGTCAGTTTATGGCGCTGAATTAATCTCAGTGACTGAAGAGCAGGGCATGGAATACGCTCGGGATTTAGCGCAGCAAATGGCCGCTGACGGTGAAGGCATAGTGCTGGATCAGTTTTCAAATCCAGACAACCCTGATGCGCATTATAAAACCACCGGCCCTGAGTTATGGCAAGGCACAGATCAAAAGATAACGCATTTTGTATCTTCCATGGGTACCACTGGTACCGTCATGGGGGTGTCGCGTTACTTAAAAGAACAAGACCCCACTATTACAATTGTCGGTGCACAGCCGACTGAAAATTCAAATATTCCAGGTATACGTCGTTGGCCGCAGGCTTACCTGCCAAAAATCTATGAGCCAGAGCGAGTAGATGAAATAGTAGATATCGGCCAGCAAGAGGCCGAGCACTATGCACGTGAGCTTGCTGCTGTTGAAGGGATTTTTTGTGGAGTGTCTTCCGGTGGTGCGCTTGCCGCGGCATTGAAGATCTCTGAAAAAACTGAAAACAGCTTAATAGTATCGATCGTTTGTGATCGTGGTGATCGCTATTTATCTACCGGTGTATTTGAACGCTAACGTTGTGTGTAGCACCATTGGAATAATGCACAGACCTCTAGCGTGTAATGGGCTGTTCGATCATCGGTTTTGCAATTGGTCGCTGCCAATGGAATGGTAATAAGGCTTCATTGCGCCATTGAAGCGTTAAGTCGTTGGCCTGAGCCAGGTAGCGTGGTTTAGGGTGACTGTATTTGACTATTCCAAGCGCCCCTGATTCAGCCAAGTGGCCAAGGTAGGTTTACAACTGACTGCAACCAGCCTGGTGGAAAATCACGTTTTAACAGGTGTGCCAGCAAGCATATAAACGCTATTCCTGCAGCACTGTAGGCAACAGTAGCAATCCAGTTTAACCCTGCGCGTATTTTCATAAAGTTCAGTAAAAATACTAGCAGTGCGATTATAAAGCCAAACAAAGATGTTAACGCTAGTAACATGGCAAACCAGGCGAGCGTTGACCATAGCGAATAGATGTTTTCCTTTGCTTCATCTGAGCTTTCGCGATCTGCAAACAATATATGAGACTCAGATACCCACATTGATTGAGCAAGTAGTATTAAAGCGCTGACAAGCGTTACCGATGCTACAAATACCGGGAACACACGATCGACTCGTGCGTAGTCTGGAATGGAGGCGGTGTTATATAGAGCGAATGCTACGAAAGCAATAACCGCTAGTAGAAAAGTAATGGGTGCCCTTTTGCCACCTGAAGGCACTTCACCTTCGGCCAGTATGTTCTTTGCTTGTCTAAGGCCAATGAACACTGAAATGACGGTAATGATTAGTAAAATAATCACAATAGGTGAGGCAATATAAGTTAGCCCTGCTTCCATGCCTTGACGGAACTTAACGCCTGCGATTTGAGTGGCGTTGTTTGAGTAGTTCTCTACCGGTGTGGATAAAACAAAGCCGATCAGGAACGCGGGTCTTGACCAGTCGAATCGACGCATCATTATGCCAAGCAGTCCAATTGCAAACAGCGCAACGAGATCCATTAGATCTTGCCCTGATTGAAACGCTGCAAATGAAATAATCATAAAGATAAACGGTGCGAGTAACGCAAAGCGGATATTGGTTAGTCGTGAAATTGGCGAGGCTAAGCAAATACAAATCACGGTTCCTATAACGTTAGCTAACGCTAGCAGCCAAACAATGGAGTAGGTGAAGTCAAGATGGTTTTCAAGCATGGATGGGCCAACATCTATACCGGTACCCAACAGCGCGAGTGCGCCGATGAAGATCGCCATTGAGCCTGAACCCGGAATGCCGAATAATAAAGTCGGTACCAGGCCACCACCTTCTTTTGCGTTGTTTGAGCTTTCAGGCCCTATCACGCCGCGTACATCACCAGAGCCAAACTTACTTTTATCTTTGGCTGATTGAACGGTATGGCCATAAGCGATCCAGTCGACTACAGATCCACCGAGTCCCGGGATAACACCGACGATAACGCCGATTAATGAGCATCTCGCAGAGAGCCATTTGTTTTTCCACCAGTCACCCACGCCACTTAACCAACCGCTGCCGAGGTTTGATTTTTCTGAAATGGCTTTATCACGGCGTAACAATGCGACGACTTCAGGCAGGGCAAAAATACCTAAACCTACTATGACCAGTTTCAAACCATCAGTAAGGTAGGGGAAGTCATAGCTAGACATTCTTAGTTCACCGTTAAACGGTCCTTCACCGATGGTGCCTATGAGTAAACCGAGGCCTGCCGCAACGACTCCCTTTAATGCAATTCTGCCCGCGAGAATACCGACCATCGATAAACCGAAGACCGACACCATTAGCAATTCCGGTGACTTAAACAGCAAAACAACCGGGCGGGCTACAAGAATAAAAACGGTTAGAAACATCGCGCCGACCAGGCCGCCAAACAAGGACGATGCAAAGGCGGCTGACAATGCTCTTGCTGCTTGTCCGTTCTTTGCCATTGGAAAGCCATCAAGTACGGTTGCCTGCGATGCAGATGATCCGGGTATACCCATTAGCACTGAAGCAAAGGTGTCAGAGGTGGGTACGACGGCTACCATGCCGATCATAAGTGAAAGACCGAGAACCGGATCCATGCCGAACATAAAGGGCAACAGTAAAGAAAGGCCTGCGATTCCACCTAGCCCCGGGAATACGCCTATGCACAATCCCATGACGACACCGATGGCTAAATAAAGAATCGGTAGAGGTTGCAGTATTTGGGAAAAGGCAGCACCGAGAGCTGGCAGCGCCTCCAGAAAAATGTCCACCACTCACTCCGGTAAAGGTTGAACTTTGATTCGTCAGCTGCAGGTATCAGGGGTTGGATACTTGCTGTATCTACAATATGGTTTAACGGTGCAGGTTATACAAGCACAGGTTATAACATTTGTGGTTAGTACTAGAGGCGAAGCTCACCCGTGAGCCTAAGCTGCAGGGTGAGCTTGCTTTTAACGTGAGCGTTTCTTATTTAAGCTCAACACCAAACTCGTCTTTTAACCAGCCAACAACAAAGTCTTTAGCTGATGAAGGAACGCTGGTGGCACTTCCCAGTGCTGTTTGTGCTCCTTTACCAACATACATTGGATACTTACCCAGGCGTCCGGCAGAGATTTCAGCAAAGTCATCGCGACTCTTTATGGTTTCAAAGGCGGTAACGTACATGTCGATGATTTCTTTATCGGTACCCGCTGGCAGGAATGCTAGTTTTTGAGATGGAAAGCCTGCTACGAAAAATGCTTTCCATGCTTCCCATTGCTCCCCTGTGGTTTCGCAACCGTCGGTTTTTTCGCAGACTTCTTTAAACGTAGGCATGTCAGGGAAGGTAGGGTCACGAACTATGTTGCCGGCATCGTCGATTGATCCCCAAGTCATCATGGGTACTGCCTTACCGGCTTCAACCAATTCTGCAGAACCTTTTAAGTAACCGGAAGATGTTTGGTAATCGATAGTCGCTTCACCACTTTCAAACATCTTTCGTCCGTCGCCGCGACCTTTAATGCCCATGACATGTTCTACATTCATACCGAGCATCTTCCACGCAAGTGCTGGAACCAGATCAAGACGAGTCGCACCTTGATTGCCATAGATGAAGGTCATGTCTTTCAGGTTGTTTGCTGAACCATCGTATTTAGCGCCGGCTTCTGCGTTTAGATACGCAACCCCACCCGTACCGGAAGCCATCACAGGATTCCAGTCTTTGTATTCATAGCGAACACGAGGGTCACCCAGCAGGTATGGGAATTGAGTTGATCCGGAAGAGCCAAAAATCAGGGTGCCGTCGCCGTCTTTTTGTTCCTGGAACCAGTTAGCACCTTTTGTAGATCCGGCGCCAGGCATAAATTTAACTACGACACTTGGGTTGCCAGGCAATGCCTCTGATAGCAACGGTGCAAAGAAGTTGGCCCACTTTGCAGAGCCACCTGTCTCAGAAAACGGTATGATCCACTCTACTGTTTTGCCAGATAAATCAGCAGCTTGAACACTGAAAGTACTGCCAATAGCAAGAATACCAGCAGCAATAAAGCCGGATAATTTCATTTTGGGTTTCATTGTATCCTCCAGGATATTGTCGAATTCAGAATGGGCCTGTGCAGCGGGCACACGGGCACAAACCAGTTATACAGTCGCTACCTTTCATCTAGCTATCAGAATGGGTATTGCTGTGGCCTGTCGCACGGGCTATCACTCAGGCTTTCTTCCGAGTAGCATTATCAAATGCAAATCGCCATTGTTGAAGATAATCTGCCGTTAGCGACAGGCCTCGCCAAAGCGTTCGAATCGGACGGTCATAGTGCTAACATAATGACAAGTGGTGATCTGGCATTGCAGCTGCTGAGTACAGAGATTTTCGATTTAATTATTCTGGATATCAACTTGCCCGGTGTGTCAGGGCTTGAGGTGTTGCGATCCCTTCGATTTAAAAAAATTCAGACACCGGTGTTGCTACTAACCGCAAGGTCGTCTTTAGGCGATAAAGTTATCGGTCTTGATTTGGGCGCTGATGACTACTTGCAAAAACCCTTTGATCTGGCAGAGCTTAAGGCGCGAGCGCGCGCGCTTATGCGTCGCAGTGAAAAAGAGATAACGCCTATCGTGATAATTGGTCAACTCGAATTTGATCCTATCGCCAGGCAGTTAAGGATTGCAGGGATAGACCAAGAGTTGCCTCGACGGGAGTTTGCGCTGGCCGAAATTCTGATGCAAAACAAAGATAGAATTATTTCAAAGTCACAGATTCTTGATCATTTATATGGCATTGGAGCTGATGCTGAAGAATCTTCAGTGGAATTATATATACACCGGTTGCGCAAGCGCATTATTGGCAGTGGTGCTGAAATAAAAACAGCCCGTGGTTTGGGCTACTGTTTGCGGCAACTCAAGTGAAATCAATTCGTACCCGCTTAACCATTTCATTGATAGCGCCATTGGCACTTGTTGCTGTTTTATTTTCGATAGAGACTTATTACTCAGCCAGAAAAATTTCGAATAAGCTAAATGACCGAACGCTGCTGGTGGCATCGTTAACGATTCTTGAATATGTGGTTTCGTCCAATGGGACATTGCTTGCAGATGAGGCTTTAGAGACGTTAAAAGAGACACTTGGTGATCGCTTTTTTTATTATGTACGTGGTCCTGATGGTGCTTTTATAACAGGATATAGTCAATATCCGGTGGTGCCTGATTCTATAGAATTGCAAGAAAATGTACCGGTATTTTATGACGCTACTCATCGTGGAGACGATGTCCGAGTTGTATTTCTAAAGCGCGATTTAGCAGATCGAGAACTCAGTGGTATTACATCTATCTTTACCTGGCAGCATATAAGTCAAAGAAAGTCTTTGGTGTATTCACTGTTTACGCAATCTCTTATGCGTTTATTGTTACTTACGCTCGTTGCAGGAGCTATTGTCTGGTTTGCGGTAAAGTCAGGCCTACGACCACTGGCAAAGTTGCAGCAATCTATTGATGCGCGCTCAAACAGCGCATTAAACCCCATTATGCAGACTGTGCCTGCAGAACTACGCGGCATTGTAAGATCAATGAACAGTCTATTGGAGCGCGTGGCAAGATCAAAAAAGAACCGCGAGCGTTTTATCGGTGATGCGGCGCATCAATTGCGCAATCCGTTTGCAGCCATCACTGTTCAGGCGCAAGCTTCGCTGGAAAACGGCAGCCAGCAGGAAATGAGTGCCGGGCTTAATCAAATACTCGAGGTCTCGAATAAATCCTCTGACATGATAAATCAAATGTTGTCCGGTATAAGTGCTCATGCACTGGATGCAGAGCATGATACCGAGTTTAATTTAAACAAGCTTATTCGTAGCAGGGCCAGTGAACTGGCTCCGCTGGCTTTTGATAAAAATCAGGAGATTGCTTCTAATGGGTTGGACAATACACTGAGGTTTCGTGGCAATAAGGTGTTACTGGGCGAGGCAATAACTAATTTAATCCACAACGCTATTCAACATAATGCCTGTGACACTACTATCACGGTTAATTTGTACGTCAGTGAAAAAGATCAGCTAATCAACGTGTCAGTTGCAGATGAAGGGGCGGTTTTTTCTGAGGAACAGTTTAGCGATCTTACTCAACCGTTTAGAACAGGCAGCGCCAGTCATGGAAATAGTGGCCTTGGCTTATCGATTGCAAAAGATATAGCGCGTATGCATCAAGGCAACCTTACTAGTGTTGCAGCTGATAATGGTAAGGTGATTGTGATCCAATTGCCTCTAGCTCGAGTCGTTTCTTAAGACGATTCAGAAAGCTATGGGTAGACGCGTTTTGTTGACGCTCTATTTAACAGCTTAGTCGTAGTAGGGGTGTACAAATTCTAGTTGTTCGCCGCCTATTTCAAGTAGATCTCCGCCCATCAGTTTGACTTCAACTTGCGTCATTAGGTCGTGGCCGTTGTGTTTCATCTGAGTTTCACGCTCAGACATTGGAATAAAATAGTAGCCGGTAGGTTTTTTAGAGATAGCACCAAGATCACCACCAGCTTTACCAACTGTTGTGATGGGTTTTTCAAGTGCAACGACACGACCCGCTTTAGCACCTGAGTTAACTTTGAGAATTGCCGTATTTTGTTGAGGTGCCGCTACCATTGCGGGGTCAATGATAGGCATGATCGAGGGTAGTGCTGTTACGTTTTTGTTGTTAGGGTTTTTATTGGGCGCAGTGTAGGTTTCAGAATATGAAATGTGATAGCTGCCAATAATGATGTCATCCAGGTGTGTCAGTACTTGGCGGCTGATATTTTCACCATTAACCATTGTACCGTTGGTGCTTTGTAGATCTTCAATGATCAGGCAGCCTTTTTCATGAAGGATTTGTGCGTGGTGCCCGCTGACAGACAAGTGCGGCAAGCACAGCGAGTTGGTTCTTCTACGACCAATGGTAATGGTGGTTTCAGCTATAGTGAGAGAGCTGGTTTCACCTGTTTCGCTATGTATAAGAAGTTGAGGCATGGTTTATGGGCTTCCAACCAGTACTAGAAAAAGGATTGCCAATTTTGGCGTTACCCAAGGGTAGCAATAGGGCGGGTTAGAGAGAAGGAATCGGAGGTTTCGATTCGGTAGCCTTTACCACTTCTTAATTCAACGCGTGCTTAGCTAGTGCCCATCCATAAACGAACGCTACTGCGGTCGCCCCTGGTACGCAATCTTTTACCAACTACATGTCGTTATTTAGAATGACTAAACGCCTACATGTAGTAGGCAAAATCTCACGCACCTGGAACAACCTCGCTACGCGCTGTTTATGGATGGTCACTAGCTAGTGGCCGTCCATAAACGACTGCTACTGCGGTCGCCTCAAGCACGCAATCTTTCGACTACCCCATGTGGTTATTTAGAACGACTAAACGCCCACATGGGGTAGCCGAAATCTCACGCACTTGAGACAACCTCGCTACGCATTGTTTATGGACGGACACTAGCTACGGAATATTGGTGGGAATTCGTAGCGTTTGGCCTGCTTGTACATGGTCTCTTTGCCAGAGCGATTTATTCCACTTTTTAATAGTCCCAATCTGTAGGTCAAATTTATCAGCGATTGTGGGCAGTGTGTCGGTTGCAAGGACTCGGTAATTCATCAGCTTGACGGTTGCCGGGTTTAGGTTTTCAACCTCTATTGCGGCCACTCTTAGCTGATCACCGGCTTGAATGCTCTTAGCGCCATTTTGTAGATTGTTCCATTCACGCAGCGTTTCAACATCTACGTTTAGCTGGCGTGAGATCTTCCATAGGTTGTCACCCGGTTTCACAGTGTGGGTTTTGTATTGGTAGGTTTTAAAAGGCATGTAGTCCTTTGCTTCGATTACGTCGTTAATAGCGGGCGGCTGGCGATCAATAATAAAAGCGTCCTGGAATTCTTTGGTCGGCACACTAAGGGCGGCTATCGGTTGCACGGTGGATTTTTTAATCAACGGCTGGCGCTTGAGTTTGTTCAGCGCATCGAGCAGTGGCTGTGTCGCCTCAATTGGTAGGGTGAGCGTGTGCGGGCCATCTGGCGGCGTGAGTCCGTTGTGCAGCCCAAGGTTAAGTGCTTCGATTTTTTTCAGCGGGAAATTGGTGAGCTCTGCGATTTGGCTTAAAGAAATGCGTCTGCCGACCGACACTGACTCTATTTGTTTTCGGTTGGCGAGTGCTGGCAGCTCCAAGCCGTATTTTTCCGGGTCGCTTATGATCCGGGTGGCGGCAATCAAGCGCGGTACATAGTTAGCGGTTTCGGTTGATAGTTTTAAGTTCCAATATGTTGGTTCTCTGCCACGTCTTAAGGCGCGCCGCATTTCAGCGCGAACATTGCCAGGGCCTGTGTTGTACGCTGCCAGGGCCAGTAACCAGTCGCCATCGAACATGCCTTTTAGATCATTCAGGTAGCGAATAGCCGCAGTGGTTGATGCCATGACATCTTTGCGTTGGTCGTAGTGCTTGCCAGTGCTTAGCCCGTAGTGGTTGGCAGTCGATGGAATAAATTGCCAAATACCCACAGCACTCTTATGAGATAGCGCCATTGGGTTAAACGCGCTTTCAATCAGAGGCAATAATGCTAGGTCTGTCGGGATGCCTGCTTTTGATAATTGTTCTGTAATATGGAAAAGATAAGGACTGGCGTCAATCAGGTTGCTTCTTAGCGAGCGGGTGCCCGCTTTTAAGAAATCAATTTGTTTGTCTATGCGTTCGTTGTCCAGATCAACGAATTCGAATTCGGCTTGTAGCCTCTGCCACATGCTCTCGTGCAGGATCGATAACGGTTTTTCGACGCTGGACTCAGCTGATTGAATGGTGTGATTCGCTGGGTTTACGTGCTCTTGGATTCGGATTTCGGGCGTATGGCTTGCCTGTGTAATGTTCGGAATGCTGAGACCCACAACTGTTGCGATCGCTGCCAGCTGTGCTAATGTCAAGGGAAAATTGGACAACTTGTTGATTCCGTGTGTTATTTCTTCGGTTTTTCTTGTTGATCCGTACTAAAAAGGATCGTTTGTTGTGCCGGTCTACTGCCTAAAACAGTTCTTATGAATAGAGTATATTGGGTTTATGAAAAAATTCAGTAAAACTTCGCCCCAGTGGGGTGCTGCACAGCCGGATTTACGTGCTTGGTACCAGACTGCCCTTGGTGATGCCGTACTCGATACGGTAGCCGCAAAGTTTGACGAAATCCTACCCGGAATTTTCGGTTATCAAGGAGTGCAAGTAGGGCAGATTGCCCCGGATCGTGAACTACTGGCGAGCGCAGGTCTTCATCGGCGTTTGGTCATCGATAGTTATGCCAACGAGTGTAATTCGCATATCTCAGGTGATGTCGAACATTTGCCCATTAGCTCTGATTGCGTGAATCTGGTTTTTTACCCGCATGCGCTCGAGTTTTGCGAGAGTCCGCACGCCGCCCTTCGAGAGGCTGATCGAATTCTCACCGCTGATGGCCACTTAATAGTGATGGGCTTTAATCCCTACAGCGCTTTTGGGTTGCGCGGATTGTTTAGCCGGGCGGTGCCATGGAGCGGTAAAAATTATGGGCGTGCGCGAGTCCAGGATTGGTTGTCGGTTTTAGGTTTTCGTATTGTTGCCACCGAAACCGTCTTTTTGCGTCCACCTGTCAATCGTGCAGGTTGGCTGCGTAAAACTCGCTTGATTGAAAAGACACAAAAACTTTTTGGTTTTGCCGGAGGTGTTTACCTAATCCATGCACGCAAACAATCTGTGCCTATGACGTTGTCGCGACAGCAGTGGCTGAAGCCGCGTGGTCGCTTGGTTACAGGTGCATTTGCGCAACGCTCGGGTCGTACAGCGGCTAATCGTGAAGGTGACATCGACAACCCTACATGACACAATTAGCGGCTAATATCAGTGTGTGAATATCGCTGATTTCTTGTTAATTTTGCTTATGTCATTGGGTGCTAAAGCCGTATGCGTCAGATAGTTCTTGATACAGAAACTACCGGCCTGGAAGTCGCCCAAAACCACCGAATCATTGAAATCGGTGCGGTTGAAATTATTGACCGACGCTTAACGGGTAATCACTACCATTGCTACCTGCAACCTGATCGTGCAATTGATGCCGGTGCTGCAGAAGTGCACGGGATTACCGAAGAGTTTCTAGCAGACAAGCCCCGCTTTGAAGATGTAGCAGATGAATTCCTGGCTTATGTTGAAGGCGCGGAAGTGATTATTCATAACGCTGCTTTTGATGTGGCATTCCTTGACTACGAATTTAAACTTTGCAAAGCCAACACCCGCATGGACATCATTTGTGCAAGCGTGGTTGATTCATTGTTATTAGCACGCAAAGAATACCCGGGCCAGCGCAACAGCCTTGATGCTTTGTGTAGACGACTAGGCATTGATAACTCCCGTCGCAAGTTGCACGGCGCACTACTAGATTCAGAGATTCTTGCAGAAGTTTATCTAACCATGACAGGCGGTCAGTCTGATCTTGGTCTGGAGTCTACTGAGGGTGATAGTAATAACACTCAGTACGATGGTCCTTTGTTTGATGCGGGTAGTCATCCACCGCTTCGGGTTGTGCAAGCTGATGCTGCGGCGCTCGAAGCTCATAGTGCTTATCTTGAGCGACTTGCTGAGGCTGCTGGTGGATGTGCTTGGACTTCGTTGGTGGGGGAAGCCACGGCTTCTTAGTTTTTTTGCCTTGGCAGGCGGCTATTGGGCTTGGGTTGCTTGTTGCTTTGACTTGCTGTTGCTTTGGCTTGTCCTGCGGACGGCTGATGTAAGTGGCATGCCTGCCGGGGCTTTCGTTTTGACTTGTCCTGCGGGCGGCTGACGTAAGTGGCATGCCTGCCGGCGGCCTTCATTTGGACAGGCCCAAACAGAAGCAAAGGCCTTCTTGCTACTTTGTAGCCCTTCGGGTGGCTGTCGCCATTTTTTGAAATCCTCTGGAGTGGGGTCGCGCCCATTATTGTCAACTATGGGCACATCCATGTGCACCGCGCTCAAAGCGCCGTCCCTGGCGCTTTGACCCCACTCCAGAGGATTTCAAAAAACAACAAAAAGCGCGTTTAACTGCATTCACTTCGTGAGTGTCGGCACTCTACGTCGGCTTTTTGGGATCGTGCAAGAGTATGGGGTTGTGGTTCGCGACGCTCAGTTGGGTTGGTGGTGGCTGATGTTTTTTGCGCTCGTTTGTTAGGTTATTACTGACGCATTATCCGGTTCCAATACAACTGCAAAAGCCCGCTCAACATCTTATATTATAGGCCGCTCGTCTTTTTTTATGGAAGCCCTTAAGCGTAAGCGAGGGACTAAAGAACTGTGAAGCTTAATTATTATCGAGCCCGAAAAAGAAAACTGATCTAACGCAAACCCTATTCGTTTTCTTTATGCGCTGCTCGTGTGCTTTTAAGGAAACCCTTAAGCGTAAGCGAGGGACTAAGGAACTGTAAAACTTAATTATTATCGAGCCCGAAAAAGAAAACCGCTCTAACGCAAACCCTATTCGTTTTCTTTAGCGCTGCTCGTGTGCTTTTAAGGAAACCCTTAAGCGTAAGCGAGGGACTAAAGAACTGTGAAGCTTAATTATTATCGAGCCCGAAAAAGAAAACTGATCTAACGCAAGCCCTATTCGTTTTCTTTATGGGCTGCTCGTGTGCTTTTAAGGAAGCCCTTAAGCGTAAGCGCAGGACTAAAGAACTGTGAAGCTTAACTATTATCGAGCCCGCAAAAGAAAACTGATCTAACGCAAACCCTATTCGTTTTCTTTATGCGCTGCTCGTCTTCTTTTAAGGAAGCCCTTAAGCGTAAGCGAGGGATGAAAGAACTGTGAAGCTTAATTATTATCGAGCCCGAAATAGAAAACCGATCTAACGCAAACCCAGTTCGTTATCTTTTAGGAAACCCTCAAGCGTAAGCTTGGGATTTTAAACCGTGAAGTTAACTATTTTCGGCCCCTAAAACAAATTTACTTAACCCGAAGCACCGCTTGGTAGCTTTCAGGGGGGTGTGGGACTTGGTGCTATGAAGCTAATGTAGATCAATGCTTCCGATCGTATCTAATTTACGAGTTCGATCTGCAGCGAGCGCTCTCACCTCTGCTACTTCTGTTTCATAATCCGTGACTTCTCGCGGGCCCAGTCTCTGTTCTTTTCGGTGGCGCGTTTGTCGTGGGTCTTTTTACCTTTGCCGAGGCCTATCTCTAGTTTTACTTTTGATTTTTTCCAGTAGAGTTTTAGTGGGATCAAGGTGAAACCTTTGCGTTCTACCTGGCCGATTAGTTTTGATATTTCGGCGCGGTGCATGAGTAGTTTGCGGTCCCGTAGGGGGGCGGCTACTACGTGGGTGGAGGCTGATAGTAGTGGGGTGATATGGCAGCCGTAGAGCCATACTTCTCCGTTTCTGATGAATACATAGCTTTCGGTCAGCTGCACGCGTCCGGCGCGCATACTCTTGACTTCCCAGCCCATGAGTTGCATGCCGGCTTCGTAGGTGTCTTCAATCAGGTAGTCGTGTCGGGCACGCTTGTTGACCGCAATGCGGGAAGATTCTGATTTGTCGCCTTTATTTTTTTTACGATTAGCCATAACCTAAAGTATAACCTTTTTATAGCCGGACAATGCTTGATGCCAACCATTCAACGTAGCGCACTAGTGCCTTTTACTGCGCAACAGATGTACCAGCTCGTGAATGATGTGGAAGCCTACCCGGAATTTCTGCCATGGTGCGGGGGTGCTGCGGTGCTTGAAGATAGCGACCAGGTTCGAGTCGCGAGGGTCGATATTCGCAAAGGGCCTATCAAGCAGCACTTTACCACTCGAAATGAACTCACTGCAGATGAACAGATCAAGCTTTCATTAGTGGAGGGCCCGTTTCGACAGTTGCAAGGTGTATGGCAATTTGCAGCCATAGGAGAAAGCGGTTGTCGCGTCACCTTTGAGATCGATTTCAGCTTCAGCAGCGTACTGCTTGAGAAAACAATCGGCCCTGTGTTTAATGAAATATGCACAAGACTAGTCGATGGTTTTGTCACCCGCGCTAGAAAGGTATATGCATGAAGATCGAAGTGGTCTATGCCACCGAGACCGAACAGCCCATAGTGCAGTTAGAGCTTGCAGAAGGTGCGACTGTGCAAGATGCAGTATCTGCCAGTGGCCTTGCCACCACCTATTCAGATATTAAAGTGGGTGAAACCCCGGTCGGTATATACAGCGAAAGAGTCCAGTACGACACGCAACTTCGCGACGGTGATCGCGTAGAGATCTACAGAAGTTTGCAACTAGACCCAATGGCTGCAAGAAGGCTACGAGCAGAAGCCCAAGCAGCCCAAAAAAACGAAACAAAAACCAAAAAGAAAAAAGCAGATTAACAGAGACTAGCTAGTGTCCGTCCATAAACAGCGCGTAGCGAGGTTGTTCCAGGTGCGTGAGATTTTGCCTACTACATGTAGGCGTTTAGTCATTTTAAATAACGACATGTAGTCGGTAAAAGATTGCGTATCTGGGGCGACCGCAGTAGCGTTCGTTTATGGATGGGCACTAGCTATCAGCATTTTCAACTAAGCCATCCTTCTCAATCTCAGCCACCTCCAAGTTCCGAAACACCAAAGACAACCGCTTAACCTTAGGTGTCTTACCGGCCCGATTATAAGTGTATATATATTCCCACCGATCCGGATTGATGTGATTAGAAGTCAAAGGATCACCCAGAATAGTCTGCACAGCAGCCTGGCTCATACCGACTGTGATCTTCGCAATATCTTCAGTAGAGAGTAAATTACCCTGTTGAATCACAATCTTATGCGGCCGCGGCAACCACCAGGAACCACAAGCCTGCAAAGTAACAAACAGCGGCACTAACATAACTATTAACAGCGTACGCATTTTCATTGTTTCTGCCCAGCCAATCATAAGAGATGACACATTCTACCAATCGAACAATTCAAGAGTTGTTGCATTCTGATTATTTTAAAGCAGCGCAAATAACAAGAGCCAACAAGCCAACAAGCCAATAAGCAAACAAGCCCAAGCCATCCCGAACAAATCAAGAATAACAAAAAAAGCGAGCGCGAAAACAACCAGCTTCCACCACCCCAACTGAGCGTCACGAACCACAGCCGATAACCTTTCCAAGATCCCAAAAAGCCGACGTAGAGTGCTGACACTCACGAGGTGAGTCGGTTAACGCGCTTTTTGTTGTTTTTTGAAATCTTCTGGAGTGGGGTCAAAGCGCCATGGACGGCGCTTTGAGCGCGGTGCACATGGATGTGCCCATAGTTGACAATAATGGGCGCGACCCCATTCCAGAGGATTTCGAAAAATGGCGACAGCCACCCGAAGGGCTACAAAGTAGCAAGAAGGCCTTTGCTTCTGTTTGGGCCTGTCCAAATGAAGGCCGCCGGCAGGGCAAGTAAGAGCGTAGCTGCCTGCAAGGCAAGTCAAAACGACAGCCGCCAGCAAGGCATGCCACGCATGTCAGCCGCCCGCAGCGCAAGTCAAAACGATAAGCCCCCGGCAGGCATGCCAAGCACGTCAGCCGTCCGCAGGACAAGCCAAAGCGAAAGCCGCCTGCAAGGCAAAGAAAAGCAATCAGCCCGCAGGGCTAACTATCAGCTGCTGCGAGCATCTCCTTGGCGTGAGCTAAAGTCCGCTTAGTAATCTTAACGCCCCCGAGCATACGAGCAATCTCTTCCAAAGACTCATCTGCAGTCAGCGTCCGCGACTCGGCAAGTGTTTTATTATCACTGGATTTCTTAGCAACCTTAACATGCTGATGACCTTGCGCTGCCACCTGCGGCAAGTGAGTCACACACAATACCTGACAGCGATCACCAAGCTTGCGTAACTGCTGACCCACGGTCTCTGCAACACCACCACCAACACCGGTATCAACTTCATCGAAGATTAAAGTAGGTACGCGGTTGCGTTCGGAGGTAATAAGCTGCACCGCTAAACTTAAGCGTGATAACTCACCACCTGATGCAACATCACTCATCGGACGAGGTGCGGCACCCGGGTTAGCGCTGACGTTAAACAGTATGTGGTCAAGACCATTAACAGATGGTGTGTCAGTTGGTTTGCTGCTGCACTCAATAACAAACTTGCCTTCTTTCATGCCTAGTGTTTGCATAGCATCAGTTAAATGACTGGCGAGCTGCCTGGCCGCTTTACTGCGTTTGTTGGATAATTTTTTCGCTGCTGCGTTGTATTCTTTGTGTAGTTTTTCTAGTTCTAGATTAAGCGATTCGATTGATCCATCCATGGATTCAAGCTCGTTGAATTCTTCTGTTAGCTTGGCAGAATAATCGGCTAGCTGACTAGTATCAATTTGGTGCTTCTTGGCCAGAAGGTGCGCGTTGGATAATATGCTATCAACTTCGGCGAGTCTTTCAGGTTGTGGCTCTATTCCATGTGAATACTGGCGCAATGCATCGGCGGCTTCTTCAAGCTGGATTCGTGCAGAGGCTATCAGTTCTGCTACTTCAGTGCTGGTGTTGTCGTGTGCTAGTAGGTCGGCTACGGCTTTTTCTACCTGGGCAAGTTGTGCCAGTGCGGATTTTGGATCGTCTTGTAGCAGGTCCATCGCGCGGCTGCTTAGTTCGCCTAATTCTGTGGCGTTGGCTAAGCGACGGTGTTCAAGGTCTATTGCGTCCAGGTCTATCTTTTCAATGGCGAGCTTTTCGAATTCCTGTAACTGATATTTAAGTGTGTCTAGTCGATCACCACGTGCTTGTAGCCGCTCTTGTGCACCGGTAATGAGTCGATGGGTTTTGTTCCATTCAGTCCAGATATCACGGACGTTTTGAATTTGCTTGCCGCACTCGCCGAAGTCATCAAGGATATCGCGCTGTTTATCGGGTGAGGTAATAAGCTGGTGGTCGTGTTGGCCATGAATGTTAACTAACAGTCTGCCTAGTTCTTTGAGGTTGCGAAGTGTGACCGGTGAGCCGTTAATAAACGCTCGTGATTTGCCATCTTTTGATACTACGCGGCGCAAAATACATTCGCCGTCTTGATCCATTGAATGGTCGCTAAGCCAGGTGTTGGCGTCATCGACATTGGTGATATCAAACACGGCAGTAATATCAGCGCGCTCGGCGCTGTCTCTTACGGCTGAGGGTGAGGCGCGGTCTCCGAGGACTAAACCTAACGCCCCTAGCAAGATAGATTTACCGGCACCGGTTTCTCCGGTGAGGGTGGTCATGCCACGTTGCAGTTCTAGTGAGCTGCTGGTGATAATGGCAAAGTCTTTTACGTTGAGTGCGACTAACATTAATAATTGCTGCTGTTAATGATGTGGCTTTTGCCAGTAAGTGATTTATGGCAAATTAATAAGTGAAGGCTAATAAAACGCTTGTTAGCCCCAGTTAAGTTTTTCGCGCAGTATGTTGTGGTAGTCGTAGTTGGCCGGGTGCAAAATACGAATCGCCTTATCATGTTTGCGCACTTCTATGATGTCTTCATTTTGCAAGTCATTATATACCTGACCGTCACTAACCATCTGCGCATGTACGGTTTTCTTTTCAGTTATTAATACCGAAATTTCAGAGTCTGCGTTAACCACCAATGGCCGACTGCTGAGCGTGTGTGGGCAAATGGGCTGCACGACCATTGCTGGCAAATTCGGATTGACGATCGGGCCGCCACTTGAAAGTGAATACGCAGTAGAGCCGGAGGGCGATGCGACAATAACGCCATCAGCACGCTGGGTCAGTACGAAGCTACCGTTGATTGAAATTTCAAACTCTATTATTTGCAGAACATTTTTGGTGCGCATGACCATGTCATTGAAGGCCAGCGACTGATGCACAATACTGCCGCCGCGTGCTAATCGGCAGTTAAGCATTAAGCGCTCTTCTTGAATGTAGTTGCCCTCGATGATTTCAACGAGTTCGTGCAGGCCATCTTCAGGGGATACATCAACCAAAAAGCCTAGCCGGCCTCGGTTGACGCCAATTAGAGGAACTTCGGCATTTACAAGTTCGCGGGCTGCATGCAGCAGGGTACCGTCGCCTCCGATAACGACCGCTAAATCACATTCTTTGCCGATAGTATCAATATCGACGGTGATAGGGCCACCTAACAATCCGCGGGTGCTGTTGTCCAGAATAACCTCTAAGCCTGTGTTCTTTAACAGGTTGTAGACATTATTAAGAGTCTCGGAAACGCTTAGGTCGTTGCTTTTGGCTATTAAACCTACTTTGGTGAAATTCGACATCTCTCTAAGATATCATGCTGGCCTGTATCAGGATATGCCGTAAGCTGGTTTTTATGCCCATTTTTGTTTTTAGTGACCAGCGAATCAACAGTAAACTAGGAGTCCAGTAGTTTGGATAACTCAAATAAGTGGTTGAGCGCGTCTCGGGGGCTGGTGCCGTCTAAGTCGATTTCGGCTATGTAGTCTGCGAGGGCTTGGTGGTTGTTATCGAACAGGCCAAGTTGTGGGCTTTGAACACCGCTAAAGGTGGCGCTGGCGGCGGCTGGTGATTCATTATTTTCAAGTGCAGCCAGCCTCTGTCTGGCATTGCTTAAAGTGGCAGCAGGCAGACCTGCCAGTTTGGCGACTTGCAAACCATAGCTCTTGTTGGCAGCACCTGACTTAACATTGTGCATAAAGACTATTTCATCGTTGTGCTCTACCGCATCAAGGTGAACATTGCCGATCGCTTCATGGGATTCAGCCAGTACTGTTAGTTCAAAGTAATGGGTGGCAAATAATGTAAACGCTTTGTTCTTTTTGGCGAGTGCTTCAGCACAAGCCCACGCTAATGATAAGCCGTCATAGGTGCTGGTTCCGCGGCCAATTTCATCCATCAGTACAAGGCTTTGTGGTGTCGCGTTGTGCAAAATACTGGCGGCTTCCGTCATTTCAACCATAAAGGTTGAGCGGCCGCTGGCGAGATCATCTGATGCGCCGATTCTGGTGAAAATTCGATCCATTGGCCCAAGCACACAATCGTTAGCTGGCACATGGCAACCGACATGTGCCATTAGGGCGATCAATGCAGTTTGACGCATGTAGGTCGATTTACCACCCATGTTTGGGCCGGTAATTAATAACATGCGGCGCTTGCTATCAAGGTGCAGGTCATTTGGAATGAACGGGTCTTTAAGTGTTGCCTCTATCACCGGATGGCGCCCCGCGTTGTAACGAATACCTGGCTCTTGTGCAAATGTTGGTCGTGACCACTGATTGCTAATAGAGCGTTCCGCCATGTTGCACAACACATCAAGTTCAGCCACAGCCCTTGCGCACTGTTTAAACGCGGGCAGGTTGTTAGAAAGATCAGTAAGCAATTTTTCATAGAGCGTTTTTTCGCGATTCATAGAGCGTTCGCGAGCAGACAGCACTTTGTCTTCAAACTGTTTTAGTTCTTCGGTGATATAGCGTTCAGCACCTTTAAGCGTTTGCCGCCTGGTGTATTCAGTGGGGACTTCACCTTTGCTGGCTTTGGAAATTTCAAGGTAATAGCCGTGTACTCTGTTGTATCCCACTTTAAGGTTGGCAATGCCGGTGCGTTCGCGCTCACGGATTTCAAGATCTGTTAAAAATTGATCGGCGTTTTGGCTTAGGGATCTGAGTTCGTCCAGTGTGTCATCAAAGCCTGTTTTTATTACGCCGCCATCTTTAAGGGTAGCCGGTGGTTCATCGTCTATGGCGCGGTCTAGTAGTGTTCGTTCGGTATCGAATCCGTCCAGGCAGTCGCTTATTTCATTTAATAGTTTGTCTGGTGCTTTGGCGCAGTGTTGCTGAAGCTCGGGCAAGCTTCTTAAGCTGTTGCGTAAGCCCAGCAGATCACGTGGGCGAGCGCTGCCTATAGAGATTCGCGCCAGTATGCGATCTATATCGGCAATGCCATTAAGCAGCTCTGTTAGTGAATCACAGAGTGTCGTGTCAGCGATTAAAGTATCGATGGCATCGAAGCGAATGTTTAATGCATCGTGACTTCGCAGTGGTCTGTTAAGCCATCGAGCGAGTAGTCTGCTGCCCATGCTGGTGCGGGTTTTATCTAGTATGGCTTTTAAGGTCGCACCTGGTTGGCCACTAATGCTTGAATCTATTTCAAGGTTGCGTCTGGTGGCGGCGTCGAGCGTGACTGCGTCGTCTTGTGCTTCAGTGGTAATGCCTTCTATATGTGGCGGGGTACCACGGTGTGTCTCGCGTACGTATTGCAATACGCAACCACCGGCGGCTGTGGCCAGTGGTAAATCCTGACAGCCAAAGCCCTGTAGGTCTTTGGTGCCGAATAACTCACACAATTGTTCTGTTGCTGTGGTGGTATCAAAGTGCCAGGGGGGTCTTTCTTTTATGTTGAACTGAAGGTGCAGTTCATCCAGGCCGCGGGTGTTTTCATCGACCAATAGTTCATTCGGTGATAAGCGCGCAAGCTCTGCATGTAAGAGTGTTTCAGATTCAAATTCAGTTACGAATATTGTACCAACGGCGAGATCAATGCTAGCAATGCCGTAGTGGTCTGCGTTGCAGGCAAGTGCTGCCAGTACACACGATTGTTTATCATCAAGAATGGCTTCGTCTGTGACCGTGCCTGGTGTTAGTACTCTGACTACTTGCCTTTCAACCGGGCCTTTGCTGGTGGCGGGGTCACCGATTTGTTCACAGATGGCGACGGACTCACCGTAGCCGACAAGCTTTGCCAAATAGCCTTCAGCAGAGTGGTGCGGAACACCTGCCATTGGGATTGGTTGGCCGCCCGAGGTTCCACGCGCGGTAAGTGTAATACCGAGTAATTCAGCAGCGCGTTTGGCGTCGTCAAAAAAGAGCTCGTAGAAATCTCCCATGCGATAGAAAAGAATCGTGTCGGGGTATTCTGCTTTAAGCCCTAGATACTGCCGCATCATCGGGGTTTGGGTGTTTTTTGCGCTGGTACTCATTCGCCTATTGTATCCAAGCTTCGGCCAGTAGTCTTAACTAAGAGCCGTAGAAATGGCTGCCGTAATAAATAGACTTGCGCGTGCTTATAAGTACACTGGGTCTGCATGATCCCAACAGACACTAGTAAGCAGGTAGAACTGCTCGCGCAGCTTGCTACAGACCACCAACGAATCTTGAGTACTGCAGAATCTTGCACCGGCGGTCTCATTGCTGCGGCGCTAACTGAAGTGTCTGGCAGTTCTGCCTGGTTTGACCGTGGCTTTGTAACCTATAGCAATGCAGCAAAGTTGCAGATGCTCGGTGTAGAAGAGGCGATATTAGAGCGCAATGGTGCGGTTAGCGGCGAGACGGTTGTCGCTATGGCGCAAGGTGCGTTGCGCAAAAGTAACGCCAATCTTGCTGTCTCGGTTAGTGGTGTTGCCGGGCCTACCGGCGGCACTCAAGAGAAGCCCGTCGGCACGGTGTGGATTGCAATTGCCGGGGCTGGGATCGAGTCGATAGCTCGGCCTTATCTTTTTTCTGGCGATCGCGCCTCAATAAGAATGCAGACTGTTGATGAGGCTTTACAGCTGTTGATCCGGTGTATCAAATCTGAATCACTCTAAGGATCCAGCGAGCCAATTACTAGATATTTTGTTCGCAGATAGCGGTGTGAAGCATTCGACCTTTATGCGATACTTTCAAGCTTGGCTAAAGCGCCATTTCAAACTAATTCAGGCAGATGTAAACTGGAGTTTCCAAAAGTGGATGACAACAAAAAGAAAGCCCTAAACGCCGCCCTCGGTCAAATTGAAAAACAGTTTGGTAAGGGTGCAGTAATGCGCATGGGCGATGATATTAATAGAGATGTTGAAGTCATCTCTACCGGTGTTTTATCTCTCGATATCGCGATGGGTATTGGTGGCTTGCCAAAAGGGCGTGTCGTTGAGATCTATGGTCCAGAGTCTTCAGGTAAAACCACGCTAACACTACAAGCTATCGCAGAATGTCAGAAAGCCGGTGGAACCACAGCATTTATAGATGCAGAGCACGCGTTAGATCCTGGTTATGCTGCAAAGCTTGGCGTAAACGTTGACGACCTTCTAGTCTCACAGCCCGATACCGGTGATCAGGCGTTAGAGATTGTCGATATGCTCGTGCGTTCAAGCTCAGTTGATTTGATTGTTGTCGATTCAGTAGCGGCCCTTACTCCAAAGGCAGAAATTGAAGGCGACATGGGTGATCATCACGTAGGTCTGCATGCGCGTTTAATGTCGCAGGCTTTGCGTAAGCTGACGGCCAACATCAAGCGCTCAAATACCCTGGTTATTTTCATTAACCAGATCCGTATGAAGATCGGTGTCATGTTTGGTAGCCCGGAAACCACCACTGGTGGTAACGCACTTAAGTTCTATTCTTCAGTAAGACTCGATATCAGAAGAATCGGTGCGATCAAAAAGGGCGATGAGATTGTCGGCAACGATACCCGCGTTAAAGTTGTGAAAAACAAAATGGCGCCTCCTTTCAAGCAAGCAGAATTTGAGATTCTGTATGGCGAAGGGTCATCGCTAGAAGGTGAGTTGATCGATCTGGGCGTTAAGCACGACCTGATCGATAAAGCCGGTGCCTGGTACAGCTACAACGGTGATCGAATTGGTCAAGGTAAAGACAACGTCCGCAACTACATGAAAGAACACCCGGAGATGCGCGACGCCATAGAAACCACTTTACGCGAGAAATTACTCACACCGGCTTCAAAGAAGAGTAAAGCGGAAGAAGTAGAGCCAGATGTGGCAGAAGCGCCCGAAAAAGGCTAAAAAAAAGCGAGCTGGCGTAAAGCAAGATCGTTGGTTTGATGAGCCAGAATCGGATAACCAAGAGCAAAATAGCGATCAAGACAGTGCCGGATCTGCCGGCACTGATCTGCTAGAAGATCAAGATTCCGAACCTCCCGTCACAGTTGCCATTGTCTATGAGCGGGCGATGCGGCTACTGGTTCGTCGCGAACACGGACGAAAAGAACTAGAGCTTAAGCTCCTGCAGCGTGAACTACCTCTTGACCTGATCACATCCGCTCTGGATAACCTGGCCGAAGAAGGGCTACAATGCGACATTAGATATGCCGAGGCCTATACGCGCGCGCGAATGAATCGTGGGTATGGTGCAAATAAAATCCGCGCAGACCTACAGAATCGCCAGCTTGATTCATCGATAGCCGAAGACGCCATTAATTCCAGTGAGGCTGATTGGGCTGAGCTTGCTCTTGAGGCGTTGCGGAAAAAGTTTGGCCGCGGCGGGCTAATCGCGGATTTTGAAACCAAGGCTAAATTGCAGCGCCATTTGTATCAGCGCGGTTTTGAAATGGATGAAATACAAACCGCGATAAAGAACTATGACATCAGCTCAACTTGAGAATGATCCCTACGCTATAGCATCGCTTTAGCCAACTATAACTGTCGCAACACAGTAACAGACTACATGTTAACTACATCAGAAATAAGAGATCGGTTCCTGCAGTTTTTTAAAGGCCATGGTCACGAGATTGTAAAATCAAGCCCACTGGTACCCGGCAATGATGCTACGTTGTTGTTTACTAATGCCGGAATGGTTCAGTTTAAAGATCTGTTTCTGGGTACAGAAAAACGTAGCTATAATCGTGCAACCACCTCGCAACGCTGTGTGCGTGCCGGTGGTAAACACAACGATTTGGAAAACGTAGGCTATACCGCGCGCCACCATACGTTCTTTGAAATGCTGGGTAATTTCAGCTTTGGTGATTACTTCAAAGAAGAGGCGATTCAATTTGCCTGGCAGTTTTTAACCGAAGAGCTCGCGTTACCTGCAGATAAATTATGGATCACCGTTTTTGAAGAAGACGACGAAGCCTACGATCTATGGGCCAAAAAAATTGGTGTGCCGGAAGAGCGAATCGCACGCATTGGTGCCAAAGATAACTTTTGGCAAATGGGTGATACCGGCCCATGTGGTCCTTGTTCAGAGATATTTTTTGATCATGGTCCCGAAGTTTTTGGTGGCCCACCGGGTACACCTGATGAAGATGGTGATCGTTACATAGAAATTTGGAATCTGGTCTTTATGCAGTATGACCGATCAGCAGATGGCACTCTTACACCGTTGCCTAAGCCAAGTGTTGATACCGGCATGGGGCTTGAGCGTGTTGCTGCAGTTCTGCAGCATGTACATAGCAACTATGAAATTGATCTTTTTGCATCGTTGTTAAAAGAGGTGCAAGCGGTTACGGGTGCAAAAGATTTAGAAGATCCATCCCTTAAAGTGGTTGCTGATCACATACGATCGTGCGCTTTCATGATTGTAGATGGCGTGCTGCCATCAAATGAAGGGCGCGGTTATGTATTGCGTAGAATTATAAGAAGAGCCGCGCGGCATGGTCATAAGCTTGGTGCTAGCGACACGTTTTTCCATAAATTAGTTGAACCACTCGCGAAGCTTATGGGGGGTGCGTTTCCAGAGCTAGTGGCTGCACAGTCTCAAGTTGAAAAAGCGCTTTTAGCTGAAGAAGTTCGTTTTGCGGAAACGTTGACTCAGGGTATGAAAATCTTTGAAGAAGATTTGGCCAATTTGTCTGGCGATACCGTGCCAGGGGAAACCGCTTTTAAACTATACGATACCTACGGTTTTCCGCTTGATCTTACTGCAGATATCGCGCGTGAAAGAAATCTAAAAGTAGACTCTGAAGGTTTTGAAGTTCACATGCAGGCACAGCGCGAACGTGCTCGTGCGGCTAGTCAGTTTGCAAGTGCCGGGGCTGCAAAAATTTCAGCGACTACTGCTACTGTATTTACAGGCTATGACAGCTTCGAAGAACAATCGGAGGTAGCGGAGCTATTTGTAGATGGCAATGCTGTTGATTCAATTGATTCTGGATCATTAAAAAATGATCAAGCAGTGGTTGTGGTGCTTAACAACACTCCTTTTTATGGTGAGTCTGGTGGGCAGGTGGGTGATCGTGGTTTGCTTAGTAATGACTCTGTCAGATTTGAGGTTGTCGATACACAAAAATCGGGTTCGGCATTTTTGCATGTTGGTGTATTGGCGCAAGGCGCGCTGAAAAAAAGCGATAAGCTTTCGGCTTCTGTCGATGCTGATCGACGCCGCCATACATTAAAAAACCACTCGGCTACTCACTTACTGCATGCAGCGTTGCGTAAGTACTTAGGTGATCACGTACAACAAAAAGGGTCGTTGGTAGCTCCTGGTAGTTTACGTTTTGATTTTTCTCACGGTGCACCTGTGTCACGTGAAGAATTAAATGAAATAGAATCGTGGGTTAATACGCTTGTGATGGCCAATGCTGAAGCCAGTACCACAGAAATGTCTATGGATGAAGCGGTAGCAAAAGGTGCTATGGCATTGTTCGGTGAAAAATACGGTGATGTAGTCCGGGTGGTTGAGCTAGGCCCTGAATCGGTAGAGCTGTGTGGTGGTACTCACGTGCAGCGATGTGGCGATATCGGCATGTTCCGCATTGTTACAGAGACAGGTGTGGCAGCAGGTGTTCGCCGAATAGAGGCGGTAACGGGAAGTGCTGCATTAGATAAGACGCTAAGTGAGCATTCAACGCTTGCGCACATTGGTGATCAACTCAAAGCGCCGATTGATAAAATCCAGGAGCGTGTGATGAGTCTTTCAGAGCAAAACCGTGAGCTTAGCCGAGAGCTTGATCGACTAAAATCGATTCTGGCTTCTAAGGCCGGTGATAGCGTAAGTGATGATGCTATTGAAATTAACGGTGTGAAAGTACTGGCTATAGAAATGCAAAATACCGATGTAAAAGGCTTGCGTGCGTCTATGGATAAGCTTAAGGACAAGCTCGGCAGTGCGGCTATTGTTCTCGGTACTGTAGATCAAGACAAAGTAGTACTGATAGCAGGCGTGAGCAAAGATGTCACTGATCGTGTCAAGGCCGGTGAGCTTGTAAACCATGTAGCGTTGCAGGTGGGGGGCAAGGGTGGTGGGCGGCCGGATCTGGCACAAGCAGGCGGCACTCAGCCTGAAAATTTAACCACAGCGCTTGCGAGCGTCACAGACTGGATTACCCCCAAGCTATAACGGTAAATAATTCAGGCTACAGCACTAACACGTAACAGATGCATTCTGCATCTGTTTTAAACCATTTCAACATTCGATAAACACAACATGAGTTTACTTGTCCAAAAATACGGTGGCACTTCTGTCGGCACTGTTGAGCGTATTCAAGCTGTGGCTGAGCGCATTCAAAAAACAGTGCAGCAGGGTCACCAAGTGGTAGTGGTGGTATCGGCGATGTCGGGGGAGACCAACCGATTATTATCACTGGCCAATGAAATAAGCGCCCGCCCGTTGCCGCGTGAGATTGATGTGATTGTCTCCACCGGTGAGCAAGTGACTACAGGCTTGCTGTGTATGGCATTGGCAGAGTTAGGGCAAGAAGCGCGTTCTTATAATGGTCGGCAAGCGGGCATTCAAACAGATAACTCACACAATAAGGCGCGTATAACCAATATTAATACAGACGCTGTGATGAAAGATCTGAATAACGGTTGTGTTGTGGTGATTGCAGGCTTTCAAGGTGTGAATGAAGCAGGTGAAGTCACTACTCTTGGCCGCGGTGGATCAGATACATCGGCTGTCGCAATGGCTGCGGCATTAAAAGCTGATGAGTGTCAGATCTATACAGATGTTGATGGTGTCTATACCACAGACCCGCGTGTGGTAAGTGATGCACGTAAGCTTGACCGAATTACCTTTGAAGAGATGCTGGAGATGGCAAGTCTCGGTTCTAAGGTGTTGCAAATTAGAGCGGTTGAGTTTGCAGGTAAATACAATGTTGCTCTTCGAGTTCTGTCGTCATTTACAGAAGGTGAAGGCACGCTAATTTCGTTAGATGAGGAAAACCCATTGGAACAAGCGCTTATTTCAGGAATCGCATTTAATCGTGATGAAGCTCAAATAACTGTCAGGGGTGTGCCTGACACTCCCGGTATCGCTTTTCAGATATTGGGTGCGGTTGCTGAGGCGAATATTGAAGTCGATATGATTGTGCAGAATATATCGGGAGACAACGTCACTGATTTTACATTTACCGTCAATAGAATAGACTATGACCGTGTGAGTGAAATTGTTAACAAGGTAGCAAGTGATCTTGGTGCTACTGATGTGTCTGGGCGAAATGATATCGCGAAGGTGTCAGTGGTTGGAGTAGGGATGCGTTCGCATGCAGGTATTGCGAGTAAAATGTTTCAGGCACTTGCTAATGAACAAATTAACATTCTTATGATTTCTACTTCTGAGATTAAGATTTCAGTCGTAGTTGATGAAAAGTATCTAGAGCTTGCTGTCAGAACGCTGCATGAAACGTTTGATCTGGCTCAAAACTCGCAATAGTTTACGCTAAGTATCTACTATAACCATTGGAACTTCGAGCAGTCGCAGAATTTACGCTAGTTTATGAAATTCATAGTGGTTTATAGGTATTTTACCTGCATCATTATTGTCGTTCAGCCGGTAAAGTGCCGAGTCGCAAGTAGCTAAATAGGCAACTCATTATGATTCGTTAGTGAGTGGCTACGATGAGGAATGTAACTGATTGTAAACAAACCTCATTTACCCAAACATTTGCCGCTAACTTCGAATAAGGTGTGCGCACCGGAACGTTGCGGTATCCAGGCGATAGAGCCAAAGTGCGTTTTGATTATTTATAACCGACTGTACAAAAAAGAAATTTGGAGCAAGTATGCTAATTCTTACCCGACGAGTCGGTGAGACACTGATGATCGGTGATGAAGTCACCGTCACAGTCCTGGGTGTAAAAGGCAACCAGGTCCGTATCGGAGTGAACGCTCCGAAAGAGGTCGCTGTTCACCGCGAAGAGATTTACGACAGAATAAAGCGCGAGCAGGAGACTGGCGACGCCCCTGCTGCTGGCTCTGACGAAAAGCCGGAAGAGTACAAGGATACGAATAATACCTTGGCTGGCTAATACGGCGGCAAATGTGTCTATCTAAATCCGACTAAACACACAAGTTGTATAGTGTGAACGTTTTGAAACCGCCTTTTCGGCGGTTTTTTGCGTTTAGTATTTGAACTTTATCTAAGCACAATATAAGCTTCGCGGTCTGGAGAGGTGGCCGAGTGGCTGAAGGCGCTCCCCTGCTAAGGGAGTATAGGGTTTATAGCTCTATCGAGGGTTCGAATCCCTCCCTCTCCGCCAATTATTATGAAATATCTCTTTCGGCACTTTAGCGCGGTGCTCGACTAGATACCGAGTTAGGTTATTTGTTGTTTAAAGCGTCTTAACGCTTGACGCTAGACCGAGCAGTGCTCATAATTGAGCAACTGTGCGCCCGTAGCTCAGCTGGATAGAGTACCTGGCTACGAACCAGGTGGTCGGAGGTTCGAATCCTTCCGGGCGTACCATTTAATTCCCCATCGCACTGGTATGAGTACTGGCTTTATACATAGCCGTAACACATAGCTAGTGGTCATTCTATTGTAAGTATTTTTAAATCCGCGCAGTCGGATGCCAGTTGAGGATAGAGATGTTGTCGGTATTTGTATGTTTAGTTGTAGCTGCGATGTCTATGGTTGTGGTTACTCGTCGAAACACTAGCTAGTGCCCATCCATAAACGAACGCTACTGCGGTCGCCCCGGGTACGCAATCCTTTACCGACTACATGTAGTAGGAAAAATCTCACGCACCTGAATGATCCTCGCTACGCGCTGTTTAAAGACGGACACTAGCTAGTGGCCGTCCATAAACAACGCTACTGCGGACCACCCAGGACACGTGATCTTTCGCCGACCCTATATAGTTATTTAGAATGACTAAACGCCTATATAGGGTATGCAAAATCTCACGCACCTGAATGATCCTCGCTACGCGCTGTTT
>CALGKA010000077.1 GCA_937927895.1 uncultured Granulosicoccaceae bacterium | reverse complement strand
AGTAACTTGTTTTTCATCCATATCAAGACCGATGTTTTCTTTTAGCCAATTTTTTTCAAGCCATGCGTCGTAGCGTAAATAGCTAAGCATTGGGCGGCTCCCAAGGGAGTCGTTGCTAAGGTTGCCGATCTCGCGGTCTATAGTGCGTTTTGTAGGGCTTACAGATAACCATTGAAGTATTGTCTCGTTTAACGCTGATGTATCATCCATTAGTGAGGTGAGTGCTCTAACACCTATTGCCGCTGCTGGCATGTCAAGTAAATCTTCTGCGTGCGTGTTGTTTTCAGACATACCGGTTCCAACCGAGACAAGCATAATATTGTCTTCGCCAATGGGCCATTGTAAACCGTAGCCGTTCAGGGTGCTTAGCATAAAGAGTTTGAGTGCGGGATTGTTATGAGGGCTGACACCCCCATCCACAAAAGCACCGTGTAAATCGCCTGTTACTTTAAGGCTTTCAGGTTCAAAGAATGTCGGGGCAGCTGCACTTGCCCGTACTATCCTGCGCAGTAGGAAGTCTTTGTTGGGTGTTGTGCGTCGGCCAGCTCTTGGGCCATAGTATTTGCCCTTTGGATTGTTACTTAGAATCCATGGGCTGCTGGTATCAAGCCGCTTCAACATAATCGCAAGCCCGGTCTGAATCTGATCGCTGCCCAACGTAATTTCACCAAAGTGAATTTTCAGTTGTTTGTTGAGCTCTGCGCTGTCGAATTTGGCTCTGATTAATCCTCTACGAAAAAACTCGGATTGAAATACTGACTCTGCAAGCTCCATATACAGGCCGATAATTTTATCAACACGCCAGCCCAGTGCTAGAGCGGTGGCAATAATGGCACCGGTCGATGTGCCGCCAATCAAATCAAAATAATCACTTAACCTGATATCTTCCTTATGCTGCTCGCGCAATGTGGTTTCTATTTCTTTTAACACTTGTAAAGTGAATATTCCGCGTACACCACCGCCATCAAGAGACAGAATTCTTTTGGTTGAACCGGTAAATAGATGCTTATCGCGGCTAAGGATGTTGTTCATTGTGATAGGCCTTACTAGTGGGTGCTCTATTAAGCAGGTGCTGTGGCGGGTTTTTGTTTAGTCTGTGGTCTAGAAACATTAGTCATTAGCTTTTTGGTATCCAGGTGGATTACACGACCACCTCGTGCACGCATGTTGTCTATCATGCAACTAACGCGCTTACCGTCGGCGTCTTTTGCGCTGTCAGATTTACCGTCCCATAGCGCGATTAAATGCAGTTTGTCGATACCCATTTGTAGAGAGCAATACAAAGTCCAGCGAATATTGCGATGGTAGGGATTGATGTCTTTACGGGGGCTACCGACACGATCTTTTTGATAGTGAAAAAATACTTTTTTGTTTGACCGTATTTTAAAGTAGCGTTCTATCCAATCGTTTTTCTTAACAAAGTTAGCAATATAGTATGGCTCATCGTAGGGCATATGAATGTTTACTGTCATTTGGCGTTTAATACATTCCTCTATGAAAATGATGTCGCCACCGCTACTTGCTCCGCACATAAAACAATGGTCGTTCGGGCTTGCATTACGTTTTTCCAACTCAGTGGCTATTACCTTTCTGGCCTGATCCACCGCCGACTCCGGAAATCTAACTGTTTTTTCGTCTTCATCGTCGATCATGTGGCCTGCAAATAGAAATGCTTTTGCCACTGAGTGAGGTTCGGGGTAAACAGTGGTTTTATCATTTTTAATTCGGCTTTCAATCCGGTCGACGCTCTGTTGTACCACTGACCGCGCGGCCTTTGCGTGTGTGGTTTTAAAGCCTATATCGTCTAAGAACTCAAGGCGTTTAATAGTTGAGTTTAGATAGTTTAGGTTTCGACGCGAGTAAGACAGTGCTTTTTGATACGCACGTTGAATGATTAATTGGGTACTGTCATTAACCAGGTGCCATTCTGCAATGGCTGCGTAGGCTAAGTAATCTCCGACGTGCTTTGATTCAGCAGTATCGAGTGAAAAACTTAGCGTACTTATCAGGCTTGGTAAAAATTCCCTTATGCGCGCTATGTCTGGTGACGGATTCGCCAGTTCGTCGTATTCATCAGCTAAGTCAATTAGAACACTGGCAAGTGTCATCGCTTTTATGCCTGTGTCATGTACATTTAGATTTGATCGATAACAATCAAGGTATGTATCGAGCGCCTTAATTAGCCAGGGAAACGTTTCAAATGCCGCGCGACGTCGTTGCGCTGTGTCTGTGTGTTCGGCCCAGCAGTCTTTCCACAGAGAGGTATATATTTCCCCTAGGAAGCGGGCAGAGGAGGTGTCATCTGGCTTTTCATGGATTAACCGTTCAAGTTTTACAATAGCGGCATCTACTCTTCCGAGTTTGTTTAGTAGTCTGGCTTCTTCGCGACGGAACTCGCGATTTTTAGGGTTAACGGCCAAGCCCTTTCTAAACTCTGTTAGCGCGAGTTCGTGGCGGCCGAGTTGTCTAAGCGCATGGCCAACTTCCCCTACCGCTTCCTCTTTAAGAAACGGATTACTGATCTCGTCCGTTAGTAAGAGTATGTCGCCAATGAGTTTTCTGCGTTGAGCTATCTCGACGCGTTCCTGCCAGTCGGTATAGTCTCGCCAAAAACCGGTTGCCAAAGGGGTAGTGAGGGTTTTTTTCTCAGGTTCTATTAAGCCCGTGAGCAGATTATAGATTGGACTATGGACTGTATCAATTGCAGAATTCCAGGTGCTTCTGATTACGCGTCTAAAGCTTTGGAGATTTTTTTTGTTTGATTCATCTTCGGTTTCACCGTTATCGTTTATCGCGTACTTGATCGTGCGTACGTTAAAGACATCAAAGGGTAGTTTAACGGCATCGCCTTGTTTGGCTGCCCGCACATGAACTATGCCGCGTTTTCTAAAGGCGTGCCTCACTCCGAGTTCGTAGAAAACGTTGGCGTTATGGATACTAAGATCTGCAACGACGATGTCTGCCAGTAATAACTCTTGAAACATGTCGGTGTGAATATCGCCGCTTACTGTTTCTTCGTCAGCACGGAAGGCTTCGAATCCTTCTGCCTCTAGTGACGGTTGTAGAAACGTATCGTAGATTTGATCAAAATTGATGGTATCACCATTGGGTGTTTTTTTTATCCCATAGGGCATAATCACAAATGCATGTTTTTCCTGGTCTGAGACCTCAACGGGGGTGTCAATCAAGTTTTGTATTTCGGCACTTACAGCCGGTTCAACTTTACTGCTGGCAGTGTCACGTTCCGATAAATCTATATTTGAAGTATCAATGGCTGAATTACCAATGTTCCCGGTCGTTATTTCGGTTTGCGACTCGCCATTAAGTTGCGACAGGTGCTCATCGCTGTTTGTTTTTTTTGTGCCCATCGCCTAAATTCCCTTTATTATTGTGGGTGCTGAATTTTTTAGTTTTAAAACCATTTCTAGTCCGAATGATATTTCCAAGTGCCATCACTAGTACAAATGTAGCCGTTGATTATTGTGCCCTCTTCATAGTTAGTGTCGTTGTAAATGCAGTCTGCAAATAGCGGCATGCTGAAAAATGTAAATAGTAAAAATAGTGTCGATTTCATGGGGCTTACTCCTTTGATTTAGGTGGAATAATGATGAGCCCTGATACTTCCCGTGCAATCGCAGTGACACTCAGCGGTAGGGCATCAGTATCAAGTAGTGACTCTGCGAACTTTTGCGACACAATAATGCGCTCTGGTTCGTTAGCAGCAATTTTATCTTTCACCGGACAATCAGCCATAGACAGCATGTTATGGGAGTCAACATGATTGATCATTTGCATTTGCGTTTTATCTGATACCAGAATATTCATGCTTTTGTCACGGAAGTCGCTATCAGGGCATACGTCTGCACTGAGGTGTTCTATGTCTGGGCTAAACGATAACTCTACTGGTACTTGTGGCGCGTCAAACGGGCCGAGTTCTTTGTCACGCAGTGTGCGAAGTTGTTTTGAAAGTGGGTGGTAATAAGGCAGGCTTTCAATTTCTGCCATTAGCGAGGTGTCTAGTTCGTGCAGTGAAAACACCTGCTTCGCCATTAGTTTGGTTGGTGGGTCGTTCTTTTTTTCGCTCAGTAGTTCTTTTATATTGCTGTTGTCAAATTGGTGGATAAACTCAAAACTTCCAAATTTGAGTTCAAACTTTCCTTGTTGCCCGGCACTTGCAATAAGCATGATGAATATAGTAGTCACCAGGAACGTGCCTGCAGCTACAACTAGTAGCGGTAATTTGGAGTTTTTTGAAGTTTGTGCAATACCAAGTTTCTGTTTGATTTCATGGTCGATTAATTTTTCAATGGTGCTCATATGGTTTGCGCTCCAGCGACAGTGTTACATACGTGTTTCGCGAAGCTGGACATTCCGTGTTCGCGCAGACCACCAATTTTGCTCTGGAAGTTAAAGCGTAGCTCGACAATCTCCGGGTTCTTTTCTGAGATAGCATAAAAGTTTCGGAGGCCAAGTCGAAGGTAGGCCAGTACTTCTCCGTGTTCAAAAACGCGAGCTATGAAAACGTTTTTTGAATTTTCTGCCCGTGCGGTTTTTTCAATACTTTTGTATCCGGTAACCGGGGTCGGGTTAAATGCATATGCTGTGTTTATTGATGCATGACTATAAGCGGCGTGTTGTGCAAGGCCACCACCTAAAGAATGGCCGCAGGTTGTGATTGAATCAACAGGCCCGCAGGCGGCACGCGCTCGATTAACAATGGTGCCTATATGCTGATTTACCAGATCATAGTGGTCATCAATACCCGGTATGAATTTTGTCACCCATCGGAAGTTGGAATACCAATCGCCTAAGCGTTTGCCGCTGCCACGAAACGTAATAGCCAATAGCTTTTTATGCTCGTTATACCAACCTTGATATCGTAGACCACTTATTTTTTTGCTACTCACAGGCAGGTTTTCATCGCCGGTCTCATCTAGTATTTTTCTCCAGCCGTATTTGTTGGCAGTCTCAAAGTGCGTGTTGTGCGATGCGTTTGTATCGGCGTAGCTTGCAGCTGATAAAGAGGCATAAATATGTAGATCGGTAAATCGCCGGTACTCTTCGAATTTTTGAATGCTCGGGTCAAGTGGGTGCAAGTACACACCTTTAGCGCGGCGAATAACCAGTGAGCCGCGCGGTTGTTTGACTGCCAGCGAAATGCGTTTTGCAAAACCAATTTTGTGATCTTCTTTCATGTTCAAATCCTTTTGGGTTTTATCGTTCTTGGTATAACAACGATAAATGCAGACCGTGCCCTAGGTAATCTAAGTCTATTAAGCCGCCGTGATGTTCCTTGCGTGCTGTGACATGAAAAAGACTAGGGGGTACAAAAAGCGTTACTTGCTTTGTGGTAGCGCCCGCCACAGTAATGTTTTTACCTAACTTCTCCAGGGCAGGTTCAAGCCGTTGTCTAAACTTGTCGTAGTTGCTATGAGGGGTTCCAACGATTGATACCACCTCGGAAAACTGCGCTATGACCGCCTCGCGGTGTTCTAGGTTAACCTCGGGGTGATTGAGGTTTAACATGTCAAGAAACCCTGATTGCATTTTTAGCAGTAAAGCGGCTTGTAGTGGCGCAATTGACTCCCCTAAGTTGCGCCGATCAAAGTGAACTGTCATCGCGTGATCAACAATGTCGGCAGGTGTCAGGGGTTGCAGTGCGAGTTTTTGTTTTTCTGTGTCTTTGATTGATTCCGGTGCATATTCCGCTAACGGAAGTAGATCGGCCGGAGCCACATGGGTTTTAACGTACTTAACCAGTCTGTTCACGTTGGTGTTGCTTAACACTGATTCTTTGCCTTCACTGTGCGATCGCAGCTCATTGATAAAACGTTTTGTAACTGTTGGCCCTACCAACGGGTCAAGATATTGGTGATTTAGCGGGCATAGGCATCCAGCTGTTGCACTTAAAAAAGCGTATTCAGCGCAATAGATAAGATGATTAGGGTCTTTAAACCATTTTTTTGATGCTTTTTTTTGGGCCGCGTTTCCGGCGATTGCAAGGATCATTTGTTTAACATGTTCCACAACCAGCTCTGGAGTGCTTGCTGCTAATGGATCACCGCCGTTGTACACACCATTACCCGGAAACTTTGATACTGCATTGAATGCCACACACATACTGATAATGTTGTTGATAAACGCTTGGCGATACTCAGTGGGTAAGTAGCTTGGAAACGTTGGTGTTACGAATATCATGGGGTAGTCAGCGGCACCAAAACGCCCAGGGGTTTCGCCTTCTCCGCCATATGACTGCGGGCTATTCAGTGTGATTACACCTGGCCGACCGCGCCCGCGATCTTCAACGCCAATGGCAATTTGAATGTGGCTATCTTGCAGTTTTATGGTTTCTTTCAGGCCTTTCTTTTTGGCCTGAGCATTGAGCTGCCTGTTTTCGCAACGATGATGCTTGATAGCGAAAGCCAGTTGCCCGGGCGTAATAACCTCTGCCAGTGGTGCATCACCGCCAGGGTGTTTAAAACCCGATGCATCACGGCTAAGGCTATCAAAATCTGCGTACGGTAGTAGCCTTAAAGGCTGACCTTTAAAAAGATGAGTGTCTGCGGTGAATTGTCCGTTGTTACCTAAGTCGACAGCAACACGGAAGAGATCTTCCGTGTTGTTTATCGATGGCTCCTTAGGCCATATCCGTCGCAGTGCTTCCGTGTCTGCGTGAAACATGTTGATTGTTCCTTGTAGTGAATGATCTGGTTTCTTCAAAATCACAAAATGCCAATAGATCGGCCATTTCGAAAATACCGGGGCGTGAACCAAGCTCTGGCTGCCACTGTGGGTCGGTAAGTATTGAATGCTCTGATCGTTTGACCAGTGCTACGAGTGTTTCTGCAACGATAGTGCTACCGACATCTCCCAGCCGTTGCCCACCTTCACGTACAGAAGCTTCTTTTAAAATATAAAACCACAGCGGTGTTCTTTCACTTAAGCTTGCGCTGTTTAAAGCTGACAATTCTATCTCTGTTGCACCAAGCTCCAGTTCGTCGGTTGTGAGAGGTGGTGCACCAATTTCACGTGCTACCGACTGGCCCGTAGGCAAACTCATTAGGTAACCACGCAACAGGTTGCGGGTTGATAGCATGGCCATTAGCCCTTGTTCGTTGGGTAGGCGTTCCAATTCACTTGACAGTCGTGAGTCAATTGGCCGTGCGAAATTAGCAGGTGGGGAGCCAAAATCATAAAAATTCCGCCAATTGATAATCCAGCTTTGTGGAACAGGCATTTCTTCCCGGCCACCGGAGGTAAAGGCAAATAGCAAAGAGAAGTCCGTTATCTCTGGACCAAATATGCTGTTGTGATCGTATCGTTGTCGGATCATAGAATGGCCAAACCGATAGGCCGCAACTGAAAACTCAAACGGCATAAACGTGGGCAGATCTTGTTTGTAGAATCGTGGGTTTTTTAGTGCGCTGTCCAGTGACTCAGGTGTCACAATACGTGGTAGAAAATCTTTTATCACAATCCACTGGTAGTGTTGTACTACTGTTTTGCGTGCCTGGTTAAATAGTTCGGTTGAATCACTGATGCTGCTAGATAAGTGATCTACCACTTTATTATGGAAGGTCTTAAAGGCATGATGAGTTTGCGCAACAAGTAGGTTTTCATCGTTTCGGTTATCGCCTATTACAGGGGTGCCATTGTCTTCACGAAACAAGTCTCTGCTAAGAGTGGCGTTACTAATGTGTTCGGGTGATCCTAGGCCGTCATCATTGCGGTTTGTACCGACTCTTAAATGCACACCATCGCTTTCGTACATTGAGGGGTCGTCTATAGGACCTGCGCCGTAAACGCTATCGAGTTCCAGTGTGGCGGTGCGAACATTTTTCATCATTGCTGATGCTTCATCACTTAGCACCGGGTCAAATAGTGGTTGTTTAATAGTGTCGTTCAGGTTGCCAGCTTGTGCGTCACGGGTGATGTCGTGATCGATAAACTGACCCAGATACGTATACCCTGCAGGTATAGTGGTGTTGTTGTCTGACTGGGGCAGTGGGTCAGCCATTGCAGCGCCTAATTTCTTTAAGGCCTCAATGGTCTCCGCACCTTCTTCCAGGCGGTTTTCCGGGTTATCAGCGAGGTGTTTAAAAAGATAACCGAACTCATGCAGGCCTAACTTATTCCCTGTATCTTGCTTTTGGCCTTTTAGATGTTCAATTAGCTTCGTGATATCGTCGAGTGATTGACTCGCGCCGTGACCGCCTAATGTATTAAATATTTCTCGCATAACAATAGTTCCTTCTATTTGTGTGAATTGAGATATCTTTGAATGGTATTAGTCAGG
>CALGKA010000076.1 GCA_937927895.1 uncultured Granulosicoccaceae bacterium | reverse complement strand
CCATACGGGCTATAACCTCTTATCTATATGTACTAGTACTTTTCATATATTCGACTATCCATTAGCAGTATTTTCCAATCAAGACTGGACTTTCTGGAAAATATGCAAAATACTAACTTACGATTTACTTAGCGCACTGCGCTAAGAGCAATGCCAATAAAACCAAATTAAGCATCGGACGCTTGTTTTAACTAAAAGGAATTGATCATGAAGTCCATCAGTAGCATTAAGAACCTACCTCTCTTTATTTTGTGTATCGCCCTATCTCTCTCATCTTTTAATGCGCTCAGTGCGCCACTGCCGCTCACTGATTCCGAATTAGACAGCATCAGTGCAGGCTATGTAAAACTAACCATGACCAGCGCAGCCACAGCGAGCGGTGCCAATGCACTGACAATCACGATCACAGACGTCAATATTGAATCAAGAAATGGAAGAAATGGAAGAAAAAATAATGGCCGTGTTAGAACAGTTGCTACAGGTTCTGCCACTGCCGAAGCGATCGGGGACATGGTATTCACTGAAACAGGTTATATCCTCGACACAGATGAACAATTACGATCTTTAAGAGCTGTTCAAACCATACAAAATTCTGACGGTAGCAGCACTGTGATTAGAGTACGAATCAATCGCAATGGGCGCGTAACAGTAAGAACCCGAGAACGCGGCCCTGCATTAGCTCAGAACCAAACTGGCCCAATAACAGAGTCAAACACACTAACCGTTCGAGTGGTAACAAGAACACCGACGCGTCACAACCGACGTCGCAATAGATAACAATGCTACTTAGAGTGTTACACTCACGGACTTTGTTACTCCGATAATACGACAAGGAAGTCGTCATGAAACACCTATTAAGCAGCAAGCTCAATGTAACCGCTGGCATAGTGTTAGCGCTTTTGTTCTACTGCAATACAGCTTCAAGCGCTGTTGTATCACTACTTGAAATGCGTCAGAAAAATGTAACGCTTCAGGAGTGGGATCTAAGCTGTGGCGCTGCTGCACTAACCACTATTTTACGCTACCAACACGGCATAGAGATCACAGAAAAGGAAGTTGCAACTTCACTAATTCAGCGTAAAGAATACATTGAAAACCCAGACCTCTTGAAATACAAGCAGGGATTTTCGCTGCTAGACCTTAAACGCTATGTTGAAAGTATTGGCCTTGCAGGCAATGGCTTTGGCAAACTTCAATTAGACGACTTAATTGAACAAGCTCCCATTATTGTTCCGGTCAGACTAAACGATTACAATCATTTTGTTATTTTTCGTGCAATAGCAGACAACAGAGTACTTATAGCCGACCCTGCGTGGGGCAATCGTATTCTTACAAAATCTGTATTTGAAGAAGCATGGATAGACTTTGGCGCTCTAGGAAAAATCGGTTTTGTCGTAAAGTCAGACAACTACGATGAAAAACTAAACAAATTACTTCCTAGTGCCCTCGACTTTGTTATGCTGAAATAATGAAAGCAGTCAGACAGCACGCAGTGCTGTCACTACAGTCAAGGAAGACCGTTCATGACAAACTTTAGTCCTAAGTTTATTTTACTGTTGTTACTCGCCTCTATTTTCTATTCCTCAAAAGCACTGACGCAAGATATTTCAGTCACAGCAACACCAAACGCCAGCATCTCTTCTATCCTGCAAGATCCGGGAATACCTTTCACCAGTGAAGCAATCGAGGCGGTACGGCGCTACAATAATCTAAACACAGCATTCCTCGAAGTGGGTGATGTTATACAAATTCCAAACTCTCTCACCTTAAACTTACGTTCGAACAATAGCGTAAACGACTGTGGCCTTACTATCTGCTTTGATGAAATCAAGACTGAAGATCCACCCAACCTACAGAGCAAGCCCACCATAGAAAACACAGAAAACAACACCTCTTCTGAGGTTGTTTTTTCTATAGAACAGATAGCAGGTGACACAAACACGAATCAAACCATCACTACACCGACCAACACAAGCACCGAATCTGAACAAGCAAGGCAAACAAGTTCTACTACCATCCCTGCACAAGCTGCATCAAACGCACAAGCTACAACACCAACTCAACCTGCTACGCCGACTCGACCTACTACACCAGCTCAACCTACTGCACCAGCGCAACCTACTCCACCAGCTCAACCTACTACACCAGCTCAGCCTACTACACCAGCTCAACCTACTGCACCAGCTCAACCTACTGCACCAGCTCAACCTACTGCACCAGCTCAGCCTACTACACCAGCTCAACCTACTACACCGGCTCAACCTACTGCACCGGCTCAACCTACTGCACCGGCTCAACCCACTGCGCCGGCTCAACGCACTGCACCGGCTCAACCTACTGCACCGGCTCAACGCACTGCACCGGCTCAACGCACTGCACCGGCTCAACCCACTGCACCAGCTCAACCTACAACCCAACAAGCACCACAACGGCCATCGGCGCCCGGCTTGTTTGAAGTCGATGAAGACACCGCTACTCGTGCACTGGAAAGATCACTAGTTAGCATCAATGCGTTATTACTAAGGGAAAGACAAGCTGAGGTCAGCGTAGACTTTTCTTTCGCTTACAATATCAGTACACGAGCAGAATTAGTTTCTATCACCAACGAAGGTGAAACAACAAGCACAGTGGGTGAGATAGAAGATATTTTCACACGGTACAGCGTTAATCTAGGCATGGCCCTGGGCCTACCGGGTGATGCCCAAGTCAGCGTACAGTTACCTTTGCAAAACATTGATCGTGAAACAAACGTCTTAGTATCAGGTAGTGAAGTAGATGGTATTGCCAGCAACGCGACGGGCACCGGAGACTTCGCTATTTCTTTTGCAAAAACACTCTCCCAAGAAAAAGGACGCCGCCCGGACGTGATCGCTCGAATTGGCTACGACTCCGATTGGGGATCCAGCAACGGCCAAATACAATTTGGCGACAACTCACAAACTATAGAGCTTGGCCTTAGAGCCACGAAGAGACAAGATCCGTTAGTCTTCACTTACGGTGTCAGCCGTACTATTCCTTTTGAAAATGACAGCTTTAAAGCAGGTGCTATCACCCAGTTTTCTGTCAGCACTTTATTAGCCGCTAGCCCCTCGACCTCTTTAATTTTTTCGTTTAACCACGCCATTATTGGTTCAGCTTTTTTTGAAGATCAAACCGTTAGAGGAAGTAAAGGCATAGAAAGCTCTTTTAACTTCGGGGCTTCATCGGTGATAGATACGTCTACTTTTATATCAGCCGGTGTGGTTATGGGCCTGACAGAAGCCAGCAATGACTACAGAGCTTATGTCGGTTTCTCCAGACGCTTTAACTTTTAGATCCAATATTTACTTACGCTTCGATTTGGCTATTCTTTATAATACTGTGCTAACACTAAACGCAGCGAACAACCATGCACTCAATTACTCCCTTCATCGGTCAAGTTAGCACTCAAGAACAAGATGAATGGATCAAGGTGATAAACACCCATAGTAAGAACTGCAAATTAGCACCAATAGGCCAACTTTCTGAGAACGAAAAACAACACGCAGAAATGGCAGTTGTTGCAAACCCAGACCCCACACAACTTACTCTTCTGCCAAAGCTTAAGTGGGTTCAAAGCTTATGGGCAGGTGTTGAGACAATCTTTGCCGCAGATATTGACCCGAACATTCAAGTGGTAAGGCTTACCGACCCGCAGCTAGCAGAGTCAATGGCTGAAGCCACCCTTGCGTGGAGCCTTTACTTACATCGAAATATGCCACAGTACCGTGCCCAACAAAACCAATCGATGTGGGCACCACTACCGCTAGAGTTACCGCAAAACACGAACATTAGTGTTTTCGGGCTCGGAAAACTTGGCTCACTGGCAGCAACTCGGCTACAACAAAACGGCTTTACGGTAAAAGGCTGGAGCAAAAGCAAGAAAACAATCGATCACGTAGAAACGTTTCATGGCAACGCAGGCCTTACTGAAATTCTACCGCACACCAATATTGCAATAATCTTATTGCCACACACACCGCACACCGAAAACTTATTTGATGAAGAGCTACTAAACCAACTCCCCAAAGGCGCTTCGATCATTAATTTTGCTCGAGGCAGTATTGTGGTTGAGCAAGATTTACTCAAAGCACTAGACAACGAGCATTTAGAACATGCTGTACTTGATGTATTTATACAAGAACCATTAGCTACAGATCATGTATTTTGGTCACACAAAAATGTAACGGTGCTTCCGCATATATCTGCACCAACGACTGTCGCCACTGCCGCAGTTATTGCGGCAGACAATATTGATCTCTACATGGAAAACGGCACAATTCCACAGGCTGCAGATCGTGCTCTAGGTTACTAACAGCTAGGTTACTAACAGCAAGGATACTAACAGCAAGGATACTAACAATAAGTTAATTATCCTACTCGCTATAAGCCTTTAGCAAGCACCTGGGTTATTAATTTTTGAACGTGCGCAACCCCACCTTTAAGGTTCTTTTCTATATCACTAAAGCTGATGCCTGTATCGACTTTACCCGGGGCTCGATTTACCACCATGGCACAACAGGCATACTCTATTCCCAGCTCACGTGCCAGTGAGGCTTCTGGCATACCGGTCATTCCTACTATGGTACAGCCATCGTTTTCCATACGCCTTATTTCTGCCGCGGTTTCGAGTCGCGGGCCCTGGGTGGCACCATAAACACCTTGTGGCACTAATGGTAAATTTAAACTTCCAGCGACGGTAATCAATTGCTTTCTAATGTGTGCAGAATAAGGCTCTGTAAAATCTATGTGTTCAAATTTGTCGTGCTTGGCGCCATGAAAAGTATGTGAACGCTCATATGTGTAGTCAATAATTTGATCAGGGATTACAATCGACTGATCAACACATTCATCTGCAATGCCACCCACTGCTGCAAGCGCTATCACATGAGTGACCCCTATCTCGCTAAGCGCTTTTATATTAGCCCTATAGTTCACCATATGCGGTGGAATGGTGTGCCGCCCACCATGCCTTGCAAGAAAAATAACGTCGCAGTCATTAATAGAGCCATGAATCAACGGGCTCGAAGGTGCACCATAGATGGTCTTAACCATTTCTCTATGGCTAAGAGTCATACCGGGCATATTACTCACACCAGTACCACCGATAATTGCTATTTTGGACATCAATCCTTGCCTTTAATTAAATTATTTTTTCTATTGTACACGGCTTAAGCAATGAATCTAAGCGCTAAGCGAACTATGCCATTGACACAATAAACTCTCGCGTTGCCGCTAGCTCGTCAGCATCGGGTAAAACGGCCGCCATGTTGCGCTTTAGCTTTAAGCGGCGAGCCAAACTGGCCTGCTGCATAGGCTGATCGCCTAGATCATCTAGTGCTTCAGTTACTGCACCACGATCATTGCAAATGAGAATTAAATCAGAGCCTGCATCAAGTGCTAGACGTGTAGACTGCCCCACAGAACCTAACTTGGCGACCGCCGCCATGGTGAGATCATCACTTATAACAGCACCTGTAAACCCAAGCTTGCTTCGTAAAATATCGGTTAACCAAATTCGGCTCAAACTTGCAGGAAGCTTATCTATCGCGTCATACACAACATGCGATGACATCATCGCTGTAGCCGTATTGGCAAGCTGTTGAAACGGTAGCTGATCCGAAGCCGCTATCGCATCGTAGCTACGGGTATCATGAGCAAAATCTAAATGTGTATCTTCGACCACGCTACCGTGGCCTGGAAAATGTTTTAACACACTGGCACATCCGACTGAATCAAAGCCGTCAATTAAAGCCCGTGCTAAGTCAACTACCCCATCAACAGTATTGTGCAAGGCACGGTCACCTATCACTGCGGACAAGCCATGATCAAGATCTACCACCGGCGCAAAAGTGAAATCTAGTTCGCATTCAATTAATTCACAGGCCATGAGCCTGGCGGTTTCGCGCAAAGCCTGCAAGGAAGCTTTAGCATCAAGAGTGTAGCGCGCACCAAACGTGGCCATTGCAGGGATCGCAGTGAACTCATCTTTGAATCTTTGCACCCGCCCACCCTCATGATCGACGGCAATCAGTAAATCCCCTTGTCGGGCTTTACGTAATTGCGCTACCAATGCTTTAAGCTGCCGCAGATTTTGGTAATTTCGGCTGAACAAAATTACCCCACCGATCTGCGGGTGAGCAATAAGCTCCAGATCTTCTGCATTCGCAAAAAGCCCTTCGATATCGATCATCAAAGGTCCGGGGGGTGATGTTTGTACCATCTTCAAGAATTCCAATGCAGGGTCTGGCAGCGCTACGCTTGTGCCAGCGGCGCCATTGATTTGGCGCAAGTGTGCCACGATCTGTTCTCGCAGGCCGTTTCCGCTTGGAAACCGGCAACTTTACCGTGGTTTTCCGGTCTGAATCCTTGTTGATCCGTTATACTGAATGAGCGAAACAGCCATCCGGGACACTGCAACCTACCGGCATTCACTAAAGTCTTGAAAAAGCACAAAATTTAGCGCTAAAACAAGTACATCGTACACCTGGGAAACGCCGCTAAACCACACGAGGATTAGTGTTCCATGCTGAGAAAGACCGTGACACACCCACCGGCTCAAGCACGCGCGTCGATTCTCGCGTTGGTCGTCTTTTTCACTGGGTTTTTCGGCTGCATAATTGCACAAGCAGGCATGGCTCAAACAGTTACCTCACCTGACCCGGGCGGACACACAACCTACCAGTTTGTCAATCAAAGCGAGTTTGCTTTCGCACGGCTCGTCTACCACGGCAATGATATGGAAGGCTGGGGCCCAAGATGGCGAGTTGACTGGCCTGAAGCAGAAACCCATCTGCTGGCAGGCATTAAGAGACTCACACGGGTAAACAGTCGCGACGAAGGGGTTTTAATTAGGTTAGACAACGACACCATTTTTGATTTCCCATGGATATATGCCGTTGAAGTAGGCTCGCTTTCTCTAAATGATTATGAAGCTCAACGACTACGTGAATACTGCCTGCGCGGCGGATTTCTTATGGTTGATGATTTTCACGGTCCTTCTCAGTGGGCAAACTTTGAAGCCGTAATGAAACGGGTCTTTCCTAACAGAGACATCATAGAACTAAAAGATGACAACACAATATTTCACGTACTCTACGATTTACCAGACAGACAACAAATTCCAGGTATACGCCCATTACGGTCAGGCAGAACTTGGGAACGCGGCGGTAACATTCCACACTGGCGCGCTATACTAGATGACAACGGCCGAATCATGGTTGCGATCAACTTTAACATGGATTTAGGTGATGCCTGGGAACACGCAGATTGGCCTGAATATCCAGCGCATTACTCTGCACTGGCCTACCAAGTTGCTATAAATTACGTTCTGTATGCAATGACACACTAAAGGCTTTAAAAAGGTTACTCAATTGCCCACTTCACAACATCGCATTGCAAACAATACCTCGCGACAAAACATCGGTAGAGCTGCTCTGGCCGCTAGATGTTTTATAGTGGCGACAGCACAAAGCACGGTAACCACCGACATGTTTATAAAGTAGAAGTGAACACTATCTTAAATACAATTCAAATAAGCCAATATGTTTGACTGGCTACTCAACCACCCCAAGAGCGACTACGATGCAGGCAAACTGTCTTTTGCATCATCACTAAGCCCGTGGCTGTTAGCAGCGCTTATTTGCCTTGCCGCATTAGCCATTGGATTTAGCCTTTGGCGCCGTAGACATGATCTAAGCGCCAATAAACTCTGGACTCTATGGGCATTGCAATCCACAGTGGCGGCCACCCTGCTTTCCCTAATCTGGCAACCGTCGCTGACTCTTGAATCTATCAGCGCTGGTGAGAACTCAGTGGTTGTATTGTTAGATTCTTCTGCCAGTATGCAAATAGAAACCGATGGCCAAAGTCGCTTTGAATCCGCACGCGCAGAACTCAAAGATAACCTACTACCGGATCTTAATGAACTTTTCACAGTTAATACCGCGACTTTCGGCAACGAATTAAACTGGCTCGATCATCTACCGCAAGCAAACGTACTCAATACGTTTGATCAGCGCAGCAATATCACCGACGCTTTAATCAATGTACTAGATCAAGCACGTGCAAACCCGCTAACGGCGGTAGTACTGGCAAGCGATGGCAGCGATAATTCAAATGCTATAAACACTGAATTCTGGAACAAGCTTTCAAACTATAATATTCCTGTTCATACCGTTGGTGTTGGCAAAACCATACTCACCAATGATACTGAAGTAGTCTCTGTAGACTTACCCACCAACGCAATGCCAGGCTCGGTACAAACAGCACGGGTTACGGTGCAACACGGCGCACAAGAAACCTTAAGGGTAAAAGTCTATTCTGGTGACGACATCATAGCGATACAAGAAAAAAACATCGCCAATATTGCAGGTGTTAGCACTGTAGAAATCGATATAAACGCAGCTGAAACAGGAGTACAAGAACTACGCTTTGAAGCCGAAGCGGCGGCCGGTGATATCGCTCCGCAAAACAACAGCCGCAGTCGTTTACTACAAGTCGGGGAAGAAAAACGCAAAGTACTGTATTTTGAAGGTGAACCGCGTTGGGAATACAAGTTTATTCGACGCGCCATGAACAAGGTACAAGGCATATCGCTTGTTACTATATTACGCACCACTCCAAACAAATTTTATCGACAGGGTATAGAGTCTCCAGAACAACACGCCAATGGCTTTCCCAATACAAAAGCAGAGTTGTATTTATATGATGCAGTCATTGTAGGTAATGTTGAAGCGGTATCACTAGATCCTATTCAACAGCAACTCCTTCACGACTACGTATCAGAGCGTGGCGGTACCTTATTAATGCTAGCCGGTGACAAAGCCCTTGCAGATGGAAACTGGCAGAACAGCCCCGTGGCAAGAACACTGCCGGTCACGCTGCAAAATTCTAATAAGCCAACCTTCGCAAGAGTCTATGCAAAAGCCACACTGACTAGCGCAGGCAACTATTCACCTATCACACGTTTTACTAATTCCCCTATCGACAATGAAACACAATGGTTAGCACTGCCAGAGATTGCAGACTTTCAAATCACAGGTGAACCCAAACCCGGAGCCAATGTTTTATTGTCAGTAACAAGCGACAACCGTAGCCACCCGTTGCTTGCTTATCAACGCTACGGTAATGGCAACTCATATCTACTAGCCACTAGTGGAACTTGGCGATGGCAAATGCAATTGCCTGCTGAAGACCAACATCATGAAACCTTTTGGCGTCAGCTAATTCATGCAATTGCTGCGACTGCCCCACAACAAATGCAAGTGACCACAGACCAACAAATCTACCAAGACGAATCACAAGTGGTGCTATCAACAAAACTATTCGACAAGCAATTTAAGCCACTTTCGAACGGTGTGGTTAGTGCCACCTTGATCGCGCCAGATGGCAGCAAGAGTAATGTCACGTTAAATGCCAGTGCAGAAGAACCAGGCCTATACACAGCAAACGGCAATGCCACCCAGGCCGGCAGCTGGCAAATTAATATAAACGCCACTAATGCAGAAAACGCCGTTATTTCATCCAACACAAACTGGATCTACCGCGAAGATGGCACCGCAGAGCAATACGGCTTAGCGCAAAACGATGACTTTCTTAAACGAATAGCCAGCAGCACACAAGGTAACTACTACAGCCTGGGCGATGCAAACTCCATTACTGAAACACTGCGCACAGCACGCTCAGGCATCGTTCGTGAACAAACATTTCCTCTGTGGAATGCCCCACTTTTCTTTTTGTTTCTTATCAGCGTAAAACTACTAGAATGGTTTCTACGCTTGCGCTGGGGACGTTTATGATATTTTTCCGCACAAGACTATTCGCGCTATTGGCTATGTGTTTAACTGCTCTTTCACAAGCACATGCCGCCAACGTAACCGTGGTTATCAGCGGCCTTGGTGGCAGTGAAGAATACTCTGAAAAATTCAACGAATACGCTACCACAATTGCTGATGCAACCCGTCGTATAGCCCTTACCCCTACCGATGTCATGCTGCTACGAGGCGATGCATCAAAGAAAGACATTCTTATCGCACTATTCGAAGCGATAGCCACACGAGAAGACATAGACAAGTTCAGCGCTTTTTTTATTGGTCATGGTTCATTCGATGGCAAGACCTATAAATTTAATATTCCAGGGCCCGATATCACAGGCGAAGAACTAGCTGAGCTGTTGAATAAAATAAAATCAAGACAACAACTGGTAGTCGCCTCTACCAGTGCCAGTGGCGCATTAATTGACGTGATAGACACAGGCAACCAAATCACTGGTAATCGAATACTGATTACCGCCACAAAAAACGGCCGTGAAAAAACCGCTGTGGTATTTCCAGAATATGTAGTGCAAGCCTTAGACAACCCCGCCGCTGATACCGATAAAAATGAAAGTATTACAGCCGCTGAAATATTCGAGTTTGCCAACAGTTCAATTGAAAGCTACTTTGAAACAGAAAAGTTATTAGCACCAGAACACGCCAGATTAACAGGTAAATCAGCTGAAAGCTTTGAAGTAACGCGCTATGGAAACCTACTGGCAAGACAAGATCAAATCCCACAAGAGCTCATGATCACAAGAGAAACTATTAGCAATCAAATAAATATCTTGCGCTCACGCAAGGAAGATATCGATGAAGATGAATACTTTGATACCTTGCAAAGTCTCATGCTAAAGCTTGCTGACGTTCAACGCCAAATCGACGACAAGTCGAACTAAAGCGGAACCTTTTACCATGCATAACACTTTAACCAAAACCACCGTAGCCCTGAGGCTTAATCAACTACTGGCTGCGTCAATCTTACTGGCGCTTAGCACCAATGCCAGCGCCGAAGAGTACGATCCCAACCGTGATCAACAACTACTAGAGTGCGACCGTGTATATGATCGCGGCAATATCGACCTTGCCATTAGCTGCTACACACCATTGCAACGCAATGAATCATTGTTAGTAGCCGCAGAAGCCACATGGGCGCTTGGCGATACCAACAAAGCCAATGAATTATTCCGCCTCGCGGTAAAAGAACAACCACGTAACCCTCACATAAGGGCACGTTGGGGTCGTTTATTTTTAAGCACCCATCAACCGAGTCAAGCGGCACCGCTTTTTCAAGAAGCGTTATTGATTGATCCAAACCTGCTACATGCAAAAACAGGCCTTGCTGCAGCCCTGCTATCCCGGCCCGGCCCCGAGGCACGCAAGCTATTAGCAGAGATTCACATTGAACACCCCGATGACGTTGAAACACTATTAATGCTTGCGCGCATGGAACTCGAAACGCGTAATTTAGAGGCGGCTGATCAACTCCTCGATCAAGCACTTGAAAGCGCTGAAAACAAAGCCTTATCACCACTTGATATCTATGCTTTAAAAGCATCAGCCGACATGCTACGCGACAACGAAGACAGTGAATGGACTAAAAAAGCATTGGAGTACAGCCCAAGTTACGGCGATGTCTTTTTTGTTCCGGCGCACTATCACTTAATTAACTACCGCTACCGAGAGGCAGTGGTTGCACTGCGCAAAGCAGTAGAAGTGCAACCAACACATTGGAGCGCTCATTCACAACTGGGTGTCAACCTACTACGACTTAATGATATTGAAGGGGCTAAAAAGCATTTAGAGATTGCCTACGGCGGTGATCCATTCGATACCGCGACCGTCAACACTTTAAAACTACTTGATACATTAGATGAGTTTAAAGACCTGGACACCGTTGCCATGTTTCGCCTACCCGGAGATAACACCGCCGACGGCGATAACAGATCAGTACCAGTCGTGATGCGCCTGCACAAAGATGAAGCGCAGTACTTATCACCCTACGTAGAAGAGCTTACTTTAAAAGCGGTAAAGTCCTTCTCTGAACGCTATGACTTCGCACTGGCAGAACCACTAATTGTAGAACTATTCCCGAACCACGATGACTTCGCTGTAAGAACCGTCAGCACACCGGGTGTCGGTTTACTGGGTGTTACATTCGGCTACCTGCTCGCGATGGACAGCCCGTCTGGCCGACCACCAGGTGAATTCCACTGGGGCAGCACTCTGTGGCACGAACTCGCACATGTATTTACGATTGAAAAATCTGACCATCGCATGCCACGCTGGTTTACTGAGGGCGTATCCGTCTATGAAGAGTGGACCACAGGTCCACTGCGCGGTCGTCATATACCGATTGATGTCTTGCAAGCTATCGCCGAGAAAAAACTCTTGCCGGTTAAAAATTTAGACAGCGGCTTTGTCAGGCCCACCTACCCCAACCAAGTTACCGTAAGCTACATGCAGGCAGGCTTGATCTGCGACATGATCGGTGAGTTTTGGGGGCATGAAAAACTCACCGAGATGCTAGTAGAGTTTGACAACCGAAAAGACACCACTGAAGCCGTGCGCACAGTGTTAGGTATCAGCACGGCAGAGCTTGATCGCAATCTACAAAAATATATTGAGTTGAAATTAGGCACAGTAATCAGCCAATTTGATACGTGGCGCGAACTACTCACCAGCATGCATACCGCAGCACAATCAGATCAGTGGGCAACAGTTGTAGCGCTTGCTAATCAAGCCAACGAAATTTACCCGGAGTACGTAGGCAATGGCAGCACTTATTTAGCATTGCATGAAGCCTATGAATCTAACGGCAACACAGACCGTGCTGTTGACGTGCTGGAAACATGGTATGACTACGGCGGCTATCAACCAGATATGCTGCATCAGTTGGCACACCGACTACGTGACCAGGGTAGAACAGATCGCGCCACTGAAGTACTTGAGTCAATCAACTGGGTTAGCCCTAATAACATTGATCTGCATGAAAGACTGGGCAAAGACTATTTAAACCGTGGCGACAATGAAGCTGCCATAAGAGAATTTAAGGCCCTGCTTGGCCTTAACCCTCACGACAAATCAGGCGTGTACCTTAATATCGCCTACGCTTATAAAAACCTCGACAATAAAAAACTTGCGAAAAGAAATGTACTTCAAGCGCTAGAACAAGCGCCATTTTTTAGAGAAGCACAAGACTTATTAGTAGAACTAACCGGAGACTCCTTATGACAGACCACCCTACCCAGGCCAATTCATCTGAGTCGACCGCCAGAGAGGTGGAAGAGTTCCGCTATGTTATAGACAATATTCGCAATCAAGTGGGTCAGGTAGTCGTCGGCCAACACGAGGTGGTAGAACACTTACTTGTGACATTATTGGTTGGCGGGCATTGCTTAATCACAGGTATGCCCGGTACCGCTAAAACACTACTTGTGCGCACACTTTCGGAAGCGTTAGGGTTACACCACAACAGAATTCAGTTCACACCTGATCTTATGCCCACCGACATAACCGGTACCGACATCATCAGTGAAGACGGCAATGGCCAAAAGAACTGGACATTTGTACAAGGACCAATTTTTACTAACGTATTGTTAGCCGATGAGATCAATAGAACACCGCCTAAAACACAAGCAGCTTTACTAGAGGCGATGCAAGAAGGATCAGCCACAGTTCGAGGAACCTTACACCAATTGCCACAACCGTTTTTTGTTTTGGCAACACAAAACCCATTAGAGCTTGAAGGCACATACCCACTGCCTGAGGCACAGCTTGATCGATTTTTATTCAATATATTGCTTGATTATCTCGACGCTTCCGACGAACTGGAAGTGGTCGCCAGATTCACCACTGATGTCCGCGCCCCGGCACCAACACCTTGCACCAACGCGCAACAGATTCTTAATTTTCAGCAACTGGTCAGACAAGTACCTATCTCTGAAACGGTTGCACAACACGCGGTTAATCTAGTACGCGCTACACGCCCGGACTACAGTCACTCTGATCTTGTAAAACGCTATGTGAAATTTGGCGCCAGTGTCAGAGCAACCTTGTTCATTACACTTGCTGCTAAAGCACGCGCCCTAATGGCTGGCCGCTTCCATGTAACCCAAGAAGATATAAACGCATTGGCAGCACCCGTTCTTAGACACCGCGTTTTGCTAAATTACTTTGCCGAGTCAGACGGCGTTAGCATGGACGACATCTTAAGCGACACCATTAGGTCTCTTACTTAGGCCGTCGGCCTTTGTCTGCCCAGACTATGAACGCTACTAACAAAAGCCGCACACGCAAACAACAGCTGTTACAACCAGATGTGTTAGCGAGATTATCATCACTCGAGTTGGTGGCGAAATCGGTGGTCGAAGGGTTCTTTACCGGCCTTCACCGATCACCCTTCTTTGGCTTTAGCCAAGAGTTCTCAGAATACCGCGCCTACAATGATGGCGATGATCCAAGATTCATTGATTGGAATGTATACGCCAGAACTGATCGCACCTACATCAAACGTTTTATCGGTGAAACCAATACCACCATAAACCTTGTCCTTGATGTTAGTGGTTCTATGGCCTATTCAACCACCGACATCAGCAAGCTAACCTATGGCAAGTTTATCTGCTCATCGCTTGCGTACTTAGCACGTAAACAACACGATGCTATTGGCCTGACCCTCTTTGATGAAACCATCAGAGATCGCATACCGCCTTCAGCGCATCCCGACACCCTTTTCCGTTCATTAGCTCTGCTCGAGAGAACAGAAGCTAACAGCGCTACTGAATTTACCAGTCAACTGCAGCAGTTGGCGGCCACTTTTCGCAAGCGAGGCCTGTTAATCCTGGTTTCTGATTTTTATTGTGATCCACAGGAACTCTCTGATCAGCTACAACCGCTGGTTCAACATGGTCATGAAGTCGCTTTGTTTCATGTGCTTGATCGCAGTGAACGTAATCCCTCCAAACACGTCAAAGAGTTTAGATCAGCGAGTATGCTGCGTGACATCGAAACCGGCGAACAAGTGAATGTGTCATCGGAGTATTTGCGCGACGAATACCCACAACGCATGAAAAATCACATAGACTCTTTACAGCAGTTATCACTGCGCAACGGTTTTCATTACACCAGTTGCCAAACTGATGAACCATTAAATGAAGTCTTGCATCAATACCTAATGTTAAGACAGCAAAGGCGATAACCATGATTAACAATTTTAATTGTTATACAACGCCCAATTGTTATAAAACACAAAAGGCTGGATTGTGAGTTTATTAGCACCACTATTTCTGCTTGGCCTATTAGCAGCCTTTCTTCCGTGGTGGTTGCATCGACTAAGTGCAAGCAACCCACCAGAAGCCGACTTCGGCTCTACAAAGTTTTTAGAGCCGGCTATTAGCACCTCTAGCAAAAAGAGACGTACCAAATATTGGTGGCTTTTGGCGTTGCGAGTATTGTTTCTAGCATTGCTCTCTTTGCTTTTCGCACAGCCTGTCATTGATCGCATAAAAAGCGCTGGCACATCTCAAACAAGACACATACTGCTGGTCGATACATCGCTTTCTCAATCACTTGATGGACGCTGGAGCCGTACACTAGGGCTTGCAAACGACATACTAAACCAGGCTGCAAGCACTGATCAGGCGATAGTGATTGCCGCATCAGATCGTTTTGTACAAGCGCAAACAGACAATTCCATAAGCTCTGCACGCACGCAACTAGGAACCCTTGCGCCACAAGAGACGCGCCTGGACTATGGTCGTATAGCAAGTGCCGTAACTGCATCCGTGGGCGACACCACTAATCATTTACATATTATTACGGATACACAGGCGACTGCCCTACCAGACCGATTCACCGCCCTAGCGGTAGACAAAGTCGATAAAATAAACATCTATTCAAGTGCCGCCGTTAACGATAGGAACACCGCTGTTACTGCCAAACTAGAAGAATCATCTGACGGTGGTGCCTCTATAGTTGCAGTAGTCAATAACTATGGAGTCGACAGCGTCAACACCTTGCAGGTGATGTCCAACGGTTCAGTACTGGCCACGGCCGATGTTAAAGTGAATGCTAACGCAAGCTTGGTGCATCGTTTTGAAAACCTGGATCTAAGCAACGCAAAAGAGCAGTTAGTGGTTACGTTGAGCCCGGAAGATTCATTATCGGACGACAACACCTGGCAACTCCCGCTGCCCAACAAAGATAAAACCGAGATCACCATAATAGTCGGCAATACTGAACGGTCGGTTGCCAGCACTTACGCAAAAGCTGCAATTGAATCAGACCCACGATTCACAACCCGGCTAACAGAGGCAGACAGATTTACTAAAAGTGATGCGGGCAACTTAATAATTGTGCCCAATGCCTCTGCACTTTCCGATCGAGCCGCAGGCCGTCTTCGCGACTATATTAATGACGGTGGCAGTGCGTTGATCGCAGTCGGCAGCAAACCACACAGCAGCGGCGCCCTTAATCTACTTGGCTTGAGGTCATCAGGCCTGAATGATCCAACAAATCCACTAGCGGGTGAACAAGTCTCCCTTGGCACGATAGATCAGAGTCATCAATCAACTGACGGCCTAGCCAGCAACTGGCGGGCAATTTCAATTATTCGGCATTTACCTCTGCAATCCAATATTACTGACCGCAGTATTATTGATCTTTCAAATGGTCAGCCGCTGCTACTTGAAAAGCGATTAGGGTCGGGAAAAGTCATGCTACTTGCCACAGCCCTCGACACCCAATGGACCGATTTACCGACCACGTCTGTCTTTGTTGCCTTTCTGATTAAATCAATCGAATACCTGGGTGGTGATATCGCAGCCACTAGTTATCGTTCCACCGGAGATGCAATCACTGTATCGTCTGGCGCGCAGTTGTTAGATCCAAATGGCGAACCGATGAAAGATCTTTCAAAAAATTCAGAGCGAACTTCTATAAGGCTCGACAACCCAGGAATCTATCGCTTACAGAGCGCTGCGGGCTCGCAAGCAATAGCGGTCAATAGTGACCCACGGGAATCAGATATCAGCACAATGGACGCTGACACCCTTGAAAAATGGCAACAGATCGCAAGCACTGCTAACAGCAATGCTACTGCCACCAACACATCTACCATCAACAATCAGAAAAGCTTCTGGTTGTGGCTGTTACCGCTATTGTTAGTGGTAGCTTTGCTAGAGTCTATTTACAGTCATAGGCACCTATGGATTCGGCGTGAGGTTTAAATGATATGAGCAATTATCCGCTGCAAAAAAATCGCAATCATCGAAAGTATAAAGGCATTCGTAAGTCTGTTCACTTTGATAGCTACCTAAGCCAATTCAGACGCCGCTACAAATTTCAAATTATAGCGACAGCTTTAGCCGCCGTTATCTTTTCAGTGTTGGTTTTATCACTTGGCACTGCCGTACTTAAAAACTCACTTGCCGATTCCAACTGGCTTTACTACCCCGCACGCGCATTATTACTAGTGCTGCCTATTGTATTGCTAATAGCCTTATTATGGCGACCTTATCAGCAGTTCAAACGCTCCGCGGGTGCTGCCGAACTGGAAAGTGCTGTACCTGAATTTGACGGCCGTGTTGACACCTACCTTGATATGAAACGCCGCAATGTGCGCTCGCCTTTTGTGGGCCTGCTTGCCAAAGATGCTGCGAGAACAGCCTCTAAGCGCCCAGTCAGTAGCATACTTCCCACATCAGAAGTAATGGGCCCTATAGTCGCAAGCTTTGGTATGTTTATGCTTGCCGGCTGGTTGTTTACCTCTATGCCACTGGACTGGCGTGCCAGTATAAAACAGCTGTGGATGGGCTGGTTTGTCAGCGATATATTACCGGATCGATCAATTGCTCTAGCACCCGGTGACACCAAAATTCGTATTGGAGACACTCTACTTGTTAGCGCTACGCTAGATGGCTTTGAATCAAACTTTGCAGAGCTACATGTAAGCCGCAATGCGAGCAATTCAAGCGCACCTGAGTGGGAAACAGTAGAGATGATCCCGCAGTCTGATGGATCGTTTTCCTTCACACTGTACGGTGTTAGCGATCCTCTCGACTACTACGTGAGCGCGGCATTTACCGAAAGCGATCGTGCCCACGTTGATGTAGTTGTTCCTGCAAAAATCACCACGATTACCCACCGCTATACCTACCCCGAGTGGACCAGGCTGGAACCACAAACGACAAATAGCGCCAGCGATATCAATGCAGTTGCAGGCACAATGGTTGATATAATCTTCAGCACAGACAAACCTCTGCAGCAAGCTGCTCTTTTACATAACGATATTAAAATCGATGCTACCAACACGGCCGATAACAGCTACAGCGCGCAAATAGAAATCACCGAAGATGGCGAATACCAACTCCTGGAGCTTCTAGACAATGATCAAATACCACTCTCTAGCAAATTCCGCATCGCGATCATTGAAGATGCAAAGCCAACCGTTGCTTTTAAACTACCAGGCGGGGACTGGAGCGCCACCCCAATTGAAGAAGTTGCGGTAGCGGTAACGGCAGATGATGATTTCACCGTCGAGTCAGTCACGCTTAACTATTCAGTTAATGGTGCTGAGTGGGAACAAGTTCAACTAGATGCCACCAATGACTTCGAGCACTTATTTATGCTCGAAGAATTCTATAGTGAAAAAGGCGGCCCACTCATGGCTGGCGATTTAATTAGCTACTACGCAGAGGCGGCTGATCGTGAGCAGTTGGTCTCCACTGACATGATGTTCATTGACGTGAGACCGTTCGAGCGCAGATTTACACAGTCGCAGCAATCAGGTGGTGGCGGCGGTGGAGGTGAATCACAACAAGAACAAGAGATCTCACAGCGCCAGAAAGAAATTCTGATCTCAACCTTCAATCTCATAAAAGATGCAAAAAGCAAAGAAGCCACCCTGATTGATCCGGCAGATACCGCTACCCTGCTTTCTGACTTGCAAAACACCTTGGCCGATCAGGCTGTAAAACTCGCAGAGCGTGCAGAGGCACGGCAATTACTTAACAATGATCCGGACATAGCCCGCTTTGTAGAGTATATGCAGGAAGCGGCAGAATCTATGCGCCCATCAGCGGATTCCCTTGCCATATTAAGTTTCGAAGAAGCGGTAAAACATCAACAAAAAGCACTGCAATATCTAAAGCGAGCAGAGTCTATCTTTAACGATATCACTATCAACCAAAATCAAAGTGGTGGCGGCGGCGGTGGCAGCGGTGCAAGCCAGGATATGGCAGAGATGTATGAGCTCGAAATGGATTTAGCTAAAAACCAATACGAAACCCCGGACTCAGTTCCTGAGGGTGGCGCAGACCCCCAACAGCAAGCCTCTGAAGATGCATTTGAAAAACTAAAAGATCTTGCTAAGAGACAACAACAGTTGGCAGAAGCTGCCGCCAACAAAGAACAACTCACAGAAGCTGAACGCTGGCAGCAGGAGAAACTGCGCCGCGAGCTTGAAGAACTTAAAAAAGAACTTGAGCAACTACAAAGAGAACAAAGCCAAACTGCTCAGTCACAGCAAGGTCAACAGCAATCAAGCAGCGGCCAAAGCCAAAGTGAAAATCAGAGCGAGGGCGAAGGTCAAAGTGGTAGCCAAAACGGTGGTCAAAATGGCGAACAAAGCTCATCGCAACAACAAGCAATGCAGAATCTTGAAGAAGCGATTCAAGAACTAAAAGCGACCGAAGAAAACGCCGCTAACTTAACTCCAGAAGAGCGTCGTCAGGCATTGCAAAATGCCAGTGAAAAATTACGCCAATCATTGGAACAAACGGCAGATGCAAGACAACAAGAACTGCAACAGCAAATCAGTGATGCCGCAGACGCCCTGCGGGATCTAAACCAGCAACAGGAACAAACCGCTGAACAATTGCGTGAAGCCATGCGTCGCGCGATGGAAGCGCGCAAAGAGAACCGCTACGAAAGCGGCCTAAACCCACAACAAGAGCAGGCCCTGGCGGAGCAAAAACGCCAAATGCAACGCGATCTGGAATCTATCAAACAACAAATTGAAGACGCCAGCAAACGTTATAGTGAACAAGCACCGCTCACTACTGAGCGCTTAGAGCAAGCGCTGACAGAGCTTGATACCAACCAAACCTCCGAACTTATGGGTATATCAGGCGACATGATAGAAGAAGGCATGGCTCCACAAGCAGCCCTGCGTGAAGAACGCATAAGCGAAGCTTTGCGCAATTTGCAAACAGATCTATTTGAATCATCTTCTCTGGCAGCCGCTGAAACCGGTACAGGCACAGAATCAGATATTACTGCTGCAGATGCAACACGCGCTATACAACAACTACGACAAGCCTTGACTGATGCATTAGCGCAAGCAGGCGAAGACGGCACCGGCAGTGAAGTCGCTGAGTTACAATCACTTGAACGCGGCCAACAAGGCGCTGAAAGCGAACAGAACGGGCAAGGTGAAGGTGCAGGTGAAGAAGGGGAAGGCAATGGTCAAGGCCAACGGGGCAACAGTCCAGAGGGCAATGCAGAAGGATCTAACCAAAACGGCTCAAGCCAGTCGGGATCAGGCCAGTCGGGATCAGGTCAGTCGGGCCGAAGATTATCCGCAGGGCCTGGCAGTGGACAATCAAGCCTCAATGACTTACCTATCAACGGTGGCCAAGAGCAACTGATCGAAGAGTCTATCACTCAGCTGCAACAACTTGCAGGCGACGGTATAAGTGAGTTGTCGACGCAGACACAACAAGATCTACAAGACCTTGCACGCCAACTACTGCCCAACAACGGTGAAGAGAACAATCGTCGCATAGATGCAGATGTACGATTACTACTAAGGCAACTCGAACAACTTGAACTACAAATTTACAACGACAGCAACAGTGTAGAGACCACTCGCTCCAAAGCACAAGTAGACGACCCTAAAGGCTTCGACCAACAAGCAGCAGACTACTTTAGACGTCTTAGTGAACCTAAAGGATCGTAAAAAACCACGAGACCGCAAGATCATAAACCCGACACGCAATGGCTAAAAAGAAACCAGCCGCTAAGAATCCGGCCACCAAAACATCAGCTGTTGATACATCAACCCTGCAGTCATTCGCACCGCTAATACCCAGTGCGCCCTGGTGTTTAATTCTAGGCTCAATGCCGAGTGTCGCATCACTGCACGCAGACCAATACTATGCCCATCCACGGAACGGCTTTTGGAAAATCCTGCAAGCCATTTATGGAGGCAGTATCGACACTTACGACAAACGCCTGGCAATTTTAGAAGAACAAAACATAGCGCTGTGGGATTCCTTACAACATTGCGTAAGACCAGGCAGCCTGGATTCAAACATTGCCACAGACTCTGTAGTGTGCAATGACTTCAGCACGCTACTCTCGCAACATCCATCAATTAACACTATCGCCTTTAACGGTAAAGCCGCAGAAAAGTGGTTCCGCAAACTTGCACTACCAACACTTTCGCAAGCAGACACATTAACACTTCGGAGCTTACCGTCAAGCAGCCCAGCCATGGCATCACTGTCAATAGGCGACAAAACCACCGTATGGCGCGATACCTTACAACCGCACGCCACAAACCCTTAAAAAACATGCGTGTTATATCCACGCGTACGCGGTCAATTAAACTCAGACTTAGCTCGAATAGCGTCAGACATAAATGAAAAAGTCAGACCATTGGCGGAACCCGAGTGTACTTTGGCCTACAAATGGTATAGAACTAGCAGTTGTAGTCGATTCATAGCCCACTATCCGCACCATGCCCCTGCCCTTCAGATCCTTTATAAGTCACCGATCGATGCTGATTTCGCTAGCAGTCTTGCTGCTGGCAAGTGCGGTTATATTGCGCCTACTGTGGCAAACAGAACATTTGCACAAAGAGCGTTTAGGCAACGCCCACCAACAATACCTAACTGCAAAGATTCTACTAGAAGATGGCTCTGAGGAAAGCGCCGCGCAACTGTGGAAGCTGCACTGGATTGCCAGCCAGGAACGCTTTTCAAGCTACACCGATAAAAAACACTGGCCGCGCTTATCAATGCTGTACTTTGAACAGCCCTACCAATTACACAATAGACTAGAGCTTATTGGAGGCCGCACAGAAAACAACATAGCGATCTCAGAACTGCATATAGCCAACAGCATGTTGTTGCACGGCTTGCAATCCGTGATTGATGAATTAAGTGACAACAGCCACGCCTATTCCAGGCCACTTAAAATTGCAGCCCTGATGATTTTACCCGCATTACTTTTATGGTCGCTTGCCTACCATTGGCTTGTCTACCTGCCAATGCACAGGCATTCAATACTGGCCGAAAATGAACTCAATTACGCCGCAGGTGAACTAGACACCCTCACTTACAGTGATCCACTGACTCAAACATCAAATAGAAAATCTATCACACAGTTTTTGTCAGACTTCGAAGAACACTACACGCACGACGATTCCTACATAGCGCTCGCTATACTTGATCTTGACTACTTCCAACAAATTAATGATGTGTTTGGATACTTTGCAGGCGATGCAGTACTTAAAGAAGTAGCAACCAGAATAGATACAGAGCTACGCGACGGTGATCAATTTGGCCGCATAGATTCTGATAGGTTCGCGATCGTGCTATGCGATCTAGTAGCGCCAAAAAACGCCGAACAAATAATTGACCGCATTCAGCTCGCTATTGAGCGACCGCTTCACTACAAACAAAATACTTTAAATGTGACATGTACCGTTGGGGCAACAGTACAGCTTGCTAGTGAAATTGAAATCTCTGATCTATTCAAGTTAAGCGATCAAGCCTTACTACAGGCAAAGCGTAATAGGCGCGGCTCAGTCTTTTTATTATCTGATACCGAGCAACAAGCACTATCTAGACAAAGACAAATTATTAATACCATTAAAAATTCATCTCCCGATGATATTTTTGACCTTGTCTATCAGCCGATTGTTGATTTAAAAACCCGGAAGATCGCAAGTTGCGAATGCCTGTTGCGCTGGACCGCCAATGAGCCTACAGACCTGGAAGCCTCTGAACTCGTGCCTATTCTTGAAATGTTTGGCGATATAAACGAGGTTGGTCTTTGGGTATTAAAAACCAGCATGCAACAACTAAAGACATGGCAGACCGAATTAAATGCCTCTGAACTGATTATGTCCGTCAATTTGTCAGCCAGACAACTAGAAAGCGAAGATTTCGCCCAGCAGATAACCGCCATAGCACGCGACCTTGACCTACCGCCTCAAAGCGTCTCCCTAGAGCTCACAGAAACCGTAGCGATCAAACATCTCGAGGCTGGCAGACAGCAACTGGCACTACTTAAAAATCACGGTTTTAATGTCTCACTTGATGATTTCGGCACTGGTTATTCATCACTGCAATACCTCAAACAGATTCCTGCCACGTCAGTAAAAATCGATCAGTCCTTTATCAGTGAACTACTCAAAGATGATCGTGACATGGCGATCGTAAAGGCGGCTGTAGATATCGCGACTGCTGTTGGCCTAAAGGTAATTGCTGAAGGCATAGATACCGATGAACAGGCAGATTGCCTGCAACTACTTGGCTGCCAATACGGCCAGGGATACCTTTTTGCCAAACCGTTGAGCGGGCCAGAATTTGCGCGCCAGCTCGTATGCCGTACCCCCACGGAGAACGGTGGATTCCAAAATCACACTGCTGCGTAACTGCCTACATAAGCAAAGGCTTTCACTCAGTCTAATGTATTAGTATTTTACATCGGAGCGCCCTATTCCCAGGCGTAAAGAGTGATACAATTCCACGCAACTTGGAGCTCGAAAGGCTTCAAGCAACGCGACGACCAGCCTGTTAACTTCCATTTACACTAGGGATCCACACGGGGCTGCTCGGTAGCCAGGCGCCACCAAATCTAACTTGTGGTGCTCAGCTAAACCGCAACCGAACTAACTGAAACCGTACTGCCTGCATTTGGTGCAGCATTTTTGCAGCAAAATAAATTAGCGACTATTAAACGTAGTTACCGTTGCTAACAGGCAAAAAATTTAGCAATAACCGCACAAACACTCAGGGGTTTACGTATGTCATTTAATATCATGGATATGGTTAAGGGTCAGATCAGTGATCAGCTGGTCGGCCAGATTGGAGGCTTACTTGGCGAGAGCCCGGACAAGGCTCGTAACGCGATCGATAGCGCACTACCAACCCTGCTAGCAGGCATTGGTGAATCAGCGCAAAACGCAAATGGTGCTGACACGTTGTTCAACCTGGTTAACCGCCAAGACGATAAAGTCGTCGACAACATCGGCGCTATGATTGGTAGCAATCAATCTTCAGAATTGATCGAATCAGGCACACGCGGCCTGGGTTCACTCATGGGTAACAAGGGCGTTACCAGCATGATCGGAGGCCTTTCAGGTCACACTGGTCTGGGCAAAGGATCAGCAGGCTCTCTACTTGGCATGTTAACGCCCATGATCATGGGACAACTAAAACGCAAAACAGGCGCTGACGGACTAAACGCAAGCGGTCTAGCCACCATGATTAAAAGCCAAGGTAGCAACATTTCTGCGGCAATGCCCGCAGGTATGCTTAAGCAGCTTGAAATTTCAGGCTTCGGAGATAGCGATGTCTCTAGAGGTGTTCCTGTCGCTGGTAGCTCAAGTAGCACCACCACAACAACTAGCTACTCAAGCGGTACACAAAGCAGCACCACCAGCGCTGGCGCCAAAGCAGCAGCCGGTGCAGCAGTGGCAGGCGTAGGAGCGGCCGCAGCCAGCACTGTGGGTCGTGGTGTAAGTTCAGCAACAACAGGTGCCGCCAATGCGACACGCAGTGTCACTAATACTGCAAGCAACGTAGCCGGTCAGGCTTCTAGTGCTGCGGGCAACGTGGCCAGTCAGGCTTCTAGTGCTGCGGGCAACGTTGCCAGCAGAGCGTCTAATGCTGCAGGCAATGCAGCAGAAGCAACAGGCAACGCAGCTCGCGGCGCTACTAATGCAGTAGGCAGCGGCGCTAGAAACGTAGCTGGCAGTGCAGCAAATGCAGCCAGCAATGCGGGTCGCACAGTGTCAGGTGCGGCAAGTGGTGCAGCAAGCACAGCTGCTAATGCGGCAGGCAATGCAACCCGCTCTGTATCTGGTGCAGCAAGCAACGCAACAGATGCAGCTCGCAGAGGCGTTGACGCTGCCGGCAATAAAGTGGGTGGCGCAGTCGATAGCACCAAACGTGCGGCAAGCAATGCTACCAACACCACTACTAACGCGGCCACCAACACAGCCAGTCGAGCAACTGGTGCAACCACCAGTACTCACACCGAGTACGAAGCTCCGAAAAAGAGCGGCGGTCTTTGGAAGTGGTTGCTACCACTTATACTTGCAGCACTGGCATGGTTTGGTTACAAGCAACTGAGCGGAACAGATGTAAATGTTGATGTTCCTGCAGTAGACGGAGTTGAAGTGCCAAAAGTTGAAGGCGTTGAAATGCCGACTGTTGAAGGCGTAGAGGTACCTAAAGTTGAAGGCGTTGAAATGCCAACAATGGAAGTACCTGAAATACCTGGCCTACCAGAGGGCATGGGTGCTGAACTTGGTGAGTCAATGTCAGGTGCAAGCGCCGCCCTGAGCGGTATTACCGATGTAGACTCTGCCAAAGCTGCACTACCGGCACTTGATGGCCTAACTGGCATGCTAGACAAGGTGCCTGAAGAAGCTCGCGGTGGCTTGGGTGGCATGCTAGGCAACCTAACTCCAATGCTTGATAAAGCCAATGCCATCCCAGGTGTAGGTGATGTACTTGCACCAGCAATGGAGAAGCTTAAAGGCTTCATGTAAGTATTAAGTTATCTGTAGTACGAGAGGCGGGGTTTTTACCCCGCCTTTTTTTTGAGCTGCTTTTTTTACATCTGCATGACAAATAATCGAGCGCCTGATAATCAGATGTCAGTTTCTACAGCCCAACAACAGTCACAACAGCATAAGCCGCTATTCCCTCTTCCCTTCCAGTAAAACCAAGCTTCTCACTAGTGGTCGCTTTCACATTGATGCAGTCTTTGGCTATGCCTATATCTGCGGCTAACGTTTCACACATTGAGTCTATATAAGTTGAAAGCTTAGGGCGCTCTGCAACGATGGTTATATCGGCGTTGTTGCACACCATATGGCGCTCTGCAATCAACTCTATAACACGGCGCAGCAATACGCGGCTGTCAATACCTTTATATTCATTATCGGTATCCGGGAAATGTCGGCCTATGTCCCCGAGAGCGCAAGCGCCCAGCAAGGCATCGCATAGCGCGTGTATTGCAACGTCGCCGTCACTGTGAGCTTTGAACGCTTTGGTGTGAGGCACATCTACGCCACACAGGCGAATTGAGTTTCCCGTTGTAAAGGCATGTACGTCATAGCCATGACCTATACGCATATTGTCACCTTAATTGTTCTTGTTAACGTTTAGCTTTTGGCAGCGTTTGCCTATTGCTCTTGAGCGCGCAAATAATACTGCGCTAAAACCAAATCAGTTGCCGTGGTTATTTTAATATTATCACTGCTGCATTCGATTAATTTTGGCTGGTAGCCGGAATACTGCATAGCAGATGCTTCATCCGTAATTGCTACGTTCTCAGCAATGGCTTTGTCTATTGCCGAGAGCAAAAGATCTAAAGAGAATAATTGCGGGGTCGCAGCGCGCCACAACGCTTCCCGGTCTACTGTGGCTTGCACCTTGCCTTCTTTGTTAGCGCGCTTGATTGTATCGGTTACGGGCGTAGCTAACAGGCCACCATGGGCACTGTTTTTGACTTCGCTTATCAATCGCTCTATGTCCGTTACTCGAACGCAGGGTCTAGCGGCATCGTGCACTAAGACCATAGCATTTGTCGTAACGTTTTCTTTAAGGTATAGCAGACCGTTTCTTACCGATTCAGCTCGACTTGCACCACCAATACAGGTATCTATTTTTAAACGTGTAGGATCTTGGCTTTCTGAAAACAACACCGTATCAATACTTTCAAAGCCTGCTGAATCACCCACTACAATTATTTTTTTTATAGAGTCTATTAGCAGTAGTCGATTTATTGTGCGCTTAAGTATCGCCACGCCATCAAGTTCAATATATTGCTTTGCAGTGGCTTGCTTCATGCGGCTGCCGCTGCCGGCTGCAGGAATGACTGCGTAAAGATCAGCGCCTCCAGTACTCATGATTGCGCCATTACCAGATTAACTACCAGGGTTACTTTATCCGCTGTGCGGAAAGCACTCATGTGATTACATTTCTTTTTTGGCTTTATCGGAAACACGCGCCAGGTTGTCGTTTTCCAACAGCGGCGCTGCATCGACTTTTTCACCCACAAATTGATAGAAGGTCTCACCCTCACCTATCATGCCTAGTTCTGAACGGGCCCTGGCTTCTATTTCACCCAAGCCGTCTTCCAGATCAGTGACTTCAGCGCGCAAAGCGCTGTTGATATCTTTTTTCTCTTCAAGCTGAGCAGACAAGCTGTCTATTTCTGCTTGATAGTGGCGCACTTCACGCACGCCACCATCACCAACCCACAAGCGCCACTGCAAGACAACAAACATCAATGCCAATATCGTAATCAGAACTTTCAATTACTTAACTCCCGAAAGACATGTGGGCTTCATAGTAAAATCTGCCAGCCGCGTACAGATTAAATAGACTGTTTAAAAGCAGATCTTCCCGCATAAACTGCACGACTGCCTAGCTTCTCTTCGATTCTCAACAGCTGATTATACTTGGCAATTCGATCAGAACGCGACAGTGAACCGGTCTTAATCTGGCCCGCATTAGTGGCCACACATAAATCTGCAATGGTGGTATCTTCCGTTTCACCCGAACGATGCGACGTCACCGTGGTGTAGCCTGCCGCATGCGCCATATCAATGGTTCGTAGCGTTTCAGTTAAGGTGCCAATCTGGTTTACCTTAATCAATACCGAATTCGCAATAGATCGCTCAATACCTTTTGCGAGAATCTTTGGATTGGTCACAAATAAATCATCACCAACCAGCTGGACTTTATCACCGGTTTTCTCAGTTAGTAGTTTCCAGCCATCCCAATCGTTTTCATCCATGCCGTCTTCTATTGATATGATCGGGAACCTATCGACCCAATCAGCTAAGTAATCAGTGAACTCTGCACTGTTAAACTTACGGCTTTCAGACGCTAGATCATAAACGCCGTCTTTACAAAACTCAGAACTTGCTGCATCAAGCGCTAGGTATACATCTTTGCCAGCGCTGTATCCCGCCTTATCGATCGCTTCAAGTATTGCTTCAATAGCCGCTTCATTTGAAGGTAAGTCAGGAGCAAAACCGCCCTCATCACCCACTGCTGTGTTCATGCCCTTAGAGCTTAGAACCTTCTTAAGCGTATGGAAAATCTCTGTACCAATCCGTAAGGCTTCAGAGAAAGATTCTGCACCGACTGGCATAATCATGAACTCTTGAAGATCGACACTGTTATCCGCGTGAGACCCACCATTGATGATGTTCATCATCGGTACTGGCAATGTTACTGCACTATCGCCACCGAGAGATTCAAACAACATTTGTTTTTTACTAATGGCTGCTGTTTGCGCACAAGCAAGTGATACGGCTAGTAACGAGTTTGCACCTAAGCGGCTTTTATTTTCAGTGCCATCAAGCTTAAGCATAGCCTCATCGATTTCTTCCTGGGCATTAACATCCATTCCTTTAATGGCATCTGCAATTTCACCGTTTACAAAGGCAACCGGCTTAGTCACACCTTTACCATGGTAACGGGAGGCATCACCATCGCGTAGCTCAAGTGCTTCGAGCTCACCGGTTGATGCACCTGAAGGCACGGCTGCACGTCCCATTTCACCACTGGCAAGAGTTACTTCTGCCTCAAGCGTTGGATTGCCGCGAGAATCGATTATCTGTCGAGCGTGAATTTTGGTAATGGCAGACATTTTCTAACTCCGTTGTATATAAGTTTCGTTTTAGCTATGCGGGCAACGAGAGAAATTCGTGCTCTGGCATCTCAGATTTTTTAATCACAGAATCCAGCTCTAACAGTGTGCCAAGCAACGATTCCATTTTCGCGAGCGGCCAGGCATTTGGTCCGTCACTCAGAGCCTTGTCCGGGTCTGGGTGGGTTTCCATGAATAAGCCGGCAACTCCCGCTGCGACCGCCGCACGTGCAAGCACAGGTATGAATTGCCTCTGCCCCCCGGATGAACTGCCAAGCCCACCTGGCTGCTGTACCGAGTGGGTCGCATCAAACACGACCGGGCAGCCGGTCTCACGCATAATCGCAAGCCCACGCATGTCTGATATCAATGTGCGATAACCAAAGCTTACTCCGCGCTCGCAAAGCATAATGTTTTTATTACCTGCTGCATGCGCTTTACCCACTACGTTTTGCATATCTTCAGGTGCCATAAACTGCCCCTTCTTGATATTGACAGGCTTGCCTGCCGCGCAAACGCGCTGAATAAAATTAGTTTGACGCGCTAAAAAAGCTGGCGTTTGCATAACATCTACTACTGATGCGACTTCATCAATTGGCGTGTCTTCGTGCACATCAGTGAGTACAGGCAAGTTTAATTCCGTTCGCACCTTTTCAAGTAACCGCAAGCCCTCTTCCATTCCCGGGCCTCTAAAACCGGACACTGAAGATCGGTTGGCCTTATCAAAAGATGATTTATAAATGAGGGGAAGATTTAGGCGCTCTGATATACGCAGCAAAGCCTCGGCAGTTTCAAGGGTCGTCTTTTCACTTTCAATTACGCAGTTACCGGCAATCAAAAATAACGGCTGATCTAATCCGACCTCAAAATTGCAGAGCTTCATGTAGCGCTGTCCAATGCTGCTTGTTTAGCCTGTTCTATTGAAGCATCAGCATAAGTGATAGCGGCGTCAATGAATCCTACAAACAAAGGGTGTCCATCGCGTGGGGTGGAACGATACTCTGGATGATACTGGCAGCCGACAAACCACGGATGATCAGCAAGCTCTATTATTTCGACCAATGGTTCTTCGTCACCAGACTCACCGGACACTACCAGCCCGTTGGCAACTAATTTCTCTCGATAGCGGTTATTAAATTCATAGCGGTGGCGATGGCGCTCAACGATTACGTCTTCGCCGTACAATGTTCGAGCAATTGTGCCGTCTGCCAGATAACATCGCTGGCCTCCAAGGCGCATAGTGCCACCAAGATCGGTACCGGAATCACGTTGCTCTACTTTGCCATCACGCTCTTGCCACTCTGTGATTAAACCAATCACAGGCTCCGGGCACTGAGCTTCAAACTCGGTGCTGCTGGCGCTTTCTATACCTACAACGTTGCGAGCAAATTCTATCGCTGCCACTTGCATACCTAAGCAGATACCAAGATACGGAACTCTATTTTCACGGGCATACTGGACCGCTTTAATTTTACCTTCTGTACCGCGTGCACCAAAGCCACCTGGAACTAGAATGGCGTCTACTTCTTCTAGCACTGACATATCGCCGTCTTGCAGTTTTTCGCTATCAATATAGTGAATAACGACTTTGGTCTTTCTACTAATGCCAGCGTGTGACAGTGCCTCATTAAGTGACTTGTAAGATTCGGTTAGATCAATATATTTTCCAACCATACCCACAACCACTTCACGCTCCGGGTTTAATAATCCGTCGACTACTCGATCCCACTCTTCAAGGTTAGCCGGTGGTGCGTCCATAGCAAACTTACGCAGAACAATTTCATCAACCCCCTGCTTGTGAAACACACTAGGGATGTCGTAGATGCAAGCGACGTCAGTGGCTGAAATTACGGAGTCTTCTGACACATTGGTAAACAGTGCGATTTTTCTCTTTTCACTATCGGGTAGTTCACGATCAGAGCGACACATTAAGATATCTGGCTGAATACCAATTGAGCGCAACTCTTTTACAGAGTGTTGCGTTGGTTTGGTTTTCATTTCACCGGCTGTTTTTATGTATGGGATCAATGTTAGGTGGATAAACAATGCACCCTGCGGACCCTGCTCAATACCTAACTGCCTAATGGCTTCAAGAAATGGCAGTGATTCGATATCTCCGACAGTACCGCCAATTTCAACTAGTGCTATATCAACCCCTGCCGCACCTTCATGCATTAGACGCTTTATCTCGTCGGTAATGTGCGGGATAACCTGTACTGTGGCACCCAGGTAGTCACCGCGGCGCTCGCGGGCGATCACGTTTTCATAGACACGCCCAGTCGTGAAATTATTTTTCTGGCCCATAGTGACGCGCACAAAGCGTTCGTAATGGCCAAGATCAAGATCTGTTTCCGCACCGTCGTCGGTGACAAACACCTCACCGTGTTGGAACGGGCTCATGGTGCCTGGGTCGACATTGATATACGGATCGAGCTTCATCAGTGTCACACTGATGCCCCGGGCCTCAAGCAATGCTGCGAGTGAAGCCGCAGCGATTCCTTTGCCCAGAGACGACACGACACCGCCTGTCACGAATATGAATCGTGTCATGGGTTCACTCTAGATTCTGTTGTGGAGAGGTAGTACAAGATGGGGTTGTAGGCTACCAGAAGTGCCCAAATCGGACAATGCTCATTGGTGATTCAATACTGTTACACCAATGAATCATTTAACTATTTCGGCTGAATTATTAGCCGCTTATGCCTACTTTCAACGATGCCTCAGGAATTACCTTCTTATTACCAAATGGCTACAAAAAATAGCTTGCATATCACCGGATTAATTTGGTTTTCACAGCGCTTTTCAAAACAAAAGTGATCATGCCCTAGAGATCGAAATCCGGCCCGCAAATATCGAGCAGTTGATCACCACTGAAAACCAATGCCAGGCGACTACGCTGCCAGCTCGGCACCCCTTTTCGCTGCAGTAACGATTTAACCGACACACTGTTGGCAGCACCTGGTGCCTGCCAGCGCTCGCCACCACGGCGACTTCGCACCAGCAGCTCCTGACCCGCAAACGGCGCAAGATTCTTACGATCAGATGCCACCAATTGCCAATCAAGTTCAGGCAGATAAAGCGGATCGTGGCTATTGAGCCAGCGGTATTCAAAATCTGCAACTGGCTCAAAAGCCTGGCGCTCAGCGATAAAGATGTCATCACGATAACGGGCCACTGATGCCAAACCAAAGCTCACCCGCCCATGGCTATCTGAAACGGCCTCTAATAGATCTGACACTATTTGCTGCAACTGCACCTGCGAAGGGGCTAAATAACCGTGCGACCTGACCCAATACCTTAAAGCGTTACGACGCCGCTGATCTGATAAAGAATTCAGCAGTGATATTGATAGCTTTGCCGCATCCGCACACCCTGCCAGGTCAATACAGGCAAGTTCATCAATTAGGCTTGCAGCCTCTGCACTGTGTGCTGCAGTGCGGGCTAGGTTTTGCGCCGCCTGAGGCCAACGCTCACTAAGGGCTGGCAATATTTGATTGCGCAAAAAATTACGATCGTAGCGTGTATCTTGATTGCTTGGGTCTTCACACCAGTTAAGTGCGTTTTCCCGCGCATATGCCCGAATCTCATCACCTGACGTATTAAGAAGTGGGCGCAACAGATAGCCTTTTCCGAATTTCCGACACTCAGGCATTGCTGCAAGCCCCTGCACCCCTGAGCCTCTTAAAAGCTGTAATAGTAGTGTTTCAGCCTGATCATTCGCATGATGGGCGGTACAAAGATACTCGCCTTCAAGTAAAGATTCTTCCAGTGCGTGGTAACGGGCATCACGGGCAGCGGCCTCCGGACTTAGTCCTGAATGCAGATCAACATTGACTTTTACGGTTTCAAAATCAACGTTAAGCTTTTCACATAGTGCCGCACATTCAGCGCCCCATTGGGTGCTGAGCGCCTGTAATCCATGATCAATATAAACCGCCCGCAGCGACGCTTGAGCTTCTTGCAATAAACGTGTTGCAAGCGAAAGTAGCACCACAGAATCGACACCACCGCTTAACGCAATTAAAAAATATTGTGGGCGATGTTGCGAGGTCAGACGACGTAAAGATGCGCTGAAGCGCGCATCTAATGAGGCGCTAATTTCAGGCTTCTTTGAATTCACCGAAACTGCGCAACCGCTCTGTGCGCTGCCGGATCAGATCATCAAACAACATAGAAGACAAACGGCTTAAGTCATCGACCAATGCTTCTTCTAATGCCTTGGCCGTGGCCTTGTGATCACGGTGGGCACCACCGAGAGGCTCTTCAATAATCCGATCAATTAAGCCCTGTTCTTTTAAGCGCTCAGTGGTAATACCCATGGCCTCTGCTGCCTCTGGCGCTTTATCAGCGCTTTTCCAAAGAATAGATGCGCAGCCCTCTGGCGAGATCACACTATAGGTACTGTATTGCATCATGTTGAGCCGATCACCGACGCCGATCGCCAATGCTCCACCGGAGCCACCCTCACCAATCACAGTGCAGATAATAGGCGTGCGTAAATCTGCCATGGTAATGAGATTACGTGCAATCGCCTCACTCTGGCCACGCTCTTCAGCACCAATTCCAGGGTACGCACCCGGGGTGTCAATCAGGGTAATTAGCGGTAAATGGAATTTCTCAGCAAATTTCATTACCCGCAACGCTTTCCTATAACCTTCAGGCTTTGGCATCCCAAAGTTTCGATATAAATTACCTTTGGTATCACGGCCTTTCTGATGGCCAATAATGGCGACTGCCTGCCCCCTTAGTCGGCCAATACCGCAGACAATAGCAGGGTCATCGGCAAAAGCCCGGTC
>CALGKA010000075.1 GCA_937927895.1 uncultured Granulosicoccaceae bacterium | reverse complement strand
AAGCACGGTGAGATTGGGGTGGTTAGTCCCACGCTTACGCTTGTGGGTTTCCTTTGACGTGCATTACTCGTAAAAGGCAGCAAAGCTGCTCAAGTACATTTCTATGTTGTGCTCGTTAGATTCCATGCCGTGCCTGTCTGGAAACCCACAAGCGTTAGCGTGGGACTGACTCGTATGAATTCTGAGTTTGCATGATGTAGCTTGAACTGTGGAATTATGGTTTTGTGCCGTTCGGCTCTGTATATAAAACACGGTGAGATTGGGGTGGTTAGTCCCACGCTTACGCTTGTGGGTTTCCTTTGACGTGCATTACTCGTAAAAGGCAGCAAAGCTGCTCAAGTAAAATGCAAGGGTATTATGCCATCGCAAAACTATGCACCTGGCACAGAACTAAAAAACTCTTTTACCGCAATAACCGAAGCCCGTTTATCCATCGCTTCTCGATGCGCCAGAACCTTAGGGTAGTTTTTAACCTTGACACCATCGCCCTCCATCCAACAAGCAATTCTGTATAGGTAAGCATCACTAATAGTGAAGAGTTCACCATGCACCCAAGGGCCTAATAGTAGATCTGCTTCTATAAGATCGAAACAAACGCTCATTGTATTGGGTACGTTTTCGGTCAAGGCTTTCTGCGACGCGGGATCGTCTACCCATCGGCTACCCCTGAACTTATGCGCGTGTGCAACATGTACTGTGGAACACAGATAATTGTTAAAAGAATTAATAGCCGCCTGTTGAAAGATATTGTCAGGCAAGCCAACAGGCGAATCCGGGGCTAGCTGAGCAATAAAAGAAAGGATAGCGGGCGTCTCTGTGATCACACCGTCACTAACAACCAACGAAGGCACACGTGCTTTAGCGTTAATCTTGAGGTAGTTATCTGTACTTTGCTGTTGTTTTGAAAGGTCTAGCGCGACTGCAGTGTAATCTAGCCCTGACTCTTCTAAAGCAATATGCGAAGCCCAACCAATGCTAGCCTCAGCAGTATACAAAGTCATACTCATTTTATACTCTTTCTGTGCAAACGGATTGCTGCTTAACAAGACTTGATGTTATACCGGCGTGCTTTCCAGAGCAGCATTGACAGCGTCTTGTAACTCAGCAACGCTATAGGGCTTATGTAGCACCGTATGCCGAGCCGTTTGTTCATCGATATTTTCAAGCGCCGGATCATTGTAACCTGATGCGAACAAAATACCGCAACGTGGTAATTTATCTTTAACCCATCGCGCCACATCAAAACCTGACATACCACCAGCCATCACTATATCTGAAATAACCAGATCTATACTCGGATCTTCCTCTATAGACTGCAGCGCCTCTTTACCGCTGCTGGCCTCTTCGGTTATGTAACCTAATGCTCGCAATCGCTTGACCGTCATTTTCCGCACCATACTGTTGTCTTCTACAACAAGAATGCGAGCACCCGCGCTAGAAACTGACAACGTCGGTTGACTTGCGGGTACAGCAACAGCTGTAGCCTCAGAATGTTTCGGCAAGTAAAGGACAATGGTAGTGCCATGCCCGGGTTCTGAAAAAACACGAACAAAACCACCGAGCTGGTTAACAAAACCGTGAATAGATGATAAACCCAGCCCCGTACCTTTGGCGTGATCTTTAGTAGTGAAAAACGGTTCAAAAATTCGTGCTTGAAGCTCCTCTGACATGCCAATCCCATTGTCGGTTACAGACAGTCTTACGTATTCACCAGGTGAGATTTTCAGCTCATTGTGGATATCATTTGGTTTAAATATCAGATTTGCTGTTTCTACCTTTATTTTACCGCCTTTTGGCAACGCATCACGTGCATTGATGACTAGATTAACGACTGAATTTTCTATCTCACTCGGGTCTGCATGTATATTCCATAGACCATCAGATAAATTTGCCGATAAGCTAACAGCTTCACCAATGGTTGAGCTAAGCAATTCAATCACATTATCCACAAGCTTATTTATGTTAAGCACTTCAGGCTCAAACGTGCCCTGCTTTGCAAACGTTAGCAACCGGCGTGTCAGCCTTGCACCCATTTGTGCAGCCTTTTCTGCTTCTTCAAGACACTCTCGTTGGGCACCTTCATTTATCTCTAATGACAGAAACTCCAGGTTGCCACTTATTACGCTCAGTAGGTTATTAAAGTCGTGCGCGATACCGCCCGACAATTGACCAATAGCATCGATCTTTTGCGCTTGACGATAGCGCGCTTCTGCCTCAAGTCTTTCAGTGATATCCTGGGTAATACCAATATAGTGCGTAAGCTCGCCACTGTCATTCAGAACCGGTGAAAGCGAAAGCTCATCCATGTAGATCGAACCATCTTTTCGCATACTTTCTAAAATTACCTGTACCGGCTCCGCATTTTTCTGTGCCTGCTTAATTTTAAGGTGACCAGGTTGCTGGCGGTTATGTTTCTGTAGAATTTTTACATTTTGATTAAGCAGTTCCTCAGCGCTGTAACCTGTTTGCTTACACAGGGCCTTGTTTACATACGCTAATGGATAATGTTCCTGTGTGGCATCAGTGATTGATACACCAACCTCTAACGCCTCAATGGCATTTTCCCGCAGTTCTATTGCGGCTGCTTGCTGCTTCCGGTCAGTGATATCTTGAACGATTGCAACGAACACTGGCGGTGTTTGCGAAGCCATATATTGCAAATGCGTGGCAACCGGATAAGTAGAGCCGTCTTTACGGCGATGAACGGTTTCAAACACATGCGCATCAAGATCACCCTTTAACAAAGGTGTTATAAGCTCGCCCAGGTTTTGTTCCGTTAAGCCTTCAACAAAATCCCATGGCATTATTTGTTGCGACTCTGCTCTTGTATAACCCAAATTTTCACGCGCCGCTCGATTGACATCCAGGATTTGGTAGGTTTCGGCGTTAGATACGTATATTTCGTTAACGGAGTCTTCAACAATTTTTGCCAACCGATCTCTTGAAGAAAGTGCCAAGTGAACTTGAGCGTTCGCATCTGCGAGTTTACCGCTATGGTCCAAGGTTGCTTGTTTATCAGTAACATCGCGCTGAACACCTACAAAATTGATGATCCTACCTGTTCCATCTTTAATCGGGGATACGGTTAGTTCATTCCAAAACGTACTGCCGTCTTTGCGATAGTTTAACAACACTACCGTACACGGCACACCTGCAGCAATCGCATCCCGTAAAATAGTTACTGAATCAGCGTTGGTATCCGGCCCTTGCAAAAAACGACAATTCTTACCAATCATCTCTGCACTGGAGTAGCCCGTTAATTGCACGATAGAGGGACTTACGTAACTAATAGGATTACCGGGCTGAGTAGCATCCGTTATCAATACACTGTGTTTGATTCTTTTCTCTACTTCTGGATGATTGGTCGCAACTTTCGCTACCCGCCGCTCCTCTAAAAGATTAACCACAACTTGTGCAAACTGACTGAGACCTTCTCTTTGGGTTATTGATAATTGACGCGGGACGTAGTCAATCATGCACAACGTGCCAAGCACATAGCCATCTGAAGTTACCAATGGCTTGCCTGCATAAAATCTTATATTTGGATCACCGGTGACTAGCGGGTTATCACTAAATCGCTCATCCTTTGTGGCATCTTCTACTTCAAGAAGCTCAGCCGGCTCCAGGATTGCATGAGTACAAAAAGCGATATCGCGAGGGGTCTCCTGGACCGTGAGCCCTATGCAGCTTTTAAACCACTGGCGCTTAGAATCGATTAGACTGATCAGCGCTACCGGTGTTTCACAAAGGTTAGCAGCTGCCTGTGCAATACCGTCTAATACGGCATCGGACGGTGTATCTAGAATGCCATAGCGCTCAAGAGCTGCTAAGCGTTCTAATTCATTGTGAGGTAGTTCGGCTATTTTCATTTTATCGCTCGACCAAACACAAAGAGCGACAGTATGCGAGTTGAGCATGCTTATTCATGATCACGACTCCCGCCTCTAGCGAAGGACTTCAGAAACAACTTTGAATGCAGCTTAGCATTCTCGCGAGACGATGTCCCAATAGGCTATTTTAGTTGACTAAAGGTGCTTTGCCCCGGCTTCAGGCTCACTGGCATACCACGCCGTTTGCTGACGTTAGTTTTCTATATTTTGACCGCAAAGCTCGTGAATATATTCTACCATTTCCTTTATGCGATAAGGCTTACCAATGAACCGGTTAGCCCCCGCCTTTAAGCAACGTTCGCCTTCATGTTGCGAATCAAGCCCTGTTGCTGCAATGATAGGTATATCGGCAATTGATGGCTCTGCCCGAATACGCTTGATCGCCTCAAGACCACCACAACCCGGCATCTGAATATCCATTAAGATAATATTGGGCTTTTGCTCCAGTGCTATTTGCACAGCGTCCTCGCCATTTTTTACATGCATAACCTCAAAATCTGAATACTCCAGATAGCGTCTGATAGATGCCGCGACGCTTTGGTTATCTTCGGCTAAAAGTACGGTGATCATTGCGTATCCGTGAGACGCCAATCGATTGGCATTTAGTTTACGATTGCCTTTTTGACTTCACAGGCATTGTAAACAATTACTTTGCATTACTATAGCCTATCGCCTATTTTTTATTAGCTAAATGGTGCTGGCTGTTGTGTTGCGCTGAGAAATACGGCCTTTTTGAAAGCTTACCCGCCACGCTTTTTTCTGCCATTGAATAGATAATCAGGTGATACTTTCCCGCTCCGTGAAAAAGCAACTCCAGCAACACCCATTACATCGTATTAGGGTACTCCTGGTATACTTCAGCTATCGCCGCTAATACGTCATCGCTTAACGTAAGCGTAGCTGCCCCTACGTTTGTCTTAAGCTGCGCCATTGATGTAGCCCCAATTATGGTTGACGTCATGAAAGGTCGGCGTGCGCAAAAAGCCAATGCCATTTGCGAGGGATCAAGATTGTGCTCTTGTGCAACGCTTAGATAACGATGCAATGCCTTGATACTGTACTCGTTATATCGCCCGGTTAGATTATCTTGCATAGTGCGCCGCGAGCCTTTAGGAATTTCACTGTTCTCGTACTTGCCACTGAGCATGCCGGCACCCAACGGAGAAAAAGCCAACAGGCCAACTTTTTCATTGTGCGCCAGCTCGGCCAGATCAAGATCAAACAGTCGATGCAATAAGCTGTATTCGTTTTGAATACTCACCACTCGCGGCAGCTTGTGTTCTTTAGCGATACGAAGGTATTGCGAAGTACCCCAACAGGATTCATTAGATAAACCTATATGTCGTATTTTGCCCTCATGTATCAGAGCATCTAGTGCACTGAGTACTTCGTGAATGCTGTCTAGCGTTTCTTCCGTGTTTTGCGTACTGGGGTCATAGTTCCAGGATTGTCGAAAGTGATAGGTTTTTCGATTAGGCCAATGCAACTGGTATAGATCAATGGTGTCTGATTGCAGCCTCTTTAACGAACCCTCTATAGACTTGCGAATTTTCTCGCCAGTTATGGGCTTGCCATCATCAATCCATTTTGGGCCATTGCCAGTTACTTTGGTTGCCAATAAAACCTTATCGCGCTGACCAGACTTTGCAATCCACTGACCAATAATTGATTCAGTATCACCCTGAGTCTCTGCCCCTAACGGAGTTGTGGGATAAAGCTCCGCGGTATCGATAATATTGATGCCGTGCTCAAGCGCATAGTCAATTTGCGAAAAAGCTTCAGCAGCTGTATTTTGCGTACCCCATGTCATGCTGCCAAGGCAGAGTTCACTCACTTGGACTTCTGTATTACCTAAAGTGTTATATTTCATAGTAGTCTTTCTGCTAATAGTGCCAGTACGTGCTCGCGCCATGCGCAATTTGCCTACAGTACTATAGAAAAGTCATAATATGAAACGCAAGGCTCGAGCATCGTTAAGCACCCCAAGCTAAACTGGCAATGTAAACTGCCTTGTTCTACTCGCAAGGTTCAATTGGCTATGCTCAACAGGCCACAAATACGCACCGCATTTTTACAAGCTATAGTTAAATAACAAACCAACTTTGGTTTGATCTTTCGAGCCACGCTCTGTCACTAACGAAGAATCTTTCGCGTCGCCCGTCAGTTGACTATATTCTATAAAACTTATAATCGATGTATTTCGCGACAGTGGAAGTATGGCTGTCGCCTTAAAACCTACGGAATTAATTCCCGCATCCGCGTCATATTGGTTTAGGCCAGATGCCACAGACTGATCAGCGCTTACTCCAAAGAATGTATTGTTGTAAGTATCATTACCAAATGAAATAGTAGGCCCGACAGAGTAAAACAGCGGCAGTGGCAACACGTTAACTTGCCCACTGTAGCTGGCACTTGCCTCACCTTTAAGGCCGTCATGCCCGCCATTTAAACCCTGCAATACTTTTAGCTTAGCGCTATACGACTTCACTTTGTATTGAACAAAACCGCCAATCTCAAATGTGCCATCGATGTCACCCATGCCTTGTAAATCGGTCGATGGACTAGCAGCAACATATAAAGGGTTATTCTCAGCGCTCTCCGCTCGACCAAAATCATAAGACACAGCTGTACCAAAACGCCAATCACCTTTTCTACGTGCGACATATTCAACGCCATAAAGTGATGCGCTAAAAAAATCACCATACTTAACCGAGACGTTCGGCAAAATAATTGTCTGCGATTCATCGTCACCGACAAAAGTAGGTGTCGAAATTACCCCTGCACTTATACTGTACACCGGACCTTCGGGTGCGGTGTTTACATCGGCAGCAGGTGCACTCAATGGGCTGAATAATGCTGCTGAAAAAAGCACAATAAGCATTTTTATGCGCTGAGCTTGAAACGCTGAACGCGGCTTAGTCGCGGTTGTACGTTTATTCATCCTTGCATCCATGGATGTTGTCATATCAATCTCCTAATTGAACACCTGGGGGACGCATCCAAAACAGAACGTTCAACCCATGGCTGTCCTTAGGCTTTCAATGTATACGACTGACCGAGTAAAAAAGGATAGAAATAGTACCTGCCAGGTCGCCTAATAACGTACTCGGGTGCTCCCAAGCCACGCTGGTTCCAAACCGGGGTACATGTAATTCGTTACTATATTGACGAAAACGCATCCGCAGACTCCGCAATACCGGCCTGATCGATAAAAATGCCATTTAAGGACCTAAGCAGCGCTATTTGACTGGTTGGCGACAGATTTTCGTGAAATCATACGATTCGCAAGATGCCAATCTGGACTTGCCCGCTTTTGACCTGTAATAGTGACTACTAGTTGCTGGTCAATCATAAACTGAGACGGAGAACATTCAATGACCCTATCAAATAAATCTATTGTCGCAGGCGCGCTACTTAGCCTGGGCATGATCGGAACCGCTTCGGCTGCAGAATGTATTGCACCCGCTAATCCGGGTGGTGGCTGGGACTTCACCTGTCGTAGCATTGGTAAAATCATGTTTGATATCGGCGCGGTCGACAAGCCAATACAAGTGACTAATATGGCTGGCGCCGGCGGTGGCTTGGCATTTAACCACGTGGTTGCCGAGCGCAACGAAGATGCAGACCTTATCATTGCTGCTTCATCTGCCACCTCTACTCGATTGGCGCAAAACGCCTATGCAGGAAGAACCGCAGACGAGGTTCGATTTGTTGGTGCAATTGGCGCTGACCCGGGTGTAATCGCTGTAGCAAAAGACAGCCCTTTTGAAAACCTAGGACAAATGCTGGATGCCATTAAAGCAGACCCAGGCTCTGTAGCATTTGCTGGTGGATCCGCGGTTGGTGGTTTTGATCATCTAAAACCTCTTATGTTACTTCAGCGTGTTGGCTTCACTGACATCACCAAAGTTAAATACATTGGTGTAGACGGTGGCGCTGACGCTATTACGCAAACAGTTGGTGGCTTTACTCAGGCCATGACTGGCGATATGTCTGAGGTAGTAGGCTTTGTTAAGTCAGGCGATATTCGTGTTATCGCAGTGCTTTCTGAAGAACGTGTGCCTGGCTTTGACGATATCCCGACGGCGAAAGAACAAGGCTTTGATGTTGTCGCTGTAAACTGGCGTGGCTTATACATTCCTAAAGGTGTAAGCGATGACACCTTCAACATGTGGGCAGAACGTCTGCAAAAAGTTGCCGACAGCGATGAGTGGAAAGAAGCCATGGTGGCTAACGGTCTTGCACCATTTACCAAAGTTGGTGGAGACTTCCAAAGCTATATCGATGGTGTAGTTACTGAAGTTCGCCAACTATCTAAAGACATAGGTGTCATTCAGTAATGATTAGTGACCGGATTTTTGGTCTGGTTGTGGTACTGACGGCGCTTGCATTTATTGCAAGCGCCACTCAGGTGCAGACAAGTTTTCTTACAGACCCCGTGGGCCCAAAAGCGTTTCCAATGGGTGTAGGTGTGGTTGCAGCGCTGTGTGGTCTTGTAATGATACTTAAGCCTGATCCAGACCCTGTCTGGCCGGTAGGTAAAACCTTACTGGCATTACTAGTGGCTGTGATTGTTCTTGTGGCATATGCGTATGCATTAAAGCCGTTAGGTTTTTTAATTCCTACCGCTATAACTGCCGCTATTTTAAGCTATCAGATTTCACCAAGAGCGCTGCCCGCAATAATAACGGGCTTAGGCTTATCGATTGGCTTATTCATTTTGTTCAAATTTGCATTAGGCCTTGGGCTTGTTCCCTTCCCCAAAGGCTGGTTCAGTTAATTTCTCCCCCCTTAGGTTAAGTCAATGGACATTCTTTCAAACCTAGCTCTTGGTTTTTCCATCGCACTGTCTCCCTACACGTTAATGCTGGCCGTCATTGGTTGCTTTCTGGGTACTATTATTGGCGCTCTACCAGGACTTGGGCCATCTAATGGTGTGGCGATCCTTATTCCGATTACGTTCACCTTGGGATTAGATGCAACCTCTGCTTTGGTATTAATGACCAGCGTCTACTACGGCGCCATGTACGGTGGACGAATTAGCTCAATCTTACTTAATATCCCCGGTGATGAACCCGCCCTTATGACCACTCTTGACGGATACCCCATGGCCAAACAAGGCCGGGCTGGTGATGCGTTAGTATTATCGGGTGTTGCATCATTTGTGGGCGCGTTTTTAGCCACTATCGGCCTACTGCTTCTGGCACCGTTGCTTGCAAGGGTCGCCTACCTTTTTGGCCCTGCAGAATACTTTGCACTTTATCTGTTGGCTTTTTGCACACTAGGCGGAATGGCCTCTAACAATCAAGCTAAAGCTGCCATTGCCGCATGCCTTGGCTTGGGTATCGCAATGGTCGGTGTTGACAACAACTCTGGCTTGCCACGATTTACGTTTGGCAATATGCACCTAATGGACGGTGTAGATTTTCTAGTCGCCATTGTTGGTCTGTTTGCGATTGCAGAAGTCTTCTTTTTTATAGAAGGCCATGGCAAAGGATCATCCCTGGGAGTAAAGCTTGAAAAAGTAACAATACCCTGGAAAGATATCTGGACTACAAAATGGACCATGCTGCGTTCAAGCCTGGTGGGTTTTATAGCTGGTATTCTGCCAGGTGCTGGCGCATCCCTTGGTAGTTTTCTGGCCTATATGTCCGAGAAATCACTCGCCGGTAAAGATGGAGGATTCGGCACCGGCGTAGCGCGAGGTGTCGCCGCACCTGAATCGGGCAACAACGCAGCTGCTGGTGGCGCGTTAGTACCGATGCTTACACTGGGCGTACCTGGTTCCGGCACCACGGCCGTACTACTTGCCTTGTTAATGACGCTCAATATCACTCCAGGGCCAACGCTTTTTACCGATCGACCAGAAGTGGTGTGGGGTCTTATCGCATCGCTCTTAATAGCCAACGTTGTGTTGTTGCTTATGAACGTACCCATGGTGCGTGTGTTTGTCCGCGTGTTACTAGTACCACCATGGATTTTGCTACCTGGTGTCACGATGATCTCGTTTGTCGGTATATATTCTTTATCGGGAAGCTACTTTGACCTACTCCTGATGGTAGGCTTTGGCATACTTGGCTATGTTTTACGAAAGCTCGATGTACCAACAGTGCCAGTCATTCTAGGCATTCTTCTTGGCGGACATATGGAAGATGCATTGCGGCGCGCAATGGTCATCGCCGATGGGAATCTGATGTATCTATTTTCATCACCTATCGCCATCGGCTTATGGATCGCAGCAGTGGTAGGCTTTATTGCACCTATGTTTCTTCGTGGCGTGCTAGCAAAACCACAACGTGTCTCAGACTAGGGATGGCAAATTCTAGTGCCAAGCTAAGTGTGACAGCTAAAATTGACAACTAAAATTGACAACTGAAATTGACTAACAGGTACGACCGGCTAGCTATTGCCCATCCTTAAACAGCGCGTAGCGAGGTTGTTCAAGGTGGGTGAAATTTTGCCAACTACATGTAGGAGTTTAGTCATTCTAAATAACCACATGTAGTCGGTAAAAGATTGCGTACCTGGGGCGACCGCAGTAGCGTTCGTTTATGGATGGGCACTAGCTAGCTAGTCCCAGTCATCTTGTTCGTCGTCATAGTAGTCGAAGTCTTGCCAGTCAGCTGGCAGACTACGACTGGCGTCGTCATCAAAGTGATTTTCTAAATCCAACTTGTCGAAGTCTTCAATGTCTTCTTCTACGTCATCTTCATCAAAATTCTCATCTTGATCGACTTCATATTCAGAGTCATCGACATTGACTATGGTTCTACGATCCATATTGTCTTCGTCGATTTCGTCAAAAACATCCTTGGATTGGATTTTCTTGTTGGCTTTGCCCATGGTGGTACCTACATCTTTTACTTACTAGACTATTTCTGGGGAGAATTGTCGGCGGTTTTTTTGAATCCTTTAACTGGACTTGTGGTTTGGTTTAGTTTGTCCTGCGGACGGCTTGCGTGCTTGGTATGCCCTGCCGGCGGCTGTCGCTTTGGCTTGTCCTGCGGACGGCTTACCTGCGGTGCATGCCCTGCCGGCGGCTGTCGCTTTGGCTTGTTCTGCGGACGGCTTACGTGCGATGCAGGCCCTGCCGGCGGCTGTCGCTTTGGCTTGTTCTGCGGACGGCTTACGTGCGTGGCATGCCCTGCCGGCGGCTGTCGCTTTGGCTTGTTCTGCGGACGGCTTACGTGCGATGTAGGCCCTGCCGGCGGCTGTCGCTTTGGCTTGTTCTGCGGACGGCTTACGTGCG
>CALGKA010000074.1 GCA_937927895.1 uncultured Granulosicoccaceae bacterium | reverse complement strand
AGTGCAATTGATTCTGCAGCGTGTATTGATACTGACGGTGATGGTTGGGGTTGGGATGGCTCTGCTTCTTGCCTTATTAGGGGGGTCTCTCCGGTAAACCTTTGTATTGACACTGATGGCGATGGCTGGGGTTGGGACGGGGTAGGCTCATGCCGAATTGGTGGGGCGGCACCAGATCCTGCACCTGCGGCGGGTAACCTAGTACAAACTGCAGCGAGTGCTAATTTCACAGTGCTTACCACTGCTTTGCAATTAACCGGGCTTGATGCAGTGTTGAGTGACGAGTCTATGGAGTACACGGTTTTAGCACCGACCGATGCGGCGTTCGCCTTGCTTGGTGATGAGGTTTTAAACGGGCTAATTGCTGATCCTTCGGCTTTATCCGACATACTGCTGGGTCATGTGCTTTCAGGACGTGTTGACTCTACGGCGGCTCTTGGTGCTGTGGGGTCGGTAGTGGATAGCGCCGGTGGGACTAAACTTGCGCTGTCTCTAAATGACGGCTCGCTATATGTGAATACCTCAAGGGTAACCGACACTGATATAAATGCGAGTAACGGGGTTATACATGTTGTAGATCGTGTGATACTACCGCGACCTTTAACCCGTGTAAGCGGCACTATTGTCGATGTGGCTGTAGCGGATGGTAACTTCAATATTCTTGCGGAGGCATTAAGTGCAGCTGATTTAGTTTCAACATTGGCTGATCCTGCCGCTGATTACACCGTATTTGCACCAACCGATGCGGCTTTTGAATTGCTAGGTAGTGAGACAATAGCGGCTTTGCTATCAGACACAGCTGCTCTTACGCAAATATTACTGACTCATGTGCTTGCAGGATCTGTTGATTCAACGACTGCATTGTCATTAACCGGTGGAACAGTTGATACAGCGAGTGGTACAGCGGTGAGTTTGTCGATTCGCGATTATCAGTTGTATGTGAATGACTCACGTGTGGTCACTGCGGATATTGTGACTGATAACGGCATTATTCACGTGATAGACGCAGTTATTCAGTAGTTAGGTATTAAGGCAATATTTAAGTGAAACGAAAAAGGGCCAGAAAATGCTGGCCCTTTTTTTATTCCAATACTTGAAGTGTTAACTAAGCTTCAGCAGTTGCCGCAAGTTTTACCAGAAGGTCTTTAGCGTCAATCTGATCACCTGTTTTTACCAGTAATTCACTAATAACACCGGCTGCTTCTGCATAGATGGCGGTTTCCATTTTCATGGCTTCTATAGAGAGCAGTACATCGCCTGCTTCTACTTTCTGACCACTGGTAACGTTGACCGTTGAAATGACACCCGGCATCGGTGCGCCGACTTGTAGTTTGTCTTCAGGGTCTGCCTTGGCGCGAGCTACGTTGCCGCCGGCGGCGCCGTGGATTCTATCAGGTACCTGTATTGAACGTGGTTGGCCGTTGAGTTCAAAGAACACTCTTACCAGGCCTTTTTCATTGGTCTCACCAATGGCAACACAACGTACAACAAGCGTTTTGCCTTGTTCAATTTCAATCAATAGTTCATCGCCAACCTTGATGCCGTAAAAATAGACGGGCGTTGGCAGTACGCTGGTAGGCCCGTAATCTTTTTGTGCAGAGATAAAATCGGTGAACACTTTCGGGTACATATTGTATGAGGCCAGCTGTTGTTCGCTGATCTCTTGTTGTAGTGTTTCTTCTAATTCCTTTTTAAGTGTTGGTAGATCTACCGCTGGAATAGAAGCGCCGGCCCGTTCGGTTAGAGGGGCTTCGCCTTTGAGTACTTTGTTTTGGAGAGCTTGTGGCCATCCTTCGGGAATTTGGCTTAGTTCACCTTTCATTAACGACACTACAGATTCTGGAAACGCAATTTCTTTGTCCGGGTGTTCTACATCTTCTACGGTGAGATCCTGGCTGACCATCATTAGTGCCAGATCACCCACTACTTTAGAAGAGGGCGTTACTTTTACTATATCGCCAAGCATCTTGTTAACATCTGCGTAGGTTTGTGCAACTTCATGCCAGCGCGGAGCAAGCCCGAGTGAGCGTGCTTGTTCTTTAAGATTGGTGAATTGACCGCCTGGCATCTCATGCAGATACACTTCTGAAGCAGGTGACTTAAGATCACTTTCAAATGCTGCGTACTGTGATCTGACTGATTCCCAATAGAAAGAGATTTTTTGTATTGCTTGCTGGTCGAGCGCTGGATCTCTTTCATTGCCACTCAGTGCGGCAACAATAGACCCCAGGCAGGGTTGTGAAGTACCTCCTGAGAAAGCATCCATGGCGGCATCTACTGCATCAACGCCCGCGTCGACTGCTGCGAGTACGGTGGCTGCTGAAATGCCGGAAGTATCGTGTGTATGAAAGTGTACTGGTAAGCCTACTTCTTCTCGTAGAGCTTTAAACAATACGCTCGCAGCTGCAGGTTTCATTAAGCCTGCCATATCTTTAATGCACAAAATATGTGCACCTGCTTTTTCCAGATCTTTCGCCATGTCCAGGTAGTATTTAAGCTGATACTTAGGTTTGGCTTCATTGAGCATGTCACTGGTGTAGCAAATGGCGGCTTCACAGAGTTTGTCTTCCTCAAGCACAGCATCCATTGATACACGCATGTTGTCGATCCAGTTGAAGCAATCGAAAACACGGAATAGATCAACACCACCAGCGGCCGCTTGCTGAACAAAGTGCTTAACCACATTGTCTGCGTAGTTGGTGTAGCCGACACCGTTAGCGCCGCGTATAAGGGCTTGCAACAAAATGTTTGGCGCACGCTCTCTTATTAATGCTAAGCGTTCCCATGGATCTTCGGTTAAGAAGCGCATGCTTACATCAAAAGTGGCGCCACCCCAACACTCAAGTGATAGTAGTTGCGGTAGTGATTTTGAATACGCTTCTGCAATGTTGACGATATCATAGGTACGCATGCGTGTGGCAAGCAGTGATTGCGGTGCGTCGCGCATGGTGGTGTCGGTGATTAATACCTGTTTTTGATCACGCATCCATTTAGAAAAAGCGACTGGGCCTTCATTGTCTAAACGCTGTTTGGTGCCATCTATTGCAGGCTGATCAAACCACGGAGCAGACATTAGTTTTTCATCTGATCGAGGCTTTGCTCGATCGCGGGTGTCAGGGTGGCCGTTAACCGTTACATCTGCAATGTAGTGCAGCAGCTTGGTTGCGCGATCTTGGCGTTTAACCTGTTCGAATAGTTCCGGTGTGGTATCGATAAACTTAGTGGTATAAGTGTTATCTAGAAACTTCGGGTGGCTAATAATATTTTCAAGGAACGTCAGGTTGGTAGCGACGCCTCGAATTCTAAATTCTCGCAACGCACGATCCATACGTTTGATGGTTTCCTCTGGTGTCGGTGACCACGCAGTGACTTTTTCAAGTAGTGGATCATAGAAGCGGTTAATAACAGCGCCAGAGTAGGCTGTGCCACCATCGAGTCGAATGCCAAAGCCTTGCGCACCACGATACGCTGTAATGCGACCATAGTCTGGTATGAAGTTTTGTTCTGGATCTTCAGTGGTAATGCGGCACTGCATAGCATGACCATTCAGCTTAATTTTATCTTGCGTCGGGACACCAGATTCCGGTGTGCCGATTTTCTCGCCACTTAACAAGTGAATTTGCGCTTTGATAATATCAATGCCAGTGACTTCTTCGGTCACAGTGTGCTCAACTTGCACTCGCGGGTTAACCTCAATGAAGTAGAACTCTTCGGTGTCAATATCCATTAAGAATTCTACGGTTCCAGCGCCTTTGTAGTTGGCGGTCTTGCCGATCCTAATTGCGTAGTCTGCAATCTCCTGGCGCTTGGCATCACTTAGATACGGAGCAGGGGCGCGTTCCACTACTTTTTGGTTGCGGCGCTGTACGGAGCAGTCGCGTTCAAATAGGTGCACTATATTGCCGTGCGTATCGCCTAGTATTTGGGCTTCTACGTGGCGGGCGTTTTCTACTAGTTTCTCCAGGTAAATCTCGTCTTTACCGAAAGCCGCGCGAGCCTCGCGCTTTGCTTCATCTACTTCTTTATCCAGATCAGCTTCTGAGCGGATAACTCGCATGCCACGGCCACCACCACCCCACGATGCTTTAAGCATGATTGGGTAGCCCACTTCAGCAGCCATTTTCTTGATGGTCGGTAGATCATCTGGCAGAGGTTCGGTAGCAGGAACAACGGGTACACCCGCTTTGACAGCTAAGTTACGGGCAGCCACTTTGTTGCCGAGTGAGCGCATGGTTTCAGCCGATGGGCCGATAAAAAGAATACCAGCGGTATTACAAGCGTCAACAAATTCAGGGCTTTCGGAGAGTAAACCGTAGCCTGGATGAATAGCGTCGGCACCGGAGAGCTTCGCTACCCGCAGCACTTCTTCAATGGATAAGTATGATTCGATGGGTCCCATGGTTTTGTCTAGATGTGGACCTTTACCTACTTGATAGGCCTCATCTGACTTAAAACGGTGCAGAGCTAGTTTGTCTTCTTCTGCCCAGATCGCGACGGTTTTGATATCGAGTTCATTGGCAGCTCTAAATACACGGATAGCGATTTCAGAGCGATTTGCAACTAAGATTTTTTTAATAGCCAAGGGGCACGGGTTCCTATGGTTTTGTAATAGCGTATTCTAACGTTTTTTGAGGTGTTCTGGGGTGGTTCTGGTTTTTTTGCCTTGCAGGCGGCTGTCGCTTTGGCTTGCCCTGCCGGCGGCTGTCGTTTTGACTTGTCCTGCGGACGGCTGACGTGAGTTGCATGCCTGCCGGTGGCTGATGTGCTTTCGTGTCCTGCGGCGGCTGAGCGGCTTGTCTCTCTTACTTGCCCTGCCGGCGGCCTTCATTTTTGAAAAGACCAAAAACAGAAGCAAAAAGTCTTCTTGCTGCCGCTTTGCCCTATGGGTGGCTGTCGCCATTTTTTGAAATCATCCTCCATCGGGCCGCGCTAGAAGCACATCCATGTGCCGCTAGCGCTCACGTGGCATCCATGCCACTTTGACCCGACTCCAGATGATTTCAAAAAACAAAACAGAAGCGCGTTTAAAAGATTTCACTCGTGAGTGTCGGCACTCTACGCTGGCTTTTTTGGGACATTGGCGACTGATGGGTTTGTGGTTCGCGACGCTCAGTTAGGTTGGTAGCAGCTGAAAGTTTTCGCGCTCGTTTCTCTTGTTATTCCGGTTTTAGCTACCGCTTGCGAAGCTTCTGGTAGCAGTCGCTTGTAATTTCTTTAGGAAGCTTGCTAGCGAAATTATCCGAAGCATCTAGCCCTAAATTCCCTCGCTCACGCAGCGGGCTTCCTAAATATGACGAGGAGGGGATAGAAAGAGCGTGATTGCCGCGAACGTTAGGAAGCCCGCTAGCGTTAGCGAGGGATTAAAGAACCGTGAGGTTTAGTACTTAACTTGCTTTAAACATATCACTGAAGTTAGTGCTTAGTTTTTTTACGAAAGCAAAGTTATCCAAAGCATTTCGCCAGAAATTCCCTCACTCACACAACAAACTAACCAACTTCCTTAAGCAAACCACTGGTTCGATTCTCTATGTACGCTTTATAGTCCGGCGTCTCTCTTTCATACGCTTCATTTACTAGCGGTGAGGTTATTAGGAAGTCGGCGCTGGCGGCGTTGCAGGCTACTGGTATGTTCCATAATGCGGCTAGTCTTAGCAGGGCTTTTACGTCTGGGTCGTGTGGGAGTTGTTGCAGTGGGTCCCAGAAGAATATTAGAAGATCTATGTAGCCTTCGGCTATTTTAGCGCCTAGTTGTTGATCACCGCCTAGTGGGCCGCTCATGAATTCTTCTACTTCTAGTTTTAGGGCGGCTTCTATTTGATAGCCTGTGGTGCCGGTGCCGCATAGTTTATGTTGCGCTAACACTTGCCGGTTTGAGTGTGCCCATTTTAGTAGTTGCGGCTTCATGTTGTCGTGCGCTACCAGGGCTATTCTTTTTACTTTACTTAGTGCTGTTATTCTTGTTTCCATGGAGCTGTCTTTGTTGTTTGGTGGCGGGCAAAATGATTGACATGTGGATGTAGCTTACATTGCTTACTGTGTATTAGGCTGTGTTATAGATAGGATATCAGTTATTGAATGGATGCAGGGTGGTGATGATGTTTTATCTTAGGGGTCGCTGTGGTTATGCCTTCTGTAGATATGCGTCTATAGATAAACACTTTCGGAAACTAATTGCCCAACAGTGGGTAGACTACCCATATTGGGCTAAATACTACGGACGCTAAGCTGTATAACACATAAGGAATACAGGTATGCTCTACGTAATTATCGCTGTTGTTCTATTTGTTCTTACTTTCGATCAAATCTAGACTGACTACATGGATCATGTAGTCAGACATTATTTGCAAGGAACCCGTTATGAGTTCCCTTGCGAATTTAATTGAAAATACTAATTACACGTAGCTACTACGCTGCGTTATTGGTAGCTTGCTGGTCGATGCTTTTTTCATCGATTGCTTCGTATGCAAGGTTAGGTGCCAGCCATTTCTCTGCCACTTGAATGTCAATGTCCCGACGTGAAGCGTAATCATGAATTTGATCTTTACCGATTTTACCTACACCAAAATATTTCGACTCTGGATGAGAGTAGTACCAACCACTAACACTTGACGCAGGCCACATGGCGAGTGATTCTGTTAGTGATATGCCAGTATGTTTTTCTACCTCTAATAGTTCCCACAATACTGGTTTTTGGGTGTGATCAGGGCAGGCTGGGTAGCCGCTAGCGGGGCGTATACCGCGGTACTTTTCAGCCACTACTTCAGCATGGCTTAGCTGTTCGTCTTTTGCATAACCCCAGTGTTCTGTTCGCACTTTACGATGCAGGTATTCTGCAAATGCTTCTGCAAAGCGATCACCGATGGCTTTAGCCATAATGCTTGAATAGGTATCGTTGTTGTTATCAAACTCTGCAATCAGTTTATCGAGTCCAATGCCTGCCGTCACTGCAAAGCAACCAATATGATCAGTAATACCTGTTGAAGAGGGCGCTATAAAGTCAGCCAGTGCCAGATTCGACTTGCCCTCTGGCATGGGGCCTTGTTGCCTTAAGCCTGGTAACGTAGCAAGCACTTTATTCGACTGTTCGTTGCTATAGATTTCAATATCATCTGAACTAACCGAGTTAGCGGGGAATATGCCAAGCACACCGCAGGCTTTAATTTCCGGTCGATCAATGAATATTTGGATCATTTTTTGTGCGTCTTCAAACAGCTCTGTTGCTTGTTCACCTAGCTTCTTATCACTTAGTATGCGTGGGTATTTGCCTTTTAACTGCCAGGTGTGAAAGAACGGTGTCCAGTCTATGAATGGCTTTAGTGTTTCAAACGAGATGTCATCAACTACTTTGATACCTGGATTCTCTGGAACCGCAGGTGGGTTTTCCTGCCAATCAGTTTTAAAGGAATTGGACCGCGCCTGATCAATTTTTAGTAGCTTACGCTCTTCATTTTGTGTTTGGTAGCGGGTGCATACTTTGGCGTAGTCTTCTTTGAGTTCAGTAAAAAAGGCGTCTCTGTATTCGTCACTTATTAATTTACCTGCAACACCCACGCTGCGCGAAGCATCCGCAACGTATACCACCGGGTGCTGATAATGCGGCGCTATTTTTACCGCAGTATGCATTTTAGAAGTGGTAGCACCGCCAATCATTATAGGAATACTCAGCTCTTGGCGTTGCATCTCTTTAGAAAAGTGCGACATCTCTTCTAGAGAGGGTGTGATAAGACCTGATAACCCAATAATATCGACGTTTTCTTTTTTTGCAGTTTCAATGATTTTGTCTGCAGGCACCATTACCCCCAGGTCAATTACTTCATAGCCGTTGCACTGCAGTACTACCCCGACAATATTTTTGCCAATGTCATGAACATCGCCTTTGACGGTTGCCATTAATATCCTGCCGTTTGTGGTGGCCTCTTGGCCTTCTTTTTCTTTGTCCATATATGGTAGTAACCAGGCGACGGCTTTTTTCATTACACGCGCAGACTTTACTACCTGCGGTAGAAACATTTTGCCTTCGCCAAAAAGATCACCGACGACATTCATGCCGTCCATCAGCGGGCCTTCAATCACATGTAGCGGCCGCTCGAATTGCAGGCGTGCTTCTTCGGTGTCTTCTTCGATGTGGTCTGCGATTCCTTTAACCAGCGCGTGTGAGAGTCTTTCGGCTACCGGTAACTCACGCCATTCCTGGTTTTGTACCGTAGCTTCTTTTGCATCACCGCGATAATTTTCAGCGCTTTCCAGCAGTCGATCGGTGGCGTCATCGCGGCGATTTAATACGACATCTTCTACGCGTTCTTTTAGCTCTGCTGGAATATCTTCATAGATAGCTAATTGCCCGGCGTTGACGATACCCATTTTCATACCGGCTTTGATCGCGTGATACAAAAACACTGAGTGAATAGCTTCACGTACGAAGTTGTTGCCACGGAAAGAGAACGAGACGTTAGATACACCGCCACTGACCATCACATGCGGTAGTGTTTCTGATATTTGTTTGCTAGCTTCTATGAACGCAACGCCGTAGTCATTGTGTTCTTCAATACCAGTGGCTACGGCAAATATATTCGGATCAAAGATAATATCTTGCGGTTCAAAACCAACCTGATCCACAAGAATATTGTACGCGCGGGTACAGATGCGTACCTTGCTTTCGGTGGTGTCTGCCTGACCTTGTTCATCAAACGCCATTATCACCACGGCCGCACCATGCTTTTGACAGAGCTTCGCATGGCGAATAAATTCCTCTTCGCCTTCTTTCATACTTATAGAATTAACGACGCATTTTCCCTGCGCGCATTTAAGGCCTGCCTCTATGACATCCCATTTGGAACTATCAATCATCAGCGGCACTTTGGAGATATCAGGTTCACCAGCAATTAACTTTACAAATTGCTCCATGGCGGCTTTTGAATCGAGTAGGCCTTCATCCATATTGATATCAATAATTTGAGCGCCGTTCTCTACTTGTTGCTTGGCAACCTCCAGTGCTTTTTCAAGGTCTCCATCGATAATTAGCCTTTTAAATACTGCAGAACCAGTGACATTGGTGCGCTCAGCAACGTTTACAAATAAGCTGTCTGCATCGATCGTGCATGGCTCAAGGCCTGACAACCTGCATGCAATCTTTATCTCTGGTGCTACTCGGGGCGTTGTGTTTTCAAGCGCTCGTGCAAATGCTTTAATATGTGCAGGCGTGGTACCACAGCAACCACCAACAATATTTAGAAATCCAGATTCAGCCCACTCTTTAATGTGTTCTGTCATTTCTTCAGGCGTTTCATCATAAGCACCGAACGCATTGGGTAAGCCGGCGTTGGGATGAGCAGACACCGCGACTTCTGCTATGCGTGAAAGTTCTGCCACATATTGACGCAGGTCTTTTGGCCCCAGTGCGCAATTTAGACCGATAGAAACGGGTTTGGCATGTCTTACGGAATTCCAGAAGGCTTCAGTGGTTTGGCCGCTAAGTGTCCTGCCTGAAGCATCTGTGATGGTGCCAGAAATCATGATAGGTGTTTCAACACCGGTATCTTCAAATAGTTGTCTTAATGCGAAGATCGCAGCCTTAGCATTCAGTGTGTCGAAGACAGTTTCTATCATTAAAATATCAGCACCGCCTTCAAGCAGAGCAATCGCGGCTTCGCGATAATTATCTGCGAGCTCATCAAACGTGACGTTGCGAAAGCCCGGGTCATTGACATCGGGTGAGATAGAACCAGTTCTGTTCGTCGGTCCAAGAACGCCCGCTACGAAGCGTGGTTTATCCGGAGTGCTGTATTTGTCGGCCGCGGCTCGCGCTAATCTGGCAGATTCAGTGTTAATCCGTTGGACCTGGTCTTCCATATCGTAGTCGGCCATTGCAATGCGCGTCGCATTAAACGTATTGGTCTCGATAATGTCGGCACCGGCTGCAAGATATTCCTCGTGGATTTGCGAGATAACATGTGGCTGAGTTAGGGAGAGTAGGTCATTGTTGCCTCGCAGATCGCAGCCGTGTTCGCTGAATTCTTTGCCCCGATAATCAGTCTCTTTTAGCTCGTGTTGCTGGATCATGGTACCCATAGCACCATCGAGAATGAGTATTCTTTTCGTTAATTCATTGATTATGTTGGTAGTTTCCATCATCTATGGCCCGAGCAAGAACGAAGTGTCTATTGTTATATGAATAAATATAGCAAGAAATATACATATAAAGATATCTTTATATCTGATATGTGAATATTAACATTGCAGGGTTTAGAATTGGCAGTGGGTTCGGCGGTGCCGCGATCATCACCGCTTTTCATTAGACGGACGCAAATTGAATGTAATTGTTATTGGTGGGGCCGGTGGTATTGGTTCGGCGATCATCAAACGTATCAGGGCCAATTACCCGGCCGCTAATCTGTGTGCTACCTGGAACTCTGCACCGCCTGGCGATGCATTAGGGATAGACGGTGTTGAATGGACCCAGGTAGATTTAACGTCTGAATTGAGTATCGAGGCTTTCGCTGCGCGATTTGATTCTGTGAATTGGTTGGTTAATGCCGCAGGGGTTTTGCATGGCAACAATCCAAATGGCGCGCCTCACATGCCTGAGAAATCTCTGCGTCAAATTGATCCACAGTATTTTCTGCACAATATGGCAGTTAACACATTGCCTACATTGTTATTAGCTAAGCACTTTGAAAAGACCTTTAAGCATGGCGATCTTGTACAGTTCGCAACAGTATCTGCGAAAGTGGGAAGTATTGAAGATAACCGCTTAGGCGGGTGGCATAGTTACCGATGTTCAAAAGCGGCGCTAAATATGGCGCTTAAAAATATCAGTATTGAATGGCGCCGTAGGCTGCCAAATGTGTGTGTAACAGCACTACACCCGGGTACCACTGATACTGAGTTGTCTTCGCCATTTCAAGGTAATGTAGAGCCTGGTAAGTTATTTACTACAGAATATACGGCGAATTGCCTTGTGCAGTTACTAGCAGGCTTTAATGCTACCGACAGTGGCAAGTTTATAGCGTACAACGGTGAAGAGTT
>CALGKA010000073.1 GCA_937927895.1 uncultured Granulosicoccaceae bacterium | reverse complement strand
GATTCCTAAGTATTACTCACCCGTCCGCCACTCGTCGCCTAACTAGCAAGCTAGTTATCGTTACCGTTCGACTTGCATGTCTTAAGCATGCCGCCAGCGTTCAATCTGAGCCAGGATCAAACTCTTCAGTTTAATAAAGGTGAATCCGAAGATTCATATAACGAAGATGATTGTCCAAAGCTTTTCATAAAACTAACTAACGTTTGAATTACTATTCGCTTGGATGTTTCATCGATTTAATTGCTAAGCGCAACATCATCATGAAAGCATCCGCACAAGTTACTTAGACCAAATTTTAAATGAACGTTGCTCTTTCAGAGCCTTGGCATGTTTTGCCAAGCAAGCTCTCCATTATAGAGTAGCTAAATTCCGCCGTCAACACTTGCTGTAACTTATTTTTCAAAGTTAACTGCGTGGTTGGCAGCGGGAGCGAGAATTCTACACGTGAATTGCTGGATGTCCAACTCTTTTTTCACTTTCGTTTTGCACTTAAAACCTCGCCGCTCAGAGATGGTAGTGGCAATACATTACTTTACAAGGGCTTAGCCTTATAAACACCGATAACACTGATGTTTATTAATTTAAAAAAAGCTTAACGGGCATGGAATTCCATTGGAAAATGCCTGCGTTTATTAGTATTTGTGCCTGTTATATCTAATGCATTGAAAAGGAAATTGCAGGTTAACAAGAAGCATTGCCTTTAAAAACTCTCGTCAGACCGGAACTATTTTCGATCTTGCCTGGCTAATGCGGGATTTGCTTGATGATATTCGACCACTCACCAGATACACGGGCACTTACCAATTTGTCTGGCAAACGTGCTTGTACTTATACAAGTAACAAATGCCCGACTAATTTATAGGCATTATTACCAGCAATGTTCCAGACACTCTAATTAATTAGTAAGGCTCACATATAGATACCTACTTATATAGATCACAGTATGTTCAACAATGCCTTGTTGGATATCTCTATAGCAGGCACTACTTATTACACTTAGATTCACGTAAGCAGCGGCCCGTGCTGCAAGATAACGTTCCACTCCTCCACCCCAGAAAGTCGACGCAGAGTGCCTACACTCACGAAGTGAATGCAGTTACCCGCTGCTTTTGTTGTTTTTTGAAATCCTGCTGCTCGGGCTCAAAGCTCCAGGGACGGCGCTTTGAGCGCGGTGCACATGGGTGTGAATATCGCACGACCCTTTGGCGTAGGATTTCAAAAAACAGCGCAGCCACCTCTTTCCAGTTAAATAGGTGTTAACCAAGTAGCAAGAGGACTTTTTGCCTATACGCTGGGCAAGAACCTAACCCGCCACAAATATTCGCTCAATTCATAACCTCGAGAGCGCTCTACTTTTATAGTTTGCACTCGTCGAATTTAAAGCGGAGCACTGTTCGGCGCGTGTGCCCGAGTGTTCTTGTCCAGCCTCTTCTGTTTGTGTCTTTCCAAATGAAGGCCGCCGACAACGCATGCAACACTCATAGCCAGTCCACAGGAACAAGTCAAAACAACAGCCGCGCTGGCACACTTAAATCGCAAGCCACCCACACAGACCAAAGTCAAAACAACACCTCCAGTGGCACAACGCTCGCGATCTATAACTGATCGCTATAGCCCCAGTCACACCAGCGGCCCAGCTCATGCACCACCTACCTGCTCTAACACTTTCGTTTCGGTCCATTTACTTTCGGTTATTTAACGTATTCAGTAAGGATAGGAAACCACGCACTTATCCGATTAAGTCATTGATATATATAAATATAAACGATATTTCGACAAAAGCGCTCGAATTGACCAATTCAAGTTAAGAACTTATGCTAAGTGGATTGAATTTATTAGAGAAGATCTCTTGGCGCATCAGAATAAAAGTGCTGGCATGCAAGTGCTGGTCGACTACAAAAACACGTCGAGTCAGACCGTAAAAACCAAAACAACCAGCAAGCGTATGCTTTCTAGTCGCGGTGACACTACTATCTCCGACACAGATAACGATTCGGAATCTGGAAATGGTCGTATTCGCAAAGGCCTGGCACTGTGTGCTTTTGTCGCGATTGGTGGCATCACGATTGATAAGGTATTTTCCGGCGCAGCGCCAACTGCAATCCAGCCTGTGAACCTGGCATCTCAATTTCTGATTAGCAACCCGCTAAATGCACTAACAGAAACCATCGAAACGCCAGAGCCAGAAGCAGAACCACTAACAGAATTCGTGTTTAACCCGAACAGCGCAATTACTGCCACTAGTCACTTGGCTGATGTGCCGTTTGTTGAAGTCCCTGAGATTGATTCACTTATAGATCCGGCAGATGTTCCGGTTGCGGCTTTCATGAACCGCGCGCCATTGACCGCTGCCAATGCGGAACTTGCTAACGACTACAGTCAGGAACCCTCGCAGATTTTGGTTAAGATTCAAAAGGGCGATAGCTTGTTTGCAGTGCTGGGCAAACACGGACTCTCTGGCAATGAAACCGCCAACTTAGTGAACATGCCGCACGTTGAGCAATACCTTTCAAACTTAAAGCCTGGTGATGAACTCGAACTAAGCTTTGATGGCAGCCATCGCCTTACCGGCATCACACGCCAGATTGATCTTGAGAAAACCCTAAAAATCACTCGCGCAGCTGACAACCTTTTTAAATCTGCCCTAGATGTACAGGCACTGGAAAAATCCATTCAAGTCGCTGACCTTAAGCTTGACTCATCATTGTTTGTAGATGGGGCCGCTGCAGGCTTATCTGAATCTATGATTATGGAGCTGTACTCAATTTTTCAATGGACAGTAGATTTCAACCGTGAAGTACGCGCCGGTGATGTAGTCACTGTGCTTTACGAATCTTTCAGTAAAAACGGTAAACGCGTTAAGAACGGCAACATACTTGCCGCAGAGTACAAAGCAAGTGATTCAACGCATAGTGCTTACCGACACGTGCGCAACGGTAAACGCACCTACTTTGATGCAGACGGACAAAGTTTAAAGAAGCAGTTTTTACGCAATCCAATTAAGGCACGTATAACTTCACGCTTTAACCTTAAGCGCAAGCACCCTATTCGCCACACTATCAGAGCACACAAAGGTGTTGATTACGGTGCACCCACAGGCACCCCTATTAGTTCAGCCGGTGATGGCCGTGTAGTATTTATGGGTGTACGTGGTGGCTATGGCAACACAGTAGAAATCCAACACGGTGATCGCTACACCACTTTGTATGCACACCTAAGCCGCTTTCCTAAGAATATGAAAAAAGGCTCTAGAGTATCGCAAGGGCAAATCATTGGTTACGTAGGCAAGTCTGGCCTGGCCACCGGCCCACACCTACATTATGAATTCCGCGTTGACGGTATTCACCGTGATCCACAAAAAGTGAAGCTACCGGGCTCAAGCCCGCTTGAGAAAAACGAGTTGCTTGCTTTTAAAGAAAACATTCAACCATTGGTTTCGCAACTAGCGGCCTTGCGACAGGATAATGAAACCCTCGCAATGCGATAAATTACAGCGGGCAGCCCACCTTATAGTTGCCGCTTAATATTGTCGCCTCTAAAGTCCTATGAAGGATTGTATGTCGGACTAATGTCCGGCACGAGCGTTGACGGTGTTGACGCTGCGTTGGTTGAGCTTTCCGAAAACTCGATGCAGCTAATAGCCACTGCATCGTGCGATTACCCCTCTACTTTACGCACCCGCTTGCTAGAGCTTAATTCCAATGCAACATCAACCCTTGCGGATCTTGCTGAACTTGATCACCTTGTATCACTGCGCTTTATAGAGGCAACAACCCGGCTTCTAACTAAGAGCCAGGTAGACGCTGCACAAGTAATAGCCATTGGCTCACACGGGCAAACCATTTTTCATAGCCCAGACACTCACCCTGCGACCACCATGCAAATTGGCGATAACAGCTTGATCGCCACACGCACAGGTATAGATACCATTGGTGATTTTAGACGCGCTGATCTTGCGGTTGGTGGCCAAGGTGCACCGCTTATGCCGGCTTTTCATAGCGCCATGTTAGGGAATAAACAACCGCGTTTTATTCTTAACCTTGGAGGTATTGCCAATATCACCGTATTGGGTGCCGGCCCGGTTATAGGCTTTGATACAGGCCCCGCCAATACACTGCTAGATGCATGGATTAATAAAACACAAGGCAAGGCGTACGATGCAAACGGCAATTGGGCGCGGGCATCAACCGTTAACGAAGACTTATTAGCGACTTTATTAACTGATGAATTCTTCAGTCAAACGCCACCCAAATCCACAGGCGCTGATTACTTCAACCTCCCGTGGCTGGAAAAACAACTGCCAACGAATATTGATGCCAACATTGTTCAAACCACACTGGCGGAGTTAACCGCTGTAACCGTTGCCGATTCAATCAATGCGTGCACGCAGCAAATACTGAACAGCAAGACTGGAAAACTACCCAGTGATAACAATATTGAGGTATTAGTGTGTGGTGGCGGCGCACACAACCGCTACTTATTAGAGCGACTAGCCACACGGCTGCCACAACACGCCATCTTAACTACCGACGTACACGGGCTTGATAGTGACTTTGCTGAAGCCATGGGGTTTGCCTGGCTGGCTTACCGAAATATACGCCAACTGCCGGGTAATTTACCCTCGGTGACCGGGGCTAGCCGACCCGTGGTACTAGGCGGTCGTTACAGTGGGCGCAGTCAGGTGTGATGGCGTAAATTAACTAGCTTAACGAGCCTGTTAAACGGAGAACGACGAACCACAACCGCAAGTAGTGGTAGCGTTTGGATTTCTGATCACGAATTGTGAGCCTTCCAAACCTTCGGTGTAGTCGATCTCTGCGCCCAGTAGGTATTGGTAGCTCATAGGATCGATCAATAACTTTACGCCTTCTTTCTCTACTTCTGTATCACCGTCGTTGGTTTCTTCATCAAAGGTAAAGCCGTACTGAAAACCTGAACAACCACCACCAGAGATAAACACTCTAAGTTTGAGTTCAGGGTTGCCTTCTTCTTCAATTAGGCCTTTCACTTTAAGCGCCGCAGCCTCAGTGAACACTAAGGGATCGGGAAATTCACCGTCCATTTCTGTGATTTCAACTTCTGCAGTCATCTTAATAATACTCAAAGGGGTTAGGTTAGTACCAAAATGTAGCATTACCTGACAAAATCAATCAAGTATTTTCAACAAACCAGAACAAATGATCGGAGATTTGGACCAAAAAACCCAAAATCCGGAAACCTTTCCAAAATGTTATGCCATTACGACGATCAGTGTTTTCAGGGCTTTATGAGGCTGGACAAGGGCACTTTCAAAGAGTTACGCTTGTTGTGGTAGGCAACACATAACACTAGATGTTGCGCTTTTCGCCGGAAAATGGCCATTGAAACCGTTCCGCTGAAACCGTTAATAAATGTTCCTGCGATACACCTTTCCCCGATAAAACCAGCGTAAAACGATTACACAGCGGTAAGTATTCATCGTTTAAGTGGCTTTTTGGCAAAAAAAGACCACTCCAAAAACACTGTTTTTATACTCAATTCAATAAGTTACATTTGTTATGTCAGGTGAATTCGACATTTGCATGTCAACGTAATAACATTTACGAACTGAAGCAGCGAACACTCCGCGCTTCACTGGAACTACTAGCGAGAACCACCCATGAAACGAATACTAATTTTCTCTACAACTGCTTTCATCGTGAGCCTTTGTACTGTGGGTTTCACGGCCAAGATCAAAAACATCGGGACGATTAAAATCGAGAACAACCCGGCGCACTTCGCAGTCAATAACTGCCACATCGGCAAGTTCTACGAAGAAGTCCATCTATATGCAGGTTCTGGTGTACTTCCAGACGGCAAAAAATTCGAAATTTCAGCTGACGGCAACGGCGGCTGGGTAGAAATGCACGTCGGCGGCGCAGGCTCACCACACGCTTTCTATACCTCTACTCTATCCAACCCGGAAGAGTCGATCACTGTAGATGCCAAGCAAGTGGTTATTCGAGGCAGCTTTGACGAAGCAATCTCTGAAACAACTGACATTCCCTTCGAGCTAACCGCTACCTGCGAAAGCTAGGGCAGACCAAGCGGCTCATACCGCTAGTGATTCACTGATCATCATTGATCAGTAAATTAAAAACGTGGCGCAGCAATGCGGCACGTTTTTTTTTGCCCTAATTATTTCTAAAACACCGCCCACCTAACAAGCCCCCAAAGACAAAAGCCCAAAGCCTACGCACCGACACTCTCAAAGTGAGTCGGTTAACCAATTACTGCTGTTATGACTCTTAAAGCTGTTAAGTAAAGCTGTTAAGGCTGTTAAACGCGCTTTTTGTTGTTTTTTGAAATAGCTTCCTTGGGGTCAAAGCGCCCGGGACGGCGCTTTGAGCGCGGTGCACATGAATGTGCATACCGCGCGACCCCATTCCAGATGATTTCAAAAAATGGCGCAGCCATCCCTTCCCAGTAAAAAAGGGACAACACAGTAGCAAGAAGACTTTTGCCTACTTTTTGGTCTTTTTAAAAGTAGGGCCACCGGCAGGGCATGCCACGCACGTCAGCCTTCCGCAGGACAAGCTAAAGCGTCAACCGCCCGCAGCAGGGCACAAGTAGCATACGTCAACCGCCGGCAGGGCATGCCAAGCACGACAGCCGTCCGCATGACAAGCCAAAGCGTTAGCCACAGCCCGCACCAGCGACAAGAAAGCCTAAAGCCAATGGTTAAGATCAAGCAGCTTAACGACTTGATCACCCACAACCGCCGCCCCCCTATACCCAGGCACATCGGGCAGCAACCTGAAAGTGTTACTAAATTCCAATGACTGATGACCCGTCACTTTATCTACAAGCAGCGAATGCACACCTGAAGCAGTTCTGCATTGCAACACATGGCCAGAACGCGATCGTTTAGCGGCGAATGCCGTCTTTCTTTTAATACCGATAAGATCCGCAAGCGATAAGGCTGTCTCACCAGACCAAAGACTCACTTGCGATACTTGCGATGCATCAATGGCAAATTGTTGCTGCTGCAACTCAACCAACATAACGTCTTTTAAGCGGACTAATCGCGGCAGTGCAATGCTGTAGCGCGAACCGAGTTCATTGCCGCTTACAGACACCGTAGCACCGTGTGAGGCTGCGAAGGCCAACAGCGCTGACACTTCAATCGGCGCATCGTCCAGGTTAGACCATGCCGTGGGCCATTGACTACCACGAGCTAAATCAAATTGCTGCCAACCCGCTTTAGACGCTTGCTGCCATGGATTAGTGTTGCGCACTTCGGCACCGTGAACAGTCACACCAGCACCGTCATCCAGTACCTCAATAAGCAGTTCATTATCGGTTTGCCGAAAGCTAACCGCTATAGTGGGTAGCGATACTTTACCAAGGGCAATACGCTCAGAAGTTGCTTCAAAAGAAGTGCCAACAAGGCTAGACAACAACGGCTCTAACGCTTGTTGAATGCCATGTGCGAGGTCACGATGAACACTTATGCCACCACTTTCAAACTTAAATTGCACACGACACGCGTGGTTAATGGCGGCGGTAGACAACACCTTTACTAAAGGTTCACGCATTGATTCAAGCGTGACCTGTGCAACCGCACTAAGCTGCAAACCCAGTTGGTGCAAAGCACCGGTTTGCGATTGTGTGATATCGGCAAGTTCTGCTAATAACGATTGCAGCGACTGTTGCTCTTGCGCTAAACCATTGGTATCAGCACTTGCAGCTTCAGCTAATTTTTTCTGCAGTTCAACTAATTTAGCTTGCGCTAGATCAAGGGATTTTACACTGTTATCTGCCCTTTGAAGCTGGTGCGTGGTGTCAGGCAGGGCATGAACCCGGTCCTGATCATTAAGCAGCACCAACCCTGGTTCAGCAATCGGCTCTTTGTTATGTGTATTATCAGTACTTACATGACCAGGATTTTCGTCAGTAGTTTCTTCAGTACTGTGTGAACGTTGAGTGCCTTGTTGTACAGATGGTTCTCTTAAGCCAGCGCCACCAGACTCAACTGCACCTGCCAACTTCAAACGATCAATTAAATCTGTGCTGTCTGTTGCCGCTTCATTATTACGTAGTCGGTCTATATCGTCGGTGAGCCACTCTATTGATTCAAGCGCTAAATCAAAAAAGACATCAGATGGCAGTACATCGGTATGCCGTAAATCGAGCATTGTCGCTTCAAGATAATGCACCACTGCTGCAATGGATAACTCGTTAACCTCTTCTGCAGTATGTTTTAGTGAGTGCAGCAACCGACTGATCTCGGTATGCAAACGGCTGGAACCAAAAGGTGCACCGCGCCAACGCTGTAGTAATTCGTACAATCGTGGAAGTAGCTCTTCCGCCTCGTTAAGAAAACCATCAAAGAACTCACTTTGATTCAGTTCACCCTCTTGACGATTATTACTAACCGACATTGCAGCTTCTATTCGGTCAGTAACGTCAGCAACCAAATCGGGCATCGGCTTTACGCTTACCAATGAATCAATACCCAACGTGGCAGCAATGACTGCTTCTTGCACCAACAGAGTTTCAGACTGGTTTAGTGTTGTGTTTTCGGCCTCTGCTAAAAACGTTGCTAACGGCGTTAGCAAACCCGCAAGCTCTTCCTCGCCTTGATCTTCAACAATGTTAATCAATTGGTTGAGCGCACTCACCACGCTGTTATCTGGCATTAAATTACCAGAGCTACCCAAGGCCGTATCAAGTGCTTGTTGGATAACATCTATACATGAATTACATTTATCACCAAAGTCTGCAGCATCTACGTTTTCATTTACAACTGGCGAGGAGGCCTTTTTATATGGCAAGTTGAAGGCTTCAGTCGTTTTTGCCTCAACAATATTCTCAGCCGCTGTAAGCCTTGGCACGGTATCAACCGCTTCATTTAAAAAACCAAATTGATACAACATCTGTTGCTCTACCAGCTCCAGTGAAGTAACACATGACTTTCTAGCTTCAGGGGTTATTGGAGGCTTCAGGTAGTGTGCAATCTCTTGAAAGTTTTCACGCGCTGAGTGAACGCTAGACAACATCAAAAGCCGCTTTAAACTCTTGGTATTTTCACTAAGAGTATGAACACTCCCTTGTGATTGCTGCAGTTCATCACTATTAAACAGTGCAATTTGCGCCTGTAGTTTTGCGCGCAACGCTTTGGCGCTACTGTGCAACCAGGCCTCACTACCTTGAATTTCAAGCTCCAGGTGTGACTCAAAAATACGCACTACTGAAGCCAGCTCAAATTCTGTTTCAAGTCTAGGCAGGCAATCACCTTGGTAAGAATCGCAAACCAATGCGCATAACAAATTACATTGCAACTGATCGACGTTGGTTTGAATTCCAAGCACCGGTGAATGATCAGAGGCAAGCACTGCCATGACCATTTTTTCAATCTGCTTAAATATTTTAAAAACAGCTGGTCGCAGCTCACCTGCTGAAACATTAATAGATTCCACATAGGCTGCATTGGCCGCCCAAAACGCTTGTGCTTTAGCATCAATTGAGTATTGCTCTAAGCGTTCAAAAAAAGCATTCAGCCGCTGTAAATTTTTTGTTCTATTTTGACCGCGATAAATACTCAGTACCAACTGGCTAAATTCTAAGTAGCATTCATCCCTGTTAAAAACACCATCAACTGCAGTGGCATCGGCAGTGTCATCATGAAATTGCTGTAGCTGTTCAAACTTAATCTGAAACACTGCAGGCACCGTTAACGCCATTTCACTGATAAGCGGCCTTTTTTCCATGGCTGACATTTCATTGAAACCTGAAACAAGCAATGTGAAGTGTTCTTGCTTGTTTAGCGCTAATTCTGAAATATAGCGCCCGAGTTGCTGTAAGCAATAACGAAGCACTTCAACGTTTCTGTGATCAGCATGGGCTGCAATGTATTCTTTTGCGCCAAGCAGTTCATCAATATACAACTGACAACATTCAACGGATGACAATACCGCTCTAACATTTGCTAATTCAATACTGATTTCATCTGATAGCGCTGCACTAAATCCCTTGACGGCTAAATTTTCTGCGCTAGCGAGTATGTTATCGCGCAGCGCTAAAAACTGATCAGAGATGCTTTCTAGATCAGTTTCTACATCGTTGAATGAAGACAAGCCATCATTCAAGCTTGTGATCTCCAGCGAGCTTGAAACCTGCAACGGAATCATCAAGCTTGGCCGCCATTGACTCGAGCTCTATTACATCTTGCGTTAACGACATTGCAAGGTCACTGAAGTCGTTACCAGATTTATCAAGCGCCACAATGCGTTCTGCACTTTGGGCTAGATCGTCTTTCTGAGCCAGAAGGCATTTAAGTGCGCCTTGAATGCCGGTTTGCAAAGCTGCACCCTGGCTTGCTAACTCTTTTCCGGCAGTGGTTGCCTGGTGAGTATGTTGGGCGCTGTTATTAATTTCTTGTGTGCAAACAGTGAGCGATTCAACAGCCTCTATTATTTCTTTTTGCAAACCACCAATAAGTGTATCGGCATCATTTGAGATTTGCACAAGCTTACCCGTCAGGCTATGCACATCATCAAACAGACCAATAGAATCAGTAGCTAAACCGCTTAGGTAGTCTTCGCCTGTGGCTACTTCTGATTCGGTCATTTTTAGTGAAACGTTTAATGCTTGCAAACGAGTTTGTTCTGCCAACTGCTTAAGTTGTCTGGTAGATTCTGTAACATTGCCCGCGGTTTTTAATAGACGCTGCATTCGACCACTACCAACCTCTACCTGGGCCGATACTGCCGCAAGCGATGCTGAAACATCATTCACGCCACCTGCTGCAAGTTCTGATTTTTTTCCAATCCCTGCGGCTATTACTCCTGCTTCAGACAATAAGGCCTGCTGCTGCTCTAGTAGTTTTGAATTGGCACTGATACTGTCTGAGAGCTCCGCTATATGCGACTGGCGTTGAATATCTTTTTGCGCAAGCGCATGACCAATGCTGTCATGTTGAGTGACAAGCTCCGATATTCTGCTTGCGACTCCACGAGTCATAGTGACTAAATTTTTCATCACCGCACCGGAGCGGTTTATCGACTCTGCTATTGGTTTGCCGTAACCGTTTTTCGGTACACGTACCGCGTGACGTAGATCTCCGGCTGCCAAGGCGTTAACATCGCTCAGCAGCGTTTTTACTTCTTCATTAGACGCCCTTTCAACGGGGCTAGCGGCGACTGGTCTAGCGGCAATCGACCCACTAGCAGTAGCAGAGCCTGGTTCAGAAATGATCGGCTCTTTTCTGATGCTCCTTACACTTGAAGCTTCAAACCGTTCACTAGCCTGCGTTATTTCAGCTGGTCTTGCTCTAGTGGGTCTTTCGTTAACCGGTCTTTCTCTTGTTGACTGCTCTCTCTCCGGTCTTACATTAGCTGGCTTTTCCATTACGGGGCTTTCAGCAGCAACATTTTCAGCCTGGCCCATGCTCGCGCCCTGCACTTTTCCCTCTGGCTTTTGAGCAGCCTTAGCTGAACGCATCATTCTCCATGCAGCCAATACCGAGAAAAGCAAAGCAATAAACAGGCACGTTATCGTGCGCCATAGATTGCTAGCAATGCTTGATCCTTCAGCGGCTAGCAAAGTAGTGAACTCTTTAAGCGTGAGCTTTGCCTGATTAAGCATCTCTACAAAAAAGGGATTATTAATAACAACGTTTTCAACCGTTGATAAGTTGGTTGTTTGAACCGGCACAGGCATAACCGGCGCACGATCTATTTGCAGCTGTTCTACCAACCGTTCTCCCAACCGCTCTAAGTCTCGTACTTGAGATTCATAAGATAAGATCATGTTGGTGGTGCGATAACCGAAAAGCGACTCACTAGTGCCAGCTCGAGTTAATCTCAGTAGATCACGAGCGTAGGCACTTTGCAGTTCAACTGAACTTAAAAACTCAGGGGCACTTGATGCGGAGTTATACATGGCATTAATACGGCTCCACTGAGAAGATGCATCGTTAACAAGTGCGCGTAGCTCAACGCGCTGTGTGCCTTCAGTAATATGGGTTCGTATTAATTCAAAATCATTCGCCAATGCACCGACCAATGGTTTTAGTTCTTGCCAATTATTATCAAGTGATTGAACGGGAGTAACGGGTGATGCCTTTACTTCCGGTGTTAACACCTGAGCTACTGACTGTGTTGGCTTTAGCGCTTTATGCAAGCTGTCGCGCAGGGTCATCCAATCAGCGTCTATCGCTATGGCCGCATTGGTAATATTGTCTGAAGCCTGGCTTGTTAAAAATCCGTTAGATAAATTACGTAGCTCTTGCGACTGTTCGTCACCCACTGTCATTAGTGTTTCAAGCTTACTTGCCACAGCACTGTTACGAGCCCATTGATCATCTGATTCGACTAATTGGGTAATTTGCTCCAGGGTGCTGGAAAGTTCAGCGGCGCGTGCCTGCCGGTCAACGTGTTGTGACTGTTGAGCAAGCAGAGACATAGCCAAAGCCATACTCAATAGCAAAGCTATTACCGCCAGTGAAATTAATACCAGAGGCAGGCGCATTTTTAACGTTGACGCATTCAAACTATTTGGCACTCACGTAAAAATTTAGTTAAGCGCAATAGTTCGGGTAAGTTGATTAACGCTATCTGCTTGTTATCTACACTACATATGCGCTCAATGGCCCGATGTTCATTTAAGTCTGGAACATTGCTACTCGATGCAGGCATTGTATACGTGGCGGAATCTTCAGCTGGCAGATCAGTCAAATTGAGTATTTTATCTGCAGCCAACAGATACCGACTACCAGCCAGTTGCACCACGATGGCACGGCGCTGAAAATTCTTTTGTTGGGTATTTTGTTGTGTATCTGGCCGAGCAGCATAACTGCCGCCGACATTAAAGTACGCGCCGACATCTATTACCGGCACCGGGCGAGCTTTATAGACGGCAAGCCCCATAAACCAGTTTGGCGCGCCGACAACGCCAGAAGCATTAGGCAACTCTATAACCTCAACCACATGCTCTGCCAACACGGCATAGTTAAGACCATCACATTCACACAACAGTGCTCGTGAAGAACTAGATGCGGTGATCGAGTTTGAAGACCAAATGATATCGTCGGTGCGACTCTGTGATTGATGCGAATCAACATTAGACATTGTTAAATACCTTGGGCAACCACAGGTTAAGTGAAGAGCTATTATTACGTGACAAGCTAAATTTAGATTGCTGTTTATTGCATTGCTGTTTATTGCTAAGTGGCACTTCGAACCTTTGACTGATGCGTTAAAGCAATCATGAGCGGTGACCAACCTGCAGTCGCCACTAGCCACAATGACTTTAACCTAGCAGTGAACTGTAACTTAATGGCTACATTGCTTCAACTGTGGCGAATCAATTAAATTTGTTAATTACCATGATTATCAATAACTTAAAGATTATTCACCACCAGACGAATGATTGTCACCAGACGCCATTACTAGATGCCAGCGTCGAAACCGATACAATGACTACAAACCCACCGTAAACAGATGACCACGGCCAAGATTCTATGAGTAAAAAAATCGCAGTCTTAATGGACCCGATCGAAAATATCAAAGTCGCCAAAGACACCAGCCTTGCGATGATGCTAGCCGCACAAAAGCGCGACTGGTCAAACTATTATTTACGCCGCCAAGATCTATTCATGCGTGACGGCAGGCCCGCCGCACGTGTCCAGGCAGTGAAAGTCTACGATGATAAAAACCATTGGTATGACGCCAAGCCCGCCACCGATATATATCTAGACGAGTTCGACTGCATTTTAATGCGGCTAGACCCACCATTTAATATGGATTATGTCTACGCCACTTATTTTTTACAGCGCGCCAGTGATGCCGGCACTTTGGTGCTGAACAATCCCACCGCTCTGCGCAATATTAACGAAAAAATGTACACCGCCTGGTTTCCAGAGTGCTGCCCACCAACATTAATTACCAGCCTCAACGACAAACTGCGCGCTTTCCACCAGGAACATGGCGATATTATTGTTAAACCTCTTGATGGCATGGGTGGCGCATCGATTTTTCGCCTCAAACCTGACGACCCAAACGTGAGCGTAGTGCTGGAAACCATGACGCGATTCGGTGAGCGCCAGATTATGGCGCAGCGCTACATTCCAGAAATCACGGATGGCGATAAACGCATTTTGGTGGTTGACGGTGTGCCTGTCTCGCATGCTCTAGCCCGCATGCCAGCAGCAGGTGAAACCCGTGGCAATTTAGCCGCTGGAGGAACCGGGGTTGCGGTGCCGTTATCTGCACGGGATCGAGAAATTGCCGAAACCATTGGGCCTGAGCTTAAAAAGCAAGGCGTGCTGTTTGCCGGTATTGATGTAATCGGCGATTGGGTTACTGAAATCAATGTCACCAGCCCTACTTGCGCCCGTGAGCTGGACGAACAATGCAATCTAGATATTGGTTCGCAATTCATGGATGCTATAGAAAAACGCTTAAAGTGACCGCAACTTCTTCGAACAGCTGTAAACGTTCCGGTTTAAATACGAAGTGCGGCCACTATTTACAGCTTTAAAATGCTAGAATGTTACCGGCAATTCAAAATGCCGCACAGCATAAGGCTAATCAACGGACGGATAGCTCGCTAAATGAACTACAAAGCCAAACACCAGAGCATATCTCCCCCATTAGATCGAAGCCGATTAAGAAGTAACTAATATGGATCTAACCAATCATTTTTTATTATCCATGCCCGGGCTTCACAACTCCTGGTTTGATAAAACCATTACTTATTTGTTCGAACACAACGAAGATGGCGCTTTTGGCTTCGTGATCAACCGGCCTGCGTCAATATTAGCCGGTGAGGTTTTTGATCAACTCGACATTGATTGTGCAAACATGATTGATAGACAGGCCCATGTTTATGAAGGCGGCCCGGTAGATAAAGAACGCGGTTTTGTTCTGTTCCCAAGCGATGAACTAGAAACTGATACTGAATCTTGTAGCCGAGGTACTGGTGTGACTCTGGCCGGTTCGACAGACATACTAACTGAAATTGGGCGCGGCAAAGGCCCCACCAACTACCTATTAATTTTGGGTTATGCCGGGTGGGAAGCAGGCCAGCTTGAAGAAGAAATGGTCAGCAATAGTTGGCTCACTTGTGAGGCAAGCCAAGAGATTCTTTTCTCAGAAGATATGCATGAAAAGTTCAACCTTGCAGCAAGCAGCCTGGGCGTAAAATTCGATCTAATCTCATCCGAAGCTGGACATGCATGAACCAGAAAACCATAGCTCAGAGCCGCAAGCGCTCAAAATAAACCACTATTTAGGCTTCGACTTTGGTGAGAAACGCATTGGTGTAGCCAGTGGTCAGTCTGGCACCAACAGCGCAAGCCCAATTTGCGCTGTACGCAATATTAATGGCCGCCCGGAGTGGGATAAAATAGCCGCGCTGGTAGAAGAATGGAAACCCGATGCATTGGTGGTCGGCTTACCGCTAGACGCAGATGGCCAAAGTCAGCGCATGACGCAACTTGCCAAATCTTTCAGCAAACACTTACGCCGGCGTTACCAACTACCTGTTCACCTTTGCGATGAACGCTACAGTTCAAACGAAGCGTCACGAATAATCGCAGAAAACAGACATCACCACCAAAGACGCCGGGCAACACGCGAAGACTCAGATACAATAGCGGCCGCACTAATACTGGAACAATGGCTTAATGACCCTACTCGAGAAAATTAATCCAGCCGGGGTCGAAAATATGATCCGGCAAATGGCAGAATCTCTAAAACTACAGCTTGGCAGTGATTATCAATCGGCCAAAATGTTGGGCATAAAGACAGGTGGGGTTCTGGTGGCTAAGCAGTTACACGAAGAACTCAATCTAACCGAAGAAGCCGGTGAGCTGAATATCTCTTTCTACCGCGACGACTTCAGCCGCATTGGCCTGCACCCACAGGTAGGTGCTTCAAAAACGCCGTTTTCAGTGGAAGATCAAACCATTATTCTGGTAGACGATGTTTTATACAGCGGTCGCACCATACGCGCTGCCATGAATGAAATATTTGATTACGGGCGGCCTGAAAAAATCGTACTGGCCACATTGATTGATCGCCGGGGCCGTGAACTACCGATCAGTGCCGATGTCGTTGGCCGCAGCATGGACTTACCCGACAGCCATCAGGTGAAGTTACGCGGCGACATGAGCCTGGAGATTTTTCAGCGATGACAAACACTCAAGACTCAGGCGCACACCTCGCCATTAAAAAACCTGACACAATGAAATCCCATCAGAGCGATATTCAACTAACCGAAAGCGGTGAAATCAAACATTTTCTAACCATTGAAGGGCTTAAACGCGAACGCCTGGTTGAAATATTAGACACAGCAGAAAGCTTTGTAGGTGTTAACGATAAAGCCGCAAAAAAAGTACCGCTGTTACGCGGCAAAACAGTGGCTAACTTATTTTTTGAAAACAGCACGCGCACCAGAACCACATTCGAACTGGCAGCAAAACGTTTGTCTGCAGATGTGCTCAACATTAACGTAAATGTATCCGCAGTAACCAAAGGTGAAACGCTACTAGACACTTTAAGAAACCTGCAAGCGATGCAATGCGATATGTTTGTGGTTAGGCACTCTTCTTCAGGAGCGGCTCACTTTATAGCAAGCCACGTTGAACCGCATATTGGGGTAATTAACGCCGGTGACGGACAACACTCACACCCGACCCAAGCCGTGCTTGACATGTTTGCTATTCGTCGCAACAAAGGAGACTTTGCAAACCTTAAGGTGGTTATTGTTGGCGATATTCTGCACTCACGGGTTGCTCGCTCACAGATTCATGCACTCAATATTCTTGGTTGCGGCAATATCACTGCAGTAGGGCCAAAGACACTTTTACCGCAGCAAATGCAAGAACTTGGCGTTCATGTGCGACACGATCTTGATGATGCACTGGTTGGAGCTGATGTCGTTATAGGCTTGCGGCTACAAAAAGAACGCATGCGATCAGCGTTATTATCGACTGAAGATGAATACTACCGAAGCTTTGGTTTAACAGAACGCCGTATGCAGCTAGCAAAACCGGATGCCATCGTTATGCACCCGGGACCCACCAACCGCGGTGTTGAAATAGAAGCATCAGTAGCCGATGGACCACAGTCGATCATTCTTGAACAGGTCACAGGTGGTATTGCAGTACGTATGGCGATTATGTCAATCACTATGGGTAACATAGAAAGATCACTTGCAGAAGCACACGCTAAGCCGGAGGCGCGATCATGAGCAGCACCTCTATTGTTAACTGCCGTTACTTTGATGCAGAGCAAAAAGAAGTACAACAAGGCACCGTGCAATATACCGACGGCCTTATCACGCACGTCGGCAACTCAAATGATCAACCAAGTTCAGAACACACTATTGATGCAGGTAATCACTTATTACTACCAGGCTTAATTGATTGCTACGCCAGATTACGTGAGCCTGGTTTTGAAAAAGCCGCCACCATTGCCAGTGAAACCCTGGCAGCTGCTAAAAACGGCATTACTACATTATTTTGCTCACCAGACACAGACCCGATCATTGATGAACCGGGCACTGTTGAGTTAATCAAACGCCGTGCGGCCGCTGCCATTGGGGTAAAAGTACTACCAATAGGCGCACTGACTTCAGGGCTTGCAGGCGAACACTTAAGTGAAATGCAAATACTGTTTGATTCAGGTTGCATTGCCTTTAGCAACGGGGACAACCCAATAAGTGATAACCAGGTACTGCGACGCGTAATGGAATACAGCGCGGGCTTTAATCTGCATTTAATTATCGCACCACAAGACCCTTGGCTGTCTGGCGGAGTGGCGCATGAGGGCTCGGTATCGTTGAGGCTTGGCATGCCCGGCATTCCTTCTGCGGCTGAAACAGTGGCGTTATCGCAGCTGATAGAGCTGTGCTATCAAACTGGTGCTAAGGTGCATTTTTCCAGGTTATCTACACAGCGCGGTGTCAACTTAGTAAGCCAGGCTAAAAAAGATAACATTGCCGTCACCGCAGATGTTGGCATTGATCATTTGTTTCTAACAGAGATGGATACCAGCGACTTCAATAGCTTTTGCCATGCTTCACCACCGTTTCGATCTTACCAGGATCGTGAGGCACTGCGTGAAGGTATAGCCTCTGGTGTACTGGATGCAATTTGCTCTAACCATGCACCGCATGAGCTTGACGCCAAGCTTTTGCCCTTTGCAGAGAGCCAACCGGGTTTATCATCACTCGATAGCTTCACAGGCTTACTGTTTAAGCTCTCTGAAGAAACCGATATTAGCGTGCAAACATTAATTGAGCGCGTAACCGCAGGCCCCGCACGATGCTTTGGCCTACCTCAGGGCAAAATTGAAGTTGGCGCACCAGCCGATCTTTGCATTATTGACGCAGAATCCGACTGGGAGTTTTCACCTGATAACATGCTTAGCTCTGGCAAGAACAACCCTTATGCAGGGTGGGATTTTCGCGGCCAAGTTGAACTGACAGTAGTGAACGGTAAAACGATTTATACGACGAGCAGCTAAGAATCGAACACGTTAAAACCAAAAAAGCCAGGCAATTGCCCGGCTTTTTAGTTTGCAACTAAAACGGCGCTTTACGCTACTTTGTAGGAATCGTCGTCTGCGTCTTTGAGTGACAAACCACCTTCGTCGTCGTCTGCGTCCATGCTAACACCGTCAGCAAGCTTAAGACTTAAGCGAAGATCGTTTACAGAGTCAGCATTTCGCATGCCCTCTTCCATTGTGACCTCACCAGATTTAATCAGTTTAAATATCGCCTGATCAAATGTGATCATGCCTTGCTCACCTGACTTCTTAACAAGCTCTTTCATCTCGTGAACTTCACCTTTCTTGATAAGGTCAGACATCAACGGCGAGTTAAGTAGTATCTCGACCGCGGCACGACGACCATCACCACTAGGAGTAGCCAATAGACGCTGTGAGATAACTGCTTTAAGGTTTAATGAAAGATCCAGCAGCAGCTGGTTATGGCGTTCTTCAGGGAAGAAGTTAATAATTCGATCCATTGCCTGGTTGGTATTGTTGGCGTGAAGCGTAGCCAGACACAAGTGACCCGTTTCAGCAAACGCAATCGCATGCTCCATGGTGTGCTCGTCTCGAATCTCACCAATTAGAATGACATCTGGTGCTTGTCGCAGGGTGTTTTTCAACGCCACTTCAAAAGATACTGTATCGGTACCTACTTCACGCTGTGTCACCAAACAACCTTTATGCTGATGCACAAATTCTACCGGGTCTTCGATCGTAATAATATGACCTTTACTATTGGTGTTGCGGTAGTCAATGAGCGCCGCAAGACTTGTTGATTTACCAGAACCAGTACCACCAACAAAGATAACCAAACCACGTGTGATCATGGCCACTTCTTTTAGTACTTCCGGCAAGTTTAGTTTTTCAAGCGATGGCACTTCAAAGCCAATGATTCGAACAACCATGCCCGCACTACCGCGCTGAACAAATGCGTTTACACGAAAGCGCGCAACATCTGGAACACTGATCGCGAAGTTACACTCGCGTGATGTTCTGAATTCTTCCTGTTCTTTTTCATCCATGACAGACACGGTCAACGCCATTGTCTGCTCTGGAGTCATTTTCTTATCGGTTAACGGCGTGATCTTGCCGTGTAAGCGCATGCTTGGTGGTGCACCAGCAGTGATGAACAGATCAGATCCGCCTTCTTGCTGCATCTTGTTCAACAAGCTATCAAGGTACTTTTTAGCTGAATCGTTTTCCATTATTACTCTACCGCCTTGCGATCTTTAAATATAATTACTGCTTATGTAAGCGTTTCTGGGTTAGACGCCTTCTTCTTAGCATCATCAAGACTTACCAATCCCTTTTGAACCAGCTCTTTCAGGTTTTGATCAAGGGTTTGCATACCTGCAGCACCACCGGTTTGAATCGCTGAATACATTTGCGCCACCTTATCTTCGCGAATCAAGTTTCTGATCGCAGGTGTACCCATCATGATTTCATGTGCCGCTACTCGACCACCGCCGACCTTCTTAAGAAGGGTCTGTGAAATAACGGCTTTCAATGATTCGGATAACATTGAACGCACCATTGGCTTTTCACCAGCTGGGAATACATCAATGATTCTGTCAATGGTCTTTGCAGCAGAACTGGTGTGCAAGGTGCCGAATACTAAGTGACCGGTTTCTGCGGCTGTCAGCGCAAGAGAGATGGTTTCCTGGTCACGCATCTCACCTACCAGAATCGTATCTGGATCTTCACGTAGTGCAGACCTTAACGCCGCATCAAAGCCCTTGGTATCTCTGTGAACTTCTCGTTGGTTAACAAGGCACTTCTTGCTCTGATGAACAAATTCTATTGGATCTTCAATGGTTAGGATATGACCTAACTCCGTTTCGTTTTTATAATCCATCATTGCGGCAAGCGTTGTTGATTTACCAGAACCGGTAGGCCCTGTTACCAGCACGATACCTCGTGGAAATTCTGAGATCTGTTGGAAAATCGGTGGCGCGCCAATTTGCTCAAGTGTTAAAACTTCACTTGGAATGGTTCTGAAAACCGCACCACAGCCACGTTCATGATTAAATGCGTTTACACGAAAGCGTGCCACATCGGGGAGTTCGAATGAGAAATCCACCTCTAGCTCGTTCTCAAATTCTTTGCGTTGCTTGTCGTTCATGACATCGTAGACCATGGACTGTACAAGCCCTGCGTCTAGCTCTGGCACATTGACTCGACGTACGTCACCGTCTACACGAATCATCGGAGGCAATTCTGCCGACAAGTGCAAATCTGATGCGCCATTTTTCACGCTGAAAGTCAGAAGCTGTGAAATATCCATTGATCGATCCCGGAGTTTCTCGTTAAATTCAATCTGCACGTGTTTGAAATTCGTGCCTGCATAGAAACCTATCGACTAGTTGCAGGAATTTATTAAGCTTTGTATGACAATCCTTTGGCTCTAAATGGCGGTTAAGGCATCAAGAACGATGATCCAGCCAGCAAATTGAACAAAAAAAGCACTTTGAGTATTTTGCCAATTCGTCAAAAGATGCAAATCAGCATGCGACCCGCTAGTGTAGTGTGACATTCCTTTTCATCTACCATTTGGATCTAAATGTGCCCCTCTGACCCAACTGAAGGCTCCGTAGCCGAACATATCAAAGCCGTTCGCGACAACATTGCACGCCTTGAGGCTGTGTATGATCGCGAACCTGGAAGTGTACAACTGTTAGCAGTAAGCAAAACCAAGCCACAGACTCTGATCCGTGAGGCTGCCGCCACCGCACAAATAGAGTTTGGCGAAAACTATGTCGAGGAAGGCATAGAAAAGATTACTGAACTCAAAGAACTAGGCCTCATCTGGCATTATATCGGCCATATTCAATCAAACAAAACCCGCCCTTTGGCCGCCCACTACGATTGGGTACAAAGTGTCGACCGGCTTAAGATCGCGACCCGCCTGGCTGAGCATCGACCCGTAGATTCCCAACCGTTAAATGTTTGTATTCAATTAAAGCTCGATGACGAAGAGACTAAATCCGGATGCTCAATTGCTGAACTCGACGCATTGGCAGCATTTATAGATTCAGCAGAAAACCTCCGCTTGCGCGGAATAATGACAATACCGGCACCGCGCGAGGACATTGCGCAACAACGTGCGGTATTTGCAGAGCTGCATAACGTCTATCGACAATTAGAAGCGCAATACCCGGAAGTGGATACATTATCTATGGGTATGTCTGGTGATATGGAGGCCGCTATTGCTGAGGGGTCTACAATGGTTAGAATCGGCACCGCCGTGTTTGGCAAACGCTGAGGCTTTTTTATGCCCGGTGGCGGCCTTGGCTCTCGGGCTCTTCTTTTACCCTGCCGGGGGCTGTCGTTTTGACTTACCTTGCAGGCCGGCTGACGAGCGCTGCATGCCCTGTGCGCCATTTTTTGAAATCCTGCGCCAAACATCTGTTAGTAACCGGAAGTAATGCAATATTTACGTTGCAATCCAAAAAAAAGCTATCATTGCACTATTACCTCTTAACACTTTTAACGCTTAAGGAATCTCATGGCTCATTCAAACCCGCTCGTTGCCGCCGTAGAAATTGGTCAGAGTCTCTGGTTGGACTACATACAGCGCAGCATGTTTCAGAGCGGTGATCTTGATCGCTATATAAAAGATGATCAGCTGCAGGGCATGACTTCCAATCCGGCGATCTTTGAAAACGCGATTGCCAACACCAATGAGTACGATGCGGAAATTGAATCAATCGTTAAAGAGAATCCGGCAGCCACAGCGATGGATATCTTCAAGCGACTAGCAGTAGCTGATATCGGCACCGCCGCAGACGCATTTAAATCCGTCTATGAAAAAAGCCGTGGCGACGACGGCATGGTAAGCCTTGAAGTTTCACCCAATCTTGCTCACGACACAGAAGGCACTATCGCGGAGGCCATTGAACTGCACGGCTTATTGAATCGCGATAATGTCATGATCAAAGTGCCTGGTACCAAAAAAGGGGTAAAAGCCTTCGAAGAGCTCACGGCTCGTGGGATTAGCGTTAATGTGACACTGTTATTCTCTGTTGAACGTTATAAAGAAATTGTGCAAGCCTATGTGCGCGGTCTAGAACGGCGCTTAGCCGACAAGCAACCGATCAATAAAATAGCTTCAGTGGCGAGCTTTTTTGTCAGCCGTGTAGATTCCGCAGTGGATAAAGCGCTTGAAACACACAGTAACCAGGAGGCTGCAAAAAGCCTGGTAGGCCAAGTGGCCATTGCCAATGCAAAAGTGGCTTACAGCTACTACCAAAACATTTTTAATAGCCCGCAGTTTAAAAAATTAGCCGACGAAGGTGCCATTCCACAACGATTACTGTGGGCATCAACTGGCACTAAGAACCCCGATTTCAGTGACGTTTATTACATAGAAGAGTTAATGGGCCCCAATACCGTTAACACAGTGCCACCTAAAACGATGGATGCGTTCCGTGATCACGGCGTGGTTGAAAATCGCCTTGAAGCAGGCTTAGATGCGGCACAAGCCACACTAGACAAAGCCGCGGATATGGGCATTAACCTAACCGAGATCACCAATAAGCTCGAAGCAGATGGTGTGGCATCATTCAGTGAAGCATTTGATCGGCTCTTGAGCGCCATAGATTCTGAAAGTAGCAAGTACAGAAGCTAAGCACAGCTTTGTACGCCTTGCATTTTCAAGCGATTTTATAAAAGAGACAACCAGTGAAGATAGCGTTTATCGGCTGCGGCAATATGGCGCAGAGCATAATAGGGGGCCTTGTCGCGAGCGGTTTTGCAAAGCAAAATATTGTCGTAGCGGACCCCACGACTGCGTCGACCGACATCGCCGCTTCAAAGTGGAATGTGGTGGTTGCTGAAAACAATGCACATGCTGTGACTCAAGCTGATGTCGTGGTACTTGCCGTTAAACCACAAATGATGAAAGCCGTTTTAACTGAACTGGCACCGCATCTGAATGCGCAACTGTTGGTGTCTATTGCCGCTGGCACTCAGACTCGCGACATGCTGAAGTGGGCCAATAGCACTAACAACAATATTGCTATGGTAAGGTGCATGCCAAACACCCCGGCACTTGTGCAACAAGGCGCTACAGGCCTTTATGCTGATAGCAAAGTCACAAAGGCACAACGTAAAATCGCTGAAGATATCTTAGCCGCCGTGGGTATAACCGCATGGGTTGAACATGAAACACAACTTGATGCGATCACAGCACTTTCAGGCTCAGGGCCTGCATACTTCTTCCTATTAATAGAACAAATGGCAGAAGCCGCAGAAGCGCTTGGGCTTGATAAAGATCAAGCCGTGAAATTTGCCACGCAAACCGCACTTGGTGCCGCCACCATGGCGCACGAAAGCGACATTAGCCCCAGTCAGCTAAGGCAAAATGTCACTTCACCAGCAGGCACTACAGAAGCGGCTTTGAATAGTTTTAAAAGTGATAATCTACAACAAATAGTGTTGCGCGCCATGACTGCAGCCAATGAACGCGCACAAGAATTAGGCAAAGAGCTCGGAGATTCCAATGGGTAACGTAAATCAAGGCCTGTACTTTTTAATCACCACCATTTTCGATATCCTGGCATTTATTGTGATGTTTAGATTCATCATGCAATACACTCGGGCGAGCTTCGCCAACCCAATCGGTGATCTCATCACAAAAGCCACTTCACCCTTTTTGCTACCCATGCGTAAGGTGATACCTGGTATTGGTGGTCATGATGTCGCCGCACTTGTTTTAGTGTTTATTATTTTATTCGTAAAGTATGTATTGCTCACCGCGCTTGGTGCCCACTCGTGGGCGGCGGTATTACCGCGAGCACTAATAGGGGTGCTGGTAACCGCTATAGATGTGTTTTTGATTTCCATATTAGTACGCGTGATCTTAAGCTGGGTAAGCCCTGGCGGGCACGCGATGTCAGGGGTGCTACAAAGTGTTACCGCGCCTATTCTTAATCCTATTCAACGATTCATTCCACCCTTTAACGGCCTTGATCTATCTCCGTTAGTGGCAATGATCATTTTATACTTCATAAAAATAGTGCTAGGCGGTTAAAGCCTGACTAAGCCAAACAAGTATGATTGACCCCTATAGACTCAATCATACGCTTGCCGCACACTAAGCCACCATGTCAGCCAATGAAGCCCAATCAGTCGGTGTAGTCACACCACAATTAGCAAGGTTTATCGACACTTTGCAACTTGACTGCGGGCAAGTGCTTAAAGGCCATGAGCTCATCTATGAGACTTACGGCACGCTCAACGCTGAGAAAAATAATGCCATTCTGGTTTGTCACGCGCTATCGGGTGACCATCATGCTGCAGGCATTCATCATCCAGACGATAAAAAGCCAGGCTGGTGGGATAGCTGCATTGGCCCCGGCAAAGCAATCGATACCAATCGCTTTTTTGTCGTTTGTTCTAACAATATAGGCGGCTGCCGCGGCAGCACCGGGCCACTATCAACTAACCCTGCCACCGATAAACACTACGGCCCCGACTTCCCGATAGTGACTTGTAAAGATTGGGTCAGAAGCCAAAAAATGCTAATGGAGTTTTTAGGGCTTAACCATTGGGCGGCTGTTGCCGGCGGAAGCCTTGGGGCAATGCAAGGGTTGCAATGGGCTATAGACTACCCGGATCTGGTTGATCACATTTTATTGGTGGCATCAGCACCAAAATTATCAGCACAGAACGTTGCGTTTAATGAGGTAGCACGCCAAGCGATTATCACTGACCCCGAATTCCATGAGGGCAGATACTACGATCACGACACTGTCCCTAAACAAGGTCTGATATTGGCACGCATGCTAGGCCACATTACGTATCTTTCGGAAGATGCCATGCATGAAAAATTCGGCCGTGAGTTGCGCACTGAGAAGCTTAACTACAACTACGGTGTAGAGTTCCAGGTAGAGAGCTATCTGCGCCATCAAGGCGCGGCGTTTGTTAATCGTTTCGACGCCAATACTTATTTGCTAATGACCAAAGCGCTTGACTACTTTGACCCGGCACGCGACTACGACAACAACTTAGTCACCGCGTTCGAGCGTATTAAAGCCCGCGCAATGGTTATTTCATTTACCTCTGACTGGCGTTTCTCAAGTGAACGCTCAGAGGAGATTGTCAACGCAATGATGCTGGCAAATTGCAATGTATCGTCGAGCATTATTCAATCAATCAGTGGCCACGATTCCTTCCTGATGCCTATTGATGATTACGTCCAAAGTATTAAGAGCTGGTTTGGCCATGTTAGCCTGAGATCGCATGACTAAGCACCTACAACCGCACAAGGCTGCAGTCGGAGCCACCTATGACTGAAAAAATAGCAGCTGCGACGACTGTACCAACAGACATAAACAATCTGCGTACTGACCTGCGTCATATCCAAGAGTGGATAGAGCCCGGAAGCAGACTGCTTGATCTTGCCTGCGGTGACGGCACTCTATTGAAGCTGCTGCAAGAGACCAAAAATACCACCGGCTACGGAATGGAGATATCACAACCCGATATCAATACTTGTCTGGCGCGAGGAATCAACGTGATTCATCGCGATATCGAATTAGGCTTAGAAATGTTTGAGGCGCAATCCTTTGATTACGTAGTGACCACGCACTCTATTCAAACCCTTAGATACCCCGCTGAGACCTTGCTGGAGATGGTAAGAGTAGGCGTTAGGGGTATTGTGTCTTTTCCTAATATGGGCTACTGGAGTGCCCGTCTATCAATAGCGTTACTTGGCAAAATGCCCACTACGCGATCGCTACCGCATGATTGGCACGACACACCCAACACACATTTGTGCACACTTAGAGATTTCGAAAATCTCTGCGAAGAGCTTGATATACAGACCCTGAGAAGGGCAACTCTAAGGAATAAGGGAGGCGCTAATAGTATTAGTTCGAAGGTACTGCCGAACCTATTCAGCGAAACCGCCCTATACGAAATCACAGCAAAGAAAAACCTATAGTCAGCATTTAAATTAATACAGTTAGGTCATTTTCGGCTGTAATGTTCATACCCATTAAGATGCTCAAAACAATGTAGTTGGAACGCTGAAACACTGTAAATACAGTATTTATTCGCCAGCCTGACAATAAAACCCTATAAATATGCGTAAAATATTATAATTTGATATTGGAATATGCTCCATATGCTGTATTATCCGCTGCGCGTACATCATCGTTATAGGAATTAACTCTTGTAACTAACCAGTCACCAGCAATAAGAACAGGTATTCCTGGGCACCACTGAAAAGGTTTTACTAGATATCTCGGACTAAGATTCATTCTAAAGCCCGCAAGGTTGCAGATTGAAAGTCGCCGGGCCTACCAATGCCACTGCTGGTATCACACACACCACACGAGTAAAGAGATCATGGCTAAGAAGAAAGCTAAGAAAAAGGCAGTAACGAAGAAAAAGGTAGTAAGCAAGAAAAAAGTAAGTAAGAAAAAAGCGTCGAAGAAAAAAGCATCAAAAGCCGCAGGCAAAAAGCCGCCTACAAAATCAGAAATTTTGGCACACATTGCTGAAGAAACTGAGCTTTCAAAAAGTGATGTCAGCGCGATGATCGATTCATTGTCTGGTTTGATCGGCAAGAATATCGGCAGCCGTGGCCCTGGTTACTTCAACATGCCTGGCCTGTTCAAGGTTAAGTGCATCAAGAAGCCAGCAACTAAAGCTCGTAAAGGCATCAACCCGTTCACCGGTGAAGAAATGATGTTCAAAGCGAAGCCAGCGCGTAAAGCGGTAAAAATTCTACCGTTGAAATCATTGAAAGAAATGGTTTAACAAGCAATTGCTTGATGCTGCGCCGGCATTGATCGGCGCGGCATGCTTTATAAATCCGCTTTATTCAAGCGCATTTAATACCCACACTTGTTATAAACCCACCCAATCCGCAGTACTTCCCGCGGCAGTTAACCGGCACTGCGCCGTAGATCAGCTGTTTTTAGCGGCTTGCAACCTTTTTATTACCGTCGATATTGAAATCGGCTGTACTTTGCCCATACCATGTATGATCACTCGTTGGGCACTCACCTTAATAAAAGCCCAGCGAATTTTATCCAGCTGAACCCCATAAGCGAGAGTAATATTTTAATGGCCAGACTGGCACCATGGGTAAGTCGCTTTTTAGTCATATTCATTGGCTACGTGCTAGCAATTATTGCACTGCGATTCGTACCGGTACAAAACACCCAAGCCGCTGTCATGTCACCTACAACAGGTGGTAGTGCGACGACCACTGCTGTCGTGCCTTCAATCATTGAAATAGCAAACGACGCTGCTAAGCAAAATATTTTTGGCAAAGCGGGTGAAAAAATAGCTGAAGCGCCAAAAGTTGCGCCCACCCCACAGCCGACAAGACTCAACCTGAAGTTGGTCGGTGTTTATATGGCAGAACCTGCTGATCGAGCAATCGCGATTATCAGCTCAGATGGCAAGCCTGAAGAAGTCTTTCGAGTAGGTGAGACTATCGTTGGCAATGCAGTGCTAGCAGAGGTATTGCACAACGAAGTCATCATTGAAAACGGAGGTCGTCGCGAAACAGTCAAGCTTCCGGAGCTTGTCGCATCAACTGGCACCCAAAATTTCAACAATCTACCGGGCGGTAACGTGCAACCCGTTGCTCAATCAGGTGCTGGCAACGACGCGCCCATTGAGTTGCCAGAGTCACCTAAAGACATCCGTGACACCCTTGTTAGTAATCCCGCCATGCTAGGCAAATTGGTCAGTGCGGTCCCCTATCGTGAGAACGGGCGTATCTTAGGGTACAAAATTACCCCTAAACAGCAAGACGGATTGCTGGCCAACTACGGTGTTTTACCCGGCGATGTTGTCACTAGAGTCAATGGAATTGCGCTCGCCAATCAAAAAAACGCTATTCGCGCATTGCGCAAACTAGTTAAGGCACCATCGATTGATCTGTCAATCTTACGCGATGGTGCTGAATTACCGGTCAGTATTCAACTGGAATAACCGTCGCAAAATCTTTACACTCTAACTCCTTACGTGCGTTATTATGGCGTATGTACGATTCTTCATCCCCCATAAATCGTACGAACGAAAGAGTAAGACGTTGAAAAATAATAAAAATTTTCGTTGGAAACGAACAGCGACAGGTGTCTCTATCGGTTTGTTACTTATGTGCAACAGCGCATATGCTCAAGTCGATGATGATCAGAATACTTTTACGCTGAATCTAAAGAACACGGATATACACTCGTTGATCGCGACTGTGTCCAAACAGACGGGACGCAATTTCGTTGTCGATCCGAGGGTAAAAGCGAAAGTAACGGTGATCTCTACCGATCCCGTTAACGCTGAAGGCCTGTACGAAGTATTTTTATCAGTGCTGCAAGTACATGGCTATTCCGCTGTGCCTGCCGGTGATCTGGTTAAGATTGTTCCCGATGTAACTGCTAAGCAGGGCCCGGTACCCATATTAGGCGATGACGCTAACCCGTCAGACCAACTCGTGACACAAGTCATTACAGTAGTGAATGTGCCAGCAGCCCAGTTAGTGCCGATTCTTCGGCCAATGGTGCCGCAACAAGGGCACTTGGCAGCTTATGCCGCCACAAACTCATTAATCATCACTGATCGTGCATCCAATATTCAACGTTTGATGGAAATCATCAGGCGTATAGACAAACCAGACAACGAAGAGATCGAAGTAGTAAGACTTAATCATGCCTCTGCGGCTGAAATCGTTCGCACGCTCTCTTCACTGCAACGCAACAACATTGGTGGTCCGCAAGGCCCAGGTGCTATGCAATTGGTCGCTGACGAACGCACCAACAGCGTACTTATAAGTGGCGACAGAGCAGTTCGAGTCAGAGTACGTGGCTTAATAGCCCATCTGGACACACCGATCGAATCAGGTGGCAACACGCGAGTGGTGTATCTTAAGTTTGCCAACGCTGAAGATATGGTCACCATTTTACAAGGTGTCTCGCAGGGCCAGGCGAAAGTAGGCGCGTCTACAGTTGCGGCTGATGGTGGCGGCCAAACACAACGCACTTTCACACAGCAGGCACAACAACAGGCGCAACAGCAAGCTGCACAGCAGGGCGTTAATAATGCGATCGTTCAAAACAATCAAAATAGCAACGCGGTAACAGCCCGGAGTGCTGCCGAGACGGGTGAATCAAATGTTGATATTCAAGCAGATTCAAACACCAATGCATTGATTATCACTGCACCCGCTGACGAAATGCAGAATATTCTAGCGGTTATTCGCCAGCTAGACATTCGCCGTGCACAGGTGCTGGTAGAAGCAGTCATTGCTGAAATCACTGAAGACAACACACGTGAATTCGGTATTAACTTTCTACTGGACGGCACGGATAAAGAAGTCCCAATTGGATACTCAAACTTAGGCGGTGCGACCGACGGTGCACTGGGTATTGCAGGGTCAATACGCTCTGGCAGTGCCCCTTCTTCGGTAGGCTCAGGTTTATCTTTAGCGCTTGGTCGCTTCGCAACCGGTGAAATAGATTTTGGTTTCCTGGTCCGTGCTATTGCGTCAGATGCTGATAACAATATTCTTTCTACACCGAGCATTGTCACACTGGATAACGAAGAAGCAGAGATTGTCGTTGGCTCTAACGTGCCATTTGTAACCGGCCAACAGCTATCTGCTAACAACGACAACCCCTTTCAAACGATCGAAAGACAAGATATCGGACTAACGCTTAAAGTTAAGCCTCAAATCAATGACGGCAACACCATTAAGATGGAGTTAGAACAAGAAGTATCGAACGTTAATACCACAGCACTTACGGGTGCTGCTGATATCACAACCAGTAAGCGTTCAATTAAAACGACAGTTTTGGTTGAAGACGGCCAAACCCTGGTACTAGGCGGGTTAATAGACGATCAAATTACTGATGTCGAAGAGCGTGTGCCTCTTTTAGGTGACATTCCAATATTGGGTAACTTGTTTCGCTACCGCAGCACCAAAAAGAACAAAAAAAACCTGATGATATTTTTACATCCGGTTATTTTGCGTGACAGCGAGACTGCCCATCAGTACAGCAACAGTAAGTACAACTTCCTGCGTTCAAGACAAATGCTTAACAGACAGGAAAAAGACAACTCAATTACTCGTGACAAAAAAGAACTGCCTGAGCTAAAGCTGTATTTCAAAGGTAAAGATGTAGACAGCATTACCCCGCTGACTCACTTTGAATCGCCAAGCTTTACAACACCGAGTGAAAAAATCACCAGTGAAATATTTACGAGTGATATTTTAAGTGCTCCACAGCCTGTTGAAGGCAAGCTCATATTGGGTGGCACTGTATCAGCTGCAAAACCTGCCAAGACTGATATAGATAAGGTTATTTCGGCTTACCATGAAACTCAAGCAAACGAAATACTCTCACAAAATGAAGAGACAACTGAACTGGCTAACAACACCGCCGATACTGTAGCCAACAACACTGTTATCACCAATACCGTCGCAGAGAGCGACTCAAGCCATGTACCAGCAGACGATTTACCGGCTGATATTGTGGTTCCTACACCTACAACAAAATGGACTCAATTCGAATCAACATCTTTCTCTGATGCTTTCGCTTTCTCTAGTAGTGAGCTTTCATTAAGCAAGAAGGCTTCAACCGATGAAGCCTCCAACGATCGCATTACTAAGGGCGTTATAGTGTCAACGGTTGAGGAATCTGCGCCGATTGCAGAGCCAATTGAGTCTTTACCATTGGCAGAAGTTTTACCTTTACAAGCAGATGAATTGCCAGCAGCTGAATTGCCAAAAAAAGAACAAACGCCAGAACTACTGCCCACCAGTGAATCTTCAGAGCCTAGCGAAGCAGCTACAACTGATGACATCGTGGAAGTCCCTGCGAGCAGCCGATCATTACCTTTCATTGACGCTATTCTGTTCGAAGACACCATCGCATCAGGTGAAATACTACCCGCGGCACCCACAATGGGTGAATACATAGATAACATCGATAGCGAAATCGTCGATCGATCACTAGACGATCTCGCAGATGGCCGACCTGAAGTGGTATTTATGGAAGTGGCCAACGATGAACTTTTACAGTCATACGTGACTCCAAGATACTAATTTAAGATACTAAGTTATTGACTGGCACCTTGCCGCGACTGGGTGCCATTACAATGGAACTAATCAGCAACGCGGTAATCCCTCTTACTACACATCAACCATGCGCTTCGCCAAAATGGCAATCACACGGTTGTAAAGCAAAGGTTAAAATTACCGCAGTTAGAATTGAAAGTCACAGGCGCTAAGAGACGTAACCTTTAAAGGCCGCTCGAGCGTTTAAAATAGAACGTAAGCGGATATTGGCATTCTTGAGGGAGCGCCACCATCTTTTTAGCTTAAATGCCATTCCGGGCTATGGCTACCGCCACGCTATGGAACGCTTTTTTATGCATTTAAAGTTTACCCATTGTGCACAGGAGTTAATCTGAAGAAATGGCTTCTATACCAACCGATGAGATGCTGGATCAGGCCGCGGCAGTTGAAACACCTATGCAACTCAGCCTGCCCTATAGTTTCGCCAAGCGCCATGGCGTACTGCTTGATTCCGAAAGCAGCGACGCACTTACTCTTGTACACCGAAATAGTGTCAGCAATAACGCACTGCTTGAAGCAAGACGCGTAGCCGGCAGGCCAGTTGCACTGCAGTCTGTCAGCGAAGATGAATTCGATCTACTCCTGACAAGAATTTATCAGGGTAACACCAGCGATGCGATGACTGTAATGGATGACTTCGGCGGGGAACTCGACCTCGATGCCATGGCAGGCTCGTTAGAGCCTGAGGACTTAATGGAATCTCAGGACGACGCACCGATTATACGCCTAATCAACGCCATGCTGACTGAGGCGATTCGAAAAGGTGCATCCGATATCCATATCGAACCTTTCGAACACCGACTATCTGTCAGATACCGCGTCGATGGCGTGATGAATAAATTGCTTGAGCCACCGCAGCAGGCAGCCGCGCAAGTGATCTCTCGCATAAAAGTAATGGCAAAGCTCGATATCGCTGAAAAGCGGCTACCTCAAGATGGCCGTATCTCGCTACTTGTTGCAGGCCGACCGGTAGATGTTCGAGTATCGACCCTGCCCTCTGGCCACGGCGAACGAGTAGTAATGCGGCTTCTTGATAAGCAAGCCGGGCGTCTTAATCTAGAAAACTTAGGCATGGCTGAAGAGTCAGCCGAGTTGCTGCAAAGCGTGCTTAAAATGCCCCACGGCATTGTGCTGGTCACCGGGCCTACCGGTTCTGGTAAAACAACTTCACTGTATGCAGCGCTTACCAAACTTAACAGCAGCAGCAAAACCATACTGACAGTTGAGGACCCAATAGAATATTATCTTGATGGCATTGGCCAAACCCAAGTTAATACCAAAGTGGATCTAACCTTCGCACGCGGACTGCGTGCGATCTTGCGACAAGATCCCGATATAGTCATGGTCGGGGAAATACGTGACCTTGAAACCGCTGAAATTGCAGTACAAGCGAGTTTAACCGGCCACTTGGTTTTATCCACCCTGCATACCAATACTGCCATTGGTTCAATTACTCGCCTACGCGATATGGGTGTAGAGCCATTCTTATTATCCTCAAGCCTGGTAGGCTTAGTGGCACAAAGGCTGGTTAGATTGCTGTGCAACGATTGCAAGCACGAACACGTACCGAGTGTTGGTGAGCGCGAACAACTTAGCATGCAGGAACACGACCAAAGCACTGTCTACATACCTCATGGCTGCAACACCTGTAACCACTCAGGTTATGTAGGTCGAACGGGTATCTATGAAGTCGATGTTGTTGATGAAGCTATGCGCAACATGATCCACGACGGCGCTGCCGAACACGAAATAGAATCCTACGCGCGTGGCAAGTACCCTGGCATCACTGACGACGGTAAGCGTCTTGTATTGCAAGGTATAACGTCACTTGAAGAAGTGTTGCGGGTTACAAGAGAACTCTAATGCCAGCTTTTGAATACATCGCCCTGGACCCGTCAGGCAGCGAAAAGAAAGGCGTTCTAGAAGGTGATAACCCGCGTCAGATTAGGCAACAGCTAAGAGACTTAAAGCTAACGCCACTAGACGTCACCGAAGGTAGCTCAAAGGCCAATAGAGCAAAAGCTACTGGCACTTTTCGTGGCGGCATAAGCTCTAATGATTTAGCGTTAATCACACGCCAGGTGGCAACGCTTGCATCATCCGGTACGCCACTGGAAGAAGCATTGGGAGCTGTTGCAAATCAAAGTGAAAAACCAAAGATCAAATCATTGATGTTATCAGTGCGGGGTCGAGTGCTTGAAGGCAAAACACTGGCCAGCGCCATGAGCGAATACCCAAAGGTGTTCCCTGAGATATTCCAAGCCACAGTAGCGGCTGGTGAACAATCTGGCCACCTGGACTCAGTACTAGAGAGATTGGCCGATTACACTGAAGACAAACAATCCACCAAACAGATTATCAGTAAAGCACTGTACTATCCCATCGGGCTTGTTTTTATTGCTGTCGGTATTGTGTCTTTCTTACTAGCCTATGTTGTTCCAAAGGTTGTGCAAGTGTTCGATAGCATGGACCAGGAACTTCCACTGCTAACCAGAATTATGATCTCCCTCAGTGAGTTCATTCAGAACTGGGGTTTTGTAGTGTTGATCGTGTGCATTGTTTTATTTTTGCTGTGGCGCCGGCTCATGCAAAACGAAGCCTTTAAAACTCGTGTGCACGCTTTTTTATTAAAGGTGCCGCTATTGTCTCGAATTATTCGTGGTTCTAACGCATCTCAATTTGCCCGCACATTAAGTATTCTTGCAGCCTCCGGTGTACCGGTACTGGATGCACTGGGTATTTCTTCACAAGTATTAACCAACCGCCCCATGCGACACGCGGTAAAAAAGGCGGCCACCAGAGTTCGTGAAGGCGCAGGCCTTAGCCGCTCACTTGAACGAACCGGCTACTTTCCACCAATGATGCTGCACTTAATTGCCAGTGGTGAAGCTTCCGGCAGATTAGAAACCATGCTTGAAAAAGCCGCTACGCATCAAGAGCGTGAGCTCAATTCAATACTCGCCGTATTTTTGGCGCTGCTTGAACCTGCCATCATTCTTATCATGGCCGGAATGGTCATGATGATCGTACTGGCGATTCTACTACCCATTTTCGAATTGAATGAGCTCGTGGGCTAAGCACGGCAAGCCAAACGGGCCAATTCTGCGCCAGCCATACGCAATAAGCCATTCTATAACTAGCATTTTCGCCATTCTGAGCTAGAACTCTTTAATAAAGTGTTACACGCGCTTGCCACTGGAAGGCTTCGTGCAACACAAGCTCGCAGTGTGGCTGTCCGATTCTTAATTGATTGATATCCAAGGAGCAGTAACTCCTTGTATATAATAAGACCGAGAAGCGGCCCCATACTTAAAACTAAAATTCGAGCCGGCGACTTATGAAACTAATGAATTACAAGCGTGCCTTTTTCCCACTACTGCTAGCCGTGCTGGTCAGTGCCTGTGATGGGGAAGGTATCGATCGCATTAATGATGGCACTTCAGGGCAGTCTAGTTCCAGCCGTGGCTCAAGCATTGCGTCAAACAGCCCGAACCGATATGTACAGCTTGAAAAACTAAGCTTTGAATCAACTTTGCCATCAATCATTAGTGTGATGTTCCAAGCCACTGATCAATACGGTGGTGCGATAGCGGGTCTTCAAACCAGCGACTTCCTGCTTTTAGAAGATAACGAACCAGTGTCAGCTGCTGAGACATCACTGTCTATAGTGCCTCACGAGCAACTGCCATTCTCGCTGCGTACCGTCATAATGATTGATGTCAGTAGCAGTATCTCGCCCTCTGACCTGGAAACAATAAAAGCCGCTGTTCGCGGCATGCTGACCGATACAGAAGGGCAGTCAACACTGTTGCCGCAGCAAGAAATTGCACTGTACTCATTCAACGACACAGTCACTCTACTACGCGACTTCTCTAGCAACACCGACAGCATAGTGAATACTCTGGATGCCATTCAGCCAGCTGTCGCTATCACGCCAACTGATTTTTACGGTGCAGTAATTGCCGGTGCTGAACGAGTTGAAGACACCTTCGATATAACTCAAATTACACAAGGGTCTGTGATTATCATTACTGATGGCACTGATACCGCTGCCAGAAACAACTACTCTGATGCAGTCGCCGCGGTGCAAGGTAAATCTATTTACACACTCGGCGTGGGTAATGAGATTTCAGAAAATATCATGCAGCAAATTGGCACTAGCGGTACTTTTTCGCTGAGTAACTTTGAACAGTTGAAGTCTGTATTGTCGACCATTAATCAGCAAGTAGTCGATAGCGCTAATAGTTTTTATTACTTGCACTATGCATCACCTAAACGTGGCGCTGCCAACGCAGCTAGCAGCATGCACAACATTAAGTTATCAGTTCAAAATAACGCCAACCGAACCGGCACAGCCGTCATTACCGATATTTTTGATGCTTCAGAATTTAGTAACGTTTCGGCAGAGGTAGTGGTCTCAGGGCCAACACGTCTAGAGCTTGATCAATCAGCAATCTATCGTGCTACCACTCGCTGGGGGCCTCAGCCGATCAGCAATTTTATCTGGAGCCTGCCAGCCGACAACGTTGCATGTACAACAGAGCGCCTAAGCACTACCAGTATTCGTATCACCGGTATCGCTCCTGGAGAATGCACACTCACAGCAGAAGACCAATCCGCCGGTGGTGTTCAAGGCTGGCATTTTATTGAAGTGGTTGCAGACTAAAAAGCTTGCAATTTACTTGGCAGTAGCGTGTTTGCTTACTGGCGCGCTTTTTCCCACTCACCTATAAAGTTGCGAATATCGGTCGAGGCTACCGATACAGAATGGTTGCTGATCTTTATGTACTCATCGCCATTAACGTAGGCGGCAAATCCGCGCAACATACCCGCCAAAACATGCTTACCTTGTTCGCAACTGATTAAACCACCACCAGACTGCCCAGAATCAATCGGTGCCGTCGTGTGCAACGCACCATCAACTTCTGCCTTTACTTTAAATGAACCTGTTGATGTCGTTTTCGATTCTGCACGTGGGAAACCAATCGCCCATACCTTCGCGCTACCGCTAAGATCAGAATCACCCAGGGATATCGGGTGAATATTTAGCGAATCCACTTCTAGAATAGCGAGATCTTTAGAGCGATCAACAAGAGCCACATGTGCCGGGTAAAGTTGTTCACCAATGCGAATGTAAGATTGATATTTTTCATCAATCGCATGTGCTGCTGTCAGTACTCTGTTATCACCAATGACAACTCCACTAGCGTGGCTGCCGTCATCGCTGGTGACTCGAACTACGGAATTTAGCGCGTCTTGCGCAGGCCAGCCGCACGAATCGGCATAAGCCACTGGCGTAAGAAAAAAACTTACTACTATAGCTATTAAGCTTCTAGTCATCTTTGAATCCCGGTTCTCGTCCGTATCGCGCTTATCGATCGTCCGATTGTGTGGCTATTGTCAGTACTGCTCGCAAGGACATATTTATACCAGCGACAATATTGTTTTGTCGTGATAGAGATTCAACACTCAGAAGAGCGATACAACAGATTCAAGCGCTTAGGTCTCCAGTCACAAAACATGTGAACTGCTGCACAGCAGAGGCTGGTCTGTTGCCACTCAGCTGAAACGTTGCCAGCGAGTAATGTACGCTCAGTCTAATCAATGACGGGAGGCGCTGGCAATATAATTTAGCCAGCAAATAGAAAAAAACTTGAAGGAGACATTAGGACAGTAAAGACCTAGTGTTTTAGCCGCTGAAGCTGAGCACAGGGCTTAAGACAAAAATAGAGAATCCGCACCAAAAGAAACCACCGGTGAGGGTGGTCTACAATATGGAAACTTCCCTAGATAGCAACTTCCTTAGGAGCTAGCGCTACTTATCGTTCGGTTGACCAATCCACGTTTTCTGTTTCAGGTTCAATCACTGAACGGTCGCCGTTATTTTCAGTTGCCATATCACCCACCTCGACTTCAGCCGCTTGCCAGCCTTTGTCACTTTTTATTTGCAGGTAGGTCACAACCTGGCCTTCGCGGAGATTCTTAAAGCCTTCTATCTGAATAGCACGATAGTGGACAAATACATCATCACCTTCAGGGCTCAGAATAAATCCATACCCTTTTTCAGTATTGAACCACTTAACTGTTCCTTGTTTTCTATCACTCACACTAAATCTCCCGTAAAGCCCACTACTATTATGTTGTGACTCTACATTATCTATAAAGTTCTATTATCTATAAAATTCTTTGGAAATTCAGCAATGACGCCAAGCGTTGTTTTGCAATTGCCTCACTAATGCTTTATTGCTTAAGCAGGTAGTTGACTACTTTAATCTCAGACAAAACCAATCACTGCAACGGTTGAAACTTCACACTGCGAAGGCACATATTATAGGTAGAACGCATCGACGTTGCATGCAAATATTTGCCGGATTACATCAATAGTTTCATTGCAAGGGATTTAATTGATGGAATTTAATCAGTACTGCCAAATAGCATTATCAGTAGGAATACATAAGTTATTATTGCATTCACAGCGTCACCCCAAACGACTCTGAAAGATGCTTTGTAAGTATCCGAAAACCTCCGTATTTACACTGAAATTTCAGACACAATACTAATCCCCAAAGCAATTATCCAAGCTTCAATAAAAAAAGGCGTATCTCTAAATGTCTACTGCGTCACAAGCATAACTATTCGGTACATAAGTTGCTCGGAGCCTTGGCTGAGCTCTCAAAACATGCTGTAACCAAATGTAACTGCGATTTCGCTAACGACTGCCGTTACACGTTTTAGTTGAGGGCAATCGCCCGAGCGGAGAAGAAATATGCAAAAACTAACACTCAACACTTTATTAGTAACCTGCGCAATTGCTCTTACAGCATGCGGCGGTAACGGCGAGCCTAACGCGACCGCTGGACTGCAATCCGATGATGTATCTACAACAGGGCTCATTCAAGCAGACCCTGTAGATGGCTTTGCCATCGACACAGATAAAGATGGCGCTTCAAACGACATTGAAGGCACCGCTGACATCGACGGCGACGGCATTCCAAACTACCTTGACTTAGACAGTGATGGCGATGGTATTTCTGATGCGCACGAATACAATAACCCGTGCGCTGAAAAATTTGCCGCCGCTATTGCGCAGTATGGCCCAGTGACAGACACTCGAGAATTCCCGGAGCTTTCAGAGCGAGTACCACTAGTTGTTGCTGAATACTGGTTTGCTGATAGCAGCACTCTTGTGCGCTTTACCTCAATGGAAACCGATGATTTCTGTACCGTTGTGGAAGAGAAAAACACCAGCGTCTGGACTGACTAAACATGCTTTTCTCGGGTCACATCTGTGACCCGACGACTTACTCGACCTGACCCTGCACTCTGGGTTACTGTGGCGCAGCTGTTCTCTCCTTACCTGCCACCGGATCATAAGCTTGCCACGCACGATATACCTTCTGACTGCCTGTCAGGCCTATATGTTCATCTGCTCTTCTTTGCTGGTGACGGTCTCTGCCTTGATCGGTTTTGATCTCGCTGAGAACAAAGCACTTGCCACACTACCTTTAGCCATTCAATTTATTGCCATCATGAGCTGCAGTATTCCAGCATCCTTAGCAATGGGGCGATGGGGTCGGCGCAACGGATTTATGTTTGCCTCGTTACTTGGGCTCACAGGCGCAGGCCTTGCACTCCTCGCTATTTACTCGCACTCCTTGTGGATTTTTTGCCTTGCTACTTTTTGCTTTGGAAGCTTCACGGCTTTCGGCAACTACTATCGTTTCAGCGCACCTGAAGTCGTAGCGCCTGAGAAAAAGAATGTCGCAATTTCATGGGTAATGGCAGGTGGCGTGGTTGCCGCCTTCATTGGTCCAAACCTCGTGCGCTGGAGTCAGCACATGCTAGAGGTATCAATCTATGCCGGTGCATTTGTAGTGTTGATAGGTGTGTATTTGCTGTCTTTATTCACCGTAAGCTTTATGGATTTACCAAAACCAAACACTAAAAAAACCGCCAAAAAGGAAGGTCGGTCGGTTTTGGAAATAATGGCTCAGCCAGTGTTTATCGTCGCGTGCCTATGCGCCACATTGGGTTATGCAACAATGAACCTGGTAATGACCGCTACGCCTCTGGCCATGCACTCGCATGGCATGGAATTAACCGATACCGCTTTTGTCATACAGTGGCATGTAGTGGCTATGTTTGCACCATCTTTCTTCACTGGCAATTTAATCAACCGTGTAGGTATTAGCAAAGTTTTGTTTACAGGCACCGTACTTTGCTTTCTCTGTGTATTGATAAATTTATACGGCCAAACAATCTGGCATTTCTGGTCGGCACTGTTGTTACTAGGAATAGGCTGGAATTTTCTGTTTGTCGGTGGCACCTCTCTATTGACTGAATGCTATTTGGAATCGGAAAAAAGTCGAGCACAAGCCGCGAATGATTTCATTGTATTTAGCGCAGTTTCAGTGACTGCATTGTCCTCCGGTGTGCTGCATCATCACCTTGGTTGGAAGATCGTCAACTTATCAGTGATTCCATTTATCGTGCTGTGTGGAATTGGCGCTTTTTGGCTAAGCAAAAAACAAAAAAATGAAAATGTAACGCCACTGAAGGTAAAATAGGTTTTTAACTTTATATTAGTTTTTATATGAATATCTTTACATTAATTTCAGGCTTAGCACTTCTGGCCATCACGGTTATTCCGCCAGCACTAGCCAGCGACGTTACCAGCGACATCACTATTGTTGAACATAGTGCTTGGGTTAGAGCCACACCGCCAGGGGCAAAGACAACCGCTATTTATCTTTCCCTGGAGAATCATTCTGACACCGAAATCAATCTGGTAGCAGCAAAATCGAACATTTCTAAACGGCTTGAACTGCATACCCACTTGCAAGAGGACGGCATGATGAAAATGCGCCAAGTGGATAGCATTATCGCAGCCCCCGGGGGCATCGTAGACCTTAAACCGCACGGGCTGCATATTATGGTGTTTAACGTGTCAGAGACACTTAAAGAGGGAGACTCAGTAGCACTAACACTACAATTTGAAAATAGAGACAACCTAGAACTAACCGTTCCAGTAAGTAAAAAAGGTCCTTCCTCCAAGGACCACCACAAGCACGCCGACCATAAACAAAAACCGGCTAAACATAGTACTAAAGAGCACGGCTCTGAAAACGAACACAGCCACTAAGACACCGTTACTTAATTCGAATACAGGCATCACTTTGAACAAACTATTATTATTTATAGTCTCTATTACCGCGTTAGCGGCGGGGCTTTTTTTTGCAACACAAAATAACGCTCCAGACCTATCAGATTTATCGGGTTTTGTATTTCCAAACCCTGAAACGTTATCTGCTGTTGATCTGGTAAATCATAACAGCGAGCCATTGACTGAAACTGACTTCAAAGATCAATGGACATTCGTTTATGTCGGTTATACTTTTTGCCCTGATGCTTGCCCAATGACACTGACCACCCTTAATCAGTTAACAGGCATTCTTGAAGAAAAGGGCAAACTTCAAGCTAGCACTTTGTTGGTTTCAGTTGATCCAGAGCGCGATACCCCTGAGCACATGAAAAACTATGTTACCTACTTTAATGAAGGATTCATGGCAGCCTCAGGTGCACCTGAGGCCATCAGTCATTTTGCCGATCAAGTCAGCGCCAGCTACAGCGTCCCTGAAGATAAAAGCGACCCAAACTACTTAGTTGATCACTCTTCTGCGATCATTTTGATCAACCCGGACGCCGCGGTGCATGCAATCTTTACCCCACCACAAGACGCTACAGTTATTGCCGGTGACTTCGAGCGGCTGGTCGCACACTATAAATCAAGGTAGCATGAACACCACTTAACAGCCTGAATATAGGACTGCTACATGGTAGTTAAAGATCTCGAAACGTTTATTGTAGCCAACCCACCACCACACAAAGGCGGTCGTTATTTTATTTTCGTAAAGTTAACTACTGACGATGGTATTAGCGGTATAGGCGAGGTATACAACGCGACCTTTGCACCCTCAGTCATAGGGCATATGATTGAAGATATATTCACTTCACATGTGGAAAACACAGACCCCTTTAAGATAGAAACACTGTGGCGCAATGTTTATGGTCGCGGTTATTCAATGCGCCCAGACATCTCTTTAATGGGGGTTCTAAGCGGCCTTGAAACCGCACTGTGGGATATCATTGGCAAAGCCACTGGTAAACCCGTGTACGATTTATTAGGTGGTTGCGTTAACGAAAGAATAAGAACGTATACCTATATTTATCCACCCGGTAACATAGATGCTAACAGTGCGCACCCGGTGTACAGCGACCCAGATCTTGCAGCCGCTCGTGCACTTGAATATGTTGAACAAGGCTTTACAGCAGTAAAGTTTGACCCTGCCGGGGCTTACACTACTTTTGATCCTCACATGCCTGACCTTGAATCTATCAAACGTAGTGAAGCCTTTGTTAAAACCATCCGTGAAGCCGTAGGTACAAAAGCAGATCTATTGTTCGGTACTCATGGCCAATTCACCACCGCAGGCGCAATCCGATTGGCTGCAGTACTTGAATCATCTGACCCGCTCTGGTTTGAAGAACCTGTGCCGCCGGAACGCCCAGAAGAGATGGCGCGCGTTGCACGCCAAACGACAATTCCAATCGCTACAGGCGAAAGGCTGACCACTAAGTATGAATTCGCAAGAGTACTAGAGCTACAAGCAGCCTCAATACTGCAACCCGCACTCGGCCGTGTCGGGGGAATACTAGAAGCTAAGAAGATCGCAGCACTAGCGGAAGCCAGCTATGCCCAAATTGCACCACACTTATACTGCGGCCCTGTAGAGGGCGCAGCCAACATTCAACTGGCAGCTTGTAGCCCGAACTTTTTAATCTTAGAAAGCATTGAAACCTGGGACGGCTTCCACAACGAACTTCTACAACAACCGATCATTTGGGAAGACGGTTATATCATTCCGTCTCGTGAGCCTGGCTTAGGGATTGAGCTCAACGAAGCGGTCGCACGAGCGCATCCGTACACCGATAGCGCACTACATCTGCAGCCTCAAGATCACCCTTATCTGGCTTAAATTGTTGTATCACTTACAATCCATGAAATGACTAACTAAACTGTGCACACATCTCGCGGCAATTTGAAACTGACAGTGGTAATCGATAGCGATTGTCAGGTGCTAAACAGTCTTTAAGCATTTCGTTATTGAGACTTCCCACGCCTTTAAACCGCGTTACATCGTACGAAGTACCTGCGTTATCTAATTGGATACGCATTTGATCGAGCTGCTTTTGGGAATAAGCTCGAGCAATACATTTCGAACCACTATAAATTCCATACAATGGCACATGCAACATATACAGCTTACCTTGCTCTATTAACTCCTGGGCGTGTTGATAAAAAAATAGCACCAACAAAAGGCTTGCATGCATACCGTCTACATCTGGATCGGCAAGCACCAGTACCCGTTGGTATCGACTCTGAATTAACGGCAGTTCAATTGAACGTTGCGGGTGCACACTTTGCAGAAGGTCAGCGATCTGCACATGCTGCAGAAGGTTTTTTGATGAGGTGCGAATGGCATTAGGGATCTTACCTTGCATCGGCAAGACTGCCTGATGTCGCTTATCGCGTGCGCGATCTACTGCGCTGGCAGCAGACACACCCTCCACTACGAAGAGCTCAGCATCCTGATGTTGGGTGCAATCACTTAACCTTGTCACAATCTCGCTGTTGATAGTGGAGTGCCTAAGCTATTAGCTTTTAGGTAGTGCAGTTAAAGTCATCGAGCCCCAAGGGATTCGACAGCCAGATCAACTGGCCAGATCAACTGTTCTTTGATCGGCAGGTTTTATTATCCTGCGTCGTGCCGGCTTGTACTTGATTACAGGACTTGAAGCACCAGACTCCGACGGTGCATTCTTATGCACGGTGCGAGACAGTGCTTTTTGGCTCGCATGTTGAGCCTTTTTCTCATCGCGAAGTTTTTGCCTCGCGTCTTTGCGTATTTTTTGTGCAAGTTTTTGTTTAGCTCTTAGTGTCTGCCTTGCCCACTCCCTGTGCTCAGGTGCCACCTCTGCTACCGGCTTGTTTTCTAAGTCATAACGAAATTCGTTTTTCAACAGTCCATATAGATAACCAAAACTATTGGTGTGTCTATTCAGTACTTCACTAACAACCCGACCTGACAACTGGGGATTTTCATCCCTGTGCTTAAGGATCTCTTTGTGTACTTGAAGTGACAAAGGTCGCAAATCCGGACCTTGAGCAAAAGATTCAGGCCAACGCTTTATGAGAAAACGTTGAACTTCTTTTACCTTGTCAGACGACCATTTCTTATTCATTGGAATTTCCAATACCTCTTAAGACTTAAATTTGTGTTTATTGATTGCAAGTTTCTGTGCACATAGAACATGGGGACATTTGCACACATTTCCAGTACGACGAAAAACAACCCCACAATGTTTCACCTAATTTACACCAAAGCACACATATGTGACTGAAAACAACTGTAGAGAATCAACCGCGACATAGGTAACAAATAGGCATTGAAGCCCTTTATTGCCCACACGAAATGAGTGTATAGTTCCGCCAGAGGAACAGAGCTCGGCACGATGACAGAAATAAGTTTCTGATTACCTCGACTTGAGCACTTATTTGAAACTTTTACTCCTGTAGCCTCAGCCAGTTCCTACGCACCCAGTCAGAGTCGGATGATTTTAAAAACCAAACCGCAACGTTTTAATTATCAGCGCCGTGCTGTAATGCTATCGGCACTTGCTGCTGGGTCCGTGCCTTTCAGCAACGCTATTGCAAGTCAATCAACGTACCCTGAACTCAGCTTATCGTTGTATAACCTGCATACCACCGAACATTTAAATGCAACGTTTTGGGTTGGCGGGGACTACGACAAAGGCGCGCTGGATGATATCAATTATTTCTTCCGTGATCATAGAACCAATGGTATTAAAGAAATAGACCCGCGCCTTCTGTCTATTCTTTATTTGGTGAATAACAAAGTGGGCAAGCCCTCAACGCCTTACAGCGTGATCTCGGGTTATCGATCCGAAGAGACCAACAGAAAACTCGCAAAGATCAATTCTGGCGTTGCAAAAAATAGTTACCACGTTAAAGGTCGGGCAGTTGATATCAGATTACCTGGCACTGAAACTAAGCACCTTAAAGATGCCGGCCTTGCACTTCGAGTAGGTGGTGTGGGGTATTATCCTGATTCAAACTTTGTACACCTTGATACTGGCCCACATAGATTTTGGTAACTAGCGGCTGCTAATCGGCTGCCGTTCCGTACCCATTATTGACTACTTTATACATTGGCTAAATAATCAGACTTGATAGCGTTGTATTCATTAACCAAATCATCAATAACTGACTGCTCGTACTCACGCATACCACCTAGCAACATATTTTTAGTGCCACGCCCAACCACTTTACTGTCACTGACGATATCAAAATTTAACGCCACCTCACCTTTCTTGCCATCAACAGTAAGCGCAGAGCCGGTAAAAGCGAGATCAAAGTTTTCGCAATTCGTATGGTCTAGTTCAAGAGACATTCGTCGATAAATAACCAGTGGCCGCTGCGGGTTTATCATGACATTATTTTTCTGCATGAGGTCGACCAATAAAAACGGAAACGTTTTACCAGAGAACTTCACGTAAGCCTCTATCAGTGCATGATTAGCCTCAGCAGATTGCACCGCTGCATCACTAAACCCAACATCTAGAAACAGTTTACCGTTGCTGTCGGACATCTGTAAGCCAGTATCTTGAAGCTCTATGCTTAGTTCAGATTTATCATCGACCATCTGCTCGAAGTCAAAATCCATCCTCGAGCGTGCACCGTGGATATCGAGCACGACGGCAAACAATAAATCACCGGGCACACAGAAGCGTCGGGCGTCAGGGTTGTGGATTGGGTTGAAATCACCAGCGACTTCCTTGGCGAATGCGCTAGCGTTCTCTCTGCTGAAGGTCAGCACATCGGCTGAGTAGCTGTAATAGTCGTCAACCTTCACCAGGTGCTCGCAATTTCGAATTCAAGTCGATGGTGGCCAGGGACGGAATCGAACCGCCGACACGGGGATTTTCAGTCCCCTGCTCTACCGACTGAGCTACCTGGCCTTTGAGGTTGTGCTGAGTGCTGACGGACGCCATCGCTCAAAGCAATTGCGTATTAGACCACAGTCGCGCGTTGAGTCAAGCGTTGCGACGTTTTAAACATCACTCGGTGATCAAAAAGCACGGGGTCTATCCCAAAAGTAGAGCTGCGTTTTAATCGTGCTTTACCTGTACGATCAATCACTTTGGGGCACAAAACCCTCTGGCATGGCAGATCCTTCTCCGAAGAAAAACTTTTCCATTTCTTCTTCCAGAAATTTGCGTGCCTTCGGATCTACCGGCGTTAATCGATATTCGTTGATGAGCATGGTCTGGTGCCCCATCCATGACTGCCAGGCTTCCTTGCACACGTTTAGGTAGATGCGTTTGCCCAAGTCGCCAGGGTATGTGGGTCGATCCAATCCCTCTGCTTCTTTGTCCAGTTTGACGCAGTTGACCATGCGTGCCATCAGATTCTCCTAAAGGTAGTATTAAGTTAAGGGTAGTTAAAGGATTGAATGGGTCAGCTTATCTAGCAAACGCTTTACAGGCGCCGCACAGCCACCCGGCATTTCGCCGTCAACCCACGATACCTCATTACTCCCCATAATGCGGTCGCAAGCTTTAAGTTTCAATGCAATTTTGACAGGCGTAATCAGCAGATCAAAATGCGAGAAGCTATGCTTAATTTGATCCCACTGCTCAGCGCTGCAATCCGGATAGCTGCCAAGGCTGCGAGCATACGCGTGCAATGCTTCTAGATCGTCAAACTGCGGGAAACTCCAAAGTCCTCCCCACAAGCCGGAAGGCGGCCTACGTTGCAACAGTACTGAACCTGCTTCATTGCGAGCCAATAGCATTAACGTTTTTCTAATCGGCTTATCTTTTTTGGGTTTCTTGTGCGGCCAATCAGTTACATTCCCGGATTTGAGCGCGCTACATCGAGCACTCAATGGGCACCGCTGACAATCCGGCTTACTTCGAGTGCAAAGCGTGGCTCCAAGATCCATCATGGCTTGGTTGAACTCCGCTGTGTTGACCTGCGGCGTTAGGGATTCAGTTAGTTCCCATAACTGTTTCATAACTGCGGGCTTACCAGGCCAACCGTCAATACAGCGGTAACGACACAACACACGCTTTACGTTGCCATCTAGAATTGGTGCTGAGCGGTTGAAGCCCAGGCTTAAAATAGCACCAGCGGTTGATCGACCAATCCCTGGCAGCTCAACCAATGCGTCTATAGAATCGGGCAGTGAGCCATTATGTTGCTGCACAATCTGCTGTGCAGCCTTGTGCAGGTTTCGGCCACGAGCGTAATAACCCAAGCCTGTCCAAAGCGATAACACATCATCCTGAGACGCCCGCGCCAATGCTTCAACGTTTTCAAAGCGCTGCATAAAACGTTCAAAGTAAGGAATAACGGTAGTGACTTGAGTTTGCTGCAACATAATCTCTGACACCCACACTCGGTAAGGGGTTGGATTCTGTTGCCATGGCAAATGCTTACGACCATGATCCGCAAACCAGGCAAGCACCATCTGTGAAAACTCGCCAATCTGTTTCTTGCTTAACGGCTTTTGATTTGTTGCTGATTCAGTAGCCATAGGCTTCTGCAGCAACTTTTTTACGAACGCAGGTGGTTAATCGATACTTGAGCAAAAGACCGAACAACGTTAGTCGACTCCCAACAAATCACCGAGCCCTTTCTTGAGGTTGTCTTCCAGCTTATCAGTAAGGGCTTCTTTTTCTGCTTCTATACGCTCTTGAAGTTCACGTTTTTGCTTTTCAACTTCCGCTTGTGCCTGTTGCTTTTTCTCAATCATCAATGCGGCCGCAGTCTCACGTTCTTTTTCAAGACGTTCTTGTAGCGCTGCTTTTTCTGATTCAATTTTACTGGCAACATCAGCTTTCTGTTGATTCAACCATTGTTCTTTACGAGCCTTTAGCTGCTCTATTAGGTTTGAATCAAAAGCATTTAATAACAAGGCCTTAAAGTCGATGGATAAATCGTTGAACTGCCCGCGTACCGGCACCGACAATTCCATTCCCGCTAATTCGCTCAGGGCATCATCTTGTTGTACTTGCTCTGAATCGGTCAGTAGAATATGCAATAGGTAATCAACACTTTGACTGACTAAATTGATTCCACCTTGACCCGATAAACGCAACAATGGAGAGGTAAAAATTAAGTCATCACTTTGCAATACACCATCTGCAATGACTGCCGCAGCACTTAACTCTGAAAACTCTGTTGAAACTGATTCCGGGGATGCGTCTGATGACTGACCACTCAACAAGCGCTGCGCACGGCGCAATTCAGACGCTATATCAATGCCTTTTACTCGACCATCTGTAAAACGTGTAGACAGCGCACCGTTAGCACCCTCTATTAATTGTTGCGAAGTATTGCCACGTGAGAGTAGATCAACATTAATATTAGCAATACCCGTCAACGGTGATTCTGCAGCTAAATAATCTTGTAAAAATGGCTCAGCATTCAACCCATTCAGGTTAGCCGCCACTGTTAACAACGGCTCATCAGAGTTCACATCGAGCGATACGGTAGAGAAGAAAGCGCCAGAATAAAGCTCTGCCTTTGCTTCCTTTATTTCAATTTTTCCATTGTTAGCCAGTACTGGCAACACCACATTTTGCGCAGTCACCCTTGCAAGGGTTACCTGTCCAGCAGTGACATCACCCACTAAATTAAGCTTGCGCAATGGCTGCACAGGCAATAAAGAATCGTCGCCAGTAAGCCCTGCTTTCGCAACAGTGTCTGTAGCCTCTGCGTCATTAGCGGCCGGCAAATAGCGATCAAGGTTAATTTGATCAACCGCTAGCGCAAAATTTATAGGTGGGTTAGTCGCCTTGATATCAGTCACTTCCACCACACCATCAAATTGTGATTCATCTAGTTGCAAGACTAATTGATTAAATGAAAGCAGTTGTCCAGACTGCCTCACTGCAGTTGAAAATTGTGCAGAATGCATAGCGTTTTCGTCGCTTGCCACTAACCCGATACTCTCTAACCAAGGTGCCGGGTTAAACTCGGTACTCTCAAATTGCCCCACCAATACACCCGCTGTAGAAAGATTCGTGACTTGCAACTGACCACTCACTTGTAGATCACCTAAAGATGCATTGATTGAATCCACCACGAGTTGATCATTCTGTTGTTCGAAGCGTGCAGAGACACTGGCGCGATCCAACAATGCGGGGTCAAACTGGGGGCTTAGCGTAATACCTAATTGATCAACCACAGACGCTGCATTAAATTCACCGCTGTTAAGCCGACCTGTTAAATGCGGCTCTGACTGCATGCCCGTTGCATGAAACTCACCGCTGATCGGTATGCCTAACGCATGTCCCTCTTCAATAATTAAATCAACCGTTTGTTTATTCAAGTCTGCAACTAAGTCACCCACAATAGATAAGGGCAACTGATCCATAGGCAACGCACGCCCGGCACTGACCGTGTTGAGGTTCAAACGCTCAAGCTGATAAACATTATCTGCAAGATTAAGTTTTATCGCCCCGGTAGCAGAGACTTTTGACTTCAGGCCATTAGCGGCACCCGTGATCACAGAAAAATCTGATTCAAAATCAAACGGCTGAGCCAAAACAATGGTGCCGGTATTAAGGTTCAAATCTTTAAGTGAAATGTAACTATCAGCACGAGCATCTGAAAAAAGAATAGTGGCGTTAGTGATCTGCAATCCACCAATAGAGAGCGCTGCCACGACCGGTGCACCGGCCTCAACTTCTTGTAGGATATCGTCACCGGCATTGGTTTCCACCACCGCGGTGGTTGCCATTAGATCATCCCAATTGGTTTTACCGTCTGCATCGCGCTGCAGCTTTAACGATAAGCCATGCAGCTCCACTGTCTGCACATTAACGCGGCCCATAAGCAGAGGCAATACGTCTACCTGCAATTCACTGGACACCACACTTGCAAAATCGGAGCCTGAGAATTCCTCTGAATTGGCCAGTGTTACGTCTGTTAACGATAACCCGATCCACGGAAAAATACTGGCATTGATCTGACCATTGATTTGCAGCTGCCGACCGGTTTTTTCAAACACCAGCGCTTCAATACGGTCTTTGTGATGATTAAGATCGAGTCTACTGATCACTATCGCACCCACGACGGCGACAATTAATATCAGTGCAATCAATCCTAGTGTTAGTCGCTTAAACAGGGTCATGTTGCCTTTATGATACCTGACTCTACTGGTGAGCCGATCAACGCGAAAATAGCTAAAAATGGGTGAGTCGCTCCTACAAATTGTAGAAAACGCTAACTGACTATTGTGCATCAGCCAGGGGCCGGTTTAAACAACACCCTGCAAATAAAAAGCGATTGTAAAACCGCAGAGCACTATTAGCATAGAATGTGTCGCAAGCGCTGAACCCGGGCTTACTTAAACCGACCGTGTGCTTAGGCGTCAGCTGCCTGCCAGTGACCAGACTTGCCACCTTGCTTTTCTAATAATCTGATTCGCGTCATGCACATACCGCGATCCACCGCTTTACACATATCATATATGGTCAATAAAGCGATTTGCACAGCGGTTAGTGCCTCCATTTCAACCCCGGTTTGAGACCGCGTCTCAGTACGCACCTGGCAGCTGATCTGAGAGGCTTCCTGATCAACTGAGAAACTCACATCGACGTGGGTCAAACCTATGGGATGACACAGCGGTATGAGGTCGGGCGTGCGTTTACTGGCCATAATCGCCGCTATTCGCGCGATACCCAGCACATCGCCTTTTTTGTGCCTTCCTTCGGTGATCATCTGCAGAGTGTCGGCCTGCATCGTAATCACACCTGTCGCCACGGCCACCCGGGCCGTTATCGATTTATCACCCACGTCCACCATGTGGGCATGGCCTTGTTGATTAAAATGGGTTAAGTCTGACATTGCCGGGTTCCACCTGATACTTGTATAAATTATGCACAAAAACGCACTGTAGCAATTGCAGGCCTGCGATTGACAGGCATAATGCAACCATGAGCATAAAAGTTAAATGTTTCGCCAGTATGCGCGAATATCTGGATTTGAGCGAACTCGAAATCGAACCCGGCGGCGTTAAAAACGTAGCCGATGTATGGCTGCAGGTCGCGGGCGACAAGCCCATGCCGGACAATACCCTTTGCGCCGTCAACCAGACCCAGGCAGATCACAGCTTCATCGTCGGCGATGGTGATGAAGTTGCCTTTTTCCCACCCGTGACCGGAGGCTGAGCCAATGGAGCATGAATCCGCTGGCCAACAATCCACTAGCCATGGGCAAATCGCCATCGTGACCGAGGCATTTGATCCGTGGATAGAATTGTCCACCTATGAGAAATCACATCTGACCGCAGGTCACTATGGGGCAGCCGCTACTTTTGTTGGCACCATGCGAGATTTCAACGAGGGCGATAACGTCAGCGCTATGGAACTCGAACACTACCCGGGAATGACCGACGCCCAACTACAGGCTATTATTGATGAAGCGCAAGCCAAGTGGCCATTAGACAGTGCCTTAATTATCCACCGCGTTGGTCGAATAGTACCGGGAGAACCCATTGTACTGGTGGCCTGTTGGTCTGCTCACCGGGCTGCAGCGTTTGATGCCTGCCGACACCTAATGGAAGCGTTAAAATCACGTGCGCCTTTTTGGAAAAAAGAAACACTAAATGATCAAAGCCACCGTTGGGTCGAGAAAAATACCGATGGATACAGCGCTCCTTAGAGCCAGGCTAAGCGTCACTAACGTCAGCTAAGCCTTTATTGAACAAGCACCAACTGGCTGTTGTTGCCACGCTGAATATCAAACAACGTTTTACCCGTTGCAAGACTCACCGCATCGATTAAATCTTCTACACTGGTAACCACCATTCTATTGGCCGACAACACTATATCTCCGCGCCTTAACCCATAACGGGCCATAGGACTGCCTGTGCGAACACCGGTAATGGCTACGACTTGTTGCTGTTGTAGAGCGACATTCTCAAACACCACTCCATCTAGATGGCCGGCTAGATCTTCACCATTGATAGTAGTGATATCTGATTCACCAACGTAAAGCTCGGTGCTAAATGGCTGGCGATCTCTGACGAATTTAATTTCTATTTGCTCACCGACCCGCAATAAGCCAATGGCGTTTTTCACCTCATTCACTGAGCTGACTCTACGGCCATCAACCTCTGTTAGTACATCACCCCGAGCAAGACCCGCCAAATCTGCAGACGAATCTTTCTCAACGCCTGAAATCACAATTCCCTTTTTTACCCCGAAGATCTGTTGCAGTTCTTCTGTGAGTTCTTGAACGGAAATACCCAACTTGCCGCGCCGCACTTCCCCTTCATTGACAAGTTGCTGCATCAGGTCTGAAGCAAGGTTCGAGGGAATCGCAAAGCCAATACCGACATTGCCACCTGAAGGACCCACAATGGCGGTATTGATTCCAACCAACTCACCGCGCAGGTTTACCAGTGCACCGCCGGAATTGCCCGGATTAATAGAAGCATCGGTTTGAATGAAGTCTTCGATTTCTTCAATGCCAAGGCCACTACGACCGAGCGCGGAGACAATCCCGGATGTGACCGTTTGCCCTAAACCAAAAGGGTTACCGATCGCGACCACAAAATCACCGACTCGCAACTGATCAGAATCTGCCCAACTCAAAGCCAGTAGATCGTCTGCCTCAATCCGAATAACCGCTATATCTGCATCTGGATCTTTGCCAATAATTTCAGCACTAAATTCTCGACCATCAGTGAGTGTCACTAACACTTCTGCGGCATTTTCAATGACGTGATTGTTGGTCACCACTAAGCCGAGTTCTGCGTCGACAATCACCCCGGAACCCAGACTTTGAGGTTGTCTGGCACCGGGCGTCCGCTCACGTCGCGAGTTACCTGGCAGATCAAAAAAGTGTCTAAAGAATGGATCTTCAAAAAGTGGGTTGGCCGCACGTACGGCGCCACGCGTTGAGATATTAACCACCGCCGGGGTGGTTTTTTCAAGCATAGGGGCAAGACTTGGCAAGGGCTCGCCATCGACAATAGCGGGTAGGCCACCGGCAGTAACAGCGCTCGGCAAAATCACGAGCAATAGCATCAACCAGCAACGCAATGTAGCCGGGAGTCGAGTTGACGTAGGGTGTAACAGTCTCATTATGCTTAACAATTTGGCAGCCTCTACCGTCAGAGACACCGCTGACTATAGGAAAGTGAATTGATCTTGAGTGAAATAATAAGCCAAAATCGACACACTTCAAGTGATGCTGTTTTATAGTGGGAGTTGTACTCCCTGCAGCTTTTATCCTTGTGTCACCTTAGGCGCACGTTCGGGCAATGCAAGATTTTGCAATACGTATTGATCCAGCGCCTGCACCTCTGTGACAGATAATCGAAGTCCCTTTTTTGATCTGCGCCAGAGAATGTCTTCTGTCGTTTGCGCCCACTCATTCTGCATGAGGTAGTCCACTTCAACCTGGAATAACCCACCGGCAAACGATATGCCTAAATCTTCAACCCTGGTACAGTGCTGCAGCAGCTGAGCAACACGGGTGCCATAGTTACGCGCATAATCATATATGACAGACTTTTCCAACCATGGATACTGCGCTTCGACGCTATGTAAAAACGCATCAAAATCTGCGTTTGGAATGTCACCACCCGGCAGTGGCACCGATTTGGTCCAGTCGGATCCAGAAACTGAGAGATGCTCTGCGAGCATACCCATCGCATCATCGGCCAACTTTCGGTAGGTGGTGATTTTACCACCATAGACCGATAGCACCGGCGCTCCTTTTCGGGTGTCAAAATCGAGTTTGTAGTCACGCGTTACCTTGGACGCATTGGCTGATGCGTCATCATAAAGCGGCCTGACCCCTGAATAGCTCCATACAACATCGCTAGGCTTTACCGGATTATTGAAATACTCACTCGCTGCATCACAGATGTATTTTATTTCTTCCGCATCTATTTCGACAGTGCCCGGCTCGTCCCCCACTTCCATATCAGTGGTACCCAGCAAGGTGTAGTCCTGCTCATAGGGGACTGCAAAAATTATCCGGTTGTCTGCATTTTGAAAAATATAAGTATAAGGGTGATCGAAAATTCTAGGTACCACCACATGACTGCCCTTCACCAATCTGGTTGCGTATCGTGTGTCATGCGCTTCGTCAAGATCAAGCGTTTTCTCCACCCACGGGCCAGACGCGTTAATAACTACCCTGGCAGTGACTGTGGTCTTTTCATCGCTGTTGTTATCTCTTAAATGAATAGACCAGGAACCCTCATGCCTGACAAGGTCTGTCACTTCAGTGCGAACGCGAACCTCACAACCGCGTTCTGCGGCGTCCATGGCGTTTAACACAACCAAACGCGCATCCTGAACCCAACAGTCGGAATACTCGAAGGCGTGAGTAAATTCGTTTTTTAACGACTCACCCGAAACGTGTTTCGTGAGGTCAACAGAGTGTGATTTCGGCAGTAGTTTGCGACCGCCGATATGATCGTACAGAAACAACCCCAGTCGAATCAGCCATCGCGGACGAAGTGATCGGTGATGAGGCAGAATAAATCGTAATGGCCAGATGATATGAGGCGCTGCTCTTAGTAAAACTTCGCGCTCTTGCAGTGCATGACGCACCAGCATGAAATCATAGTGTTCCAGATACCGCAAACCGCCGTGTATCAGTTTAGTACTCGCGGAAGATGTGTGCTGAGCCAGATCGTCCTTCTCGCACAGCAGTACAGACAGACCGCGCCCGACAGCGTCTCGCGCAATACCTGCACCATTAATACCGCCGCCTATAACGACGACATCGTAATCACATGTAACGGGTAGATCAGTCATAAAACTTCTGGCAGGCAATGTTTGAATTTGTAGTAAGACGTGCGGGTTATCAAAAGGATAACCCGCACCAATTGTCCTTTTCAGAACAAAGCAAGGTCCAAGCCTTGTCTGACGACTACTGCGCCCACTGCTTGATCAGCTCATCATAGGCAATGGTCTCGCCCTGCGGCTTTTCGTTGTCGAGCTTCGCTTTCGCTCCACCCTTACCGAGCCATTCTGACTCGTCTTTTGGCTCGTTCAGACGCGGACCACAACCACCATATACGTCAGCGGCTTCATCAGCCGATTGCATTCGTGCCATGACCAGATCCATTTCTGATGCCAGTCGGTTCATCGCCTCTTGTGGTGTAAACGCACCTGAATTCACATCACCGATTTGCTGCCACCAAATTTGAGCAAGCTTCGGATAATCAGGTACGTTAATGCCTGTAGGAGACCATCGCACGCGATCAGGTGAACGATAGAACTCTACCAGACCACCAAGCTGAGATGCTCGCTCAGAGAATGACTCATGACTCACGGATGAGTCTCGAATGAACGTAAGACCCACGTGACTTTTCTTAACATCAACTGTCTTAGACACAGCAAATTGCGCGTATAACCAAGCAGCCTTTGCACGATCTGTCGGTGTTGACTTAAGAATTGTCCAGGAACCCACGTCTTGATAACCGACCTTCTGGCCTTCTTCCCAATACGGACCATGCGGTGAAGGTGCCATACGCCATAACGGATTGCCCTCGTCATCAACAGTGTTATTGCCTTCAGATTTCGGTGCCACCATAGAAGCGGTAAACGCGGTATACCAGAATATCTGCTGTGCCACATTGCCCTGACTTAACGCCGGTAATGACTGATAGAAGTCATAGCTGGCAGCACCAGGAGGTGCATATTCTCGTAGCCATTCATCCCACTTGCGAATCGCATAAACCGCAGCCGGACCGTTAGCCGCACCACCGCGACTCACAGATGCACCGGATGGATTACAAGAACCTGCCTCCATTCGAATACCCCACTCATCAATAGGAATACCGTTTGGCTCACCAGGGCTACCCGCACCTGCCATTGACAACCAGGCATCAGTCATACGCCAACCAAGGTCAGGCGCGCGTTTGCCGTAATCCATGTGGCCATAGATATCTACGCCGTCGATATTTTTAACGTCTTTAGAGAAAAATTCAGCGATGTCTTCATAAGCTGACCAGTTCACTGGAACACCAAGCTCGTAACCGTACTTTTCTTTAAACGCAGTTTTTAGATCATCGCGTTCAAACCAGTCTTTGCGAAACCAATACAGGTTGGCGAACTGTTGATCCGGTAGTTGGTAGAGATCGCCATCAGGGCCTGTAGTAAACTGTGTACCCATAAAATCTTCAAGATCAAGCGTTGGCAAAGTAACGTCTTTGCCTTCGCCTGCCATGAAGTCAGTCAGATTAACTGCAAGCTGCAATCGCGAATGAGTGCCGATGAGATCGGAATCATTGACATAGGCATCGTACAAGTTACGACCGGTTTGCATCTGCGTTTGTACGGCTTGTACCACTTCACCCTCACCCAATATTTGGTGATTGACCTTAATACCGGTAATTTCTTCAAAAGCTTTGGTCAGTGTTTCTGACTCATAAGTATGAGTCGGAATACCTTCTGACAGCACATTAATTTCCAACCCTTTAAATGGTTCAGCGGCTTTGATGAACCACTCCATTTCTGTCATTTGCTCTTCTTTACTTATTGCCGAAGGTTGAAACTCATCATCAACCCATTTTTTTGCCGCATCGATATCTGCTAGTACATGCCCTGCAGAGAAAGTGAATGCGGCCGCCACCAGGGTAGCTACCAGTTGTCGTTTCATTGTTAAATCTCCTCTCAATTGCGCTTGTAAAAACTACGAACTACTATTTTCAACACCATTGCCAAGCAATGTGGCGTTGACGGTATTTCCTACACCCACCGAAAAACGGCCAGTGCAAAGAATACAGAAACCACCGACCCCCACCAAAGCGGTAAGTCAATCAAACCCAGCCACGCTACATGGATGTATGCGCTGCCGAGTAATGAAATAAATAAACGATCACCACGAGTCGTGTCGAGGCCAAGCAGCCCGGTTCGGGGATTACCGCCCGGCTTTACTAACTCCCAAACAAACATGGTAATTAAACACAACGCGATGAAGCCAAAAAAAACGGCGGTGTGCCATGTCCACGCCATCCATGAAAGAGAACTCATGAGCGCACCCCAATGACAAACAAACCACGAAAAAAATGCCCTTGTAAGATGCCCGTTATATTACTCAACAATTTTCTCTGCATCATTACACTCGCCCCAGGGCGAAGCCTTTAGCAATATGCTTTCGAACAAACCAAATAACGATAACGCCTGGTATTAAAGTCAACGCGCCTGCAGCCGCAAGCAAGCCGAGTTCGTAACCTGCTGTCGATGCCGTACGGGTCATTACTGCGACAATAGGTTTTGCCGCGACTGAAGTGAGATTCTTGGCCAGAAGCATCTCAACCCAACTAAACATAAAGCAAAAGAATGCGGTCACACCAATACCGGCAGCAATAAGCGGCATGAATATTTTTACAAAGAAGTGCGGGAACGAATAACCATCGATGTAGGCAGTCTCGTCAACTTCACGCGGCACACCGGACATAAACCCCTCTAATATCCATACTGCGAGTGGCACATTGAATAAACAGTGCGCCAATGCCACAGCCAGAGTGGTATCAAACAGATTCATGGCGGAATAGAGTTCCACAAACGGCAACACAAACACTGCCGGTGGCGCCATACGATTTGATAGCAGCCAAAAGAACAAGTGCTTGTCACCCATGAATCGATACCGCGAGAACGCGTAGGCTGCCGGAAGCGCTAACGACACGGAAATCACTGTATTCATTAATACATAGGAGATCGAGTTGATGTAACCGCTATACCAGGTCGGGTCAGTAAAAATAGTGATGTAGCTGTCCAATGTGAACTGCTGCGGGTACCAGCTAAAACCACCAAGAATTTCATTTGTGGTTTTAAAACTCATATTCAGCAGCCAATAAATCGGCAGCATCAAAAACAGAATATAGATAAAAACAACAACGATTTTCGCACCTCTCATGATTCATCTCCTCGCATCATAGCGGTGTAAAAAACCCAACACACGAGTAGCGTCATTAAGAAGTACAGTATGCTCATGGCAGCAGCTATACCTAAATTAAACTCACCGATGGCGGCTTTCACAAGATCAATTGAAAGAAACGTAGTGGAGTTACCTGGACCACCTCCGGTAAGCACAAACGGTTCGGTGTAGATCATGAACGAATCCATAAAGCGCAACAGCAAGGCGATGATCAACACCCGTTTCATCTTCGGTAGTTGTATAAAACGAAACACGGCAAACGAACTGGCGCCATCAATCTTGGCTGCTTGATAATACGCATCCGGAATTGACGATAAGCCCGCATAGGCCAACAGCACTACCAGAGAAGTCCAGTGCCAGACATCCATTAATACCACGGTAAACCACGCTGCAAACGGCTGTTGGGTGTAGTTATAGTCAAACCCCAGCCAATTTAATCCGTAACCCAACAGACCGATATCCGGCAGTGCAAAAATATTCCACATGGCGCCGACTACGTTCCACGGAATCAGGAGCGGTAAAGCCATTAACACCAAACACACGGATACCCACGGCCCTTTGCGTGGCATCGCCAGCGCAACCGCAACGCCCAATGGTATTTCTATCAATAGAATGATACCGGTAAACAGAAATTGCCTGCCTAATGCTCCGTGAAAGCGTGGGGAAGAGAGTACATCCTGATACCACTTGGTTCCTTCGTAAAAGAACACCCCGGGACTAAAGGTATCTTGTAGTGAATAGTTCACCACGGTCATTAACGGGATAATGGCATTCAGCGCAACAATTAACAGTACCGGAAGTACCAGTAACCAGGCTTTTTGATTAACGGGTTTAACGGTCATACCGGCGCTCCAGCACCCGTACGAAGACGCTCTGGCTGCAAACGATGATCGTTAACATAGATCCCTGTTTTATTTGAATCGAATACCACTCGATGATCTGTGGCAGCAATCTCCTGCCCCTCTGGAACAATAACGTCGAGCGGGTAGCGGCCAAGTCTTACCTTGGCGATACGATGCCGGCCAACATCATTAACAGTATCAATTGTCACGGGCAAACCTTGTTCATGGGCTCCGACAAATCGTACAAACTCGGGTCGAATGCCTAACTCTACTCGTGCACCTGATATCTGCTGGTAATCGGCTCCTAAAACGACTGGATGTCCATCGACGACGGCGTAATAACCGCGCAACTCACAGGGCAGAATATTCATACCGGGGGAACCGATAAAGTAACCAACAAAGGTGTGGTCCGGACGCTCAAATAATTCTTCCGGCGTACCAATCTGCACCACTTGCCCTTCGTACATCACAACCACTTTGTCAGCAAATGTCAGCGCTTCTGTTTGGTCATGAGTGACGTAGATCATGGTATGACCGAAGCGCTGATGCAGCTCCTTCAGTTTAGTGCGCAACTGCCACTTCATATGCGGATCAATCACCGTGAGCGGTTCATCAAATAAAATAGCGTTTACGTCATAACGCACTAAGCCGCGGCCCAGTGAGATTTTTTGTTTCTCATCAGCCGTTAAACCTTGAGCACGCAAGTTGGCCTTGGATGAAAGCTCAAGGGTCTCGAGCATTTCCGTCACTCTTTTATTTATCTCTGCTCGATCCACGCCTCGATTGACCAGTGGAAATTCAAGGTTTTGCGCTACTGTCATCGTGTCGTAAATCACTGGAAACTGAAACACTTGAGCAATATTGCGCTCTTCCGGTGTTCGCATGGTCATGTCTTCACCATCAAACAGGATTCGCCCCTGTGATGGTTTAAGCAAGCCGGAAATAATATTCAGCAACGTAGTTTTGCCACAACCTGAGGGACCAAGCAGCGCATAAGCCTGGCCATCATCCCACAGGTAATCCATTGCCTTAAGCGCGTAATCCTGCTGCTTTTTGGGATGCGGGTAATAGGAATGCGCTAGCTGATCGAGTTTAATCTGTGCCATAAACTAGCTCTTAACCTGCGGCGCATGTGCAAGCGCGCCGCGGCTGTCAAAAAGGAATAAACTGCGAGGATTCAGATAAACATTGATGTGATCATCAGGCCTGACCTGGTGCACACCATGGGTTAATACGACCCAGCGATTGTCTGCAACGGTCACATGGATGAATGTCTCCGAGCCGGTAATTTCACTGGTTCGAACCACTGCTGGCAACTTTATAGAATGCAGGTCGGAAGGCGCCAGCGACAAGTGATGCGGCCTGACTGCAGCGGTGTATGGCCCCTCTGGCACATGGCTATTTAAGTCGCTAAGCGTGCCCCAAAATGCATCTCTAAACACTAGTTCGTTGGCCGCAACCGTAATGTCGGCAAGGTTAAACGGTGGATCAGAAAACGATTGCGCAGTGGCGAGATTGTGCGGTTGGTTGTATACGCTGATGGTGTCGCCGAATTGGGTCACCCGACCTTCAAAAAGCGTAGCGGTTTTGCCGCCGAGAAGCAGAGCCTCCTGCGGTTCGGTGGTCGCATAGACTAAGATTGCACCCGTTTCAGCAAACAATCGAGGCAATTCAACACGCAGTTCCTCACGCAATTTGTAATCGAGATTAGCCAGAGGCTCGTCGAGCAATACCAGTTCTGCCCCCTTTACCAGCGCCCGTGCGATGGCTGTGCGCTGCTGCTGGCCACCGGAGAGATTCAATGGCGTACGATCAAGATAGGGCTCAAGCTGTAAAAGCCTGGCAGCTTGCCTCACTTTTTTATCAAGCGCCGCTCCCTTTACTTTTGCGAGCCGCATCGGTGAAGCAATATTTTCATAAACCGTGAGACCCGGGTAGTTAATGAACTGTTGGTACACCATGGCGACGTTGCGATCCCGCACAGACACACCGACAACGCTTTTACCATTTACCCTGATATCACCGGCGGTCGGCTTGTCGAGCCCGGCCATCAATCTCATTAAGGTAGTTTTACCGGCCAGCGTAGGGCCAAGCAATACATTCAGCGACCCCGGTTCCAATGCCAGTGTGACATTGCTTATATGGTCATCACGTGCGACACGTTTGCTGACATCGAGTAGTTCGAACATCGCTATCGCAAGCTCAGGTGCAAAAGCACAGCGCTGCAATATTCAGGGTTGCGACATCTTTGGTCACAACACCCCGCACTGCACCCCACACTGCGATGCTCTTTACTCACGATCTCCAACTATTTCTCCCCCACGGTTTAAATCGGATTTCTTTTTAACACTAAATCCAAGGAAAACGAAAGTCAATGGAAAAAAACAATAATGACAGCATCGGTTTAGTGATCAGTTTCGATTGTCCTGACATCGAAACTCGTCAGTAAGTTTTGAAAATCCCTATCTGGACAGCGGTCAGTGACAAACGTGTCGATTTGAGAGACATGGCCAATGCGCACCGGTGCAGTGCGCTCGTGCTTGGTCGAGTCAGCTGCCAAAATAACATGACGCGCGTTAGAGATAATGGCTTGCGATACTTTTACCTCGCGATAATCAAAATCAAGTAAAGCACCATCACCATCAATGGCTGAAGAACCGATCACGGCGAAATCAACTTTGAATTGATTAATAAAATCTACCGCTGCCTCTCCAACAATACCACCATCACTCGATCTAACTTCACCCGACGCTATAATGACTTTATTTTGCCTATAAGGCCTCAACAGCGAAGCAACATTAATATTGTTAGTTATCACCATAAGGTTTTGATGGTGTATCAGTGCTTGCGCTACCGCCTCGGTGGTAGTGCCGATATTCACAAACAACGAGGCATTGTCTGGAATAATCTCAGCCACTGCCCGTCCTATCGCCAGTTTGTGATCACTGGCCAGCACCCGTCGAGCCTCATAACTCATGTTTTCTACGCTGGATGCCAGGCGTGCGCCACCGTGTGTACGTGTAAGCAGGCGCGCTTCGCATAAAGCATTTAGATCCTTCCTTATGGACTGCGGCGTGACTTCGAAGCGCTGCACCAATTCGTCAACCGAAACCATGCCGGTCTCGCGCACAATATCAAGAATCAATTGCTGTCGATTTGATGCCATAAGAAGAATATTGGTTTCGCTTTTGGTTATTTTTACACAAACGAAAGCCAATACGAAATATTTTCATACGATTGAATCAGCTGCCAGGACGACTCAGCAGAGTCCCTTAGCCCACAAGCAGTGGTGTTCAGCGGAATTTTCCAGTTACACTTCGCTCAAACGACAGGGGTACTTCCGTACCACCGGATAACAGCACACCATTACCTCAGGAGAGCTTTGAAATGGGCGAACAATTGATACTTAGCATTGATCAGGGAACCACGAGCTCTCGCGCCATCCTGTTTGCCAAAGACGGCACATCACTATTCACAGCGCAAAGAGAGTTCACGCAACACTTTCCAGACTCAGGCTGGGTTGAACATGATCCCGAAGAAATCTGGCAATCGATACTGACAGTGTGCAAGCAAGCGATAAAAGCTGCCATCGATGGCGGACACAGCATTGTAGCTGCGGGTATAACCAACCAACGCGAAACAACTGTGGTGTGGGATAGAAAAACGGGCGCTGCTGTATACAACGCAATTGTCTGGCAGGACAGGCGCACCTCACCACTATGCGCCGAGTTAAAAGAAGCCGGTCATGAAGCAGGTTTTGCAGCAAAAACAGGCCTGCTTTTGGATCCCTATTTCTCTGGCACAAAAATAAAATGGATTCTTGATAACGTTGATGGCGCGCGCGCTCGTGCAG
>CALGKA010000072.1 GCA_937927895.1 uncultured Granulosicoccaceae bacterium | reverse complement strand
TTCAAAAAATGGCGCAGCCACCCCTTCCCAGTTAAAAAAGGGGCTACAAAGTAGCAAGAAGACCTTTGCTTCTGTTTGGGTCTTTCCAAATGAAGGCCGCCGGCAGGCATACCACGCTCGTAAGCCGCCGGCAGGCATGCCACGCTCGTCAGCCGCCGGCAAGGCATAACCCTCGTAGCCGTCCGCAGGACAAGTCAAAACGAAAGCCGCCCCCGCAGAGCAAGCTACAAACGACAACCCACAGAGCACGCCCGCCTGCTGACCGAGCAAGCCGCCTGCAAGGCAAGTCAAACCCGCCCACCGCCCGCCAGGGCAAACCCTCAACCAAAAGCTGACGGAATACTCATATTCCCCCAAAACCCTCGCTAAAGCGCATATCCCCTCCTAAGCTGCACCGAAATTTGCAAGTGTTTAACCTCTAGCCTTAGTCTCCGCGCTCTTAGTGGGTTGTACATTGTGCAAATTAGTGCACTATTCATCTATCACCACAACGAGCACAACCATGCTGAATTTAATGCGGCGAAATACTTCTAAATTAGTCACTATCACGCTGTCTTTAGCGATAGCGCTTTCTCCTGTCAGCGGTCTTATGGCTCAAACAGATACGGAAGCCCCGGTACTGATTCATCGCCAAATTGACTCGGGTGTGGCGGGTGAGTTGCAAACGTTTCTCGCGCGCGTTTCAGATGACTACAGCATCGAAAATGTCACCCTGCATTACCGCCAAGATGATTCAGGTGAATTCAAAATCTTGCAGATGCGTCCACTGATTGATTCGATTGGTGAGTACATGATCGCCGTAGAAACAGAGCGGAATGCCTACCCTGGTATGCAATACTTCATTGAAGCGACTGATACATCGGGTAACAAAGCTAACCGTGGTTATGCATACGCACCGATCGTTCTGCCGCTCACTGCGCCAACTACCACTAACAATGAAACACCTGGCCCAATTGTCGATGTATCAAGCCCTACACCTACACCAACAACTGAAAGCACTGGCCTTGAAATAAACCCCACTTACATTTTGGCAGGTTTGGGTGCACTAATAGCGCTTGGGGCATTGGCCAGTTCAGGTGGTGGTGACACAGATCCTACCCCTACTACCCCGACACCCGGTCCAAATACTGTAACACTCACCATTATAAGCGACGTACCGACAGTAGAATGATCGGTGAGTTAGCCTGTCTTAACGTTAGTGACGGGTTCAGACAATGAGAAATACACGTGACCCGAAATATCAAGCACTTGCGAAACTGTGATTCAAAATCATGTTTAACATCATGTAAACGGTTTGCACAAAGCCTACTGGCGCTAAGCTTACTTGCCGCATGTGACTCACAACAGCAACTCCCGCCTGACGAACTTCGCATTACAAACGCTGATGCCAGTGCTGCAAACTTTTCAGTCGCAGCACCTAGTCGCGTACGCTCGATTAGTGCAATTGATCCCAACAATTTACGTGCGGTTGTATTGATCAATGGTATAGAGACACCACTGCAGCGAAACTCTGCTGGCCAGTTTATCGGCCAGGTCGTAGTACCGGCACAATCAAACGTTGCTTTATCTGTTGAGTTTTATGAAATATTTGCGGGACAAAATCTCACACTGGCGACAACCAATCAATCTGTAGCAACAGACACACAAGACACCTCTGTTAATATCAGCCGCACCGACTACACCTACGATTCCTACGACGACGATGGCGATAACGTAAGCAATATTGTTGAGCGGGAAAGCAATACTAACCCTCTTGATGCAGCAGAGTCACCAGAGTTGGTGTCGATCACAATCACCGCCGAACTACCGGAAGAAGCAGTTGATGCCGGACTAAGTAACTACAGTATTGAAGTTAGCGTGGGATCAACGGTTTTTGAAGTAGCTGCCAGTGCCGGTCAATTTCAAAACACTTTTGTAGTGCCACGGCAAGAGCCACTAACAATAGATGTTCGAGTAATTGAATCACAAAGCGGACAACAGCTGACTATAGGCTCGCAAACCACACAGCTACCTACGGTTAACCAATCACAGTCTTTATTGTTTATTGCCGAAAACTACAGCTATCAGTTTGACCAGGATTCCGATGGTGTCAGTAATATTGATGAACTAATCGAACGAACCGACCCATTAACTCCACCGATCACTCAGGGTACACCTTACACAGTTACCTATACCTTACCTACAGAAATTGAGAACACTGCAACTGTTTATTCAACTCTTAATTTGAATGGTGAAACCGCAGACCTTTCGTTCAACGACAACATATACACCGCTAACGCGGTTGCGGAACCCAATGATGCCGTTGATATTGATATGGCGCTATTTGATACCTTTGCAGGACAAGCTGTTACGCTTGCCACCTTCAGCCCTACAATAACACCTATAGCCGGTGGAATATACGTTCTACAAAACTTTGATTATAATCACGATACAGACAACGATGGCATTCTGAATTACATCGAATTAAACCAAGGTTCAGATCCTTTCACAGCACCGGTTGCGCAGTGCACACCAAGCAGTGAAATATTTAGCCTGACTATGAGTGATGATGCGTTCATTCAAAATAACGTTATTTTCGACCAAACCATCATCAGGCTAGACGAAAACACACGAGTTGGTGCATTACGTTACCAGTTCGACCCGGACCTTGGCACCGTTACCGCCGCCTCATTAACGATTACTGTCGGAATTGATGAGGGTAATGGCTTAGTGTCAGTCTATGCCGTACCAGATCTAGAATGGAATGATGAAAACAATCGATTAAACGTCCCGGAACTCGGCTCACCTATTGGGTCATTAGATACCACTTGGTCCAGAGGGCAGGAGTTTACGTTTGAACTCGCCCCGTTCGCCATCACATCAGACTTCACTTTGTTTCTCGTTCAAGAAAGTGGCGATGACTTTTCTTTTTACTCTCGTAGCGGAAGCGCTCCAGCGCGCTTGAATGTTGCTGTAGAGAATTGCCTTTAGGGCTCTGGCCGAGGCTTTGACTCTAGCCGAGGGCTTTCCGCTGCACGGGGAGGATTTGGTTTTCTTTGCCTTGCAGGCGGCTACGAGCGTGGCATCGATACTTACCGGTCGATCTATCTTTACCAGGCCATTGCAAATTCCGGTTGTCATCTTTTTCTTTTAGGAAGCCCGCTAGCGTCAGCGAGGGGCTTTATGCCCCGTTGATTAACTTCTATGGACTACTTAAAAGAGGAAGCTGTAACGTCAGGTATGTTTTCAAAGCCATAATACCGAAGCACCCACTTCTTTAATCCCTCGCTTACGCTATCGGGCTTCCCTTTACAAACCAAACCTCCTTAATACGAATCTGCTGCGACTAAACATCACCCTCGTCTTCTTTTTTGGAAACCCACAAGCGTTAGCGTGGGACTGACTCGTATGAGTTTTTGAATTTGAATGATGGAGCTCGAATTACGGAATTTTGGTGTTGTGCAGTTCGGTTCTGGATGTGCAGCACGGTGAGATTGGGGTGGTTAGTCCCACGCTTACGCTTGTGGGTTTCCGATGACGTGCATTA
>CALGKA010000071.1 GCA_937927895.1 uncultured Granulosicoccaceae bacterium | reverse complement strand
ACGAAGCAGATATCAGCGACGATTCCACGCTCTAAAATTACTTCAATTTAGCCTTTAACAAACTAAGTTTTAGTACCAGCTTTTTCTTTTGATCATGGGTATCAGCAATAAGCAGCAATTCTTCTACTTGCTTTATCTCTTTGCGCAATACTAACTCTGCGGGAAGATAACCAGAATTTTTCAGTACCCGGTAAGCTGCGCGCAATTCGGGAGGAATAGCGGAATCATCATCAAGCACCATTGGTTTGCCCTGCCCGGGCAAGTTGTCAAGCTCACCACTGTCAAGTGCTTGTTTTAGCTTTGCTTCAGCGAGTTTCTCTAGTAGCAGCATTATTCTGTGAGTTGTAAATTTGAGGTGTTAATCAAGAAAGCAAGAAGCACGCATACTTGCAGGCACTGTAGCACCTAGTCTGTTTAGAACAGTTGGTGCTATTTGTGTGATTGTTAGCAGCGTATCGGCTGCAGGGCCTTGTCCTTCACCAAAATAATAAAGGGCCGCATCTTGTTGATCTTCGCCGCGCCCGCCATGATGACCACGCTCTGATTGACCATGATCTGCTGTGACTATGATTTCATAGCCTTCTGATCGCCAGCGCTTAATAAACGGTGCCAGCTGTGCATCTAGCAGGAAACAGGCATAGTCCATTTCTTCGCAATCGTGTTTGAATCGGTGTCCCATGCTATCAAGCGTGCAGGTATGCAGGATCCCATAGTCTATGTTGTGGCGCTGAATTAGCATGCTTAACGTCGCAAATAAATCGGCATCTGACGGAGTCATTTGGTTTTTAAGCCCATAGCCCGTCATTGAATGGAATCTGCCATGGTTGATACTTGTGCTTTGTGGCTCGTCGTATTCAATATCATTGATAGGATTAAACGGGGCACGATTAAAAAACTCAGACCAAAATGAATGCGTTACCGATGCCGTAACGCCGCCCGCTTTTCTTGTTTCTGAGAATATATCGGGTAAAGGAATCTTAAAAACATCATCGTTACCAGTACAGCCGTGCACTGGGGGTTCAACACCGGTATGGATAGACGCATAGCACGACGCCGAAGTAGATGGCAAAGGTGCGCGAATTTTCCACACCTGCGCATCTTCTGAGTCTACCCAGGCCTCAAGGTTACCGAACAGACTGCGCCAATTACGCCACGGCACACCATCTATGATTAAAAGCAATAATTTTCGTTTCATCGGCATAATGGTTGGAGTCAGAAATACACCATGGGAGTTAGAGCATAAAAGTAGACGATTAACAGTAGCCGGTACGTGAACTTCCGCCCGTGAAATTCCGCCTGCAATGTTATACCATGATTTACCAAGCCGATCGGCATGCGGCGCGACGTTTTAATTTGCGTCTATTGAATAAGATTGCACGAACCCAATACAAAATTAAAGTCATCAAAAATCGGAAATAGTCAGAGTTGGCACATACAGACTTTTTACGCAGCCTAAGCCGGGATAAGCGTCGTGAGTTAACTAAAAAATCGAACGGTCACGCATTGCTTCGGTCGATAGTGCTTGTGGTGCTGATGACCACCACAAGTGTGTGCATTGCCAGTCGCGTTCCCTACTGGTTTTTGCTATTGCCCGTCAACGGTTTATTATTAATTAGCTTATTTCACTTTTTGCATGAATGCATTCATGACACACCGTATAAATTAATACTACTTAATCGGTTGTCAGGCAGCCTCTGTGGCTTTCTTTTGTTTATACCGAGTGAATGGTTTCGCTATTTCCATAGGGATCACCACCGCTATACCCAGGTGATTGGTAAAGACCCTGAGTTAGCAGCAGCCAAGCCTGCTACAAAGATTCAGTGGCTGACTCATTTAACCGGGTTTAGCGTATACAAATCTCTTGCTGCCGTTTTTCGGCAGTACTTTATAAATAAAGAGATAGAAGCTTTTATTCCAAACAGAGCCCGAGCAAAAGTAGTCAAGGAGGTACGGGCCATTACTTTAGTTTACGCCATATTATTGGTAGCAAGTGTTGTATCTGGGACTGCTTTATTGTTCTGGATTTGGATTCTACCGTTGTTGCTTGGCCAACCATTTCTTAGACTGTATTTACTAGCTGAGCACACTCTATGCGAGCACTCTGAAGATATGCTACGCAATACCAGAACTATATTAAGCAACCCGGTGGTACGGTGGTTTACGTGGAATATGCCATTCCATACGGAACACCACGTATACCCTGCTGTACCATTTCATAAGCTACCGACCCTGCACAAACATATACAGGAATACTTGATCAACACAGAATCAAGCTATATTGAGTTTAACCACAAGCTGTACAAACAACTGACACCCCTCGCCTAAAGTATTGCGCCTTTATCACGCAATTGTTGAAGTGCATCTGTGCTGTACCCAAGCTCACTTAACACTTCATCTGTATTAGCGCCATGCGATACTGGCGGTTTAGGCTTACCTGCTGGGGTGCGATCAAACCTTGGTGAGGGTGATGCTTGAAAACTGCCCCCTATAAAAACATCACGCGCTTTATTATGGTGGTGCTCTGGTGCTTCATCAAAGTTAAGCACAGGTGACACACAAGCATCAGAACCTTCAAATATTTGCATCCATTCATCACGTGTTTTCGTGCCAAAGTGCTGCTCGTAACGCTTGTGCATTTCCGGCCAGTGACTCTGGCTGTTCTGTAGCGCAAGATCAGTTGCGGGTAAACCTGCAAGCTCTACCAAAATCTTAAAGAACGGCGGCTCAATTGCACCAACTGCGATGTAGTATTTATCTGCAGTTTCATAACAACGATAATACGGTGCACCGCCATCAAGCATATTACTTCGCCGTTCAGGGCTCCATTGCTGTTGCTGATAAAGTGTTTGGATAAACCCCATAATCGATGGCACACCGTCAATCATTGCGGCATCTATTACTTGCCCTTTACCTGACTGTTGTCGCTCTTGAAGGGCTGCTAATACACCCATAACCAGGAACATTGCTCCCCCTGCATAATCTGCCACCAGATTCAAAGGAGGTATAGGCGGTTCATCTTTCTTACCAATGGCGTGCAGTGCACCAGTGATCGCCAGATAATTGATATCGTGACCCGCGGTTTGTGCAAGCGGGCCCTGTTGGCCCCAACCCGTCATGCGACCGATTATTAGTTTTTGATTTACAGCGTGGCAGTCTGTCGGGCTAAAGCCTAGTTTCTCCATTACACCAGGGCGGAAACCTTCTAGCACGATGTCAGACTTTTTTATCAGCTTATATAACGCTTCTTTACCTTGATCCGTTTTTAGATTTAACGCTACTGACTTTTTATTGCGTCGGTTTATATCGGCACTGGGAATACTATTTGTTTCGCGATCAATAATAATCACTTGTGCCCCGAGATCAGCCATTAGCTGCCCCGCCAATGGTACTGGGCCTATTGCCGCCATTTCAATAATGACTAAATCTTTGAGTGGACCGTTCATTGTTTACCTAAAACCTACTAACAATACTTGTTGAAACTTGGAACTGCAGGCTTGTTTTTACGCAATATCGGATGCACCACGGGCTCTCGCCTTTTAAATAACCATTGCTTCGCTACCGATAAATAACCACCGGGAAAATGGTAGTGATCATTTTCAGCGATCACCTGCTCTTTTTGTTCGCTCCAGAGTGCCGGTAGTTCATGCCATGGAACAGTCGGATATTTGTGGTGAACAGCGTGTAGATTGTTATTTAAGAATAGCAGGCTCATTAAACTACCCGCCTCTACAACCGCGGTGCGATGTTTGACTTGCTCACTGGCGCGATGCTCAACAAATGACCTAACCAATAATACAGACATGGCAGGGTATGCTACGGCCAGTGCGTAAAACCATAATTCTATTTGGCAAAGTTTAAGAAACCATACAACAGGTGTTACCCCGACAAAGTGCATAAACCATGCAGTAGTTACGTTGCGATCACCACGCAGAATCGCTCTGAGATCTTCTTTCCAAAAGGCGTAAAGAGAGAGCGCGGGCCCTATTACCATTCTACCTGCTAATGTGGCATTTGCGTTGAGGGCCATTTTCATCAGCGCAGACCTTCTTTGCCAATCAACTTCCGCCAGATACCACGTCTCTGGATCATCGTGAGGGTCGGTGAGTTTCTCGTTGCGATGATGCTTTAAGTGCATGTCGCGGAAGCGCCTGTAAGGGATAAACAAGCCCGGCGCTAAACCCACCAGTACTTCGTTAAAGACTCTATTTTTTGTCGGATGACCGTGTAACGCTTCGTGCTGGAGAGAAGAATGCAACGTAACCAGCAACACTGTTAGCGGTATCCATAACACAGCCACTGGCTGGTGCCATTGTAAAATAAATATCCAGCTGGCGTGGAAGCATACGAGCGTGACACAGGTTGGCCATTCACGATGGAGGGTTTCTAATATGTTTCGGGGCATAAAAAAACGGGGTAGCTTGAGTAACTACCCCGTTATATATCACGCTTTTCACTACGTTGCAGAGATACTGCTTAGTGTTTATTTAAACGCGTGCTGCTAGCTCTGCGTTATAGCCCACTGACCTCTGTTTCAGACCAGTTGGCGACGCCTGAAGTGACTGTGCCGTTGTCATTGATAATATAGCTAAATGTACTCGCATCGCCGGTATCTGCATTCATCGTTAGCGAGCTGCCATCTGAGTGAGTCATTACAAGCAGCCCTGATTCCGGGTATTCAGATTGCGCAGTAACCACAAGCGGTGGGTTAATGGCCATTGTCAGGGTGCCTGCAATGTTGCTATCTATCTGCATCGCTGCACTGATAGAACCAGAACCAGTATCGGTATTACCACTAGCAGTCAAGGAGTAGTTGCTAAATACAACGGTTTCGATACCGGCAGTCATGGTGATGCTGGTACCGCTAATTGACCCAGAGGTAGTATTACCATTGCTCTGCGCTGAAATAGTTAATGAGCCATTTAGAGCAAGTGGCTCAACACCGCCAGTAACACTGAAGTTGTTGGCCGTAATGGTGGCAGATCCGTTATCCCCTGAATCATCAAAAGAGCCAGAGATTTCAACACTACCCGTGCTTGTTTCTAAGCCTTGTCGGCAATTATTAAAGTTAAGGCTTGCCGCTGTAAGCTCGCCAGTAGAATCATTGGTAGAGACGGTGTAGGAGAGACTGCCACTATCACAAGGCAACGACTCAGTCGCGACTGCTGCGATGCTGCGTTTTGCATCTAGACCCGAAGCGACTACCGTTGTTGAACGGAAGAACCCAAGAAAGCTACCAAACAACGTATCTGCGTAATCAAACTTTGATTCAGCGTTGAAAAAACCACTGCCACCAGGGGTCTGAGTGACAACCGGTGTCTGCGTAGTAGGGTCAGGTACTACGATATCTGACTCAGGATTATCACTGCCTCCACCGCATGCCGTTAAAACCAGACTCGCCGTTAACGTAAGAGGTAGAAGTGAAGATGCACGCGCTGACGCGAGTGGAGTTAATAAACGAGTAGAGATTGAATTGTCGAACATTTGTGAATTCCTTTCTCAATTTGTAAGTTAAATCTTGTAAGTTAAATCGTGTGTTGGTTAAAGCCATTAGAACCTAGACTAAAGGCTATGCTGCACGATGCTAATTGTTATTGCAATAGCCCAGAAGGCTGATGCTTGTTCCTAAGCTTTCAACTAGTACACCATAAAAGCACAAGCTATTATGTCATGACTATAAACAAGAAGTGTAGTTGTATTTTTACTACATAAACAGCTTCTCTACTTTGCGGCACCTTTCCAGTTTTGGTCCGCAAAAATATTGGTCATGCGATCCTTGTTGCCGTTGAACCACAGCTCTATATCTCCTAACCGATTAACACCATTGCGATAATTGTTAATTAACGTTTGCATGCGTTTAGCATTAAAAGAAGGAAAATGACCTGCATGAAAAACATCTACATCTAAAGATTCAATGCGTTCTAGTGTTTGCAAATAATCGGTAATGTTTGAATGATAAAGCGAATCTAATAATTCACCGTCATACAGTGCATCACCGGAAAAAAGCGTTTTATCTTTTATATCCCACAGCCCAATTGACCCCGGTGAATGACCAGGCAGATGCAGCACTTGGTAAGCACGATCCCCTAGATCAATAACATCACCTTCATCTATATAGTCAGTAAGTGCAGCAGCTTTTATTGAATACGTTTCAGCCGAGTAGTCAGGATGCTGCGTTAGATCCACAATGCCTATTTTTGTCCATACGCCGTCATAGACCACACGTGCATTTGTGGGGTTCGCCAATATGTCTGCCTCCAGAGGATGCCCCATTCGCACATCAAATTCATGTAAGCAACCAGAGTGGTCAAAATGGCAGTGTGTGACGATCGCTTTTATGGGTTTTGCACGGTGCTGTGTTATCCACTGCTTTAACGGATCAAGGCCCATACCGGTATCAATAACTAAATCAAAATCACGCCCTTTCACATGCCAAATATTGCATCGCATGAAATTTGCCACGCCGGTTTCCTGAATCAAGGTAACTCGATCACTAATAACAAACTTTTTATACGGCACGATTGCTCACTAACGTCAGGTGGTTGAATCGAGTGTTTTTCATGGTACTCTCACAGTTGGTCCGAGTCAGAATATTAGGGTTGTATTGTCCTGACGATCGCCGATAATTCAGCACAATTGTATAAGTATCGTTTTGCTGATCAGCAGCACTGCAATGCAGTATATTCTACTCTGAAATTCCCAGGCTCAATGATGGTTCAATGATTCGCTTTTGGTTTGATCAGAGAATGCAAAAACACACAATAGTACTTCGGCCCAGCCACCGATAGAGGCAGTACCTGATCATGTGCAATAATTTTTCAATCTACTCACGGATATCGGGTGTTGTTGAACACGTATGCTGGAATTCCAGGCGATTTTTTGCAAGAATACTTTCGTTAGTTAATTAGTGCCCATCCATAAACAGCGCGTAACGAGGTTGTTCCAGGTGAGTGAGATTTTGCCTGCTACATGTAGGCGTTTAGTCATTCTAAATAACTACAAGCTAGTCGGTAAAAGTTTGCGTACCTGGGGCGACCGCAGTAGCGTTCGTTTATGGATGGGCACTAATTAGTCCTATCGAACTTTTAAAAATAATAATGCATTGCACAAACAGGTTGGAGTAACTTCTTGAATTTAGATCAGCCAGACAATCAAATCCGTGAGTTAGTAAAACGCCAGAAACCTGGACATACTCTGGAACAAATGTTCTACACGGATCCCACAATCTTTGAACACGATCTAAA
>CALGKA010000070.1 GCA_937927895.1 uncultured Granulosicoccaceae bacterium | reverse complement strand
GGCGGATGCTTCGAGTCTACGATATGAATTGCGAAATATAGTCTCAGATGCTGAGGATAGTATCGGTACCACGTATGATTACGAGCGCGTCAGTATGCTTGAGAACACATTTACGAAAGATGCTGATGTTTATCAATTTTTTGTCTCAGTCATTTACGTGCGCGGGAGATGTTGACTGCGATGGCTTACTTGATTTGAACAATAGCGGTGGCATGGTTAATCTGACATTTGAATATATTGGTAATGGCGAGGTATCACTGGTTCAGTGGAATTAGATATATCAAACATTTTTTATGGCTGCTGCCGGTTGGTAATCTAGTTCATGTGACGTTACACGACGGACTCAACTGAGACTTACCGACAATTCCGCTGCTTAACGTCGTTGAGGCCGATCGATTTCACTGCTTATTGAGTTTTTCTATCGTTAGCTTGGCTGTTTTACAGATCTATGCTGAAAAGCTTTGTTCTTCCAATGCGCAATTTGATACCGGGTTGCTGCGAAATTCCTGAAGGACATTGGCTGTAGCGGCTGCTTACTGTGAATCAGCATCGCTTGGTTCTGGCATTCTTTTCCTGCCCGTGATTTCTGTTGCTTCGACAGAATCCTCGATCACGAATTTGATTGGTTGCGGTGGTAGTTGTGGCAATGCGATTGTTGAAATCTGATCAGTGGGCTTGTTGTCGGGAATGATTTTTCCGGCCTGCTCATAGTAGTTGCGTTTGTATTCTTGGGCACTTTTTCGAGCGATGTCGTGAAAATAGGCTGCAGTTACCCCGGCAACAATAATTACTGTGATTGTTAACCAGGCAGGTCGAAGAGAATTTTGCGCTCGGCAGATCCGTATGAGCTTACGAATTCCAAAAACTAAAAACGCAACCACTAGCAAGACCACCAAAAGAGCAATGGCACCTAATGTGTATAAATCTTCGTTACTGATATTGATGCCAAAAAACGCTTCAGCGCGCCCGTGAAACAGAAGCAGCGACGCCACAGCAAATAGGAAAATATTGTTGTTTATTTTCTTCATCGCAAATTCGGCTGTAAGGTAAGTCTATGCTAAGTTTAGACCATTAGAAACGGATGACGATTAAGCTATCGATAGCAATACCTGTCTGTTCTGCATTAGCTACCTCTTCGCACCAACAATTCAGTCTTCCCTCACTCTGTTCAGAAGAGAATTCCACCAGGCTAAAATAGCTAACGTTACTACTTGTTTGATAGTTAAAACGTCATTGCATAAAGTTTATCTCATTAATCTAATAAAGAAAGGCAACGTTAAAAGGAGCTGACATAGCTATTTTTGCGCTGTTGAGCATTAATAAATTGCACCTGAGTTGTATATGAGCAGTGAAGCAGTGGTGAAACGCGTTTTAGACTCGATAACACTGCATATTGAGTCCAAATCACAAGCCCGTAGGCAGGGACAAACATCCCGAAAGGGGAAAAACTATATAAACGCTAAAGGAATTTGCTTCTAGCTATAGAGTAGGGTGCTGCTACTTCGATTCACTTGCCTGGTAAGTTCGAAGTATACGCAAAGTGCTTTAATTTCTTTTAGCAGTGCCTGTTCCAGTAAGATATTAGGTTGCAAGCCTACTGACTGACTGGACAGCTCCGAGCAATGTAGAAGTAGTATTTACTCCCGGTTTTGGCAACTCATCGCCACGAACTATTTGAATAGCCTTCATGCCAACGTTTGTTGCACCAACTACATCTGATCGATAGTGATCTCCAATCATGAGCATCTCATTAACATTAACATCAAGAGCTTCAGCGATGTGTAGATAGATTCCTGGGTCTGGTTTCATCACACCAAAGTCGCAGGAAAATATTGCGGTATCTATATACTTATCGAGGCCACAATCAAAAAACGGCTTCTTGTAGGGTGTCGCAAGATTAGAAATTAGGCCAATTTTAATACCCAAGCTCTTTAGTAGTTCTAGTGTTTCAAATGCGTCATCGTATGGTTTTACTAAGTTAACACTGCCGGTCAAAGATCTTTCTAATTCCTTAATGTTATCCAGTTCAACCACGTTGACTCTTTGAGCATAGCTCTCCAAAGTTGGATTGTCGGTAGTCATCGCGGTTTGAAGTGCCTGACGAACAGGTATGGGGCTCCGTCTGGCGAGCTTGAGGAATAGGTGTTCGTCTTTAACTGCTTCTAGTAATGTCCCGTAGAGATCAAAAATCACTGCTCGAAAAGAATTACTATTTATAACTGGGTTACACATCGGTTTACTCAGTAGGGAGATACGCAAGTATGTATCTGCTAAGTTGCAGCAGGTCGAGATATCGTTAGTCTCGCGACATAGTGGCGATTAGCATAAAAAACAAGTGCATAACTACAAAGTTCAAGACAAAAATTACACGAATTCAGCTAGACCGTCTGCTGACTGGTTAATGTCATGGCGGTAAGATAAGCATAGAGGGTCTGGAGTAACGACTAAGGACAGGCAGCGTAAAATGGAGCTGGCTTTCTTTTACGTGGTTGTCCTATTCAATTACTTCTACAGCTGACAGCAGAGGTAAGATTGCCTGCTGACCGTACATTACACCGAGAAACATTCCCTCATTGTGTTCTTCTGAGTGCCTGGCCCTTGAACGCTTTCATAAGCCGGGACAGAACTAAACTTTGGCACCCACCCTAAGAGCATCTGATTATTAGCAGCTGACCTACACTTGCCGGCGTGTTAACTATGTTGGCACAGTGGCGGCAAACTAATACTTGTGTGGTTATGCTGGCCACAAAATACTAATATAGAGCAATGAAAAGTTACCTGAATCAGCTGCTGTATGATGCAGCACGACGTTTTGTGCCGTTCAAGGACTGGATTGGCGAACTTAAAAACCCGGAAGTGCTTCGGGCTGATATATTTGCTGGCATTACTGTGGCGCTGGTACTGATACCACAGTCAATGGCCAACGCCCAGTTGGCAGGGCTACCACCGCAAATCGGGTTGTACTCAGCTTTTCTGGTGCCCATTGTTGCGGCACTCTTTGGTTCTTCACGGCAGCTGCAGAATGGCCCGGTCGCGATTATCTCTCTAATGACAGCAGCCGCGCTAATTCCACTTAATTTATCGCCGGAACAGTATATCGCCTATGCTGCGATGGTCGCGATTATGGCTGGCGTGATGCAGCTGGTACTGGGGTTCCTGCGTCTGGGTATGATGGTAGATTTCTTGTCGCACCCGGTGGTCATTGGTTTTATCAATGCGGCGGCCATTGTCATCAGTAGTTTGCAGGTCAGTAAATTACTGGGCATTGAGAATGTATCTGGTAGTCACTTATATGAAACGCTCTGGAATCTATTGTTGGCTATTCCAGATCAGACGCATTTCCCTACACTTGCGATGGGTCTGTTTTCTATGGTGATGCTCTATTGCTTCAAGAGGTTCACACCACAACTACCGGGTATATTGTTTACTGTGGTAACGGCGACTGTTCTTGCCTGGCTACTGAATTTTGAAGGCATGGGCGGTAAGGTGGTCGGCACCATTGAAAAAGGTCTGCCGTCGTTTGTTGTGCCTACAATGGACCCGCGAGATATTACCTCTCTGTTAATGCCATCTTTCATGATTGCGCTATTAAGTTTTGTGGAAGCCTTTTCCATTGCTAAGGCAGTGGCTTCAAAAACTCGACAGCATCTATCGGCGAATCAGGAAATGGTCGGTAAAGGGCTTGCCAATGTGGTTGCCGGCGTTACACAGGGTTATGCGGTATCAGGTTCTTTCTCGCGCACGGCAGTCGCCTTTGATGCCGGAGCAAAAACCGGTTTCACTGCGATTATTTCTGGAATTATTGTCGGCGTAACACTGTTGTTCTTAACGCCGTTGTTGTACCACCTTCCTGTAGCAACATTGGCAGCGGTCATTATTATGGCCGTGATCGGTATGATTCACTTCGAACCATTTAAGCACGCATGGAAGGTGAATCCACATGATGCCATTGTCGCTTTTGTTGTATTTGCTGGTACGTTGATTTTCGCGCCACATCTAGAGTGGGGTATTTTCATGGGGGTAGTGCTGTCGCTGCTGTTTTATATCTATAAGACCATGCGGCCACATTTTGCCGAAGTGGCACTCGACGCGGATGGTACCTTGCGCGATGCCAATATTTTCGGAATGGAAACCAGTCAGGATATGGCGATTTTCCGCTATGACGGTGACTTGTATTTTGCGAACGCCAGTTACCTCGAAAAGCAGCTGCTCAATGCCGTGGCTGATAAACCAGAGTTAAAAGTACTGGTGTTGGATCTGGAAGCGGTAGATCAGATTGACGTCACCGGTGAAGAGATGCTCACGCATATGTCTGAAAGGCTACAAGAAGCAGGGATCGGGTTTTATATTACCCGCGCTAAGTTCAAAGTGACCGACACACTGAAACGCTCCGGGCTGTACGACCGAATCGGTAAGGAGCACTTTTTTGGTAAACGGGCGTTTGCGATGGAGGCTATTAGAGAGAAGTACGGTGATGCGGTTGATATGAGTCATCTGGAAGGACATCGGCCTAAAGACAATCTAGATAACGAACAGTAGCCAGGTTCATTAGGTCGAAACTATGCCTGACATACCGTCTGCTCACTTGAATAAAATCTGTAGTTAAAGAGTAACGAGAAGAGCCTAATTAATGCGCTGTATTTACAGCTAATGCACTGTATTTACAGCGTTAGGTGTGCTTTATTGCACGACACTATCGGGGCGACCGTATATGTACGGTCCTGTTGATATAGAGTGCACCGGCGCGATGGCTTTAGCTGGAGCCTTCAGCGAGTGCGAGTTGTCGTCGTATTTCGCGCAACTGTTCGACCAGATCCTGCGCTTGTTTTTTATTTACCCCGGTCGCACAGCTGAGTGACTTCGAAAACCCTTTAGTCTGATGTTGTAGCGCTGTACCAGACTCGGTGAGCCAGATTAGCATTTTTCTGTGATCGGTCGGGCAAGGGGTTCGGTAGAGATAATCCAGCTTCTCCAGCCGTTGTATTAGCGGGGTCATCGTAGCCCCCTCAATTTGAAGAGCGTCAGCCAGCTCTTGAACGTACTTGCCGTCTTCGGTCCACAATACCATCAGCGTTAAGTATTGCGGATAAGTCAGCCCGAAGGGGTGCAGTATCTCTGCATAGTACTTGGTGAGTGCCCTGGACGTTGCGTAAAGCGCAAAACACAACTGATCATCAATTTGGATCGATTCTGGATTTTTGGGCACGATAAGAACAAAAAATATAAACAGTTATACGTGAGTGTAGCACGCGCCGTATTAGTGCCGTTCACAATCGATATTGATCAAATATTGCGCTTCACTTGACTGCCTAGGGCACTAGGTATAATTTATATACATGCTGCGATGAAGTTTAGTGGTTGTCGTGCGGGTTTGTGCTGTTGATATCACTGGTTGTAGATGGGAGAAATTTTTACTTTTTGTAGGCTTTTTGTTCGTGCCTTTACTGACCATACAGCTACATCCGCGAGATATTTCCCTATAGAGGGTAAGCCCCGTAGCGACTGGTGTTTGCTAGAGATTCACTTATTAGCTTGTTTGAATTCATAGTTGAGGTAGCGATTGGTGGCGAGTTGCGTGTGGTAAACGGACATCCGTCTAACTGAGCGGATGTGGACTAAGTTAATCCCATGGACCGATTGTTAAAAGATCGAGTTATTACGGAGATAATATGAGTGCAAAAAGTATAGGAACAGTCAAGTGGTTCGATACTGTAAAGGGCTACGGTTTTATTGTAAACGCCGAGAATGAGGACGTGTTTGTTCACTACGGCGTCATTCAAGGCGAGGGCTTTAAGACTTTGCGGGAAGGAGAGATAGTCTCGTTTACTCAGGTTAAAAGTGATAAAGGTTGGCAAGCTACCGAAGTAGAAACAACTACTGATGTGCAATAGAAGTCATTCGTTACGACGTTGGGTCAACGAGTCAACTTTCCGCTAAACCTCACGATTAAGTGCTATAGATAAATGACGGTGGCATCGGTTCGCCTCTTCAGACCATAGCTGTTAATGAAAGTACGCCGCCTGCCAATGAAACATCAAGCCCACAATATGTTGATAGTGATAGTGACGGTTGGGGATGGAGTGGAGTCCTGTAGAGTGTTTGGCCCTGATGGTAATCCCGTTGCCGTGATAACTGAATGCAGAGCACAGATGGTGCAGTTTTACTGCTACAGACGTTTCGGGTGTTGTTTTCGTGGCGGCCAAACTAATAAAGCATCATAAAAAGATCCGTAACGCACGCTTTGATCGCTGAAATATCTGCTCTGGAATATGTCAAGTTGCGCAGTCATTCCCGGACAGGCGTTTAGTCTTTGTCTGGTGTTGGGCTATTCCATTCTAACTATTGTGTATTTAAAATACGTAATAGTTAGGTTTTTCTTGACTGAACGCGGCGAGAAACCAATCGGACATATTTGCACGCCACAAGTGTCAAGCAATAAAATCCCCTAACGCGTGAACAACACAACTCTGTAGTTCGAGTTACATCATTCAAACTCAGAAGTCATGCAGGTCAGTCCCACGCTAACGCTTGTGGGTTTCCTTCATAGCCTGATGGGTTTATTTTAGTCGGGCAATTATTTTCATTTCAGGGCGGATTTTTTTATAAGGACAGGCGGAGTTAAAAGAAAGTGATATAACTATTTTTTTTTCAAGTTATTGAGTGTGAAGGCTATTAAGTACAGGCAGCTTAAAATGCTTTTGTTATCTAGTAGCGTCAAACGCGACTTTGTTATTTAAAATCTTGCTGCATGCTGCGTCGTATATCCATTGGAATGCCGCGATGTTTGGGGGCTGACGGTTGATCATTGAATATAAGAGACGGACTGAGAGTCCGACTCTCACACCATCCTTCACCTTCTCTTAACGGCACAACTGTCCCAAGCTGATTATCGAGCAAGTTGGTGATGTTGTAAGGTGCTTGCATGATACTTTGCACAACAAACTTCGCGCGTGGTATCACAAGTGGTGAGGCGAGACGGTTTCTAACACCCCATCCAACGATGTAGTCATCGCACTGTGCGTTTTCCTCATCGGCTGGCTTGTTGGTAAACGCTACGTGTGTATCAACATTGTAGTGATGTTTCATCATTGCAGATTCAAATAAAGTAGCGACGTCTTCTTTAGTGCTGACATATGAGTAGAATTGTATTTTTCCTGCAGCAGCTAACAAAGCACCGACAAAGTCGGGCTGCGTGGTTGTGTGCTGTGCTGTGGGTTCTGCATCTCTAAACCTGATATCTGCAAGTTCATCAAAAAATACATTAGGTGTTGTTAGAGAGGCATCGTTGGTTAGTAAAGTAGAAATAGTACGATCATTAAGTTTTTCGATGGCATCGAATGCCGTTCCGCTGCTATCGAGAGTTGCCAGGCTTTCACGTTGCACATAGTCATTTGCGTGGGCCAACTCGTGGTAAAGAACCCGCGCCAGGGGTATCTCAATATACTCTTTCATTCTTTCTGTGCCCTCGGGCCAGAAGTAAGATGTATATTCTTCACCATATAAGAGTCTGGAAAGACCGACAAATTGCAAATCTGCCCCGAAGTCGGTTCGGAAGTCTTCGGCTACTGAAACGGTTTGTCTTTCTGCGGTACTTAGCCAAAGGTACTCGGGATCGAGCATAATCATACCGAGCGCTGGAGTGAAGCTTGATGGCCTTACATCACTACCAATGACAATGGCAGTAACCGGGGCGAACAGTTGCACGAGATCTCGCGGCATGCTGCGTAGCATTTCCTCAAAACGAACACCCATCCAATCATGTGACACCAGCACCCGCTGCATAACCTGATCGATAGATATTACGTTGCTAGTCTGGCCAATATACGGCAACTCAGAAAGCGGACACAGCTCTTCTCGGACCTCCGGTACCATGATGCAGGAATAAAGCACTGCCGCATAGGGAGAATCTGTGTGAAAAGGTCTGACTTCTTCGGTTGGAATTACGCGCTGATCTTCTGCGGGTATCTTTTCGCCAACTTGAAGGCGGGGGGCTTCGCCGCCGCTGTCACCGCCACAGGCTGAAACGGAGATAATGACTACTGCACCCAGTAGTTGTTTGCACATGTGTTGAAAAATTGTACGGCTTACTTTCATGGCGGTTCCTCTCCTTTGGCCAGAGAGCACTTTTTACAACACCGCAACCCAATTTGAACAGATGTTTAGAGGGTACTCTCACCCTTGCTTACTTGACGGCATGGTCAGATAAATACTTTAGCGCGTCAGTGAATCCGCCCTCTGTGTATAAACCGCTCTTGGCGTTAACCACAAGAAATGAATGATCGGTAAAATCGAGTGCAGTGGCTATTGGCTGCGCAGTACCTGAATACCTTTGAATTGTTTTTCAAATTTGGTTGTTAGCTCTGTACCAATGTTTGGCGGATATATCGAGCCTTTGCAGAATGGATAGGCGGTCGCGGCTAGTGCCGCGTTTGTCTTCCCTAATTATTTTGCCAGTCGAATCTACTAACTCTATAGAGTCCATTTAATAGAAGATTAAACCAGGTGGCATGGCTGCATTGGGTTGCCTGCAAAAGGCATTAGTGATGCCCGCTAGAGTGGCGGGCAGGACTGCCGGGTCACTTCATTCCAGCCCCAACCACCCTGAGCCGCAGCATTGCTATAGTCACAGTTGGAATCAGTGGTTACTGTTTGTTGCTGTTCGTTTGTGATCGGCGGGCATGATTCTCTCAGAACCGGATTCCATCCCCAGCCACCAAACGCCGCGGCATTTGAGTAATCACAATCATTAGAGGCAACAGGCTCTGTCACCTCCACTAACGGTGCACACGACTGCCGTGTAACGGGATTCCAGCCCCAACCATCAAACTGAGCGGCGTTGCTGTAATCACATTGATTGTTATCAACAACGGTAGGTGCGGCACCGGTGGGGCGAATGCCCAGACACTCAGTGTATTGATTTGATGAAAGCCAGAACCTGACTCCTCCAGAAATTTCTTCAACGTACGGTGACGAGAGCAAACCTGAATTTCTAGTACGAGTGGCGTCTGGTCCGCTTAACTCTCCGTTGTTTATCACAAACGATTGTCCAATCTCACGACGGCTATTTTCAAATTCATAGAATCTACTGTAGTGAACCCGGTTACCGGAATTCGCGAAGTGAAAAGGAAAAAGGAAATTAGGATTATAAACCGCCATGTATTCCTGCGGTCCGTTCACAATGGATTGGTGTACATGGAGTTTACAGCTAGCGGTCTTGCCAGCAAGGTCACGGTTGTAATTCCAGTAGGCTTGTTTCAAAGTAACCGGGTAGCCTGTTTCAAGGTTTTCTATTTCAGACGGGTCGCTTTGCGATGAAGAAGCTTCTGTTGCGAAAACAAGATCAGACAACACTCTTGGGCTGGTGGTACCACCGCCTACGATTCCTGTTGGCTGCAAGTCGCGACCACTGATGTCATAGCACTCAAAAAAACCATCGCGCCGAACACGGTTACCTGAGTCCTGTAAGTTTAGCGCGGTATCCTGACGGCTGGTTACCCATGCTCGCACAGCTCTCGCACCATTATTGCGAGTGATCAACTCAAGGTAGGGCGCCTGTAGTACTGTCGGGCCTATGTAACGTCCGTCATCGGTGGTCCAGTGCGGTTCGGTAGCCAAAGGGGTTGAGATAACTTCTCCATTATCTACGTAGGAAACATCGGCTATCCAGCCCAGATAAGGGGATTCCGGTGGCAGGGAAAGATGATGAAAACGGTAAGATGGAAATACCTGATTGTTGATGCCCGCACCCGCTCTGAACGGAAAATTCTCGGTACGATATTCCTGATAAGAGCTGTCGTAGTAATACAGATCACATTGCACAACTCTATCAGCCAGATCGGTATTGCCATCCCAGTAGGCTCTTACAAGCTCTACCTGATTGCCAGTCTGCCTGTTGTTAAAAACAGGGGCTGGCGTACTGGCTGAAGTCACAATGCAGCTGGCTTGATTTTCCCAACCGAATCCGTCGCCATCGGCGTCGTACAACGTAGCGCTACAAATCGGGAAGTTGGCGTGTGGGTCAGTATCGTCTGTCAGTGGTGCGCAACTCTCACGAGCAACAGGATCCCACCCCCAGCCACCAAATTGTGCGGCACCCGAATAGTCACAGTTTCCAGACACTATCTCAGTGTTTTCGGCCAGTGGCGGGCAGCTTTCACCGAGGATTGAGTTCCAACCCCAACCGTCAAATAGATCGGCATTCGAGTAGTCGCAGGCAGCTGCTGCCGGCTCTCTAGCCACAGATTCGGTAATGAGATTGCTCTCAGTCGCAGGCAGTCCTGTATGACAGGCGAGGCAAGCATCCCCCTGCTGAGCCAACGCCTGTTGCCCGGCAGCCAGGAACACTAAAAACGCTAACCCTGCAAAAGATTTGCGCAGACTCCGAATGATATTACTGGCGCTCGACTTCATGACACTGCTCTCCGCTAAAGTAATGGTATCGCCATTCTCAGGCTTTATGTCATGACACTTATAATATGTCATGACAAATAAACTGTCAACCCGGCTGTTTGAATCTGCAGCGTACTTCGTGTTCACTGCCCGCTAGGAGAATCGGACTCATTCATCTATCGTCATATCAAAACAAAGCAGCAATTATTGACATGGTGTCATGACACATAGTAAGGTCCAGAGCAGAGTTGTTAAGTTATAAAGAGAGATTGTGAGTATGAAGAGTTATGTCGCGTTGCTTATCTTATATCTTCTTACTTCAACAAACGCTTCAGCCCAGACTATACCCGCATGCGAAAGTATTGCTCAAGATGCAGACGGAGACGGATTTGGCTGGGTGCCAGCTCCTCGCACTCCTCAATCACTGAATGAAGTGCCACACAGCTGTGCTGTCGATGAAACAACCGAAGCTGCCCCGACAATCCTGAATAAGGAAACAAACGAGGAAGTCCAGCTTGTACGCGCCTACTGGGACGCAAATCGCGATTTCGCAGGACGCGCGATCGAGTGTGAAGAATATCAATGGAATAGCACTACCAACCGTTATTTGCTCATCGGGCGCTACGACCGGTTGCACAGACCGTTACCTGCAGAAAAGCCTTGGCTGAACACATGGACTGCAACCAGATTTGATCTGGACTCTACACTTCCTCCACGTATTACAAATCACTTGTGGACCGTTATCGATGGTGTATTCAACGACAAGGTCGGCATCTATACCTTACCATCGCAACAAATGATTAATCGTATATCGTGGGTCGAGTTAATCGATGTCAACGGCGGCGTAGAAAATGGTACGCGATGGTGGAACGGGTCCGTTAATGAATACCATCAATGCACCGATCCGGTTACTAATCGTTTTGTTCCTACCGGTTCACCGGGAGTCGCGACTACGCCATCAGCTGTATTTTCTACAGAATCACTCACGTTTTTTTCTCCTGCACAGAGCAGCGCACCAGAGATTGAAAGAGAGGAAGAAATAATTTTTTCTCAAGGGGCAAGTTGGGATATAAAAAATCTGGCATTCAAAATGGTGACTTGCGCCGACTACGATGAGCAGTCTGATGAAGACAATCCGCAAAATACCTGGTGGAAGTTCAATGACAACTCGGCGTATAACATTATGTTTCTACCCGGTGCAATCGATTCACCCAACTCCGGATACGTAGCGATCCAGTATCTTCATCAAGGAGCAAACTTTCCTTTCGCCTATCCATGGACTGTTCTGGGTAACGGTAAAATGGACTACGGAGAACAATCTTTTCCCATAGGAGGATCTGACTGGTTTGAACTCGTTTCGGATATCGAAGGAAGAGATGTACTAATTTTCTGGAAGTACCCCAAGTTGCTTCAAAAATGCAGCATGCAAAATGTGCTATACGATACACCCTACACATTCAGAGAACTTACTGCGGCTGAGCATGAAGGCTTCCTGATAAAGACAAACATTGATACTTCTCATTGTACTCAAGCCGAAGAAACAACAGAGCATCTATTTGGTGGTGGTCTGAGAAGTTGCATTGTTAATAACACAAATACCGAGGCTACAGTGGATATGGTCACGTCAGAACCTGTCATCAACGATTCAACCAACCCTCAGAGCAACCCGTCATCAGGAGAGAATACAAACATCAGTACTGTAGCCCAGAGCTCAGCCGGTGGCGGCGGTCAAATTAGCTGGCGTTTTCTGTGCTTGTTGGTGCTGACATTCCTAACATGGAAATTAATTTCACCAATAACACGGACTTCTACACCGCGGTAGCTGGCCCTATAAGCTAAACCTAATAAAGACTGTACAGAAAAGTAGTGGCCCAGTCGTTTTTACATGCATAACTTTCATGTGATGCGACGTTTAATAAACCTTGTAACCCTAATCATTGAGGAAGCAGGGTATAAACCTAATGTTTACTTAATTAGTGCAATAGGTAGGCTGGTATAAAATCGCGGCTGTTGTATTCACAGGCTTATTTTGCAATGATGGATCCGGAGCTATTTGGCTTGCGGGAAATCACATGTCTCGACTCACCACGGTATTGTTCTATTCGTTACTATCATCGGTCTTAGTTGCCTGTGGTGGCGAGGGCGGTGCAAACAATCAGAGTGCTGTGCCCAATGCGGCCAGTCTTTCCCAGGTTGACGCACAAGTGCGAGCTACGGCAAACATAGCGTCAGAACACTGTAACGCGGATAACGCTCTTGCAAGTGCCAACTTCGACATACCTTTATACAACTCAAGTTCTAACTGGTTACCAATGCAAGGGATATCTGCAGGGAGCTATTTGGCCTATGTAGATTCCGACACTGATCTTGCCGGGTATACGCTGAACCTTGCCAGTGACTGGAATCCGGATTCTGTTTATAGCCGGATAAACCTCAGTGGCAACAATCAGCAGGTTGAGTTTGCTACCGGCGCAAATACTAACATTGCGTTTATCACAATCCCGCGTGGCTCTGCCGGTGCTAACGTGACCCTCTATGTGTGTAACGCCGTAGCGGCGCAAGATCCGGTCGAACCTGATATTAATGATGAACCTGATAACGATGAACCTGATAACGATGATCAGCCGGATAACAATACGAGCGCCCCGACGGCAATTGCCACAGGATTGCCAAAGCGCGATGCGGCGGGTTCTCTTGTTAGCGCGCAATCTTCCGGGTTGTCGCTATCAACTGCTTTTGTAACATCGGGCAATAGCTATTGGTATAACCACCCGGGTGTGGCCGATACGCTTTCGGATTCGTGTGTGCGTTTGCACGATAGCTACTGGACGCGTGGTCCGGATGGTAAAGTCTATGCCACCTGGCATCCGCCGGTGGTAACAGAAAACGGCGAGCAGTGTTTCTTTGGTCATGAACATGGTGACAATCCGGCTGCCAGTCCCTTTTACAGTCAGGGCACCTACCAGGATTTAAAAGACCAGGGTTTTATTCCAGTGCCTTTTGGTTATGCTAACGAAGTGCTGGCTGCAAGCGGCGGCAATCGACATGAAGATCATTTTGGCCACAAGCTATTCCGTGAGAATTTTCGCATGGCTTATGGTAATAGCGTTGACGCCGGCGAGGTGACATCAACGGGCTCTGCGTGTGATGCCCTGTTAAAACTGCATCAAGGTACTCACTCAGCTGACGGTTTGAGTAATCATCTCCATGAAGCCATAGCGCATGTTAACTGTGATGCACTGGAAGGTTATGCGCCATCGCGCGCGCATGTGACAGCGTTGGTACCTATTGGGCGCCCTGGATGGTTTAGTAATAACTGCAGTGGTGCATACCCTGTGCCGGGCCAAACTGATGGAACCCGTGGCTCGTTAGAGAACAACGCTCCCACCGGAGTCAATCCTGCGAGTAATGTGCCCGTCGTTTTGGGGTTCCCGCTGCGCATGGTCAACTTTTCTGATGCAACGCAAAACGACATTATCAATCGTGTTGATGGTGAACGAATCATTGCAGGTGCCGGTTGTTTAAACACCTGGCAAGACCAGGCGTCTAGCAAAGTTAATAACCGCCGTTTTGGTCAGGCGATGAACGACACATGGGTAAGGCCGCTGACTATCACCAATAGTGTTGGAGAAGATGCCAGGTTCTATCTTAAATCCTATTACTCCGTGCACAACCCTTCCAGGGTGTTCTATGTAACTGATGGTGGAGCAGTCACAATTCAGTCGTCGGTGGATGCTTGCCGTAACCCGCCACAAGGTCCTAACATCCCGAATCGTCCGTCAGATCTGTGTCAGCAGGTTCTCAATAATCCGTTGATCACCGTGCGCGATGAAGCGTCGCCGTACAATGGCACTATTCGCAACTTGAATTTCAAAACTCTGGATCTCGATAACAACACGGGCTCAACGACACTGTGGACTGATGCGTTTGGTCGAGAGATCAGCTCTACCAATGCAGAGTTTGCTATTCGGCAATATATTTCTACCGGCTACAACGGCGCGTCTGCTTTGGGTGTCGCAGGAACCATTGCAACGCCGTCGTCAAATAAGGTTTGCCGACCGGATAGCGGACCGTATCCGTCGCTGTCACAATCTGATGAATGCTACTGGGATGGCAATGATGATTTGCTGTTCGCCAAAGAGTGGTGGCGCGATTTCAGTTCACCGTCTTTAAGAATACATTCACCAAATTAAGTTTTGGATTGGTCAGTTAAAAAGTCTGCGAGGCTATAGTGTGCGAAGAACCGATTTGATCGTCGGCCTATTGAGAATTAGTATTCATTGTAAATTCCAAAGTGTAAGTTGTGTCGGCGCATGCAAGAATTGCCGATGCCTACCGTTAAAGTTCAGTATTAAAGCTTGTTGTGTAACTCGGGTTTCATCACTTGCATGAGTTCAATGCGGTATCTATCTGGGTCTGCGATAAACGCAAGTGTGTGTTTACGGCCTAATTCAGTGGAGACAATGTTCAGTTCACTGGCAGCGCGAACCATCTCTACGTCCAGCTCTTTTAGAAACGCTTCTAGTGCGTATACATTGTCAACCTCTAAAGAGATTTTTCCAAAAGCGGTACCGTGTTCGTAGCTGTTATCGCCCCAGTTGTAAGTTAGTTCGATACTGGGTTCGGTTGCGCGGTCGCCATACCCCATAAAAACAGCTGTGAATTTGACGTCCGGAAACGTCTCACGCCCCAACTCTTGCATGCCTAACATGTCGCGATAGAACGCTATGGATTTATCGAGATCAGTCACTCGAAGCATGGTGTAGAGAATTCTTTTTGGTGCAATTGATGCTGGTGTGATCAGATGTTTCGGGTGTTGTTTCCATGGCAGCGCATGTGGGATTGAGATCAACACAGACCATGTGCACTAAGAACTGTTCTTTCGTCAAGTAGTGCTTGCGATTTAAATCGTGATTCCCAAAAGTGACCGGTGCATTTGTCTTCCTTGTTGGCGAGTCTGGCTATTTTTTCGTTAAGTACTTACATGTACCAGCTGATGTTAAAAGGTTTTGAAGATGTCTGATCATCGCGATGACGGTGAGTAATATCAACTAGGCGAATCATTTATTGTCTCCCGTCGTCGCCTGGTCCAGTCAACTAGTTGTCGTACGGTAATAGATTACTGATTATAAAAAAACAAATCTCTAGAACAGGGACGGCGTGGCCGCTACGGTGGTAAGTGTCTGGTTACCTGCTTCAACGCTAGATCAATCAGATTGACTTGATATTCGGTAACTTATTACGCAGTCCGTGCACGTTAGAGCCAATAACCAACTAGGAGTTTCTGCTATGAAACCATACGATAGAGTGTTTGACTGCAGCAAATCGGCTCTTTTCAATGCCATTTGCATTGGGTTACTTACTTTTGGCCTGGCAGCATGTGGCTCCGAAGCCACCATTTCGGGCGATTTGAACACTGCTACTGGCACGCCAACTGGTACAGATCCGCAAGAACCAGAACCAGAACCAGAACCAGAACCAGAACCAGAACCAGAACCTGATCCCGCTCCTGAGTCTGGACCTAACCCTGTCCCAAATCCTGAGCCCGAGCCAGGGCCGGCCCCCGATTCTGGAGTGCCTACCCCGGAACCAGAACCAGAACCAGAATCTATTCCGGACACATCTGACTACAGCTACGACTACCCGCTGGACCGAACACCAGCAACAGGGGATAAATCCCTGGTGTGGATAGTGGCTTCATTTAACAACAAAGCGTTTCCAGGCAACGCACTGGAGCGAATCAACGCCACCGCTGGCGAGTTCAACAAATACATGAAAAAAGTGGCAAGGGGTAAGCTGAATGTTAATGATGTTCGCATAAGTCCCGTGCTCAACATCACCACTGATGATGGCGAAACACCCGCATCACTGGGTGAAATGCAGCAACTTGCCAATGCTGAAGCTGATAGGCAGGGGTTCGATTATACTGGCAACTATCTCGCCTACTATATGACCGCCGACGGTTTTGAAAATTTTGGTGGTGTTGGCAGTGGTAACGGTTTAACGGGAACCGTCTCTATGGGGCCTGGCGCATGGATTGCCGGTGTCATTCACGAAATGATTCATATGTTTTCAGTAGGTCATGCGGAAGCGCTCGAAGGCGGCGATGTTGCTTATCCAGGTGTTAACGCTGGTGGCCTTGATCCCTATTATTTTATGGGCTCAGAGGCAGACGCAAAGGACTGCCCGTTTAACGAAACAAGTACAAATTGCGATATTTTTGCGACTATGTCGATCCCACATCAAGGCAGAGCTGGCTGGCTTGATGACAGTGACTATGTAGTTGACTGGAATGATGGCACAGCCAAGACCTTCAAACTCTTCAATCACGACAACTTTGATAGAGTAAATGCACCGTTAATCGCTACCTATTTGCGTGGCTATGATAAAGACGGTGTCTTCGTTGTTAGCTATCTGAAGCATGCTCAAAGTAGAGTTATTAGTTCAAAGGGAGTGCTGGTTCACTATGTCCCTTATGTCTCGCCTGCAGTGTCCCGTCTACTGGATTTGACTCCTGGCTCTATTACCAGTAATCCGGAACAACCTGACAGTGAAAAATATGACACCTACTATGACATGGGAGATGCCGCAATTAGTACCGGTATGATAGCTGATGTTTCTGACCGCTTTTCAATAGAGGTAATCGCAGAGGGTGATGAAGGAGATGAAAATTACTGGGCGGATATTCGCATCACGCCCATAGCACCTTGTATCTATCCTCCATCGGAATTCTCCAAAGAAGATTTCATCCCCGTCTCGCCCGACGCCAATTCGAATGCCTGTGACTCGGGTTTTGTCTACGATTGGTCGCCTGATGAAACCAGAATGGCAGAAATAGAGATAGGCCCCTCATCATTAGAATATCAGGGGCTATCTATGGCAGGTGGAAGTCTGGGTATGAACGTTGATGGAGCCGGATCAAACTCACTGGTGGTAAGCAGGGACTTGCAAATGGCAAATTCAACTGACGACACTTTGTGGGTAAGTACGCTGATCAGACCAGAGACCATTGGTAACGGACACATGCTATTTAATCCCGGTGGCAGTGGAGAGGGCGCGTTTGGCAAGAAATGGGGTAATCAACTAGCCATTGGCAACTCAACAGCCCCGGAGCCAATGACAATGACCATTGGAGAAACCTACTGGCTGGTAGCAAAATACGAACTAAAACCCGGGGCAGATAAAATCACCATGTGGGTTAATCCCGATCCTGCAGCAGAGCCCTCTGAGGCCACTGCCTACTCGCAGCGAGAGGATATTGATGTTGGAACAGCAGGTGTGTTAACTATTAACCTTAGTCATCACGGTGGTGGCCAGTATGATATTGATCGTGTCTATACCGGTAATTCGTTTGAAACAATGAATACGTCAGCCAATTAGCACTTAGATTAATATCCAATGTTATTGATTAGGAAATTCGTATCAATAGTTCTGGAAATTGAAAAGAGCGAATAGATAGGGTTATGAGTGCGATAATAAGTAAAGCTAGTGATAATTAGTTAAGCTAATAAGGACACGCAAAGTTAAAAGGAGGGAAAAAACTATATAAACGCTAAAGTAATTTAGCGTATAGCTATAGAGTAGGGTACTACTCTTCGATTCATTTGTCGGGTTAGCCCTAAGTATGCACAAAGTGCCATAATGAACGGCGCTGTGCCTGCGATACCTTTGAATTGTGCCTCGAACTTAGTGGTTAGCTCGATCCAATGTTTGGTGGATATCGAGCCTTTGCAGTATGGGTGGGGCGGTGGCGGCTATAGCGCCGCGTTTGTCTTTTCTGATGATTCTGCCGGTCAGGTTTACAGTAGGTTAGAGTGTTAGGCGCTAGCACGTTGATTCAAGTACTCGATAATATCATTCGATTCGTACATCCAACGTACCTCTCTGTTCTCTTCAATTCGAAGACACGGTACTTTGACTTTGCCGGCACCTTGTCGAAGTTCCTCACGATACTTAGTGTCTTTGTTGATATCACGCAATTCGATATCAACACCCAGTGTATGGATCGCACGACGAGTTTTGACACAAAAAGGGCAAGCGCGAAATTGATACAAAGACAAACCGTTCATCGTTGATTGAACACGACTTTGTTCGGTTGGAGAACGTTGCATTGCCTTGGGGCGAGTAACCCAATCAACAAATACAACAACAGTACCAAGCGCGTTACGAATAAGCTTTATAAGCATAATATGTCTAGTGATTGAGTGGTTAACCCTGCGACTGTAACCAACTAGGTCTGCGGTGTAAAGCGACTATGAATCAATCAATAGATGGTGTTTGACCCAAAGCACTTCGTTAGTTTAAAACCCTGTAGTACTCAAGAACAATGTCTGCACTGCAATCGCCGAGCACGTTGCTGCAATTCGGGGCGATCGGTTTTATAGAATGAAACGATGTGTTCAGTTGCAATAGGTTGAATGTGTTGTAAAAGGAAACGATTTTCTCGTTTATCTTGTTAATTTCGATACCAAGGACTTTTCCATTACAGGTCCAGGTTCCTTGCTCTTCCTGCTCAGTGACTTCTGTACCGTTATCGTGAATAAATTTGATCCAATACGACCCATCCGGATTCAGTGCTTTGATTGTTCGACGGTCGCTGCTGAGTGTAGTGTCGTGTCGTTCGCTGGACCACGCTCCGATTAAGTCGTCGCAGTTAAGATCTGCGCTTGCGTACGAGGAGAATCCAAAAAGAATAAAAAACAGGGGTAGTAGTTTCACAATGAGATGACCACGAAAAAACACTATATTCTCATCCTATAGAGAAAAAACGGAGGAAGCGGTTCTGGTATCAGCGTTTTTCACGTGAGACGTGGGCTGCTTTATGGGAAATATGTGGTCTGGTCTACAGGTGTGTTTTGGATCATTAGACTGCCGCGTAATTCGAAAACCGACCTGGCCGCGTAAAACCATTACTACAGAAGATGGCAAGGTCGTTTATTCCGAGGTCAATCAGGAAATCGGTATGAGTGGCAAGAATGATCTGGCCGCAAAAGTATAGTAGATAGTGCGATTGCATTAAACGATAGCCTCGCAACATTAAATTTATATGTTTCAGATGACATTGTTTTTGTTGCATCTTGTTGGGACAGATCTGACTTCAGGGGCAACTTTAAGAAAATAAACCCTGAGTTATACGATGACTATGAGATGAAGCTACCCTGATTTTCAAAAATTAAAGTAGAACGCCAGTGGGAGGTCGCGAATGAAGGTCATAGGGGTAGGTGAAGATCTTAAATCATGTGGACCAATAAAAAATGCGAATAAGATACGCTTTGCGTATTTTATTCGCTTAAAAGGTTGCATAATAGCGGTGTATTTCATAAGAACATGTTCTTGCTTAGGGTGATATTGATCACATACAAACAATAGCAGGGGCCGGTTCTGATGATGGTTAAGTGCATGGGTTTATCCCTCCAACTCGGTACAATAAGAATATGCTAAGCGTGCGGAAAATATCGACAATAGTAGTTTTTGCAAGCTGGTTGTTATCTTGTTCAGCTGATGATGGTCAATCGCAAATAGAGCTTTATCAACCAGATTCAATAAGGCAAACGCTAGCGTATAACTCTAGTAATCTGGTAGTCCGAATATCGGTCAATGGTGGCGCTAGTCAATCGTTTGCTCTTGATGGTAGTGCATCTTCAACAGTGGTTTCTGTATCGGGTATACAACTGGGTGAACAGAATGAGATATCCATCACTTGGGTTGAGGTTGCCGATGGTCGAAATATTGAACTGTCTATGCAACAGCAGTCGTTTAATGCTGATGGCAATACGGTTATAGATGCCTCGCATTCGTTTGGGGTATTTGACTACGATGGTGATTCAGTTTCAAACTATGATGAGCGCGTAGCGGGCACATGTGTGTGGTCTAGTGATGAACAATGCACTGATGTTCCCACATCTCCCGACCTGTCAGAGAATTTGTTAACTAACGGAGATTTTTCTAACGGCGGTACTGGTTGGTTTGCCCTCGGAGTCAACCCCTTTACTGTAGAAGGTGAGTATTGTATTTCGTCACCGTCTAACGCGGCTGTATCGACTGCATCATATATAGCCCATGGTTCACGTATTCAACTCGAAAGGGGTCTCAACTACGTCTACGCTTTTGATATAAAAGCCGATTTTGCTTCTAGCATTGTTAGCAGTGCAACCAATGTAGAAAGCGACGGAACTTCCCGTTTGATATTTGAAGAACTAGTAACTGTATCGACAAACTATGAGAGAAAAGTACTTCAGTTTTCACCTGCTAGCAATTGGTCTGCTGCGCAATTTGGGGTAAGTCTAGGCCCCAACCCTGATGTTAGGTTTTGCATTGATAACATGAGCCTAACCATTGTGGAATAAGTAGTGGGAGTGACTCTGCAGTAATTTGCTTCTAGCTA
>CALGKA010000069.1 GCA_937927895.1 uncultured Granulosicoccaceae bacterium | reverse complement strand
CCCCTTCGGGAGCTCGGCATTGGGCTCGCAACTGCGTTGAAGCTCTTGAAAAGAGAATAACTATTGCCTGCAAGCTTCGCCTTGTTGCAAACCAAATGACAAACTCTCAAATGCACACTCTATTTGTTCCAGTACACTAGTACGTTAGACAGACTGGGCACGATAATTAGTGAGCAGTGTTCCCTGGGCTGAAAATGTCGCCTCGCCAGGCGCCGGGTTTAGACGCTGATAGCGACCATCTGCCTGAAGCTCCCAGGCAAAAGTATTGTCACTAAAGTACATATCAATGGATTCTTCAAGCACTTGCGCGCGAAGTTTATTGTCGAGAACAGGCACAGCGACCTCTACTCGATGAAACATATTGCGGGGCATCCAATCAGCACTTGATAGATAGACTTCCTCCTCACCTTCGGGCCCGAAAGCATAGACTCTAGCGTGCTCTAGAAAACGCCCAACCACAGACACTACGCGTATATTCTCAGAAATCTCTGGAACACCCGGTCGCAACGCACAAATGCCACGCACTAATAACCGAACTTTTACACCTGCTTTAGACGCCATATACAATGCTTGAATAATTTCAGGTTCATTCAACGCATTCAACCGGGCTCTTATAAGCGCGGGCTTACCCTGCTTAGCTCTTTCAGTTTGCTTCTGGATTAATTTAACTACTTTGCGATGCATGTTGAACGGCGCATGCAAGATCTTTTTAACGTTAGCGACCTTACCAAGGCCCGTCAGTTGATTAAAAATCTTTTGGATATCACCGGTAACTGGCTTGCTGTGCGTTAACAAACTTAAATCAGTATAGAAGCGCGATGTGCCCTCATGGTAATTACCCGTCGCTATATGTGCATAGCGTATCATCTTGCCTTTTTCGCGCCTTATTACCAACATAATTTTTGCGTGAGATTTAAAACCCACAACACCAAACACCACTTGCACACCCGCTCTTTGTAGTCGTGCAGCGAGTTTAATATTGGCCTCTTCATCAAAGCGTGCTCGAAGCTCAATAATGACCGTAACATCTTTACCATTACGCGCGGCCTCAATGAGTGCGTCAACGTAGGCAGAATTTTCACCGGTACGGTACAACGTTTGTTTTATTGCCAATACTTTTTGATCACGCGCTGCCATCTGCAGAAACGCAATCACTGTCTGGCTGGACTCATAGGGGTAATGCAGCAGTACATCACGCTTTTTTAAACTTGAAAACAGCTTGCGACCGGTGGGTACTGATTTTCGCGTTACTGGTGTATACGGCTCAAAGTTAAGCTCTGGCCGATCTAACATGTCTGGTAGGCTTTGTAAGCGATTTAAATTTACCGGCCCGTTACAAACATAAAGATCTTGTGGCTCCAACCTGAACTGATTCAGTAAAAACTGAATAATAGATTCCGGGCAATCATCGCCAACTTCCAGCCTTACTGCGTTGCCATAGTCACGTGCGTTGAGTTCGTCACGTAGTGCTAAGCGAAGATCCGCGACGTCGTCGTCGGCAAGGTATAGATCACTGTTACGAGTAATACGAAATTGATAAACACCTTTGGTCTCAAGGCCTGGGAATAGTCGCCCCATGTTGCGTTGAATCATTGTGGTCAATAAAACAAATTGCGATTTACCTGCACTTAATTCATGCGGTACCGGGATAATTCGCGGCAGTGACCGTGGCGCTCTTACCACCGCGCGTGTAGCCTGACGTCCAAACGCATCAACCCCACGCAGGCTAACAATGAAATTTAGACTTTTGTTGGTGACCTGCGGAAACGGGTGTGATGGATCAAGGCCCATTGGGCTTAATACCGGAAACAATTCGGTATCAAAAAAATGGCTGGCCCAGCTACGCATTTTTTTAGACCAGTCTTTAACCGGCGGGAATTCTATCTGCTGGTCGGCTAACGCCGGCAGCAGCTCTGTGTTCAGCACTTTATATTGCTGCTTCACCAACTGATGCGTTACCGCGCTAATCTGGTTTAATTGTTCCGACGGACCGAGTTGATCAGGGCCTGTGCCGCGCCCGTCGCTATCGCGCTGCTTTTGCAATCCTGCGACACGAATTTCAAAAAACTCATCAAGATTGTTGCTGCAAATACACAGGTATCGGAGCCGTTCCAGCAGTGGCATTTGCTGATCACGCGCCATAGCGAGCACACGACGATTGAACTCAAGTAGGCTGAGCTCACGGTTGATATACAACGACGGATGCTGCAATTCTGCAGGCGTAGTCGATTCCGCGCTATTTTTATCCGCAGCAATGCTTGCAGCGGTAACACTCTTGCTAGCGCTCGTCTTTTTCGCAGAATTATCTGCCAAGCTGGTTCTCCACTGCGTGCTGCTGATACTTATAAGTGTAGTCTAAGAGCTCGGGAAAGAAACGATCAAACAATTGCTTTAGCGCCGCTTCATTTGACCACATGCTGGGCGCGACGCGCTCTACGGGCTTGAGAAATTTGCGCCGACCTGAAATGCGCTGCAAAGTGAGCTCTATGTGGTCACGATGCCTATTACGCTCTAAAGTATTTTCCACTTCAAGCAGCGCTGCAAAGTTCTGTAATTTTTGCGGCAACACGCTATGCCTGGCATTTAGCGCCTCTGTCACCAAGGCGGTATAGTCGGCTAGCGGTGCGTTATTATACTTGTGCCAGTCGTTGGCCAGAAAATGATCATAAATAACATCGACCACAATACCTGCATATCGTCGGTATTCGGGCTCAAACAGATTTCGCGCCTCGAGATTGAGCGGGTGGCGATCTGTATAGGAATCGACGGCTCGATGGCAACGAATTCCGGCTTGTATCGCTTGCGGAAAAGCGTCAAGGTTAGAGCCGCGTACAAAATCACCACACAGTTGTCCGACAATTCGATCCGGATCACTATTGGCTAACAGGGCATGGGCAAGGAGATTCACGCTGACATCGTACAACATGAACACGGCATGAATGCACTCTAGCTACAAATATTTATGAACAAAGAACAATTAGACCGCTATAGCCGCCATATCAATCTGGCCGACATTGGCACTGAAGGGCAGGAAAAGTTGCTCAGCAGCACTGCACTTATTGTTGGCCTTGGCGGGTTAGGCAGCCCTATTGCCATGTACCTTGCCGCTGCAGGTGTGGGGCGATTAATACTGGCAGACTTTGATGTTGTAGAACTCTCTAACCTACAACGCCAGGTAGCCCATAAAACAAACAGCATCGGTGAGTTAAAAACACACTCTGCACGCACCAGCTGCCTGGAGCTAAACCCGGATATAACCATTGAAACTATAGATGAAGTACTGGACCAGGATTCATTAGATGACCTTATTGCACGCTGCGATATTGTCGCCGACGGCTGCGATAACTTCCCTACCCGCTTTGCGGTAAACGAAGCGTGTGTGAAACATAAGGTCCCTTTAGTATCGGGGGCTGCCATAAGGTTTGACGGGCAAGTCTCTGTGTTTTGTGGCCATGACCCTGAATTACCCTGTTACCGATGCTTATACGGTGGTAATTCAGAAAGTGCAGAGACTTGCGCACAAACAGGCGTGTTATCCCCGATTGTAGGAATTATCGGCACTATCCAGGCTGCAGAAGTCATAAAGGTATTGGCAGGTTTTGGGCGCCCTCTTACTGGCCGGCTGTTACTACTCGATGGCTTATCTATGGAGTGGAACGATATAGCGCTCCGTAAGAACCCTAAGTGCAGCGTGTGCTCCGCGTAATTAACGCCGCATAGCAACCGGGCTTAGCATTATGCAAGTGTATGTATTCAACTGCCCGATTTGAAAAAAGTGCCTGTATCGTTTGTTCAAGTGCGGTGCCCTCTACTACTTCTGCATCAAGCATTAAATGCTCACTACTGAAGGCACGCAGTGACATTAGTCGATGTCGAAACAGTGCGGGCACTTCATCTTTTTCAGGCTGAGCCCGGGCAACATTTTCCCTGACAAAGATTGCATGGCCAGCCTTATAGGGCGTGTTTTCCGGCTGGTGTTCATAATGCACCAGAATTACTTGTTCACCGACTTTTGCATCTTCAAGGCTTATACGACAAGGTGTGCCCGGGAATTCATCTACCAATACACGCCGCGCATTATTTGCACTGAGCTCTTTATCGCTCATAGAAAATAACGAAGTAAATTTATCTGCAGGCAATGCGTGAAACTGAAATGACATATCGGCCCCCTATTCATTTAGCGATAGAGCGCTTAGGGTAATCAAAATCTCTGTGACTGTATTACGGAATCTTGCTAAATGATGCACAAAAAAAGGCGAGCAGACCTTATATGCCTGCTCGCCTTACTTACTGCCCCTTAAGTAAAGGGTTTATTTTAAAAGCGGCTTAACGTTTGTTTAATTGCTCTAGCTGTTGCGCTACCACATTTTGTAATCGCGAAAGATCTGAACCATCAAGGGCTACGCTTATAGCAGGTGCACTACCCGCAAACTGAGCTTGATCGGCAAGGTTTAAATCTCGGGCCTCTCTTGTGGTGAGCGGAATCACACGACCGTCAACTATCACACCACTTTGAACCTTGGTGTTGAACTTGTTGACTATCACAGCCACTACGCCATCGGGATTAGTGACGAGTTTATCCAGACAAACACTGAAATCGTCTGTGTCACACAGTTCAAAAAGACCAGACCCTGCGATCGCACTCTCCATGTTAAAAAGAAACACCTCCGTACCGGTGCCATCAGTTCGTAAACAAAGAAAATCAATTTCAGCATCAGTCTGTATGCAACCATAAGCTATACCATTAGCTACTTCCGTCATGGTTCTCAATCCGTCTCTCACAACGATCTCAGTGCTGTCACTGAAAACCACTGCATCTGTATAGACTTGCTGAGCGCCGAAGTTGACATGCTCAAACGTGACGCGGCCAATTAAATTTTCCAGCGTACCCCATTCAGGTTGCCCTGGCGCTGGTGTTACCGTACTGACGGGAGTTTGTGTTGGCTGTGTTGGCTGTGTTGGAACCTGCACTGTCACAACTGGAATCTGAGGGTTGCTGACCACAGGGACTGACGAAATCACCGGTGTAGCAGTACTGCCTCCAAATGGATCCACAGCAAGCGCAGGTCCACCACTGCTACCACCGCCGCACCCTACCAAAACACTGGATGTGGCAACCACCATCGCCAAAATACGAAATTTCATTAATTACTCCGAAAACAGATTGATTAAATACGATCACACTTACGCAATCACGGGCCATTACCAGCCTGGCTTGAAGCCTCCCAAACCAGGGGGGCTGCAACTGTGCTAAACAATAAAAACTGGATTTGTTCCGAGAGATTATTCGATCACTGTATCAGGCACTATTCAAACAACGCTTTTCTATTCTGAAGACTGCATTCGCACAGCAACAAGGATGTTGGCGCTATCAGGCAACTAATGCACTACTGTCTCATCACCCAGGCTCGAATCCCCCCGAAAGATCGCCTCAACATCGATGCTGTCAAATACGTTTTTCGAGCTGCAGAATTCACAGGTGATTTCAATTTGACTTTGATCTTTTAAAATATCTATGGCCTCTTCGTAGCCCATACCTTGTATAAGGCCTGCTGTTCTCTCACGGCTGCAGCCACATTGGAAATGCAGCGGCTCGGCATCAAATACCCGTAGATCATCTTCAGCAAAAACCTGTCGCAACAACTGCAGAGGATCTTTATTGTAAAGCTCATCGCTTTCTATGGTTTCTGCAAGTAAGTTTACCCTGTGCCAATCGTCATCGCGTCGTGCGGTATCGGCATCTTCTACTGGTAGTTGTTGCAACATTAACCCAGCTGCCTGGCCTTCAGCACATACAAGAACTAATTTGGTCGGTAGTTGTTCTGAGTTTTCAAAGTAGTCTGCTAGTGCATCTTGCAGATACTCACCTTGCGCTTGCACGACGCCTTGGTAGACTTCGGCGTCTTTGCCGGTTTCAATTTGGATGGTAAGCGTGGCATCGCCAAATATTTTTTCCAACGGTTTAAGTGGCGGTTCGCTTTTCCATCTTGCTAAGCCCCTTTGACCACCATCTGCATTGCCTTGTACTACCAGCAGGTTCACCGGCCCCGTGCCTTTAGCCTGCAAGGTAAGCTTACCGGTGAATTTAATATTTGAGGCCATTAGTGGTACGGCTACCATGGCGTGACCCAGCACTTGTTGTACGTTACCTGGGTAGTCTGCACGAGCCAGAACTTCACGCCACGTTTCGTTGAGCCGTACTAGCACGCCCCGAACGTTGGCTTTTTCCAGGATAAAGCGGGTTCTGCTATCGTCACTTTGCATAGTCTGTGTATTCTTAAAAAACGGTTGTGTTTTGGCGTAAAATTGCTGTGAAATTGACCATAAGACTGCGGCGGCACTAGCCATCCAATGCGCAGCCCTTACAAGCTGCAGCATTAATCGTATGCATAACAGACACGTAAACTCAATATCGTCACACAAATTCTCCAAGGTGTTAGTCTACGTGATACCAACACTTTACCGCCAGATATTCTGATATCCGCTTTAAATACCCGTAGTGAGAACGAACGCTTGAGAACACTGCACCAAACACTAACTATTATCTGCTGCTTTGCTGTTGCCTTGCTGATCGCCTGGAAGTTAATCCATTCGGTCAATTACGGATACGACTTCTGGTACTCACAACTTAGTATCAACAGCCACATTTCAAAGTTTGCTCCGCAAAACCGAATGGGCAAAACAGGTTTTGAAAAAACCACCCAGGAAGACCGCACAGAGTTATTCCGCTCTATCGGGCACGCTATTAATAACGGTGGTGAAGGCTTGCGCACTCTGACCTATCAAGCGCACCCGAAAACTGAACCGCAAATATTTCTAACCGACGCGGAAGCCACCCACCTTGAAGATGTCGCTAATCTAATTGATCTATTAGAACCAATCGGCTGGGCTGCTATGGTGCTGTTAGTGGTGCTGGTGGCGCTCGCCATGTTCGGTAATTTTACACTGCCACGGCTCAGCACATCATTGATAACTTTGTTTGTCATCGCACTGTTGCTAACAGTCATTATCATTATTGTCGGCCCGCATGAGGTATTTAAAGCGCTGCATGAAGCGGTGTTCCCGGATGAACACCAGTGGTTTTTTTACTATCAAGACTCACTCATGACCACAGTCATGAAAGCCCCCGATATTTTCTACGCCATTGGTGCAACCTGGGCACTTGTGGCTGCTGTGGTTTATTTGTTGATCAGCTTGCTGTTCCGATTGCTAGGCGCTCGCAAAGCTTGATATGAGTCACAAAACTGGCGCGGTTAAAAAGCGCCAGTGGAAAATAACCCGTAATCCCTCCAACAACGCTCGCTAATCCGTCAAAAGAGCTACACAGACGCGCGCTTAGGCGTGGCGCAAAAATTGAACACTGTCCGGGTATACATGCACCCAGACAAAACATGACTAACTTTATTACACCAGTAAACTCTATAAGCACAATAAACCTGATTGATGGCGCAGACAAACCGGCCAACGATTGCCAGCTGACTGTCGCCGACGTATCAAAGACGGTTGGTCTAACCGATCAATACGACGATCTGCTACTTCGCTTGTGCGACACTCAAGCTCACAGCACAAGCATCGCAGCGATCAAAGATAGCGCCGATTCCAATACCCGCTTTTGCCACCATCTAAGGCACGCACTGCAATCTGACACAGCATACCTATGTAATCGCAATACACTACAGGTGGTTGCCAGTTCCTCTACAGCAAGCGCCGGTCAGCAATGCGAAGATACCGACTCACTTCACCACGCTTTAACCACTATGGTTAGCGATCTGCACAACTGCAATAGCGTTGTATATCTTGCCAACGTGGGCGTATTTCCTGAGTCAGATAAGTACTGCTACATTGTTACCCCACTGAATGCTGAACAATTGTTAGTTGTGGTCGATGCGCAAGTACCAGAAAACTTGCTGGGTCACTATTTTTCCGAGGCGTTAACGGGCTTATACCTTACCTTTCAAAGCATACAATTTCCGAATCAAGCAGAGTGCGAGTCAAGCGTATTTGATTTTCTACACACTACATTTAAAACCAGCAGCAATGCTGTCACAAGCTTACGCATGAAGCACTTTAATGCGCTACTTAGAGCGACTCCAGTAGGATTTGACGATATCAGCCCACAATCAGGCAAAACACATGTCGATCATTCGGAGGAGCCGTTATGCTCTGTGCTGCCAGAACAACTCTACAAAATTGCCAGCCTCTGGGGTGACAACTTTAAAACAGAGATTGATTCTTACTGCTTAACGGAATCAAGCTACGGCTATAAAACCCTTTGCGAAAACCATGAGCTATTAAAATTTGAAACCAGCCGAGCACTGCAGATAAAAGTGCACGCACAATCCCTTAAAGACAGCAGCTACACCAGTACGTTGAATGAACTGGCTGAGAAATCTGTTATTCACCGTTCACGCCTGCTGTTTAATTTAGTCTCCGACAACAGCAAAAGCGATTTAGACGATCAATTGGCTCAAGATAACGTCATAGAGCAATTCACAAGGCAATTCCAAGCGCAATCCAGTAAAGCCGCAAAAGCAAAAAAAACAGGCACTATTCCAGGCACTATTCGTGGTGTGGTTAATATTGCTGACGAATTTGATCTATTGGGAACACATGGTGTTCGAGCGGCCAATTCAAAAGCGGTCAATCAGCCATAATTACATTAACTATTATTTTCAACGCACCACGGAAACAACGCTGCTAGCCGCGAAGAACTTATAGATTTAAGCGTCTCAATATTATTATCGGGAATGGCTAGAGTGTCTGTGGCTTGCACCGCTTGCGCGACAGTATCAGCGCGTAACCACTGAATAATCGGAAATGGCGCGCGGTTGGTGTAGTTACCCACATCTGAGGGCGCCACCCCTGCAAACTGATACTGTGGGTGAAAGCTCGCAATTTGTAGCTTGGATTCGCGATCTACGGTTTCAAGCAAGGCTTCGGCGTGACTTAAAAAATCATTAAAATCAAAAAAGTCAGAAAGCGCTCGCTGCGCGACTACTAAAGTAGTCTCAACAGAGATATCTGCTGCCAACCTGCCAAGCTCCGTATCTAGCATTTGTAGATACTCTATTTCAGACCCTGACTGACAAACGGCAATACGCACCCTACCTGCACGATAAGGTGCACTGGCAAAAGGACATAACGAAAGATCAATTACGCACTGCTCGATCCATTGTTGTACTAAATCAGTGGGCTCAGACGTATAGTTATCCAAGTGGAGTCCTGGCTGGTTCGAATTACCTTTATACCAGTTAACGGCTACGCGATACCAGTTAGCTGCTGCGCGCACTTGCTTGAGAATGTATCTACCTGTGCTCTATTGACGCTCACCACAAACCCTCCAGCTCAGTTTTAGTCGTAGCGGTAATTAACAATTTAATACGCCAACTAGGTAGAACCCCTATTTATATCTAAAGGCCTGTAAAGGATAGTACAGCCATGAAAAACACACACTCAATTTCGCCACAACAAACCGAAAAGTCGACCCTACCGGGCTCTGTTCTTTTCGGCGCTACCGCACTCGGACTATTTCTTTTAGGCATTACAGCCTTCTTTGAGATTGGACTCTTTAAAGAGCCTGGCTCCATTGAGCTTGCAGGTAAAATATTTGTGGGCATAGCTGTACTCGGATTTTTTTTAGTAATCTTTCTGGAGCTATTGAGCGAACTGTCTTTGACAATCAACCAATCAATGAATCAGAACAAAGCATGACCGCACTCACTTAGCATCACTATATCCATTATCTGCCCGGCGGTGATCTCCAGAAGATCACATAATACACGCCAGGTGTTTCGCACTAACACAACATCGCTAACGTCTAAAGCTTAGTGGGTGGTTAACTCACTAACAGGCACCCAGCTTACTATTTTCTCTTCTACTTCAGCCGGTCGTGTAGAGCCACCTAGATCAGTATTTCTATCTACCGTTAGAGAAGTAAAATCAAACAAGTTGCGATCAGCCAACTGCGATGGCTTAACGTTGGTAAGAGCGGTAAAGATTGATTCAATTCTACCTGGGCTTTCTTTATCCCAGGTTTGCAGCATCTGCTTAATAGTTTGACGCTGCAAGTTCGCTTGCGAGCCACACAGATCACAGGGAATAATTGGGAACCCGCGCTGGCTTGAATACTCGGTAATATCTTTTTCTTTGCAATATGCTAACGGCCTTATGACAACATTTTTACCGTCGTTGCTCTTTAGCTTCGGTGGCATTGATTGCAGACTGCCACCATGGAACATATTAAGAAACAGTGTTTCTATAAGATCATCACGGTGATGACCGAGTGCAATTTTGTTAAACCCATGCTCTTCTGCGTAACCGTATAACGTTCCGCGCCGCAACCTGGAACATAAACCGCAGGTTGTTTTACCCTCCGGGATTACACGCTTCACCACAGAGTAGGTATCGCGCTCAATCACGTCGTAATCAACACCGAGGTCTTGCAAATATTCAGGCAGTGTGGCCTCTGGAAAGTTAGGCTGCTTTTGATCCAGATTAACCGCTCTGAGAGTAAAATTAATGGGTGCGCGACGCTGCAAACTGAGCAGCATATCGAGCATAGTGTAGGAATCTTTGCCACCAGATAAGCAAACCATGACCCGATCGCCGTCTTCGATCATATTAAAATCAACAATTGCCTCGGCCGTGTTGCGGCGCAAGCGCTTGCTGAGCTTGTCGGAATCGTTGTTCGCTTTTGGCATTGATAATTACAAGTGGTAAAAACCAACAGTGTAGTGCAATGCACTCAAAACCGATAGAGATAGAAGGCGGCATTCAACAAAGCCGCCGCGAATATTCCGCCCTATCTGTCTGCCTATCCGGTAGGGTTAGCCACTACTCGCTGGTCATTATTCAGGCGAGAGGCCTGCGTTCCGCACTGTAGAAACATCTGTAACGTAGAGCTCGAATAACTCCGAAAGCAGGCATATAGATACTTCGCACATTCCGAATTATCACACCGTACCAAGCCTTCGTTGTAGGCTTTGGCTACATCTTCATTTATGTTTACCGAATACGCCGATGGCGCAAAAAAAAGTACCGCACTTAATATGAAAATTCTATTCACAATACACTCCCGGGTGCTCAATCCATTGAAATACTTATACATCTACAACGCCCTTGCAGTTCCAACCGCCAGGCTCTCTCTCTAGAGTGTAGCGCAGAGAACATTTATAAATTCGATCTGATCACAAAAATTGACAAGCCAATACGTTAGTTAGTGCAAATTTACACATGTGCTACAAAGTCTAAACAGCCCCAAAACACGCAACCACCGACTTTTCGCATCCCATAAAAGCGCTAAAACAGCTTGGGAAGAAGAATATGACAGACTTGATAATAAGCGAGGTATTGTTTAGAAAAAACGGCACTGTTGCCGCGACATGCGAAAGGTTTACACCAATAGATTAGTTAGTGGCCATCCATAAACAGCGCGTAGCGAGGTTATTCCAGGTGCGTGAGATTTTGCCTACTACATGTAGGCGTTTAGTCATTCTAAATAACTACATGTAGTCGGTAAAAGATTGCGTGCCTGGGGCGACCGCAGTAGCGTTCGTTTATGGACGGGCACTAATTAAGCACCCATCTTTGAATGCAAATGACTCAGTGCAAATGGATCAACCGAAGGGCTATACTTAAATTCGGGTACGTCCAGCAAAAGCATGTGACAACGTGCCGCTATCGACATACTCAAGCTCACCACCCAGTGGCACCCCGTGCGCAATACGCATGACTGACAGATTGCGGGCTCGTGCCAGCTCACCAACATAATGTGCGGTCGCCTCACCTTCAACGGTTGAGTTAGTGGCAAGAATAACTTCGGTGACTGTGCCGTGATCAAAACGATCACATAGAACATCGACGCCAAGCATTTCAGGGCTTATACCATCAAGCGGTGAAAGCTTACCGTGCAATACAAAATATAAGCCGCGGTAGCTTGTCGCTTTTTCAAGCGCCGCAAGATCAGACGGGGACTCTACTATGCAAAGCGTTTCTTGCTCACGAGTAGTGTCTGAACAAGTACGGCATATTTCAGCTTCTGTGAAATCACGACAAACCTTACAGTGACTTATACGATCCATAGATAAGCTTAACAATTGCGATAAGCGCTTACCGCCTTCTCTGTTTCGCTGTAACAAATGGAATGCCATTCGCTGCGCCGACTTAGGACCTACACCCGGCAGACAGCGCAATGAATCGACCAATTGTTCTAGCAGAGGTTCTGACATAATGATTTGTCGCCTGAATTCAGTACCTAGAAAGGCAGCTTCATACCTGGTGGTAGTTGCATACCGGCAGTGGCACCTTCCATTAAGGATTTACTTTGACCTTCGAGCTTTTGCGTTGCATCGTTCACGGCTGCAGCAACCAGATCTTCGAGCATTTCTTTGTCATCAGTCATAAGGCTTGGATCTATATTTACTTTACGTAGTTCATGCCGACCCGTCATAAGTACTTTTACTAAGCCACCACCAGACTGACCTTCAACTTCAAGGTTGGCGACATCTTCTTGCGCCTTCTGCATTTTTTCTTGCATCTGTTGCGCCTGCTTCATCATGGCGCCTAATCCACCTTTCATAAGTGTGTCCTTTCTGTTATCCGTGCCATTGGCAAAGAATATTCTGTTAAGTGTTTACGTTAGTAGTCAATCTGGGGTATTAACCAATAGTAAACAAGGTTCATACACAACGATGTGACAGAGTTTTAAGACTCAGACTGATCCGGATCAGCTACCGGCTTAATGCTTCCGGTATTCACCTCTGCCCCAAACTTGGCAACCATTTCTGCCACTAAAGGGTCTTCTGCAATAGAGTTGCGGGCATCTTCCAGTTTTTCTTGCTCTGCTTTCTTTTCAAGCAGCGCTGGTGTGTTGGGCGGCGTTTCTGCAGCAATAGTGACCTTAAGATTTACCGCGCCTTTCGCATAAACTGACATTTTCTCACCCAGGCGTTTTTTCCACCGTGGCGCTGCCAGTGATTCGTATTCTGGATCAAGCTCAAGGTGCACTTCATCTTTTGATGTTGAACGCAGCACACAGTTGCGTGCCAGCTGTAATGGCATGCCTGACACGGGTATCTCTTCTACAATCGCCAACCAATCGGCAGGCTTCCAGTTAACATCTGCTGGTGGTAATGCTGGCTCTACGGATTCGCTTTCTTCTGCAGCCTCGGTGGGGGCTGAGGCCGTTACTGGCGGTGCGACTGCGGCCACGGGCGTTTTAGCAGCCGGGGCTCTTGCAGGTTTGGGCTTTTCTGAAACAGGCGCTGACACTGACACACTAGCGGTTGCCGTAGCGGCGGTTTGCGCACTCTTAGCTTGCGAAGCAACGGGCGCACCTGTTTGCGCGGCAAAAGGCTTAAACGCAAGCATACGAATTAAAGTCATTTCCAGTGCCTGGCGTTGGTTAGGCGCATAAGGCATATCTCGCCGCCCGGTCAGACCTATCTGATACCAAAGCTGTATATCTTGCGCTGAAATTTTCTTTGCAAAACCATTTAAACGCGATTCATCGTGCACATCTCCCTGCGGTGCACTACCGATAGTTTGCACGGTCGCTACCTGGTGCAATAGCGCGAGTAATTCACCCAGTACATAGCTGTAGTCAGGAACGTAGGCTGCAAGCTCTTCTACTTGTTTGAATACCTGCTCTGCGTTATCAGCGGCAACCGCATCAAGCACATCGTAAAGGCGTGATGGTGAAAACCTACCCAGCATGGCTTCCACTTCTGCGGCAGCTACTTTGCCTTGTCCATAGGCGATAGCTTGATCAAGCAGACTTAAGGCATCACGTACACTGCCGTCAGCCGCTTGTGCAACATGCGCCACTGCGAGTTCTTCGTAGGATACTTTTTCTTTATCAAGCAAGCTCGATAAGTACGGCCGTAATGCTTGATCGGGAAGTTCTTTTAGATTGAACTGTAAACAGCGCGATAGCACCGTAATAGGGAGCCGCTGTGGATCGGTGGTCGCGAGTAGGAATTTCACATGCGGCGGCGGCTCTTCAAGGGTTTTCAATAAGGCGTTAAAGCTTGCCTTTGAGAACATATGCACCTCATCTATCAGGTACACCTTATAGCGCCCGCTGCTGGGGGCGTAGGCGACGTTGTCTAGTAATTCACGGGTGTCGTCTACGCCGGTACGGGATGCCGCATCAACCTCAATAAGATCCAGGAAACGGCCATCGTCGACCTGGGTGCAGGCCGAACATTCACCACACGGGTTTGAACTGACGCCTTTCTCACAATTGAGGCTTTTGGCAAAAATTCGCGCAATGGTGGTTTTACCAACACCACGAGTACCGGTAAATAGGTAGGCGTGATGCAGGCGGTCTTGATCCAGAGCGTTGGTTAATGCGCGTAAGACATGCTCCTGACCGAGCATATCTTCGAATCTTCTTGGGCGCCAACGCCGCGCTAGAGCTTCATAGCTCATTTAGCCCACACTGTTCGCAAGGTCATTGTGTTAATCAGAGTATTCAATTTACCACCGTTGGGATTCACTATCCAAGAAGACAGCCTATTTCAGGACCGCCAAATTATCGGCCATAAGATCGACCATACGATCGGCTTGATCAAATAATTCTAATGTAATCAAGGACTGCCGACGCTTTACCATTTGTGGCTACACTGAATTAGGTGGCACCTTACACCAGCCGCATCCCGGCACCCGATTCCACCGCTGCCGCTGCTCCCTTCCGGGCCTGACGGGGTTAACGGCTTCTCGTCGCGAGAGGGCCGATGCAAAGCACCATAAAGGGAGTATTGTCAGGGTTTGCAGCACGGCTTTCAAGAGCTATCAGCATAAACATTGCAGTTGATTTTATTCTTGCCTTTAACACAGCTCGGCCTAACACAATCCTCGCCACTTAGCTTAGAATCCCCTCATGCTAGAACCGGACACCAACGGATATTAAATGTCCTCACAAATCCTAGTCGTAGAAGACGAATCAGGCATTCGGCAATTGATCCAGGACGCCCTCGACGGGCATGGCTACGATATGGTGATGTGCAACAACGCAATGACTGCCAGAAACCATCTTTCCCATAGCACCCCTGATCTGGCCATCATTGATTGGATGATGCCGCAGGTCTCGGGAATAGAATTGATCACTTCGATGCGTAAAAACGAAGCGACCGGCAATTTACCGATCATTATGCTTACAGCGCGCAGCACCGAAGACGACACAATTGATGGCCTTGCAGCCGGTGCAGATGACTTCATCACCAAACCGTTCTCACCGCGCGAACTTTTATCTAGAGTGCAAGCAGCGCTAAGGCGCTCGAGCGGCCACCAAAATGCCAATATACTGCAGCACGGTGATATCAACATTTATCTTGATGCCATGCGTGTAACAGTAGCAGGCAACAGCGTCCCTCTCGGACAAACAGAATTTAGACTACTGCAGTTTTTTATGGGCAACCCGGACCGGGTTTTTAGCCGGGCACAATTGATCGACAATATATGGGGCGTTAATAGCTTTGTGGAAGAGCGCACTGTAGATGTTCACATACTTCGTTTGCGTAAAGCCTTGCGTGAGTACGGTGTGGACCCAGTCATTGATACCGTCCGCGGTGCAGGTTACCGATTGTCTGGTGTAAGCAAATAGTATGTCTGTGCAATCACACCTTACTGCTGAAAAAACAAAGCTTTTATTGCTGACTATTTTTGGTATCGCCGTCGGTTGGGCGGCAGGGTCTATTTGGATGGGGCTCGCCATTACATTTTTTCTCTATTGCTGTTGGTTAATTTACCAGGCGAGACAAGTAGATGTGTGGCTGCAAAAAGGTGCGCAGCGCAACAACGCCCCAGACACTGACGGAGTCATAGGCAATATAGAAAAACTGATCTTTAGGCGTAAACAAAGCGATAAAGACCGCAAAGCGCGAATGAAAAAAATAGTCGGTTGGTATAACCGCTCTGCCGCAGCACTGCCAGATGCAACGGTTGTGACTAACAGCAATTTCGAAATAGTCTGGGCTAACGATGCCGCCCAAACCCTACTAGGAATACGTGGTACACGCGATGCCGGACAACGCATAGACAATTTAGTCCGTGACCTTGAATTCCAGCGCTACGTAGCAGAGGAAAACCCGGAAGAGACAGAGATTGAAATAAACTCACCGGTTAACCCTCGTGTGACACTCATCGTAAGAAGAGTCGCATACGCTGAAGATTTATATTTGTTTAGCGCCAGAGATGTAAGCCAAAGAGTGCAACTTCGCGAAACCCGTGCAGCATTCGTAGCCAATGCATCGCATGAATTAAAAACACCGCTTACTGTGGTGAACGGTTACCTTGAATTATTAAGCGACGATGAATCTCTACCGCAAGCGGCAAAAGATAAAATTGCTATCGCTGAAAAAAATGCCAAGCGCATGAGCGATATTGTAACTGACCTTCTTACCCTCTCAAAACTCGAAAACCAACCGCTGGATGATTCAAAACTCAGTTCAATCGTGGTGGCTGAAATACTGCAAAACATTGTTGATGAACTCACCGACAGTAAGCTTGGTAAACAGCATCACTACGAACTGGAACTTGATCACGGTATACATCTGCAAGGCAGTGAATCTGAAATAAAAAGTATTTGCTCAAACCTTTGCTACAACGCCGTTCAACACACGGCGCCTGAAACTACAATCAAAATTAGCTGGAAGGCGGCTGGCGACAATGGTGCGCAATTGATCGTCAGTGACAACGGCCCCGGCATACCGCTTCGGCACCTAACGCACATTACCGAGCGCTTCTACCGCGTAGACAACGAACAATCTCGCAATTCCGGTGGCACCGGCCTGGGTCTTTCTATCGTGAAGCACATTGTGAATCGCCATCAGGCACAGCTGGACATCAGCAGCGAACCCGGCATGGGTACACAATTTACTATCCGATTCCCAGCCGAAAGAATCCAGCGAAAAGCCAATAATAACCTGGGGGTGGCCTAAGAAAACCTGCAAATCTCAGCAAAACCCAGTAAGAATACCGAAAAAATATTGTTTAAAAAGAACAATTTAGGTGTTATTTGCATTTTTGTGAGCCAGACTGGGCAGTTGTCATATTAGTGTCATTTTCAGCACCTATATTAGCTGCATGAAATACGAAACCTCCGGAAAAATAAGGAAATCATTAATGAAAGCGCGCAACGTAAGCTTAGCCATTGCAGCCCTTACCACCTCTGTAGCCACTACTCTACTGAGCGGCAATGCCTTAGCACAAAGCACCCGTGATCAGATCAGTATTGTTGGCTCATCAACTGTGTATCCGTTTGCCACAGTGGTAGCAGAGCGTTTTGGACAAACCACCAAATTTAAAACACCAAAAATAGAATCTACCGGCTCAGGCGGTGGCATGAAGCTGTTTTGCAACGGTGTTGGAGTAGAACACCCCGACATTACCAATAGCTCAAGAAGAATTAAAAAAGGTGAATACGACAATTGTCAGGCCAACGGCGTTACAGACATCATTGAAGTACTGATCGGCTTTGACGGCATTACCCTGGCCAACTCTGTTGAATCAGATCAAATTGAATTGACCACCAAAGATATATTTTTAGCACTGGCGAAAGAAGTACCTAACCCTAACGGTGAAGAAGGCCTTATTGATAACCCCTATGAAAAATGGTCAGACGTAAACCCGGAGCTACCCGAGTTAGACATTGAAGTAATCGGCCCACCCCCGACTTCAGGGACTCGAGACGCTTTTGTTGAGCTTGCAATGGAAGGCGGATGCAAAAAAATAGAATCGATCGCAGCACTTGCAGATACCGACAAAGATACCTTTAAAGAGGTATGCCACACCATTCGAGAAGATGGCGTTTTTATAGAAGCGGGTGAAAACGACAACCTGATAGTACAAAAGCTTGAAGCCAACCCAGATGCCCTGGGCATATTCGGATTTAGCTTCCTTGAGCAAAACAGTGACTTAGTACAACCTTCCTACATAGACGGCTTCGAACCAACATTCGAATCGATCTCTGACGGTAGCTACCCGGTATCACGACCTTTATATTTCTATGCAAAGAAAGCACACATTGGCGTGATTCCAGGGATAGAAGAATATCTGTTAGAATTCTCAAGTGAAGGTGCGTGGGGCGAAGAAGGATACCTTGCTGATAAAGGCATGATTCCACTAGACGAGGAAACACGCACAACAAGCGCTGCCAGCATTGCGAAATTCGAGACTCTTGTTCTCGAGTAGCGATAGCTTCAAACACTACAAATGTAGCAATGCCTCGATAGCATTTCTATACCAGCACCAGTGCATGGCGACTTATTGTTGCCTTGCACTATTAACATGAACACCTGAAACATGAATATAGTGATTCAACAACTAAGCAAGGTGTTAACGTGACTAACAGCATGTTGCTTTTAGTGGTATTCGTATTAACCGCTTGCGCTTATGTTTTCGGCCGCACACGCGCCGCGACATTACGCAAGAACGGCGAATCACTACACTCCCTACCCCGCTACTATGGCTACCTAACGGCAATCTACACCGCCGTACCTGCACTTTTTATACTAGCCTTCTGGTCAGCTGCAGAGCCAACATATCTAAAACACAGCACCACCAATACATTACCGGCAGAGATACGTGCACTGCCTGAAGGAGAGCTCAACCTGGTAATAAACGATATTAAAAATATCGCGACCGGTGGCATCACTCAAAACACCGATGATGCCGTTAGAGAGTCTTCTGCTCAACACTATGCTGATCGCAAAAACACCAGCCAGTTGTTGAAATCAATTTTTGTGGTACTGGCAAGTTTGTTAGGTGCTTTGTATGGCCTGTCAAAAATAAGCGTGCACACCCGCGCACGTATTTTTGTAGAACGCACCATAATGACGGTGCTAATCGCGTGCAGCTGCATCGCCATATTTACCACGGTTGGCATTGTGTTATCAGTACTGTTTGAATCACTGCGATTCTTCAACAAAGTACCGTTTACCGAATTTGCATTTGGCCTGCATTGGAGCCCGCAAACGTCTATCCGTGCCGACCAGGTAGGCAGCTCTGGAAGCTTTGGTGCAGTTCCTATCTTTGCCGGTACCTTGTTAATCTCTGCCATTGCCATGTTAGTGGCAGTGCCTTTTGGATTAATGTCTGCCATTTACCTGGCCGAATATGCCAGCAGCAATGTACGAGCATGGGCCAAACCGCTGCTGGAAATTCTGGCCGGTATTCCTACTGTAGTCTATGGGTTCTTCGCAGCCTTAACCATCGCACCGATGCTGCGTAATGTTGGTGAGTCTGTCGGACTTAGTGTTGCCTCTGAAAGCGCGCTGGCAGCAGGCCTGGTTATGGGCATTATGATTATCCCTTTTGTATCATCCTTATCAGACGATGTGATTACTGCAGTACCGCAAGCCATGCGCGATGGTTCACTTGGTCTTGGTGCTACAAAATCTGAAACCATCAAACGTGTAGTCATTCCTGCGGCACTACCTGGAATTGTTGGCGCTATACTGCTTGCAGTGTCACGCGCCATTGGTGAAACCATGATTGTGGTGATGGCTGCAGGCCTAACCGCCAACCTCACCATCAACCCGCTTGAGGCAGTGACCACCGTAACCGTACAAATTGTGACCCTGCTTACCGGTGACCAGGCATTTGATAGCCCTAAAACACTAGCCGCATTTGCATTAGGTTTAATGCTGTTTATTACCACACTTATTCTCAATGTAATCGCATTGAGAGTTGTTAGAAAATACCGTGAGCAATACGAATGAGCGCTCAAGATAAACGTGATACCACTGAACTGGTGCAGAGTTCGTTGCAGCGTCGCTACGCACGTGAAAAGCGCTTTCGCTTTTTTGGCCTTGCGGCAATTACCGCAAGCCTGACTTTTTTGGCCGTACTACTTATAACTATTACGCTTCGCGGCCTACCCGCTTTTAAGCAAACTTTTATTCAGCTAGATATCACCTTAGATGCCAAAACCCTGGGCACAGACGAAAACCCGGATACCGACGCCCTACGCAAAGCCAACTATAATGGCACTATAAAAAATTCTTTATTAGCGCTTTTCCCCGATGTTAAAAAACGTGCTGATAAAAAGAGGCTTTATAAACTTGTTAGTAACGGCGCTCAATATGATCTACAGCGCAAAGTCATGGCTGATCCGTCTTTAATCGGTGAAACCTTTACAATTTGGCTGCCAGTAGGCGACGACACCAATGGTTATATACAAGGCAACATAGACACCACCCTGCCCGAAAAAAAGCGCCGCTTTAAAGACAACCAGGTTCAGTGGGTTGAAACACTTAAAGAAAACAATCAAATTGAACGGCGATTCAACTACACATTCTTTGAACGAGGTGATTCCCGCGAGCCTGAAATGGCAGGCATTAAGGGCTCTCTATTTGGCTCAATGCTAACCCTGACAGTCACGTTACTGTTATCGTTTCCAGTGGCGGTCGCAACTGCAATCTACCTGGAAGAATTCGCTCCGAAGAATCGCTGGACTGACATAATTGAAGTTAATATCAACAACCTCGCCGCGGTACCTTCTATTGTATTTGGTCTGCTTGGATTGGCTATCTTTATTAACTTTTTTAACCTGCCACGGAGCGCGCCCATAGTGGGTGGTTTAGTGTTATCTCTAATGACACTCCCAACTATTATTATCTCAGCACGTGCGGCGTTAAAATCAGTACCACCGTCTATTCGCGATGCAGCACTGGGCGTTGGCGCATCAAAACTACAAGTAGTGTTCCATCACGTACTGCCACTGGCAATGCCAGGCATTTTGACCGGCACCATTATTGGTATGGCACAAGCCCTCGGTGAAACCGCGCCCCTTCTGATGATAGGTATGGTGGCATTTATTGTTGATGTACCGACATCCCTCACAGACCCGGCTACCGTATTACCTGTACAGATATATCAATGGGCCGATCTTCCAGAAAAAGGCTTCGTTGAAAAAACCTCTGCAGCCATCATGGTGCTGTTAGCCTTTTTAATTATGATGAATGCTGTAGCGGTCTATTTAAGACGTAAGTTCGAAAGAAAATGGTAGGACTACAATTATGAATGAAGAAGTGACTCCCCTGCCATCACTAGAGCAGGATCAAACTTCAGAGCAGACTATCGAAGAGATAGTCGCATCACTTGGTGAAACTGTTGGTGAACCTCGCGTTGACGACCCTAAAATGTCAGTCTCAAACGTAAATGTGTTCTATGCCGAAAAACAAGCGATCTTCGGTGTTGACCTGGACATTGCCAACAATGAAGTGATCTCAATGATTGGTCCATCAGGCTGTGGTAAATCCACACTACTGCGTTGCCTCAACCGCATGAATGACACCATCCCGATTTGCAAAGTCACCGGCGAGCTCATGCTTGATGGTGAAGACATCTACGGCAAAGACACTGACCCTGTGCTGCTACGTGCGCGGGTAGGCATGGTATTCCAAAAGCCAAACCCGTTTCCTAAATCAATTTATGAAAATGTCGCTTATGGCCCACGCTTACACGGTCTAAACCGCAACAAAGCAGACCTTGACGACATTGTTGTCAATAGCTTGAAAAAAGCTGGTATTTACAACGAAGTAAAAAACCGCCTTGACGAATCTGGCACTAGTTTATCCGGTGGCCAACAGCAGCGTTTATGTATAGCGCGAACGATTGCATGCAGCCCTGAGGTTATTCTTATGGATGAACCTTGCTCGGCACTTGATCCAATCGCCACCGCTAAAATTGAAGAACTAATTGACGAACTACGTGAAAACTACGCTATTGCAATTGTGACTCACTCAATGCAACAAGCAGCTCGTGTTTCGCAACGCACTGCTTATTTCCATTTGGGCAAACTCGTTGAAGTTGGCGATACAGACACTATCTTTACTAACCCGAGTCACGAACTCACGGAAAACTACATCACTGGTCGATTCGGTTAGACCCTGCGGTCATACCTTCGATTAACGATCAAACAGAGCTAAAGCAATGAGAACATTCAATCCAGAAGGACACACAGCTCACGCATTTGACCTTGAGCTAAATGAGGTTAAGCACAAGGTTATGACCATGGGCGGCCTGGTTGAGTCTATGGTGCACAACGGACTGGAAGCGCTCCTGACAATGGACCAACAGATCGGCCTGCAAGTAACGGAAGATGACCACAAAGCCAATCAGCTAGAGCTCGATATTGATGAAGATTGCACTCGAATTTTGGCCCGCCGCCAGCCCGCAGCAAGTGACCTACGCCTGGTAATCACTATAATCAAAACCATCACTGACCTGGAACGAATCGGTGATGAAGCTGAAAAATTAGGCCGCATCGCGGTCAAACTTTCTAATGAGGCCAACGTACCGGCCTACTACAAAGATCTACACCACCTTGGTGAACATGTAAAAGTCATGCTTCGCGATGCACTAGACGCGTTTACCCGCATGGATGTTGAAGCCGCATTTCACACCGCTGCTAAAGATGAAGCCATTGATACAGAGTATTCAAACTTCTCGCGATTAATGATCACTCACATGATGGAAAACCCGGCCAACGTGAGCCACGCGCTTGATGTTAGTTGGTGTGCACGTTCACTTGAACGAATTGCCGACCATGCCTGCAATATTTGTGAGTACGTAATTTACCTGGTCGAAGGGCAAGACATTCGCCATAGCAACCTTGATGAGATGCGTAAGAAGCTGCTTTAGTAAAAGCAGCTAGGGATATTTCGCGCTAGTTAAAAATAACGCCCACCCAAACAATCGTGACTAGCACTATTGTCACCAATACAGCTCCAGACCCAATATCTTTGGCGGCACCTGAAAGCTCATGGAACTCTTCACCGATTCGGTCGACGACCTTTTCAACCGCTGTGTTGAGTAGCTCCACAACCATCAGCAATAAAACACTGGCGGCTAATAGTGCGCGCTCTAGACTGGTATCGCCAACAAACAAGCTTGCAGGCAGCAGTACAATGGCGAGCCACACTTCTTGCTTAAAAGCTGCTTCACTTTTATAGGCTTGAGTTAGCCCTTTAACCGAAAAACCAAAGGCGGCGGTTAATCGTGCAAAACCCGTTGCGGTATTTTTCATTTAACACCTAATGGGGCCATATCTCATTGATTGACCAAGCCTTAACAACTAATGCAATACTAGTGATTCAGTATTTATAATTGTTGAATCGCTCCAGCCTAAATCGCGCTTAACACGCTCGCAGGTTTTAAACTCCCACGCAGCATCAAAACCGCTAACGGCTTTACTCAGGCTATGCCCCTGAATAATTCCAACACCAATGTCTTTGACCAGCTCATCAAGTGACAACTTACTGTGGATATCAACACCCTCTAGTATGACGTGTGCCCCCTGATGCTTTTGACTGTCTAACAGATAACTAATCAATGTACTGGCCATGCGCGTATCAAAAGAAAGAATATCCCGATCAATTTTCACATAGTGTGGTTTTAAGCTATCGAGCCTTGAGAGCGACGAATTACCTACACCAAAATCATCTATCGCAAAACGCACACCTGTCAGCTGCATCAGCTGATTAACCACGCATCTGTAATCTTCGAGTTGTTTACGTGAATCTGACTGAATCTCTGGAGAGACCACTGTTTTCTCTGATACTTCCATAATCAAATGATGACCACAGAGCGACTCTGACTTTGATAATAATTCATACAGCAATTCCCGATACGCAACTGAGCGCAGGGTAGCCGGATATACATTCAATGACAGCGGCTTTATAGCAGCACCAGTAACCCCTGACGCAGCAATTTGCTCTTCGTAGCTTGCAAGAGACGTTTTAAGCAGCGTGCGGTCGAGCTCTGACTGAAACCCCATACCCCACAAAGTGGCGGTATTGAATACTTCAACTGGTGCTGAGCTTGCATTTTTATCAGCACGAGCAAGTGCTTCATAGGCAAATACATCTACCTCTTGGGTTTCGCGATCAAATCGAAACATTGGCTCAAAGTGCACAGACAAATTTGCCAATTGATTTTTAAAGATACGGCGACGATCCTGGTACATATCGTCACTAACAAAGCGGTATTCTTCACGCAACGCGTCATACACCAATGCTTTTAGTTTTTCGAAGGTCTCAAATTTGGCCCATGCTAAAGCATCGTGCAGGGTATTAATTACAGTGCTTAGAATTTCAGTTAACGGGTAACGACTAAAGCCGCCCTTTGCTGCAACAAACACACCGCAGTTAGGTAACGTTTGATTAACCACCACCATACATTCAACGTTGCTTCCGCCAATTGGTGCCAACTGCGGTAAAAAGTTTTGCAAGTGTAGTGAGCGCTTACTTAGATCGTGCGAATAACCTTTTAATGCATCTTCTAAAACGCTATGCACCATCGTAGCAGAGCAATCATGCACTGGCCGGTTAGACTCTGCTTCGTAAATATGCAGCACACCATTCTTGCTACGGTAGTAGCAATACACCATCTCTGCACCTAGTACCGTACGCACCGCTTCTGAAAATAAGTTTAGGTTGCGTCGACGATCATGCATACGCATCACTTGCAAGCGACCGATTAACTGTTCAATAAAGTTATCGTAAGCGCTCATATGACATGGCAATGGATCTACCGTTTCAGCAATTTGAGACGCACCGGCTATTTTCTCATCTATCTCTATATTCGGCACTGCCAACGGCTTACTCTTAGTGATGAATTGCGCAATCAACCCTTCCATTGAATCCATCGCTTCATCTAACTTGCTTGAGTGAGCGGGTATTGCTTGAGTAAATGCTAACGCTGACTGATCAAACGCCAAGTTTCTTTCAACAATTAGCGGGATGATCAATGCCTTGCCGGTAACAGCTTTTCGGGTAGCCAGAAAGGCCGCATGCGATGCACTGGGCGCTGCCAGATGTGATTCATCCAGTAGGAATATAAACAAGCTAGCACTTTGGGCGATTGCGCTCATCGCATCTTGCCGGGTGATATCGCAAAATTCTACCCGGCCCACCATTTCGCGCGCGCGCAGCTTCTCCAGCACGCTCGCGACACGCTCACAAGTTGTTTCATTGCTTCCTGAATCAGCAACGAACACAACAGCATCCCGGCTGCGGGCAATAATTGGGGGTTGGCTTTTCTGAACTTCGACCATCGTTGTTACTCAATTTTTCTTATTTTAATTATTATTGAGCCGTGACGTCCGTGTACCTGGCTTCTTTGTTGAGACTGTTTTACCACGGTCAGACGGCGTAAACTAACGCTTTCAACGCTACTCTTAATGTAGATTCTCATGATGGTGCGCTAAGCCTGAAGATATTTATATGTTTCTTAAAGTGAACAATTTTATTACATAGCTGACAGAATACTTCTCAAATACGACATTCTTATCTACCCCGGCGAATAGAAAGCCTACATAACCTTTTGGAATAACGCTGTGGAAAAACAAGGATTTAGGATCGCCGTCTTCAAGGGCGACGGCATTGGCCCTGAGATCATGGCACCCACGATTGAGGTGCTGAAGCAGCTTAGCAATTCAGCTGACTCTTTTAGCCTTAGCTTCGAAACCTTACCAGCTGGTGCGCTCTGCTTTGAAAAAACAGGCTGCGACCTACCAAAAGAATCTGTGCAGGCTGCAAAACAATGCGATGCGATTTTGCTGTCCGCGATGGGATTGCCTCATATACGGAAACCTGATGGCACGGAGCTAGTACCGCAAATAGATTTACGCCTGGAACTAGATCTTTTTGCAGGGGTCCGCCCTGTCTTTACCTTTGCAAACGGACCACAAGTATTAAGTGACCCGCAAGCAGCCAATCTAGATTTTGTCTTAATAAGAGAATCCACCGAAGGCATGTTCGCACACCGCGATGAAGGCGAAGTCGTCAACAACGAATACGCGACCGAAAAACTACGCATCACCAGGGCCGTCTCAGAAAAACTTTTCGACTTTAGTTTCCGGCTTGCACAGAAACGCGCCAAGCAATTAAATCGACCGGCGAAATTAATGTGTGTTGATAAGGCTAATGTGTTTCGATCATTTTGGTTCTTTCGCGAAATATTCAACGAACGAGCAGCGCACTTTTCCGATGTTGAAACATCTGCCATGTATGTTGATGCGGCAGCCATGAAAATGGTTCAAAGCCCATGGGATCTCGATGTTTTAGTCACAGAAAACATGTTTGGCGATATTCTCTCTGACTTGGGCGCAGGCCTAATGGGAAGTTTAGGCCTGGCACCTTCTGCAGACATAGGAATAGACCATGCAGTGTTCCAACCCTGCCATGGCAGTGCACCAGACATTGCAGGCCAGGGAGTAGCCAACCCGTTAGCTATGATGCTATCTGCCGCCATGATGCTTGACTATTTAGCAGACAAAAAACAGTGCCCTGAAGCCAGTGAACTAAGCCAAAAGCTACACAATGCTGCGACCACAGCTGCAACACAACCCAACGGCCGCGGCCATGATATTGGTGGCAGCGCCGGCACCGAATCAATTGCCCGATGTATTGTAGATAACCTTTAACACAAGTATGAAAGCAATAACCGCTACAGAACCCGTAAACGTAACACCATGACTTCTACCATTAAGGTAGCGGTAGTTGGCGGCGGCTATTTTGCCAATTTTCATATCAATGCATGGTTAAGAATAGCCGGTGTGGAACTTGTAGCGATTGTAGAGCCGGATCTTACAAAACATGAAGCGCTGGCTAGCAAAACCAACTCATTGATTATCGACTCATTGAGCCAGACACCCTCATCAGTCGATATCATTGATATTGTCACGCCTCCTGCCACACATTCACAGCTAATAGATGAATCCATAGATCGTCAATGCCCGCTTATCATTTGCCAAAAACCGTTTTGTGGAAACTTAGCCACAGCCCAGAAAGCGGTTAAGAAAATTTCAGCAAGTAAATCAACAGTGGTTGTACACGAAAATTTTCGCTTCCAACCTTGGTTTAGAGCCATAAAAACAGTACTTTCACAGAATACCTTGGGTGACGTATTGCAAGCTACCTTTAGACTTAGACCTGGCGATGGCCAGGGAGCAAACGCCTATCTTGAACGGCAACCCTACTTTCAGGAGATGGAGCAATTCCTCATCCATGAAACCGGCGTGCACTATATAGATGTATTCCGATTTCTTTTTGGCGAACCGGACGCTGTTAGCGCTGACCTTAGAAAAATTAATCCTGTCATTGCAGGCGAAGATGCCGGGCATTTTGTTTTTCACTATTCTAACGGTTTACGCGCACATTTTGATGGCAATCGACTACTTGATCATGGCGCTGAAAACTCACGCCTAACTATGGGTGAAATGCTAATTGAAGGCACGCTGGGCTGCTTGTCGTTGAATGGCAACGGTGATCTAAAACTCAGAGCGTTTGGGCAACCCGATTGGCGAGCGGTGAAATACACTTATAGTGATACCGACTTCGGTGGTGACTGTGTTTATCACTTTCAACAACATATTGTTGACCACCTGCAGAAAAATACAGCACTTGAAAACAGTGCGAGTGATTACATGTACAACTTAACGCTTGAGTCATTGGTATACCTCGCCTCCGAAACACAGAGCAGACAAACCACTAAACATTAAGGGTACAACATGAGCCGCAATTGGGAAGTCTATGCACTAAAGTACGCCGAGCGAAATGAAAGAACACGGAACGATTCTTTCCTCCTTGATGATAACCACAATACACCGCACGCGATGGACTACTACCTCTGGTTACTTAAGAGTCCAACACAAACAATACTGGTTGATACCGGTTACGACACAGCAGAGGGAATAGCACGCGACCGCCCAATAGAAATAGACCCGGCAGACTTATTAAAAAGATTCGGTGTTGCACCAGACAGCATTGATACCGTTATTATCACTCACTTGCACTATGATCACGCAGGCTCGCTACCAGAATTCAAAGCCGCCACATTTCATTTGCAAGAACAAGAGATGATCTACGCGACCGGGCCGTGTATGTGTCACGACACTCTAAAGCAACCCTTTACCGGTGAACATGTCGTTGAGATGGTGCGTCGCGTTTATAATGGACGAGTGATCTTTCACAATGGATCATCGACTATTGCACCGGGTGTTGAAGTGCATCTTATCGGTGGTCACTCACGTGGCTTGCAGTGTGTAAGGGTAAACACCCAAAGAGGCTGGGTAGTGCTGGCATCAGACGCAAGCCACTACTATGAGAATTTTCTACGCAAAAAACCGTTTCCGATTGTGGTTGATCTGGAAAACATGCTGTCAGGCTTTGACCGCCTTATGACACTTGCCGAAAGTAAGGATCACATTATTCCAGGTCATGACCCACTGGTGCGCAAGTATTACCCTTCCACGCACGACGATAACTCGGTGATCAGGCTTGATGTCGAGCCTACTCTATCGCTCTAGCCCGGATTATTCATGATGATGACGGCATCTCACTTGATCTTTGATTCCACAGCGAATTTTTTCTTTTTGCAAATATCAATAAGTATTCGACGCAAGAAGAAAATCCACTGTGAAATCAAATCTCTTCGCGATACGCT
>CALGKA010000068.1 GCA_937927895.1 uncultured Granulosicoccaceae bacterium | reverse complement strand
GTATTGCGCGGTGGCTCCTGGTACAACGACGCCGACTATGCACGATCAAGTTATCGCGGCAACGAAACCCCGGTGTTTCGTGACGGCGGTGTAGGGTTTCGTGTGGTGCATGATGGTTTGTAGGTTTGTAGGTTTGTAGGTTTGTAGGTGATGTGGAAGTTTGAAGTGTTCGGCCCAAAAACGCGCAAAGAATAACGCTCGTCAGGAAGCCCTTAAGCGTAAGCGAGGGACTTAAGGAATGTGAAGTTTAATTAATATCACACCCATAAAAAGAACAAACCCAAAACAACCGCTCGTAATCTTTTTAGGAAACCCACAAGCGTTAGCGTGGGACGAAAGAAATATGAGGCAAAATTATTATCTAACTTCAAAAAAAATAACTGAAGTGAGTCTACATATCTTTATAACTTCAGCAGAACTGAAATATCACATCTGCTAGTCCCACGCTCACGCTTGTGGGTTTCCAAAAGATAACGAGCAGCAAATTGGAATAGAGAGGCTTGATGCGAGGCGTTGATCTTTAGAGTCGAGAAGTTTCAACTTTAACTAGGTTCAAAAAAGAACTGAAGTAGTTCTTCAGTCCGTTATAAAAACAACAGAGCCCGAAGCATCGCGCCAGAAAGTCCCTCGCTTACGCAGCGGGCTTCCTAAAGAAGACGGGGATAGTTATAGCGTGATTGCTAGGCACGTTAGGAAGCCCGCCAGCGTGAGCGAGGGACTTAAGGAGCGTGAAGTTTAATTGTTATCACGCCTGAAAAAGACCACACCAGAACTACCGCTCGTTATCATTTTAAGGAAACCCACAAGCGTTAGCGTGGGACGAAAGAAACGTGAAGCTAAATTATTATCTAACTTCAAAAAATTAACTGAAGTGAGTCTACATATCTTTATAACTTCAGCCGTAGCTGAAATATCACATCTGCAAGTCCCACGCTCACGCTTGTGGGTTTCCAAAAGATAACGAGCAGCAAATTGGTATAGAGAGGCTTGATGCGCAGTAGCGTTCGTTTATGGATGGGCACTAGCTAGGCTTCTTAACCGCAGAGCCTTTTTCCATCAACCACAATGAAATCGCGCCAATCACAATTAGCCCTATAGCCAACCAGGTCTGGGTATCCAGCAGTGAGGGTAGAAACCAATCGTAGCCTGTAACCACTTCTTTGGTGGTGCCGTCATCGCGTTGGAGGTTGTTGGTAAGGGTTTCTTTCCATGGCCAGATAATCGCTAATGAACCTAGTATAAAGCCACTCATTAATGCGATGGTTTGATCGTGGAAGTGTTTGAAGATCCATGATAGTAAGTGTGAGAAGGCGATTATTCCAAATACGCAGCCAAGGGCAAGTGGAATAAGTATTGATAAGTTAGCACTTCCTATTGCTCCTAATATCAGTGCATAGTTACCCATTATGATCAATACGAATGAGCCTGATAGACCTGGCAGAATCATGCTGCACATGGCAACAATACCGCAGGCAAATAGATAAAAGAATGAGCTGTTTTCAGAGGCGGGTGCCAGTAGTGCTATGCCTACTGCAATGGCGGTACCGATGGCAAGGGCTATATAGGTTATGGCATTCCATTGTTTGACAGTTCTGGCCACTAGAAATACTGATATGAGTATTAGTCCGAAGAAAAACGCCATGGTGAGTGTTTCGTGTTTTTCTAGAAGGAACTCCAGTAGTTTTGCCAGACTGACAATGCTAACGCCAATACCGATAAACAGTGCGCTGAGAAAGGTGCCGTCTATGACGGTCCAAAATGCTTTCCACTGGCGGCTAAGTAAAAGCTTAAGCGCTTTGAGATCGAAAGATTTAATGGCATTGATCAGGCGTTCATAGATGCCGGTGATCAACGCAATGGTGCCACCTGATACGCCGGGTATGACGTTGGCAGCACCCATGGCAAGGCCTTTTAAAAATACAGCAGCGGATTCCGATAGCATATGTCTGTGTCGCGGGGTTGAGAGCAAAGGGGATCAGTAAGCTCCTAAGTATAGCTCACAGGTTTAAAACTATAGGTAGCTGAGGTGATTTTTTACACTAGGTCAGGCAAGCCTTTGACAATGCCTGGCTGCAGCACTGATTCATCGTGGGCAGTTCGGTCAAATACTTCTCGTACCATGGGTTCAAAGTGGTTGAGATCGAGCATGTTGTAGTCGGGGTCAAACGAGGTTTGATCCCATCGTTCGCAAAAATCTACGCAGCTTTGGTAGTAGCGATTGTCACGGTATTTTTCACGTTCGTATTGGTTCCAACCTTCGTAGTGTTGGGCGTAGTACACCATTTGGAACACACCGTGATGTTCCACCACCCATGAGACTTCTTCACGTACAAAAGGACGGATAATTTCAGCGGCCATTTTATCGTGGTTTTGCGGGGCCAATCCGTCGCCTATATCGTGTAGTAGGGCGGCGACAATCCAGTCTTTATCGGCGCCTTCAGCTTCTGCACGCGTGGCTGATTGCAGCGCATGTTGTAGCCGTGTGATTTTATAACCGCCGATGGTGTCTTCGGCTTGTGATGCGAGCTCACGAAGAATTCTGTCCGCAGTCATGGTGTTGAATTGATGTTCCCGGGTACGCAAGAATTCGTATTCTTCTTTGGTACCGTGTTTCATTTCAGTGAAATTGACTGTTTTCATGGCGGCTTCCCCTTGGCCTATTTCTATTTCAGCGTTGGTTATTGTCTTTTCGAATGATCGGCTCAATGCTGCGAGCAATAGACAGTAGCTCGCGATCAGCACCGGGTTTGCCAATCAGCATAAATCCGACTGGTGGCTCGTTCGGTCCGTGACAAGGTATGCTAATTGACGGTGCATTTAAAGTATTTGCTATGGAAGTGTTGCGTAAGTTGAGTGCATTTACCTTCAGTGACTCTTCCGGATCGTTGGTAAGATCAGCAATTGCGTGTGGTATGAGTGGTACTGTAGGCAGTACGATGGCATCAAGGCCTGCGCCTTTCTCTAAGGTTTTTTGCTGACAATTAGTTCGTCTTTTTACAGTGTCTATATAATCTGCAGCGCTATAGGTGCTGCTGGACTTAATCCGTTCGAGTACCCAGGGATCATAGTAGTCAGTGCGCTCGGTTAAAAACGATTGGTGGTAAGCAAATGCTTCGGCACCAACTAAGCAAGCTCGGTTGCTGTGTGCGTAGTAGCTTTCAAGTTCCGGCAAGTAGTGGTTCTTTATTAATATGCCGCGTTTGCCCAGGCGCTGCAATGCATCTTCAAAAGAGGTGGCCACTACGCCATCAAGCGAATCGGTTGCAAAGCCGTTCAGTACGCCTAGTCGTAAGCCCACTTCGGGAAATGGCTCTACTTCTATATTTTTATCACCGGCCATAATGGCATCTAGCAACGCGCAACAGGCAACAGTGTTGGCTATCGGACCAATTGAGTCGAGCGAAGTCGAAAGTGGCACAGCGCCTTTGGTTGATATTCTTTCTGCAGTCGGTTTAAACCCTACTAATCCGCACAATGCTGCGGGTATTCTTGTTGAACCTCCGGTATCTGTACCAATGGCGGCTGCTGCCATTTCATCACTGACTGATACTGCAGCGCCGGAACTGGAACCGCCTGGTATGCGTCGGGTTTTGCGATCGTAGGGACTGGCGGGGGTGCCGTGATGTGAATTCATGCCTAAGCCGGAGTAGGCAAATTCGGTCATGTTGGTTTTACCAATAATAATAAAGCCTGCCTGGCGTAATGCTTTAACCACCGGGGCGTCGTGTACGGCGGGCCTTTGTTCATTAAGCACGTGTGAGCCTGCGGTGGTGACCTGGCCTGCGACATCGAATAGATCTTTGATCGAAATAGGAATGCCACTAAAGGGTGAGGTGTGGCGTTTAGCCTTACGTGCGGCATCTATGGCATCTGCCTCTTCAAGCGCGCGTTCTTTGTAGAGCGACAAGAAGGTAACGTGACCCTCTCCATCAGGCGCTTCTATGTTGTCTATGCAGTGCTCAACCAATTGTCGGCTACTGGTTTTTTTACGCTCAAGGGTTTGCGCTAATTCAAACAAATTATCCATGCCGCCATTGTAAGGCTTTGGCGTGCAAGTGTTGTATCAAAGAATAGACTTTTTGATTGTTTAACTGTCGGTGTTTGTCAAAGCAGGACCACGCGAATGCGTGGCCCGGTTTTGCAGTATTGCGTTAGTTAGCCGATCTTACCACCGTCTTTCTTGGTGATCGCGACAACCGATGGCCGCGGCGGTAGTTTGTCGTCGAAATCGGGCCAACGGGTCGAGGGCTCATCGAAGGTGCTGCCATCCGCTGGATGTTGATTGGCGACAAATAGCGTTGTGTCGTCAGGGGTGAAGGTAGGGCCGCAGAGCTCAGCGCCTTCCGGGCAACGATAGAAATGGCGGCTGGTACCGCGTAACTTGCCAGCGGTTTCCATTGACCAAACGCCATCAGTGCGGCCGGTCTTTTTGCCGGAGTTGCCGTCGGTGGCTATCCAAAGGCGGCCATCTGCATCAATGGCACAGTTATCGGGCATGCCGAACCACCCGTTCTCGGTGGTCTCTGGATTAAAGCTTGCGCCCACATTAGCGGTTGGGTCACCGCAGGTAACCAGTACTTCCCAACGGGCGCTTGCCAAAGAGTGGTCACCGTTTGCTGGTTGTATCTCAATGATGTGACCAAACTTGTTTTCAGCGCGTGGGTTTGCTGCGTGAAGTTGTTCGTCGGTGCGTTTGGTATTGTTGGTAAGCAATACGTAAACTGCACCGGTGCGCTTATTGGGTTGTACGTCTTCCGGGCGATCCATGGGAGTGGCACCAAGCAGATCTGCTGCACGGCGGGTTTCAATTAAGACATCTGCTTGTGATGCGAAGTCGTTTTCTTCAGTGAGCGGGCCTTGACCGAAAACCAACGGCATCCAATCAACGGTACCTGATTCATCAAAGCGTGCAACCGACAATACACCGCTATCGAGAAGATCAGTGTTGTTGTCTGGGTTTTCTGTATCTACTACGGCATCTGAGACGAATTTATAGACATAGTCAAAACGTTGATCATCACCCATGTAGACCACTAAGCGACCATCAGTGTTGATGATAGTTTCAGCGCCTTCGTGTTTAAAGCGACCTAAGGCGGTGCGCTTTTTAGGTGTAGAGGTAGGATCTTTAGGATCTATTTCTACTACCCAGCCAAAGCGATTTAGTTCGTTCGGCTCTTTGGCTATATCGAAGCGATCGTGGAACTTACCCCAGCTATACCATTGCCCTGGTGCACCCATGCGTTGTAAGTTTCGTTCTTCAGGGTGGCCTGCTAATGCGTCTTTGTTCCAGAAGTAACCGTTAACGTTTTCTTCTGCGGCAAGCCACGTGCCCCATGGTGTGACTCCACCTGCGCAGTTGTTAAACATTCCGCGCACCTTGGTGCCATCAGTGGAGTAAGAGGTTTTCATACGATCATGGCCCGCACACGGGCCGCTTATCAGCATTTCTGTTTCTGCCGTGATGCGCCGGTTGTACTTTGAATCAGGCACCACTTGCCAGCCGTTAGCGCCGTTTTCAATTTCAACGACGGTGCCGCCGTGCGCCATCATTTCTATATCGACGTGCTCTTTTGTGATCAGTGCAAAGTTGGCATCACGGTCTTGTCGGCCCATGCCCGGGAACATGAGTTCTTCGTTGGTGTACTCATGGTTAACCACCAACAAGCCGCGCTCTGCAGAGTCATTTAGCGGAATGAAGCCCAGGAAGTCATTGTTGTAACCGAACTGCATTGCTTGTGCTTCAGCGCTTTGATCGGTTGGGTCAAAGGGTGGTGCACCTGCAATAACTGGATCACCCCAGCGCAATAAAATATCTGCACTATAGCCTTCAGCCACTTCGTGATCGGCGGTAACTTTTGCTTCTACCTCTTTGAAGTTGAATGTGGCATCAGGAGTATCGTCTGCAATGACGGGGTCTGGAAAAAGTAAGTTGCCGCCGGTTGCCGCCATGCCAGCCATTACTGAGACGCCAAGCGATCCTTTTAGTACCTGGCGGCGCGTAAAGCGTGATTCTATGATGTCACCGATAGTGCGGTTGTTTGTGTTGTTGCAGCGGGTATCTTCTGATTCTTCAAAAGCGACGCTGTTTGAGAGTGGGTGTTTAGATGGGGCGTTGTTGCCGTTAGGCGTATTATCGCTCATCGGTATTCCTCCAGTAGTTAAGTTATCCTTACAAGCTACCATCAGAATATGGTGCGTCAGTACAGCTGCGGCAGATTACAGTGGGATCTGCTAAAGTCTGTGTAAACACAGATATTCTGATGTCTGATTATAAGCACGATTTAATCGCGCATTTATTAAATAATTACCTCATTTTTCATTCAGTATTTGAATTGATATAATTTGAATTGATATAAGAGACTTTCATGCGAGCTTTATCTGGTAAAGAACATGTCCATTCTTTACGTCGTGATCTCACAGGCATAGCACTTTTTGTTGGTGTGATTTGGTTGGTGTTTATACTTGATCGCTTTTTGCCATTAGAAAACTTTGGTATGAGGCCCCGATCATTGGGTGGCTTGGCAGGCATAGTAACGCTGCCGTTTTTACACGCCAATTTGCAACACATATTGAGCAATACTGTGCCGTTAGTGGTACTGCTCGGCTTGTTGGCAGGCTCTCGAGCTAACAGTATTGATATTGTGGTGTTTATCAGTATGGTTGCGGGTGTATTGCTTTGGTTGTTTGGGCGTGATGCTATTCATATTGGTGCTAGTGTTTTGGTATTTGGGCTTATAGGGTTTTTGGTGTGTGCGGGTTTCTTTGAGAAACGATTATTGTCAGCACTTATCGCGATTGGTGTTGCGGTGGTTTATGGCTCTACTTTGTTTTTTGGGGTTTTGCCGTTACAGCGCGGGGTTTCGTGGGAGGGGCATTTGTTTGGTGCGCTGGCGGGTGGGGTGATTGCTTATTATATTGCTGGTGATCTTGCTCGTGGGACTGGGAGTGGGACTCGCGTTTAGCATTGGTGGGTGGGTTTCCCTAGCGGGAGGGTTTTGTTTTTAGTTGTCCTGCGGGCGGCTTTCGTGCGCGGCATCCTTGCAGGCGGCTGACGAGTGTTGCATGCCCTGCCGGCTTAGTTCTTGGTTTTTTTATGAAAGCTACTTATCCGAAGCATCTTGCCCTAAATTCCCTTGCTCACGCGGCGGGCTTCCTAAAGAAGGCGAGGGCTTTTGGTAAGAGCGCGCTTGCTGCGTATGTTAGGAAGCCCGCCAGCGTGAGCGAGGGATTTAAGAACCGTGAGTTTTTGTATTTAGCTTGGTTTAAAATATATCACTGAAGTTAGTTCTTGGTTTTTTTATGAAAGCTACTTATCCGAAGCATCTCACTCTAAATTCCCTCGCTCACGCGGCGGGCTTCCTAAAAGAAGACGAGGGCTTTTGGTAAGAGCGCGCTTGCTGTATTCGTTAGGAAGCCCGTCAGCGTGAGCGAGGGATTTAAGAACCGTGAGTTTTTGTATTTATCTTGGCTTAAAAATATCACTGAAGTTAGTTCTTAGTTTTTTATGAAGGCTACTTATCCGAAGCATCTCACTCTAAATTCCCTTGCTCACGCGGCGGGCTTCCTAAAAGAAGACGAGGGCTCTTGGTAAGAGCGCGCTTGTTGTACTCGTTAGGAAGCCCGCCAGCGTGAGCGAGGGACTTAAGAACCGTGATGTTTAGTATTTAGCTTGGGTTTAAAAAGATCACTGAAGTTAGTTCTTAGTTCTTGTTATGAAAGCTACTTATCCGAAGCATCTTGCCTTAAATTCCCTTGCTCACGCATCGGGCTTCCTACAAGAAGTAGCTTCGAACAAGCAGAAGCGTTATGGGAAAACATCCTGTGCTTGCGATTGTGGGGTTCTAAATGATTGCAATGGTTGATAGCTAAAACTGGAACGTGCTGCGTCGTTAAGGAACCGATCACACACCGAAACACTGAGCATATTGTTTTTGATATTGCTCTGATGTCTTTGCTACTTCAGACGCTACTCGTTGCAACCATTGCTTTTCTTTATAGCTGCCTTTTCGATAACCTGTCCAACCTTCGTGATAGGCCAGATACTGGTGGTAGGGGTCGGCTTTGGGTATGTTGGCGAGACTGGATGACTTGGTCATGTACCAGCCGATAAAATCCATTGAGTCGTTGAAGTTGGTGCGGTTGGCGCCGTGGTTCCCTGACGATTTTATATACGCGTCCCAGGTGCCATCCAGTGCTTGTGAGTAACCGTAAGCGCTGCTTCGACGTTTCCCGGGGATGATACCTAGAATGTATCGGCGTGGTGGTTTTGCGCTGCGTCGGAATTTGCTTTCGTGGTACATCATGGCCATCGGGACGTGCAGAGGGATTTGCCATTTTTGTTGCATGTTTAATGCAGCGCGGTGCCAGCTTCTTTTGGTGTGGAAAATATTACATACATTGCCGGTGGCGCTGATGGGCAGTGATGAGCACGAGCTCAGTGCTATTAGGGCTGCTGCTGTAAACAAAGCGGCGCGCTTTAGCGGGAATCTTTCTACGATTCTTCGCGGGCGAAGTGTTGTTAGCAATGTTAGGAAGGAAGCGCGCAATGTGGTCACAAGCATTAAGTGGCTGATGATAGTAGGCGCTGTTGCTTAAATTTCCCATTGCAGTCAGTAAAGATACTTACTCAACCGGCGTGGGTTTGGGGTTGTTATTGCATGGCGGCTTAAACCCCAGTGCTGCCATCACGTGGTGTGATGGCAGCCAATACTTCTGGAATTGCTTACTTAGCTACTACACAAGTGGCGTTGTTTTCCCAACCGTAGCCATCACCATCAGGATCAGACGCGGCACCTGCGGCGCAAGTGGGGAAGCGCGTATTGTTGGTCTTTTTCAGTACGATGCAGCTGCGATTGTTTTCCCAGCCAAAGCCGTCACCATCTGCATCTGAACCTGCTGATGCGCAGTGGGTAACCACGATGCATGACTTTTCATTTTCCCAACCGTAGCCGTCGCCATCTGGATCAGAGTTAGATGAGGCACAAGTTGGGTGGGTGTCTGCTTTAGAGCCTGCGACAACACATGATGCATTGTTTTGCCAGCCAAAGCCGTCACCGTCTGCATCCATACCGGTGTTTGCGCAATAGCTCATTCCGTTACCGGCTTTTGCGCCTGCAACTGCAGCCGTTTGCACTGCTGCTGTTGCTGCTGGAGCCGCCGCAGGAGCAACTACTGTGGGTTTAGCCACTTGCTGAGTTTGTCGCTGTGGTCGCCTTTGCGCCTGTTGGGCCAGAGCGGCTGCACTTGGTGCACCGTCTTTTACCGTAAATGGAACTTTCATTAGTGGTGAGATCGCTTTAGCTCCATCTTCTACGCGAATGAAAAAAGTGTAGTTGCCATCTGGGAGGTTGAAGCTCTGAGATACCCAGCGAGTTGCCTGGGAATTGGTAAACTTGAACTTGAGCCGCTCTGGATCGCTGCTCAATTTACCATTGGGTGCCAGGTATTTTTTATTGCTTTGGTACTGAATGCTGCCATAAATTTGCTTGATACCCTGCGGGTCTTTAGCGATGCCGCTGAAGTTGACAGGGTTGCCGATCACCATCTGAGCACCAGCACCGGCTACGGCAACTTGAGGAGGAGAATTAGCGAAAGCTGGCGATGTAGCCAGTATTGCAGCGGCAGCAATAGCAGCTACCCGGGGTATTGCGCTTTTACGCATTCGAGAAGAAAGTGACATTGAGATGAAGCTCCTGAGTATGACTTGTTGCCGGATTGATTTGGCAATCTGGCGTGGTGGCCCAACGGTAACTAAGTTTGGTTGCTCGTTGCAAGGGGTTGTTGCCTGTGTTTACAAAATTACTGGTTTTTGTTGTTCTTGGGGTGGTTGGTTT
>CALGKA010000067.1 GCA_937927895.1 uncultured Granulosicoccaceae bacterium | reverse complement strand
GTCACTGTATTCCGCCACGAAGAAATACAGTATTTCGGTAACTGACCCCGGCGACATATAGGCTTCATATATTTTCTTTACATTCTGTATTCGGTATCCGGTTTCTTCCTCCGTCTCTTTTCTAATGCAATCTTCTGCATTATCCTGATCCAGTAGACCCGCACAAGCTTCAATTAATAAGCCGTCTGGATTGCCGTTCACAAAAGTGGGCAGGCGAAATTGCCGGGTTAATATAACGGTGCGTTTTTCTTTGTTGTACAGCAGAATGGTTGATCCATTACCCCTGTCATACGCCTCTCGCTCTTGCGACTCCCAACAGCCATCGCTGCGAAGATACTCATATGAGAACTTGTGCAGTGTGTACCAGTTGTCTGATAACAAGTGCTTTTCAAGATTTTTTATTTTGGCGTTCATGCATCTCCATTGCTTGTGTGTTCTGTATCGATTGGCAGAAATGACAATGCGATATTCGTTCTAATCAACATCAGCACGATTACACATCAAGATTAATAAAGCGCGCATAACGTTATCTCAGATACTTCTGATTTCAATAATAACATTCAATTTTACACGCAGCGCTGCCCATTAGAGCTGCACTCAACGAGCACTTGATGCTTAAAGGTCGATAGATTGAAACGGAACCGCCCACGGGAATCATGGGCGCTTTGTAGCATGTCAGCCAATAGGCAGCTGCTGGAAGGTTGGCAGGCAGAGCCGCAAAAGCAGCGCTTGTGCGCCAGTCTTGTGAGCTAGTTTTGTGGCCTAGTCTTGTGAGCTAGTCTTCGCCACCCGGCTTTTCAGAAAAGTACTGCTTCTTGTCAGCCACGTCTTTCCATTCTTCGGCATCTTCGGGTACTTTGCCGATCTCAGTGATATTGGGCCAGATCTCAGCGTACTTGGCGTTTAGATCGATCCAGTATTCCAGGCCATCGCCGGTATCGTCAACGATGGCCTCAACGGGGCACTCTGGCTCACACACGCCACAGTCTATGCATTCATCCGGGTGGATGACAAGCATGTTTTCGCCTTCGTAAAAGCAATCGACAGGACAAACCTCTACGCAATCCATATGCTTACACTTGATGCATTCTTCTTTTACTACGTAGGTCAAAACGGGCCCCTCAATTGTTGGGTTTTAAAAGACCAAAGGTCGCTTCAGGCGCCTCAGGGTGTTGAATTACTTCTGTTAGTATACTGTCGATTTGCCACGAAAACCACGGAGCTTTTATGCCACCAGCAGCAGCCTTGGATCACATTACCGTTCTAGACCTCACAAGGGTGCTGGCAGGCCCGTGGGCATCACAGACTTTGGCCGATCTGGGTGCTGATGTTATCAAGGTTGAACACCCCGGCACTGGTGACGATACCCGCTCCTGGGGCCCGCCGTTTGTCAATGACGAGCTCCCGCCCGAAGGCCTATCGGCCTACTTTTGCAGCACCAACCGCAATAAAAAATCACTCGCGCTCGACTTCTCAACTAAGCAAGGCGCCGAGATTTTAAAGCAACTGATCTCCCAAGCTGATGTTCTAATTGAAAACTACAAGGTCGGTGGACTAAAAAAATACGGACTGGACTACGAAACACTCAGAGCACAGCACCCGAATCTTATTTATTGCTCTATCACAGGCTTTGGCCAAACCGGCCCTTATGCGCATCGCGCCGGTTATGATTTTATTATTCAAGCCATGAGCGGCCTAATGAGTGTAACCGGCCAGCCACCTGAGACCCCCGGTGATGAACCCATGAAAATCGGTGTCGCGTTAACCGATATCATGACCGGCCTTTATGCAAGCATTGGCATTCTCACCGCCATTGCTCACCGTGATAAAACCGGCCAGGGTCAACACATAGATTTAAGCCTTATGGATGTCTCTGTCGCTGCCATGGCCAATCAAGCCATGAACTATCTTGTCAGTGGCGAATCACCGACTCGAATGGGCAACGCGCACCCCAATATTGTACCGTACCAGGTATTCCCCACTGCCGATGGCCATTTGATTATTGCTGTCGGTAACGATCGACAATTCAAAAGTTTGGCTATAACTCTGGGTGATGAATCACTAGCTGATGATCAACGCTACAGCAACAACCGCAGCAGAGTCGAAAATCGCGATCAACTAATACCGACGTTAATAGCTCTAACTCAACAACAAACCACCGCACACTGGACAGCAGCCCTTGATAAGGCTCAAGTACCTTACGGCCCAATCAATAACACAGATGCCGTATTTAACGACCCGCAAGTTCTGGCACGAGAGCTAGCGATAGAACTGCCGCATGCACAACACGGTGCGGTACCGGGAGTCGCCTGCCCTATTCGCTTATCTGAAACACCAGCTCAATACAAAAGTGCACCACCATCGTTAGGTGAAAGTACGTTAGAAATACTACAACAGCGCCTTAGCTTAACTGAAGCAGAATGCGATGCCTTAGTGCGGGATGGAATTTGTACTACCAATGAATAAGTAATCGTTTTAAAAAATCATCAAGGCTTAATCATCCAGAAAGCGCGACTTCACCTCTGGTGTGGGTATCATGCAAACATCCCGCTTACCTAGCAGCTTATAACGATTTCTGGCAACTAATTTATAAGCGCCATCTCTGATGGGCCGCGGGATAATTTTAAACACACGTAGAAAGTACCAGTAGCCTGACAAACCCTTGGTTAACTCAAGCGCTGCATCAGAATGTGTATAGGCCTGGTCATCATTTTTAATGACCACAAACGTTTCCATATTATCGTTTTCTATCGCGTGCTGTTGCATCAGCTTGCAGGCTATTTCGCTCTGAATAGGCGCGAATGAAAAACGCATTTCAGGGTCTCTTTTGATAATAAAATTAACCACGCCATTGCATAGGTTGCACACACCATCAAAAATTACTATGTATCGGTCAACCATTAGTGAGTCGTTGTTGCAGGCGGCAATTACATTATGGCCTAAATCTTAGTAAAAGGCTGTGCTCAGCGCAGGAAAGCAGGCTAAAGGGGCTTCTGTCGCTAGGCGTAAAACAAGCGCCGTTGTGACGCTGCCCATTTATTCGCCCCACCTTACGCAATCGGTATAGTGTCGGTCTAACCAGAGCTACAATGCGGGATCTCCGCGCTCTGATCGGTTTGAAAGGGTTATTCCAAATGGCAAAATTTCCAGCTAGAGCAAAAGTCGTCATTATTGGTCAAGGCGGCATAGTGGGCGCGTCAATTGCGCATCATCTCATTGAGCGAGGCTGGGATGACATCGTCGGCATTGATAAATCTGCCGTGCCTACCGATATCGGCTCAACGGCCCATGCGTCTGACTTCTGTTATGCCACAGCGCACGATCAAATGACTTGCTACACCACCATGTACAGCATTGATTTTTTCGAGAAGCGCGGGCGCTATGAAAAAGTCGGCGGGCTTGAAGTTGCCCGAGTCGGCGACGACGACCGCATGGCAGAATTAATGCGCAAGGTAGCCTCCGGCCGGGCCTTCGGCACCAACGCACGAATGATCTCAGCTGCCGAAGCTAAAGAGAAAATGCCACTCCTCGAAGAGAGCATGATCCAGGGTGCGCTATGGGATCCCGACGCAGGCCTGGTAACACCACGCTCACAAGTAGTCACCGGCGAGATAGTCGAAGAAGCAGAAAAAACCGGCAAGCTACAAGTATTTGCCAACACTCCAGCCACCGATTTAAAAATAGAAAACGGCCGTATTGTCGGCGTTGAAACTACTCGTGGCTACATAGAAGCTGAATACGTAGTGGTATGTGCTGGTCTCTGGGGAAGACTTATTGCCAATATGGCGGGCGAAGATCTACCCGTCATGCCGGTTGACCATCCATTGCTATGGTTTGGGCCGTATAAAGAATTTGAAAACACCGGAAAAGATATCGGCTACCCACTACTTCGCGATCAAGGCAATTCAGCTTACCTGCGTGATACCGGTGATCCAAAAACCACCGAAGGCGGCATGATCGAATGGGGCTACTACGAAGAAAAAGAACCCCGCATGTGTCACCCACGTGATCTTCTAGAGAAAGAAGAAGCACGTCTATCCCCTTCACAGCGTGATCTGGAAATGGATCAAATTATGGAGCCTCTAGAACGCGCCATTGAACTCACCCCCATTCTTGGAGAGCTGGGCTTTGATGAAAAGCGCTCTTTTAACGGCCTGTTACAAGTTACCGCAGACGGCGGCCCGTCAGTGGGTGAATCTGCCAACGTACGTGGTTTATGGTACGCGGTATCGGTATGGGTTAAAGACGGCCCGGGCACCGGTAAAATGATTGCCGACTGGATGACAGACGGCCGCACACACCTAGACCACAGTGGTATAGATGTCGCTCGTTATTATCCGTTTCAACAAGAAGAACAATACATTCACGATCGCTGTTATGAAACAGCTTTTAAAATCTATAACCCGGCCGTTCACAACCGCGAGCCCTACACAAAGGGCCGTGGTATTCGTCGCAGCCCATTTTATGAACGTGAAGCTGCACTGGGGGGCTACTTTATGGAAGCCGCTGGTTGGGAACGAGCGCATGGCTACGCAAGCAATGAACACCTATTAGATAAATTTGCAGATCAAGTACCGGTACGTGAAGCCGAGTGGGACAACCGCCACTTTTTCAGAGTATCTAATGCCGAGCACCTGCAACTCAGCGCTGATGTCGGTATGGTCAATTTATCGCACTTCGCCATTATTGATGTCACCGGGCCAGATGCTGAAAAACTAATGGAATACGTTTGTGTTGCCAAAATCGGTGGAGACACCCCGATTGGCAAAGGCGTCTATACACACTTCCTTGATCACACCGCGGGTGTTCGCGCCGATCTCACAATAGTAAGAATGGCAGAAGATCATTTCAGAGTAATGGATGGTGGTGATTCCGGTAGCCGTGACTACATCTGGTTAAAACGCATAAGCACCGATCACAACTTTAAGAATGTAACCATTGAAGATAAAACCACAGACTTTGCATGCCTTGGTCTTTGGGGCCCGAACGCTCGTACAACATTACAAAAAGTAGTTGATGATCCAGACGCGCTAAGCCTTGAGAACTTTCCGTTTGTATCAGTAAAAACGATCACTATTAACGGTGTAAAAGTAGCGGCATTTAGAATTTCCTATGTAGGGGAACAAGGGTGGGAACTACACTTCAACTACAATGACGGGCTGGCCGTGTGGGATGCATTAGCCACAGAAGGTGTTACCCCTATAGGGGTTGAAACCTACGCCAACAGCAGACGCCTGGAAAAAAGCTTACGCCTGCAAAATGCAGACCTTCTAACCGAATACAACTTACTAGAAGCAGATCTGGCACGCGCCAAAGTAAAAGCCGCAGACTTTCACGGCAAAGAGGCGTATTTAAAAATCAGAGAACGCGAGCACCAACCCGCCTACCTATGCACACTAACCATGACCAACAACATAGACTCAAATGGTGTTGCCCGATACCCGGTAGGCACAAGCCCAATCATAGATCCTGCAACGGGTGAATCACTTATAGATTCAGAAGGCCGCCGTTCATACACCACCAGCATTGCCTATGGTCCTTCGGTAAGTAAAAACATCGCCCTCGCCTACCTACCTTATGAATTCTGTCAGGAAGGCCGCGAACTCATGATCGAATACTTTGGTGAGCGTTATCCGGTGAAGGTAGAAGGTGTCGGTTATAAACCGCTCTATGATCCGGAAAATCTATTGCCTAAATCTTAGTGTGAAAGTTCGCACAATGTAGATGGGTCTGTTGCCAGCTATTAAAGTTGGCATCAAGATTCCTGTTAACGCAAATAGATAGGGCTAGAGCGAAAGATCAAGTAAAGTTGTTTTATAACTTAATCACTGTAGCTGATAGCGTA
>CALGKA010000066.1 GCA_937927895.1 uncultured Granulosicoccaceae bacterium | reverse complement strand
GCTTGATTTACCCAACTGCCCATAAACTCATCAAACCATTGGTTACTGGTTTTTGCATAACGATGGAAGTCTGCTAGTTGTTGGGCGCATTGTCGGTGCTTTGATAGTTGATCTGTTTTTGCGTTTTGGTTTTGTAAGTATCTGGTGTGCCACAATTTTAGTATTTCGGGGGTTACTTCCGGGTGAAATTGGAGGCCGTAGGTGTGATCGCCGTGGCGGTAGGCTTGGTTGTGGAATACGTCGCCGGTGGCTAGTAGGATGCTGTCGCTGGGTAGGTCGAAGCCTTCGTGGTGCCATTGCAACATGTTGATGGGATGTTGCATGAAGGCATTGCCAGCGGTGGTTGGTTTGACTACTGAAAAGCCGAATTCAAATGTACCGCAGGGGAGTGGTTTTACTTTGGAACCAAGTACGTGTGCTATAAGTTGCGCACCTAAACATATACCCAGGCAAGGGATGTTGTGGCTTAGTACCTGTTCTATAAAGTGTAATTCCTGGCGTAGGCAATCTATGTGGTCGGCGTCTTTTACACAGGCCATTCCGCCGTAGATGACTACGTGACTAAACTGTTCTACCTCTGGTAGAGGTTTACCTTTTAGGCTTATAAACGTTTCTGAGGTGTTGCCGTGTTGGTGTAACCAACGTTCACAGCGGTCATCGTTCCACCCATCAGAATGCTTTATAAGTAGGCAGTGGGCTTTTTCCTTCAGCTGATGCTGACCTATAGGTGTTGCTAGTTGCACTTTACAAACGCAACGTTGCTATGACCGATTAAGGTCTTTAGGTACGCGATTAACAACCATTGAATCGTGGAGCTCAGTGACGGCGCGGCTACCAGTGGTGCAGCACAGTGACGGGCACAGGCCGTGGAGTAAGCAGGCAAACCCTGCACCGATAAGTTTGAATCCAAAGCCGCCTGCATGCGTCATGTGTTGAAAGTATGATTCGTTAACTGCTTGCAGGTGTTCTTTTGTGCTCTGCATAACCAATCTCCGCCGGAGTTTACTTTTATAATAGTTGGCAGGCTATCGACGGATGTCGGGTTTTTTGCAGCGTTGGCTAGAGGTTTTGTGCAGAGGGTCGCAAGTTTGCGACCCTCTTAGCAACTTTGGTTTTTTTAAATCAAGTGTTTGCGTTTAAACGCATTGTTCAATCTAGGGTTGAAAAGACACTTCGAATTTATCGAGTGTGAATGTGCCTTGGCCCCACCAGGTTTCTGTGCCGATCTCGATCGCGCCCATGCAAAACTCAGGCTCTAACACGTCAATCTGTAGCTCAGTTGCATTGGCTTCTGTCCAGGCTTGAGTCCATTCTACAAATCTATTCCAATTAATTGTGCCACTCGATTGTGAGTTTTGCGCAGTAAACGCTATGTAGTGTTTGTTGCTGTTGGGTTTGATGTAAACATTCCATAGGCGGTTGTCGATCATGACACCCGTTAGGGCTAACTGCCCTGGTGTTCTTATAGAGGGGTTCTCAACCCAGATCATCATTTCATACGCGCGGTTATCTACTACATCACACGGGCCTTGTATGCTGCATGAGTCGTGGAAAAACGATTCTAATGCTACGTTTCGTTCGGCGTTGCCGGTTTCTGTGTAGGCATAGTCAACCTTAAACTCTGGAAGATCACGCACGAGTTCTGGTAAGCCGGTTTCAGCTTTAGTGCCAGATACATGGGTGCCGAGCTTTGGTCCATATAGTACTTCGGGGTATGACTTAACTTCTATTTCATCACCATCAAATTGGCCTAGCCAATCGTAATTCCAGCTTGGGCGTACGTTGCCGAAGTTGTCTTCGTTAACGTAAATTTTTTGTTCCCAATCTGTTCTATTCATGGCGCGAGAGTTCCAAGTGTTGTTTAACACTACGTATTTATCATAAGCCACTGATGGCCATGCTTCACATTCTCCCGCCGTGACCAATTGGATGTCGTTGTTCTTTGGTGTGACAATGTTTATACGATTTGACTCAGGTCCGGCAGCACCGTTCACTGTTGTTTTAACGCGCCAGCTTAACGGGCTGTCGTTGTAGGAAAGTGTAGGCGTTGCTGTACAGGTACCAGTGCCGGTTTGGCAGCCTGCACGTACAGGGTCGATTTGGTATGAGTAACCGTTGCCGTTTGAGTCTGAAATGGCAAGCGTGTACATATCGACATTGGCAAGCGCATTCCAGGTGAATGTAGGTGTGCCGGTTGTTAAAGTGCCTGAAGGACTCACAGCTGCAAATTCTGTTGTTGGGGTTGTTGGGCTGCCATTAACGATACAAGACTGACCGTTCTCCCAGCCATAACCATCACCATCTGGATCGCTGTTGGCTGATGTGCAGGTGGGTTTGCTTGTAGAGGGTGTGATCGGAACAGGTGTAGTAGCCGCAACAATGCATGATTGATTGTTTTCCCAACCGTATCCGTCGCCGTCTGGATCACTAGCGGCAGAAGTGCAAGTGGGTTTTTCGGTGCTTGGGACAGTGGGTGTGGTGGGGTTTGGTGTGATCGCCGCGACTCGACAAGATGCGCTGTTCTCCCATCCAAAACCGTCTCCATCGGGATCGGAGCTTGCGCTTTGACAAGTGGGTAAGCCGCCGCTGGTGTTGTTGTTGTTATTATTATTGCCGCCAGAGGTAGCCGCGACAATACACGATGCATTGTTTTCCCAGCCAAAACCGTCGCCGTCGCTATCGGATGCTGCAGATGCACATGTAGGTAGTGCGCTTTGAGCGTTGGCGCTGTGTGGGCTTAGCAACGCTGCTGTAGAAAGTAAAGCGTAGGGAAGTAATTTTATATTCATTGGTAACTCCTTAGCGAGGCATATTTACCCTGCATTGATAGGTATATATGATCAGTTTTTGGTAACGTTAAAATTATTCAGTGTGAACGTGCCTTCGCCCCACCAAAGTTCAGTACCCATTTCAATAGCTGCCATGCAAAGGTTAGGGGTCAGTGCATTGATACTAAGCGCTTCGGCATTGGCGGCTGTCCATTCCATTGTCCATTCAACAAAACGATTCCATTGTAAGGTACCTTCAGTGATAGGGGTGTGGGCGGTAAAGGCAATGTATTTTTTATCACTACGTGGTTTTATGTATACATCCCATAAGCGGTTGTCAATCATGACGCCGGTTGCTGCAAGATCTCCCGGTAGGTTTGACTCAGGGTTGTTAACCCATACCATCATTTCGTAGCGCGTATTGTTGGTGAGATCACAAGGCCCGGTTATCTCACAGGAATCGTGGAAGAATGATTCTAGCGCTACGTTTCTTTCAACGCTGCCGTTAAACGTTTCTGAATAGGCGAAGTCGACAGAGAACTCAGGTAAGTTGCTGACGACTTCAGGTAGGCCTGTTTGTTCTTTGCTGCCAGAGACATGAGTGCCGAGTTTGTTGCCGTAAATTATCTCTGGGTAGGCTTTGACCGCTGTGCGATCACCATCAGTTTCGGCTAACCAATTATAATTCCAAGAGGTAGTTACCTTGCCGTCACTGGCTTGTGAAGCGCCGATGCTTTGCGACCACTGATCACTAAACACTTGCCCGTTGTTCCAAATATTATCTAGCACAATGTAGTTGTCGTATGAAATAGAAGGCCATACGGCACACACAGATGGGTTAGAAGTAACAGGGGTTAAATCTAATGATATAGGGGTGCTGTAACTACCGACCGCAGAGCTTTGAGTAACTTGCCCTGCACTGAGTGAATCTATGCGCCAGTTAAGTGAGCTGTTATGGAATGCAACGGTTGGCGTTGCACTACAACTGGTGCCGGCGCATGAATCGGTGCCGGCGTTGTAGGTGATTTGGTTGAGAGCAGGGTCAGTGATGACTAGCTGATAGCTATCAGCGTCTTCAGTTGCATCCCACATGAATTCCGGTGTGGCGGTATTTAAGTCGCCTGATATGCTACCCGGACTAAGGCCATTAGTGGTGGGAGTTTGGCCCATTGGAGTGGTGGTTTCTGTATCGCTGCCGGTGTTGCCGGTATTCTCGCTGCCGGTGTTGTCTGAAGGTACCTGGGTTTGAGTGTCACCGGTTTCTGTGGGTGCAACTATAGTTGGATCGCCCGTGCCAGTGATGCCGCCGTCGCTGCTGCCGCATGCTGCGAGTGCCAAAAGAATGGCTGCGGTGCATGTGTTTAAGGCTAGTTTGTTGATTGGTTTTTTCATTGTCAGAGATTAATCGTCATGACATAAAAATGCAAGGGGGTGAGGGGAGGTTGTAACGGTTTGTTTGCAATGAGTAACACACATGGCCAAGCGTGCTTGGCCCTGCGGGGCTTTTCCCCTGGCGGGGCTTTTCCCCTGGCGGGGAGGCTGGGTTGACCTGTTGACCTGTTGACCTGTTGACCTGTGGTTGGCTAGTTGTTTTGGGTTGCCTTGCAGGCGGCTTATGTGCGCTGCTGGCGGCTTTCGTTTTGACTTGCTCCTGAGACGGCTTATCTGCGATGCATGCCGCTGGGCTGGTTCTAGCTGATGGTTTTCGCGCTCGTTTATGTTGTTATTCCGGTTTTATTTACTGCTTACGTAGCTTTAGGTCTTCAGGTAGGTGTTCGCTTGTAATTTTTTTAGGAAGCCCGCCAGCGTGAGCGAGGGATAAAGAACCGTGAGGATTAATATTTAACTTAGCTTAAAAAATATCACTGAAGTTAGTTCTTAGTTTTTTGTGAACGTGTGAAAGCTGCGTATCCGAAACATCTTGCCCTATATTCCCTCGCTCACGCAGCGGGCTTCCTAAAGAGGTCGAGGATGATTTTTTTAAGTAAAAAAAACGGCGGCCAATGGCCGCCGTTCGTTACTTCTTAAAATCAAATTACTATTAATTTGATTACTTTGATTTACGGCTGGCGTTGGGTGATTGTCCAGTCGTATAGATCAAAGTTTCCGGCGCCCCAGAAGATCTCTGTGCCTACGATGATATTCGCTACACACCAGGAGTCCTGGATCTGTACTGAGTTGCTTCGTGCACCAAATAGCTCAGATACTCTGTGGGCGTTTAGGCGTGACCAATCTATGAAGTCGTTCCAGTAAATGGTGCCAGCTGTTGTGGGGTTCTGTGCTACGAAGGCGATATATCGTGGGTCACTGCCTTTGGTGTAGACCTTGTAGTCATCGCCGCGCAAGGTAACGTTGGTGACGAAGTCGCGTGCTGCGGCTGGAAGTCGCTCTGCACCTGAATCTAACCAAACCATTACTTCGTATACGTGGTTTGATCCATTGTTGCGCGTGACTGCGAGGGAGTCGTCACATACGCCGTTATCGGATTCATAGAAAAACGACTCTACAGCTACGTTGCGCTCACCATTAATGGTGGTGCCGTTGGGGTAGGCGCTATTGACGGATGCATCAACAGGACGGGCTGCGCCGTACTGTGGAGCGCTGTAGCTGTAGTCAATTTGTACGACAGGCATGGTGTCTACACGAACAGGGAAACCGATCTCGGATTTGCTTGCGCTGGTGCGGAATTCATCTTTGATGCCGTAGATTAGCTCTGGGTATGAGCGTACGTAGTAGTCATCTGAGGCTCGACCACTGGCGCCTGGTACACCTGGTCCCCAGTCGTAGCTCCAGCCCACGGGTGTGCCATTGTTGTTGGTGTAGATGCTCTGGTTCCAGTCATAGCCATCAGCTGCGCGCCAGGCACGCCATGCGTTTTGCATGAGTTGGAAGTCACCTACCTGGCGGGTGCTGAATAGATCGCCGCCAGCGCTGCTAACGCTGACTGTTTCAGATGCGACTGTAGTAAGAGAAGAGCTGCTAATAACTGCACCACCGCCGGTTCCAGAGGTGAAAGAACCGCCGTTGTTTGTGGAGCTGTTGTTTGTGGATCCGTTGTTTGTAGTGTTGCTGCCGTCGTCTTGCAAAACACCGTTAGATGTTGAGCTGCCGGCATCATCGGCAATGCCGTTTGACGTAGCACTACCGGCATCATCGCTGATTTGTCCGGTGCTTGCAGTAACCAGGCAAGTAGTGCTGTTTTCCCAGCCGTAGCCGTCGCCGTCTGAATCACTAGCGCTGCTTACGCACGAAGGGGTGCCGCTTGATTGAGCGTCGTCGTTGCTGATTATACCGCCGCCAACTAAACATGAAGCGCCGTTCTCCCAACCAAAGCCGTCTCCGTCAGTGTCGCTGTTTGCTGATTGACATCCCGGTAACTGCGAGCCGCCGCTGCTTGCGCCACTGGATGCTACGACCAGGCAGGAGCTGTTATTTTCCCAGCCGTAGCCGTCGCCATCAGAATCTGATGTTGCGCTGACGCAGCTAGGTAGTGCGTGGGCGCTGTAACTGACTGCGTTAAGCAGTGCGAATGTTCCAAATGCCAGAATTCGATTAATCTGAGTCAATGTAAACCTCTTTGGGAGTGTGTTGTAAAACCAAGTTGTTATAGGGATGAAGCGTAACGATCATTAATCCTATGTGCAGATACGTATAGAACTTGCAACGGGGTGTATCACTTTTGTGTACGGACAAATAGAGCCGCACTGGGGCCGAAGTTTAAGTCAAATTAAGAGACAGGTATGTAAGCTAATGTTGGATTAACATTACGAAACAATTACCAGCCCGAAAGAATGCCCGGGCTTAGTGGTGGGAATTGAGCTTGCCAACGTTACGGTGGCTAACTCTTAAAGCAGCCTTGCGCGGCTGCGAAAGTTGCTTTGCAAGCCAGGAGATTGCTGATGCTTAGCCTTTTAAGTGCTTGGCGTGGAATGCAATATGTTCACCTATAAATGAGGCTATAAAGTGATAGCTATGATCGTAATCCGGTTGCAGTCTTAGCGTTGCGTCGATGCCTTTGGATTTGCACACGGCTTCAAGCGCCGGGAAAGATAGCTGGCTTTCAAGGAAGTTATCCCCGCCACCTTGATCAACCAGCAAAGGTGGGCATTCTGCGCCGCTTTCTAAAAGGCACACGCTATCCCATTCTTTCCATTGCTCGTGGTCATCACCTAAATACGCGCCGAAGCAGCCTTCACCCCATGCGCAATTTACAGGGTTTGCGATGGGTGCAAACGCAGAGACGGAGCGGTATCGGCCCGGGTGCTTTAGAGCGCTGATAATCGCACCATGGCCGCCCATTGAATGCCCGCAGATTGACCGATCAGTAGTCACGGGTAAATTGGTTTCAATCAGGTCTGGTAACTCTTTATTGATGTAGTCAAACATCTGGTAGTGCGGTAACCACGGTGCTTGTGTGGCGTTTACGTAAAAACCTGCACCTTTACCCAGGTCGTAGCGGTCTGCTTCATCGGCTACGTTGTCGCCGCGTGGGCTGGTATCAGGCATCACCAGTGCGAGGCCGTGTTCGGCAGCATAGCGTTGTGCACCTGCTTTGGTGCGCACGTTGTCGTCGGTACACGTAAGGCCGGATAAATAGTATAAAACCGGGACTTTGGCAGTCTCAGCTTCTGCCGGTAGATAGACTGAAAAGGTCATGTCGCATTGGCAAACGTCACTTGTGTGTTCGTAGCGCTGTAGCCAACCGCCAAATTCTTTTACTTTCTCTGTGTTATTCATACATGCCTTATTCAGTAAATTATAAGAAGTGAAACAGCTGTTCGTTTTTTTTAGAGCGTGGTATTAAAGCCTGGTTTGCTGCGTTTTAGGGCCTTTTGGGCTGCTGCATTAACTGCAATGCTTAGCTAGCAATATGTTCGTCAATGGCAGCCACGACCCAGGCGGGGGCAATTTCTTCTGGTTCAGTGACTTCTAATGCATCAAGTTTAAGGGGTGCTTTGATCTGCTGCGCTCCAAGATCAGCCAAGGATTCATCCATAGTAACTCCTGCGCCGCAAAAGTGGTCGTAGGAGCTGTCGCCGAGTGCGACCACTACATATTTTAAGTGTGTGATTCGAGGATATTCCGTGCGCAAACCGGTGTAAAGTGGCAGTAGATCATCGGGGACATCACCGCTGCCAGTGGTGGAGGTGCATACCACCAGGTAGTCGACTGATTCATCTGTCAGGGCCTCTATGGTTTGCGGGTCAGGTCGTTCAACCGTGTGTGAGGCATCGTTTAAAGCGGTTTCTATTTCATCGGCAGTGAGTAGCGCGGCGCCGAAGACTGATCCGCTAACAAGTAGTATTTTGGCCATATGGATTTTTAAACAGGTTGGATTGCTCATTATAACGGAGACTTATTTTACAGATGCCAGCATGCGATCAAGCACACTTGTGGGAAATAAACGTTTTGCAGCTGCAAAGGCGATAGTCGGTGTCGTGACTCGATAACGGCTTTTGGGTGAGTCACTTTCAAGGGCGTGAATTAATTTATCGACAACAGCCTCTGGACCTAGAGTAAACCGGTTGGCATCGCCTGCGGTGTTGAGTCTTTCTATGGTGCCTTTGTAGGCCTCTGCGTGTACGCTGTTTTCGCTATCAATATGTTGTTTAAATTTTACGATGCCATTGTCTCTAAAACGCGATCTTATCGGCCCTGGCTGTATGAGCGACACATGAATATTGCTGCCGCGCAATTCAAGCCGCAGGGTGTCGCTTAAGCCTTCGATGGCAAATTTAGCCGAATTGTAAGCGCCGCGATACGGCATGGCTGCAAAGCCTAAGACCGAGCTGTTTTGTACAATGCGACCATAGCCCTGACGGCGCATTACCGGAAGCACACGGCGGGTGAGTTCGTGCCAGCCAAATACCAAAGTTTCAAATTGCTCACGAAGGGCGTCTGTTGGGAGGTCTTCAATTGCGCCGCCCTGGCCGAATCCGCCGTTGTTGAACAAACCGTAAAGTTTTCCATCGGTTTGGTCGAGCACTTGGGCCAAAGCATTCTCTATACTCTTGTGGTCGTCTAGATCGAGCTGCAGGGTGGTGATTCCGTGCTTTGATAACAGTGCGGAATCTGTTGCCTTTCTGGTGGTGGCAAAAACAGCGTAGCCGCGGTTGTGAAGTGCAGTCGCGGCGGCATAACCAATACCGCTTGAGCAACCGGTGATCAACACAGGGCGATTTTTAAATTCCGGGTTCACGTAGTCTGATTCACTTTGGGTTCACATCCTGGTGGTCATCTGGGTTGTACATTTCAGGTGTACTTGAGAGGGGTGATTGGTTTACCCGTTAACGGCTGTTTCTAAACACAAGATTGCGGTACTCGCAGACAGCGTTAGTGGTGAGCAGTATCTGATATGATTTCGGCGCACACCGCAAGTGAAAACGGTTCGTTTTAACTGCATGGCAAAGGGCTTGCGGACCTAGTTTACGATACTAAGCTCAAATTGCGCTGGTAATTTGAGCTCTTTAGACATAATAAATCGAATATAGAAAGCAATGAGCGTTCACGAAAAATTCAACTCAGTAAGACAAGATCTGTCTTCATCAATAATTGGTCAGGCGGCTTTAGTTGATCGCTTACTGATCGCGCTGCTTGCCGACGGTCACTTATTGGTCGAGGGGGCGCCGGGTTTAGCTAAAACACGTGCCATCAAGGAGCTAGCCAGTGTGGTTGATGCTGCCTTTAAGCGGATTCAATTTACGCCAGATTTGTTGCCAGCCGATATCACCGGTACTGAAATTTATTTACCAACAACGGGTGAATTCAAATTCCAGCCGGGGCCGTTGTTTAATCAAATTATTCTGGCTGATGAAATCAACCGTGCACCGGCTAAGGTTCAGAGTGCGCTGCTAGAGGCAATGGCTGAGCGGCAAATTTCAATTGGCCAGCAAACCTATGCGTTGTCTGAATTGTTTATGGTGATGGCGACACAAAACCCAATAGAGCAAGAGGGTACTTATAGCTTGCCTGAAGCGCAGCTTGATCGATTCTTGATGCATGTGATTATCGACTATCCACCGGCTCATAATGAACTGGAAATATTGCGTTTGGTGCGTTCTGAAAATAGCCAGGCATTAAGTTCCAGTATGCACAACACAGCGGTGTTAAACCTTGAAGATATTCGCGCGGCAAGGCGTGATATTGATCGGGTTTATCTGTCCGATCAAGTAGAAGAATACCTGGTCAGACTAGTAACGACGACTCGTGAAAAGTCCGGGCCGTTGGCAGGCCACATTGCTTTTGGTGCTTCACCACGTGGCACCATAGCGCTTGATGCTTGTGCTCGTGCTCATGCATGGTTAAACGGCCAAGACTACGTAGCACCAGCAGATATACATGCCGTTATTTACGATGTACTGCGGCATAGAATTTTGCTCACCTATGAGGCGGAAGCAGAGGGTGTTACCTCTGCCACGGTAATTGATCGTCTCCTAAGTCAGGTGGCAGTGCCATAGCTGCTAATCATACTGGCTTAGTGACACCTTACCCATGCAACTAGTGAAACCCCAAATGCAATTAACACTACGTGGTGAATCACGTGGTTGAGCACGCAAACAAGGCTGCTGCAGGCGTGACGGGCTCTGTGGGTGCTGCTGCACCAAGGCCTACGTCGGTGTCGATTGCAGAGCTCGTTAGTTTGCGCCAAACGGTGGCTAAGGTTGCTAGTCGTCGTGGTCGTCGGGTAAAAGCACCTGCTGCGGGTGGTTCGTCATCAGCGGCACTTGGCCGTGGTCTGGACTTTGCAGAAGTACGTGAGTATCACGGTGGTGATGATGTAAGAATGATTGACTGGAAAGTCACAGCACGTACTGGTCGTACACATACCAAGTTGTTTAATGAAGAGCGTGAAAGGCCTTTTTTTATAGCGCTGGATTTACGCCCGTCAATGTACTTTGGTACGCGAGTCGCGTTTAAGTCAGTGGTGGCCGCGCGTGTTTGTGCGATGGTTGCGTGGGCGGCTGCATCACAAAAAGATCGGGTCGGGGGGCTAGTGTTTGATGGTACCTCTATGATGGAAATTAAACCGATGGCAGGTACTAAAGGCGTTACACGGCTGCTGCATCAAATAGTAAAACTGCACAATAACAAACCACCTCCTGGCGGGGGTGGAGTGTTACCGCTTAGTGATGCTTTGTTAAGGCTTAATCGTTGTGCGCATACGGGGAGCTCTATATGTTTGTTGTCTGATTTTAACCACTTCGATTCAGGCCCGCACACAGCGAACTTGTTGCAGCATAATCACACGGCTGCCGTGCATCTATATGATCCCTTAGAAGCTGAGCTTCCACCACCTGCAACATATGCAATCACTGATGGCGAGCACAATGGGGAGCTTAACAGTGCGTCTTCAAGGTCGCGACAACAATATAAAGATGACTTTGAGTTTCGCACAGCGCAACTTCAACGTGTTTTTACTGGTGCAGGTAACGGCTTTATAAGTGCCTCGGTCGCTGATAATCCGATGCACATTGCAGCAACGGTGATGAATGCCTTGCCAGGTGGTGCTTAATGAATAGTGACGCTTGCGCCAGGTGGAGTAACTAATTCACGATGAATCCTGACGTTAGCCCAGAAGAACAAGCACTGCTAGAGCAGCTCCATGATGTGGTTCCACCACAGGTCATTGGTTGGTGGCCGCCTGCTTTTGCCTGGTGGGTGGTGATGGCGTTGGTGTTGTGTGTGTTGGTTATGCTAGTGGTTTTTATTCGTAAGCGTAGAAAACGTAAGCAACTAAATCGTTGGCGTAGAGATGCGTTGAGCGATCACCAGCGTATCGCTAATGCGCTCGATGCAAGGGCCAATGCTAATTCTAATGTGTCTGAAGAGCTTGCAGCGCTATCGGTACTGATGCGGCGGGTATCTCTTGCGTTGCTGCCTCGTTCACAAGTGGCGGCTCTAACGGACGATAACTGGCTTAACGCACTAGATGACATAGGCCAAACCCAAGAATACAGTAATGGTGTCGGGCAAAGTCTAAGACGAGCACCCTATAAAAGATCGATGCAAATTGAACCCATGGATGCTTTGCGCTTAATAGAGTTGACAGAAACAACCATTAAAAATGCCCAGCCTATCAATTCACTGACGTATGGGGAGCCAACCGTTGCTGCGCTTTGAATGGTGGTGGTTGCTAGTGCTTTTGCCGTTACCGGTATTGCTGCGCCTTATTTTGCCTGCGGCCAAACAGCAGCAACAGCGGGCCTTGCGTGTGCCGTTTTTTGAGCAATTGCAACAAGCGTCTACTGCGCACGAGGGCGCAAATGTTTCATCGCTAAGGTGGATAGTAGCTGTGCTGATGTGGTGTTGTTTGGTGATGGCTTGTATGCGCCCACAGTGGTTAGGTGAGGTGGTAGATCTTCCCGTTAGTGGTCGTGACCTGATGTTGGGTATGGATATTTCCGGCAGTATGCGAGAGCAAGATTTCGAAGTGCAGGGTCGCAGTGTTGCACGTATGGAGGCTGCTAAAGTAGTTGCCAAAGAGTTTGTGGCGCAACGCGAAGGGGATCGGGTAGGTTTGATATTGTTTGGTGATAACGCTCAGGTGCAAACACCGCTTACCTATGATCTAAAGACCGTCCAACATTTTATTACTGAATCAATGGTGGGCTTAATTGGTTCATCGACTGCAATAGGTGATGCTATAGGTCTTGCGGTGAAACGCCTAAAAGAAAGGCCTGCAGAATCAAGGGTGTTGATTCTATTAACAGACGGTGCCAATACTGCAGGTGCGGTTACACCCATTGATGCAGCCAAAGTCGCAAAGCAATACGGTATTCGCATACATACGATTGGCGTTGGTGCTGAGCAGGCCGTGGTGCGCGATATTTTTGGCACGCGAGTGGTAAATCCGTCTAAAGCATTAGATGAAAAATCGTTGCTTGAAATAGCCGACATTACAGGTGGCAAGTATTTTAGGGCACGAAATACCCGTGAAATGATTGGTATCTATGATGAAATTAATACTTTAGAGCCAAGCGTCATTGATAGTGTGCAACAGCGGCCGTTAGCAGAATTATATTACTGGCCGCTGGCTGCAAGTTTGGCGCTGAGTTTCTATTTAGTGTGGCGGAGGTTCCGTGGGCACGATTGAACATTTTCATTTTATAAGGGTGTGGTGGTTGCTTGCATTGTTACCGGCTGCATGGTTGTTTTGGCGTTTGCACTCTACTACTACCAGTTCTTCGCAGTGGCAACGGGCGGTAGACCCTGAGTTATTAGATCACCTGTTAGAGGGTGCAAGTGACAGTCGTCAAAGCCGAGTATGGCTGTATATGGTGGCTGTTGCATGGCTCGTCTGCGTGTTGGCCTTGGCGGGGCCTAGTTGGGAACGGCGTGAGGCGCCTACCTATAGAAATGCTACAGAAAGGGTATTGGTAATTGATCTGTCGCGTTCGATGACCGTGCAAGATATAAAGCCCAATCGATTAAGTCGTGTAAAGCAAAAGGTTGAAGATATCCTTAAAAAGGGAGGCGATGTAGAGCACGCAGTGGTGGTATATGCGGCAACACCTTTTGTTGTTTCACCGTTGACCAATGATGCGGCCACAATTCTTTCAATGTTGCCAGCGCTTGAGATAGACATAATGCCATCGCAAGGTAGTCGTACCGGGTTGGCGTTAAGAGAGGCTTATGATCTGTTGCAGGGTGTCAAGAGTCGTAGTGGAAGTGTGTTGTTGTTTACTGACAGTGACATCGACAATGAATCAATGGCGCTTGCCAGTGAAATGGCGGCTAATGGAATAAGGCTTTCTGTTATTGGTGTTGGTAGCGCTGACGGGGCTCCAATTCCGCATCCAAGAGGTGGGTTTGTGAAAGATGCTACTGGCAATATTATTGTCGCAAGCCTGGCAGAGCCATCGTTACGTGAACTGGCAAGTGCCGGTGGCGGAAAGTACCGTCGCATCAGTGCAGATGAATCGGATATAAATGATCTGCTTGAGCAGATGCAACTTTCTATTATTGATGCCAATAGCAAAAGTTCTGATCGCATGGCAGACCAATGGCTTGATCGTGGTCCTTGGTTAATGCTGTTGTTATTGCCGGTGGCGGCAGTATCGTTTCGGCGGGGTTGGCTATGAACGGACAGTGCTTATGCAACGTGATTAATAACCGGCTAACGGCGTCAAAAATACTAAGCCTTGTTGCTGTGTTGTTATGCACAGCCTGGCAACCGGCTCTTGGTTTTGAGTTTGCAGATTACTTTAAGCGGGCAGACCAACGTGCGATGGAATTGTTAGAGCAAGGTAAGCCTGCCGAGGCGGCTGAGCTTTTTACAGACGATCAATGGCGGGGGGTGAGTCGGTACCGGGCTGGAAAATACCAAGAGGCTATGGAAGATTTCAGCAATCAAGAGCTGGCAGGTACAGACAAAGCACGCGCGTTATTTAATCATGGAACGGCAGCTGCCCGTGCACGAGACTATAATCAGGCTGTTGCATCTCTTGAATCTGCAGTGGAGTTGGCGCCTGAAAATAAGGAGTTCAAACAGAATTTAGATGTGGCAAAAAAGCTTAAAGATTTAGCAGAAAAAAATCAAAACCAACAAGAATCGCAATCGGATGAAAATTCTGACAGTGATCAACAGCAAGAAGGTAAGGATAACGGAGAGTCACAAGACGGAGAGTCAGAACAACAAGAAGGCAGTGAGTCTTCCGACTCAGACCAACAAGGGCAAGACGAACAAAATAGTGATGAGAAAGGTGAGCTAACTGACGATGCAGCGCAATCGCAATCAAATTCTCAGTCTGAGCAGCCGCTTGAGCTTGACGATTTCAAAGATCCAGCAGAGCAAACGGAGGAGTCACAAGACCAAAGCGAGCCACAAGAAGCGGAAGGTACTGCCATCGCACAAAGTGAGGTTAGTGAAGATGATCAAGCTGCCCAGCAATGGTTGCGTCGTATACCTGATGATCCATCCCAGTTGTTACGTAACAAAATAAGACTGAATCATATGATCGAATACCCCGATGTGAATCATATGCAGGAGCCATGGTAGCTATGAAAATCACTAGTGCTGTGTTGCAAAGTATTTTTAAAAACAAAATCTTTTCTGGTTTGTGGAAAGCAGTGTCGTTATTCCTCTGTATGCTTTTTTGCAGCAGTGCTATGGCCGCCACACTAGAGTCTGAAGTTGATAGGGAAACGGTTATAGAAGGCGAGTCTGTAGTGCTGTATATAACAGGTACTGGTCTTGGGAGTCTGCCAGATACTTCACCGCTACTGAAGAATTTTATAATTGTGCAGTCGGGTGTCAGTAGCAGTGACTCAATTGTTAATGGTCAACGCACCCGAGGTTTTAAAATTCGTTTAGAACTTCAGGCAAAGAAAACCGGCAAAATGGCAATTCCAGCGCTTACTGTTGATGGCGTTTCATCTGATTCGCTGGTGGTGGAGGTGGTGGCGCGCGGCACCCCCGGGGTTGAGCCGCGTGACAATGCATTTGTTGAGTTATCAGTCGATACTGAAACACCCTACGTTCAAGCGCAGGTGATACTGACGCTCAAAATATTTGATGATGGCAAGCTACAAAGTGCTAGCCCGATAGTAGAGGGCAACAGTGATATTCAAGTGGAGCGCCTGCCAAGAAGTGGTGAGCAGCTAGAGGAAAGAAATGGTGAGCGATATCGAGTGAATACTTTTAAGTACGCTCTTTTTCCGCAAAAAAGTGGTGAGATCACTTTTGATTCGATTGTGGTGCCAGCCACCGTTAGTGATAAAAGTTTTGGCGGTGGTCTTATTTTACGCAATACGCCGACAAGGCGAATCGAATTGCGTACTGAGCCTTTAACATTAAATGTTAAGCCGCGCGCGGCGGCTAATACGTCCGCTTGGTGGCTGCCAGTTAAAGCGTTAGAACTTAAACATGAGTGGTCTGAAGACATTAAAACTGGCAAGCCCGGGGAGCCTTTTACCTTGAGCTTTGAATTGGCAGCGCTGGGCGCTTCTTCAACACAGTTACCTGAAATTCCCGTGCCTAATGTGCCCGGGTTAAAAATCTACACTGACACACCGCAGTTCGCGTCGCGTCCGGAGCAAGATAACGTGGTCAGTGTGCGTCGTGAGAAGTGGTCAGTGATTCCGAATAAGAGCGGGGTATTGACGCTTCCAGAAATAGTGATTAAGTGGTGGGACACAACAGAAGATATTGAAAAGCGTGTGGTATTCCCCGCCCAGGAGCTGAGCATAAGTTCAGAGGGGCTTGCCCAGGAGACACCCGCGCCCGGCAATATTCCAGACGCCGACTTGGCTAATTCGAACGTTATGAGTGACAATTCCGATGCTTCAGGAGATCAAGCCTCAGATGTTCAAGCAGAGTCACAAAGCACTATTGCACAAAGCACTATAGAAAGTGCAATAGTTCCGGCTGACGCTGTGCCACTTGCTGACACGGCGCAAGTTCAAGGTGTAGATTCTAATCACCTATGGCAATGGTTGGCATTTGCAACAATGGCAGCGTGGCTTGCAACACTTATCGCATGGTGGGCTTGTTCAAGGAAAACCCCCGCAAATGAAAATTTGGCAGTGGTTGTCACCAATGAAAGCGCTGACTGGAAGCGAGTGCAGAAGCTCAGCCGTGGGCAGAACACAGAGGCGTATGGCGCCGCTGTGATACAATGGGCGCAGTCTCGTTGGCCTGATGCGCCGGTGCATAATTTACCCGAAGTAGGCGTTCGACTTGGAAGTCAGCAGTTATCAGCCACCATGCGACAGCTTGATCAGTATCGCTACGCAGGCCATGAATACACCACTCAGCAGGCGGGTGCTACCTCGCTCATCGAGATTCAATCACAGCTCGAAAGTGCCATCAATAATGAAAAACGTCAGCAATATGATGTGCCTGCACATTCTTTACCGCAGCTGTAGTGTTTTGTGGTCACGAATAAGCCGTCGGAATTTTGCGGCTATGGTTGTAGGGACTGAATTTAAATGACTGAGGCATTGCTGCAAGCTAAAGATATTTGTGTGAGTCGTGGTGAACTGACCTTAATCGAAAATAAGAGTTTTACGATAAGCGCTGGTATGTTGTTTCAGTTGCAGGGCGATAACGGTTCTGGCAAAACCACTTTGCTCCGGGCAATGTGCAGCTTGATACCGCTAGATAAAGGCGAGATCTCGTGGCGCGGTAAGCTGCTGCCGGCAGCTCGTGAAGATTACTTTGCTGAAATGTGTTTTGCAGGCCATGCTGATGGCTTAAAGGGGGATCTAACCGCTATTGAGAATCTTCAGTGCACCTTAACGGATCACACAGCCACAAGAGCCGAGTGCGAATACGCTTTAGAGGAAACGGGTTTTACGGGTCGATCAGATTTAGCCTGTAAAGTGCTATCTGCAGGGCAGCGCCGGCGTGTTGTGCTTGCGCGTGTATTGCTTAGTAAAGCTGTGCTTTGGATCTTAGATGAACCTTTAACTGCATTGGATGCGCATGGCCGCGCCTTGGTAGGTGGTTTGATCGAACAGCATGTTAGTGCAGGTGGCAGTGTGGTGTATTCGACTCATCAGGCACTGGAAATATCCAGTCATCCGGTTCAAACGCTTGCGTTGACTAGCTAATGGGTGGCGCTTTTATAACGTTGTTGAAGCGGGATTTAACGCTTGCCATGCGCCGCCGCAGTGACTGGCTGAACCCGTTGGTGTTTTTTGTCATTGTGGTTACGCTTTTTCCTATTGGCATTGGCCCGGATGGCAGCTTGCTTAGCGAGATCGCGCCAGGGGTGATTTGGGTGGCGGCACTGCTGGCAACATTGTTGGGCCTTGATGGCTTGTTCCGTGATGACTTCGACGACGGTTCAATAGAGCAGTTATTGCTCAGTCCACAGCCACTGTCGGTATTGGTGCTGGCTAAAGTGCTTACCCATTGGTTAGTGGCTGGATTGCCGTTGGTACTGTTATCGCCACTGCTGGCCTTGTTATTACAGCTAAAATTACAGGCGATTCCAGCGCTGCTGGCATCGCTAGTGCTTGGGACATTAACGCTCAGTTTGATTGGTGCGATTGGCGCAGCGCTGACCGTTGGTCTTCGCCGTGGAGGGGTGTTGCTGCCCTTGTTGGTGTTGCCTTTGTTTATCCCTGTGCTGATATTTGGCAGTAGTTGTGTGGCAGCCGCGGCTGGTGGTTTTGCTATTGGCGCGCAATTATCGCTATTGGGCGGTCTGTTTTTTCTAGCGCTGGCGTTGGCGCCGTTGGCGGTGGCGGCATCGCTTCGAATCAGCGCTGAGAGCTAATCTTGTGTGCTGGTCGCGCACCTTAGAAAACTATTTTTTACCGTTGCAAACTATACGCTGCGGGTATTGTCATACTGTGGTTCGGCATACTGCCGGACAGCTGCCGCCCGGCGTAGTCTTGAGGTACCATAGCGGTTACCGCCTGTTGGCTTAACCTATTTTGAAGTAATCAGGACCTTTATGTTTCGTTGGTTTCACAAGCTTGCATCAACCAAAAATTTCTACCGGCTGGCGGAAATCCTAACGCCGTTGTTGGCGGTGGCCTGCGCAATACTGTTGGCGGTGGGGCTGTATCGCGGTTTGTTTGTGGCACCTACTGATTACGAGCAAGGTGAAAGCTACCGAATTATATATGTTCACGTGCCAGCAGCATGGATGAGCCTATTTATCTATATGGTGATGGCATTTTGTAGTCTGCTGTTTCTAGTCTGGAAAATGAAACTTGCCGATATAGTTGCGCAAGTCTCGGCGCCTCTGGGTGCGTCGTTTACCTTTTTGGCTTTAGCAACTGGCTCTTTGTGGGGCAAGCCTATGTGGGGTACTTGGTGGGAGTGGGATGCCAGGCTTACCTCTGAACTAATTTTGCTGTTTATTTACATTGGCTATATGGCGTTGCGATCTTCAATAGATAATAAGTCTACGGCGGCGCGTGCAGCGGCAATTCTGGCGTTGGTGGGTGTGGTGAATATTCCCATCATTCACTACTCTGTGGAATGGTGGAATACATTGCACCAGCCGGCGTCTATAGCCAAAATAGGCACACCGTCTATACATATTAGTATGTTAATTCCACTCTTATTAATGGCATTGGGCTTTAAAGTGTACTACTTGGTTGTTATGTTAACTAAAACCCGCAACGTAATTCTAGAGCGGGAAGCCAACTCAGCCTGGGTGCGTGAACGAGTTAAAGAGAATCGATTATGAGTGAGTTTTTCGCTATGGGTGGCTATGCCATGTATGTTTGGCCATCGTTTGCGTTAACCGCAATCGTTATGCTTGCTAACGTGTACGCAACACTTTCGCAAAGAAAAAAAGTGATTTCCAGGCTTAAGCGTCAGCACAGTAGTACCGAGTCTTAAGACCCGTTAAGTTTGCCTACAGACAACACAAAACTGAACATAGAATGCACCCGAAAAGAAAACAAAAACTAATCTTAGTAACACTCATGGTGGCAGCAGTTGGGGTCGCTTCTGCACTTCTCTTGAAGGCGTTCAGTAGTAACATTCAGCTATTTTTTTCACCGAGTGAAGTAGTGGCGGGTTTAGTACCTGAGGGGGCTGAATTTAAAGTGGGTGGTTTGGTGGCGGCGAATAGTGTCGAGCGAATTGGTGATGGCCTTACGGTGGCGTTTGATTTAACTGATAACGGTGAAACTATTCCCGTGCGCTACACTGGAATACTGCCCGACTTATTTCGTGAAGGGCAGGGTACTGTGAGTGTCGGCAAGCTGGATGAAAACGGTGTGTTTATTGCCAACAAGGTACTCGCCAAGCACGACGAAAACTACATGCCGCCTGAAGTCGCTGATGCGCTGCAAAAACAAAAAGACAAAGCCGGCAAGCACTTCGGCTCTGATACGGTGCAAATGCAATGATTCCAGAGATTGGACACTTCGCACTGATACTCGCCTTATGTACGGCGGGTGTGCTGTCAGTGGTCCCTATGATTGGCAGTTTTACCGGTCAATATAGTTGGATGGCATTGGCGCGACCTGCGTCACGGGTGCAGCTTTTGTTAGTCGGTGTATCGTACGCTGTATTAACTTACTCTTTTGTTGTGAATGATTTTTCAGTTGGCTATGTTGCTAGTACCTCGAATTTAACTCAGCCGCTTATCTACAAAATCTCTGGTGTGTGGGGCTCGCACGAGGGTTCATTATTGTTGTGGTTGTTAATACTTGCTGTATGGACGGCAGCGGTTAGTGTGTATAGCCGTGGTATTCCGTTGCCAATGGTCGCCAGGGTTTTATCTATCCTGGGCATGATCAGTGTCGGCTTTACATTGTTTGTGTTGTACACCTCTAACCCTTTCGACCGATTACTGCCCGCACCTTTAGACGGCGATGCCTTAAACCCACTGCTGCAGGACTTCGGTCTCGCAGTGCACCCACCGATGTTGTACATGGGCTACGTTGGATTCTCAGTGGCCTTTGCCTTTGCTGTAGCGGCACTTATTGGTGGTCGACTCGATATGGCATGGGCCAAATGGATGCGCCCCTGGACAAACATTGCGTGGGTATTTTTAACCGTAGGTATCGCACTTGGCAGTTGGTGGGCTTACTACGAACTCGGCTGGGGCGGCTGGTGGTTTTGGGATCCGGTAGAGAACGCATCGTTTATGCCGTGGCTAGTGGGTACTGCGTTAATTCACTCATTAGCGGCCACTGAAAAGCGTGGTGCATTTAAAGCCTGGACGGTACTACTTGCCGTCACTGCTTTCTCACTCAGTTTGCTTGGTACCTTTTTGGTACGTTCCGGGGTACTTACCTCAGTGCATGCGTTTGCCAATGATCCTGAACGAGGGAAATTCATACTCGGGTTTTTAGCGCTGGTGGTTGGTACTTCATTGGTGCTTTATGCGTGGCGAGCGCCGCGGCTTGCAAGTGAGGCACAGTACGAAGTTGAATCACGTGAATCGGCACTGTTGTTTAATAACGTAGCAATGGTTGTGATTTGTGCGAGCGTATTATTAGGCACTTTATACCCTTTGTTTATAGACGCCATGGGGCTTAAAAAATTGTCTGTCGGTGCACCATGGTTTAACGCCATATTTATTCCATTGGGTGCGTTGGTGGCAGTGGTCGTTGGTGTGGCAGCACTGAGCCGTTGGAAAAAAGATAGCGTTCGTGGCATCTTAAAGCGCCTGCGTTGGGCGATGGTGGTAAGTGTGGTCGGTGCTTTTACACTGCCGTTCTTAATGGGTTCATTTAAGTTTGGTGCAGCGCTGGGTATAGGTTTGGCACTGTGGGTGACCACTACTGCACTACAAGGTGTGTTCGAACGCGTAAAGAACAGACAAAACAAACTGTTTTCACTGACTAAAATACCGGCAGGTTTCTGGGGTATGACGTTAGGGCATATCGGTATAGCTGTTTTTTGCGTGGGCGTTAGCTTAACGTCGCTCTACAGCATTGAAAAAGACCTACGTATGGATAAGGGTGAAACGGTTAGTCTTGCAGGTTATGATTTCACCTTTAAGGGTGTCGCAATGGTGAATGGGCCTAACTACATTGCTGAGGAAGGCACATTGATTGTGCAGCGTGATGGAATTGATATTGCCACGCTGGCGGCACAAAAGCGTGACTACAACAGCCAAATGGGAATCATGACCGAAGCGGCTATAGATGCAGGTTTTACTCGTGATCTCTTTTTTGCGTTAGGTGAATCATTAAGCCCTGAAGCCTGGAGCATGCGTATTTACTATAAACCTTTCGTACGTTGGATCTGGCTTGGAGCGCTCTTTATGGCTTTTGGTGGTTTGCTTGCTGTTATGGATAAGCGCTATCGGCGAGTGCCGAGTCGTGTGACACAAAATGCAATGGCGACTAAGGAGAGCAATGTGAAGAGCAATGTATTGAGCGGTACACAGCAATCATGAAGTATGTCCTTCCATTAATCGTCTGTGTTGTTATTGGTGTTTTTCTATACAAGGGCCTCGATAATGACCCGCGGTTTGTTCCTTCGCCACTGATCGGGCAGCCGGCCCCGGAGTTTTCATTGCCTGTGCTCGGTGACGAAAACACAGTTTTTACACCTGCTCAAATGAAAGGCAAGGTTTGGTTGTTTAATATTTGGGGTACGTGGTGTGCCGCTTGTCGGGTTGAACACCCGTTGTTAGTAGAGCTGGCAAAGCGGGATGTGGTTGATATTATTGGTCTCAACTACAAAGACGAAAATGACCTTGCCATACGCTGGTTAGATCAGTTGGGGGATCCCTACGTTTTCACGGCAGTAGATCAATCTGGCCGAATTGGTATTGACTGGGGATTTTACGGCGCACCAGAAACATTTGTGGTTGATAAGCAAGGCATCGTTCGAGATAAACACATTGGGCCGCTAACTCCAGCGGATCTGCAAAATACTATTTTGCCACTGGTTGCAAAACTTAAGGCTGAAAGCTAATGCCCCACTTAAAGCAGCAATGCACGCTGCAACACAACAAGCCTTTAATGGTGTTTTTTGTATTGCCTTGTTTATTACTAATGGCTTTTACCGTTCACGCTTTTGAACAACGTGATTTTGCAAACGCGAAAGACAAAGCACTGTTTGATACCTTAGTAGCTGAGCTGCGCTGCTTAGTGTGTCAGAACCAGAATATTGCAGATTCTCAAGCGGAGCTGGCGGTTGATCTGCGACGTGAAATATTCACCATGATTGAAGCGGGTCAGGATAAATCTGAAATTACAGACTTTATGGTGCAGCGCTACGGTGAGTTTGTACTGTATAAACCACGATTAACAGCGCGTACTTTAGTGCTCTGGTTAGGGCCTGCCATTTTGCTTTTAGTAGGTGTTTTCATTGTCTGGCGTTCGGCCAAAAGAAAGCCCACTGTGACTACCAACCAACCAGATACTGCGGCACTGAAACGTGCTCGTGATCTGCTCGACTCGCAAGAATAGACGGAAACCCATTGGCTCTTTTTTTTCTACTAGCAGCATTGCTTGTTATTTCTACGCTCGCGCTTTTACTTCCTGTTTTTCGTCGTCACGAAGAGGCAGCGGTGGTGGCTAGCCGAACTGAAACCAATGTGGCGATTGCCAAGGCGCAGGCAAGTGATTTTAAAAACCGTCTGAATGCAGGCGAGATAACGGCTGCAGAATACGACGATGAAATCGCGCGTATAGAAATGGACCTTGCTCGTGATATCGCCCCTGAAGATAAGGCCATTCACGATACAAGCGTTGCCCACATTACTGATAAAAACACAGGCCAATGGTTATTGTGGCCGTTGGCAGTAGTGTTCCCATTAGCGGCGGGTGTATTGTACTTATCACTTGGAACACCGGCGGCTATTGATCCAGCCAATAGAGCTCCGGTTGCTCAACAGCAACAAGCGCCCTCAATGCAGGAGATGGTGGCTCGTATCAATCAGCACCTTGAAGAAGAGCCGAACGATCCCACAGCCTGGTTTATGTTGGGTCGCGCACACTTGAACATGGGGCAATACAAAGACGCTGAAAAGGCATTACGCAAGTCATTTGAAATTGATGAAAACAACATTGATGTAACAATTCGGCTGGCCGATGCTATTGGGTTAAATCAAAACGGCAGTCTTCTTGGCGAGCCGTCAGAGTTACTAAAAAGTGCGCTTGAAAAAGCCCCTGATCACCCTCAAGGTTTATGGCTTTACGGTATGGCGCAAAATGAAAGCGGTGATCACGCAGGAGCGGTGTCTACCTGGACCCGATTATTGCCGTTGTTAGGTGCTGATGAGCAAGCAGCCAGTGAAGTGGGTCAGCTAATTGCCAGCGCAAGGAGTCAATTGGGTGCCTCAAATACAGAGGGCGCAAGTAGTGCCGCAGCCGTTAGTGAGTCTACACAAGGCGCTGATACTCCCAAAGCCGACACCGCAAATGTTGCTCTCACTGTTGAGGTAGATGTCAAAGAAGGTTTCGCTGATGGTCTGCCTGCGGATACTGCGCTATTTGTTTATGCGAAAGCGGTCAGTGGGCCACCTATGCCTTTAGCGGTAGTTAAACACCAACTGAGTGATCTGCCCCTGACAGTTACTCTAAGTGATGCACAGGCAATGATTCCGAATATGAAAATAAGCGCCTTTGATAAGGTTATTGTGGGGGCCAGAATTTCTAAAACCGGTAACCCGATAGCGCAGGCGGGAGATCTATTTGCTGAAGTGACAGATGTTGAAACAAGCAATCAGCGAACGGCTAACGAGTCAGCGCTAAAAATTGTAATCTCAGAAACGCATCGCTAGCGTTCGAATCGAGTGCTGTTGAGTACGGGTATTTACGGTATCCGGTTCTGTCACTGAATATGATGGCTCAATTGTTATGAGGCGATAATCCGTCCCTGCACGACTAACACGCACATGCCTGCTAAAATAGTGGGACAGGATCAGTATGATCCGGATTCTTTAGCAAACAAGCGACTTTAAGGCGCAAAAGACTATGCTCGGTGCTGCACAACATACTCAAACTGATCACTCCCTTCCAGGCTTGAAGCATTGGAAGCTTTCTGTCGATGCCGAAGGCATTGCCTGGTTGCTGATGGATCGCGCCGACGAGCGTGTCAATACCCTGGGTGAAGAGCCATTGGCAGAGCTTGATCAAGTGCTTGATCACCTGATCGAAAACCCGCCGGCAGGTCTAATTATTCGTTCAGCTAAAGAGGCCGGTTTTATAGCGGGTGCTGATATCCGTGAATTTGAAAAATTCACCGATGCAAAATCAGTCACTGAAAAAGTACTGCAAGGGCAGGCGGTTTTTCACAAGCTTGAAGCGTTGCCGTTTACGACAGTCGCCGCTGTTGATGGTCATTGTCTTGGTGGTGGTTATGAGTTGGCGCTGGCTTGCAATTATATTGTCGCCACCGATGCAGACGATACACGTATTGGTTTGCCAGAAGTTCAACTTGGCATACTCCCTGGGCTAGGTGGGACTGTTCGTTTAACCGAGCGGGTAGGTGGCTTGAAGGGAATGACTGCCATACTAACCGGTAAAATGCATCGGGCACGTCAGGCGCGTGGCTTAGGAATGATTGATGAAGTGGTTGGCGCTCATGCAAACCTTAAGTGGGCTGCTCGCCGTGCGGTTATAAAAAATAGAAAATTCAAAGGTGCATCTTTTGCTACCAAAATAACTAATTCTGGCCCTGCTAGAAATGTATTAGCAAGCCAGATGATCAGTAAAACGAAAAAGAAAGCCAACCCGGATCATTACCCCGGTCCGTATAAAATTATCGATCTGTGGAAAGAGCATCGTGATGATCGCACTGCGATGTTTGAGGCCGAGGCAACGCAAATCGGTGACCTTATGGTCAGTGATGAGGCGCGTGGGCTGCAAAGAGTTTTCCATTTAATGGAAAGGCTTAAAGGCCTGGGCAAGAGCGGAGATTTCAAATGCAGGCGCGTGCATGTGGTCGGTGCAGGCGTCATGGGTGGTGATATCGCGGCCTGGTGTGCACTACGCGGCATGGAGGTGACATTGCAAGATCGTGAAATGAAATATATTGAACCTGCACTGGCGCGGGCTAAAAAACTATTTCGTAAAAAAGCTCGTAGTAAGCATGAATCATCGGCGACACTCGCGCGCTTAATACCTGATGTAGAAGGCGCGGGTGTAGCACGGGCTGATGTAATCATTGAAGCTATATTCGAAAACAAAGAAGCTAAGCAAGAGCTTTATCGCAGCATCGAGCCAAAGATGCGTGAGCATGCCGTACTGGCTACCAATACTTCTGCAATACCATTAGAAGAGCTCTCTTCAGTGTTAAGTGATCCTACGCGTTTAATCGGTTTGCACTTCTTTAACCCGGTTGCCAAAATGCCATTGGTTGAAGTGGTGTACGCTGCAAACAGTTCTAAAGAAATGATAGAACGCGGCAGCGCGTTTTGTGGTCAGATCAGTCGCTTTCCGCTGCCGGTTAAAAGTAGCCCGGGCTTTTTAGTTAATCGAGTATTAGCGGCTTATATGCTTGAAGCTATGAATATATTTGATGAGGGTGTCTCTAAAGAGGATATAGACGCGGCCGCGACCCACTTCGGTATGCCTATGGGGCCAATAGAGCTGGCTGACACCGTGGGCCTTGATATCTGTAAAAGTGTTGTGACTACTGTCGGTGGTAAAGATGTCAGCAAGGCGGTTGATCGTCTAACAGAGATGGTTGAGGCAGGTAACCTTGGTAAAAAATCAGGCAATGGTTTTTATAGGTGGGTTAACGATAAACCTGTAAGAGATGCGGCCAATGCCGAAGAGTCTGAAACCGAGCAAGCCGCTACTAAGGCTAAGCTGGATAAGCTTGCTGAACGGTTAATGAAACCTTTTCTTGATGAGTGCAAGGCGTGTAGTGCTGACGGTATTGTTGAAGACGATGACCTTCTAGACGCAGGGATCATCTTCGGGACCGGGTTTGCACCGTTCAGAGGTGGCCCGATGCATTATTTAAAGACCCTTCAGTCGTAGTTATCTTTGCCTAAAATTAATACTGATTCCCGGATGTGTGTGAGTCGTACTGGATAAAAATATGAACAATACTCTTAGACCTGTGGCTGTAGTGGGTGGTGTGCGAATTCCGTTTTGTCGATCAAACTCGGCATACTCTGATTTATCAAACAAAGATATGTTTGTTACAGCGCTCAACGGCCTGGTAGAAAAATTTGATCTATCAGGTGTGCAAATTGATGAAGTGGTTTCGGGTGCGGTAATCACACATACAAGAGATTGGAACTTCGCGCGTGAGTCAGTGTTAAGTACTGAACTTTCACCCTTAAGCCCCGGTACGACCTTGCAACAAGCCTGTGGCACCAGCTTGCAAGCGGCACTTATGTCTTCTGCAAAAATTGCAACGGGTCAAATTGAGTGCGCGATTGCCGGTGGTGCGGATACCGTTAGTGATGTACCGATAGTATTCGGTAGGAAATTCTCACGTCGCCTGGTCGGCTTAGGGCGCGCCCGTAGTGCTATGGACAAGCTTAGAATGTTTAAAGGCTTTGGTCCTGGGGAGCTTAAGCCGTTGCCACCTTCGGTTAATGAACCAAGAACGTTGTTATCTATGGGGCAGCATTGTGAATTGATGGCAAAAACATGGGGCATTACTCGCGAAGCGCAAGATCAACTGGCCTATGAAAGCCACATCAAAGCGGCCGCTGCTTATAATGAGGGCTTCTTTGATGATCTCATCACGCCCTGTAATAAAGTGCTGCGCGACAACAACATGCGCCCCGATACGTCAATTGAAAAGCTGGCTACTCTTAGACGCGCATATGATAAATCAGATGCAGGAACGCTCACAGCGGGTAACAGTACGCCATTAACCGATGGTGCTTCAACGGTCTTGCTTGCCAGCGAAGAGTGGGCCAAAAAACACAACTTACCGATTCTTGCCTACCTTACTCATGGGCAAACATCGGCGGTAGATTTTGAAGAAGGTGAAGGCCTATTAATGGCGCCGGCAGTGGCGGTAAGTGAAATGATCACTCGCGCTAATATGACCTTACAAGATTTCGACTTCTATGAAATCCATGAAGCCTTCGCAGCACAAGTGTTGTGCACCCTGGCTGCATGGGAATCTGAAGAATATTGCGTTAACCGGCTTGGACGTAGTGCTGCTATGGGCAGTATTGATCGTTCAAAATTGAATGTAAAAGGCAGTAGCCTCGCGGTTGGTCATCCGTTTGCGGCGACTGGTGCCCGGATTGTAGGTACGCTTGCAAAGATTATTGATCAGAATAACGGTGGCAAAGGCCTTATTTCAGTCTGTACTGCGGGTGGTATGGGGGTCACTGCGATTCTTGAGCGATAGGCTGAAAATGTCGGTTGCTATGGGCTTTTTAAGCTGCTTTACTGCTTGCGGAATTCGCGAAATTTGCCCTAAAAATGGTTCTGGTCGTGCAATAGGCAGGCGGTGTCGTTGAGATTACGGACGCAAGTCGATGGCTGCGCTACATTAGGCGGGTTTTGTTGTAACTAATTAATATTTTAGGAAAATTATCAAAAATGAAGATACTGGTCGCAGTGAAGCGGGTTCTCGACTACAACGTGAAAGCAAGGGTCAATGCTGAAGGCACTGGAATTGACTTAGCCAATGTTAAAATGTCGATGAACCCATTTGACGAGATTGCTGTTGAAGAGGCACTCCGAATCAAAGAGGCGGGCAAGGCAGATGAAATCATTGTTGTGTCGATGGGGGTTAGCCAATCACAGGAAACAATCCGTACAGCACTAGCGATGGGTGCTGATCGGGGAATATTGGTTGAGTCAGACGACGAACTACAACCTTTGGCAGTAGCCAAGCTTCTCGCAGCTATTGCTAAACGTGAAGAACCCGGCTTAGTAATTGTGGGTAAACAAGCGATCGACGACGACAGCAACCAGACAGGGCAAATGTTTGCAGCGTTAATGGATTGGCCACAGGCTACATTTGCATCGAGCGTAGATGTAGACGGTGACAAAATGAAAGTCACCCGTGAAGTTGACGGTGGCCTTGAAACTATTGAGGTTTCCTTGCCGGCATTGATCACAACTGATCTACGTTTAAATGAACCCCGTTATGCGAAGCTTCCAAACATAATGAAGGCTAAGAAAAAGCAACTGGACGTTATAACTCCGGCTGAGCTTGAAGTTGATACGACTTCAAAACTTAAAGTGGTAAAAGTTGAAGAGCCAGAGCAGCGTAAGGCCGGTGAAATAGTAGGTTCAGTGGCAGAATTGGTTGATAAATTGAAGAACGAAGCGAAGGTAATTTAATCATGGCTACAATAATAGTTGCAGATCACGACAACAACGAACTTAAACCTTCGACTTTGAGCGTGGTAACAGCTGCGCAAAAAATTGGCGGTGACATAACCATACTAGTAGCAGGTCAGGGCTGTGCTGCTGTAGCTGAGCAAGCTGCAAAAGTGACCGGTGTAAGCAAGGTACTTAGCTGCGATGATGCCGCCTATGCAAATCAACTGGCTGAAAACCTCACACCACTTATAGTGGGTTTAGCGGGTGACTACTCGCACATTTTATTTTCTAACACGGCAAGCGGTAAAAATATAATGCCACGAGTGGCAGCAATGTTAGATGTTGCAGGTATTTCCGATATTACTGATGTTGTCTCCGAAGATACATTCATACGTCCGATCTATGCAGGTAATGCCATGATGACCGTGCAAAGCGAAGACACTGCAAAGGTTATTACTGTTCGAGGTACCGCTTTTGATGCAGTTGCTGCTGAAGGCGGTTCTGCTGCGGTAGAAACGGTGGCTGCTGCCGGTGCAGATGCGAAAGTAAGTTGGTTAGGGCAGGATCTAACAACGTCTGATCGACCAGAGCTTACTAGTGCGTCAATTGTTATATCCGGGGGTCGTGGTATGCAAAACGGCGAAAACTTCTCAATGCTTGAGTCAATCGCCGAGAAGCTTAACGCGGCAGTCGGTGCGTCTCGTGCGGCAGTTGATGCGGGATTTGTTCCGAATGATTATCAGGTAGGCCAGACCGGTAAGGTGGTTGCACCTGATCTCTATATTGCCGTTGGTATTTCCGGTGCTATCCAGCATTTGGCCGGTATGAAAGATAGTAAAGTTATCGTTGCGATCAACAAAGACGAAGAAGCGCCGATTTTTCAGGTGGCAGACTACGGTTTGGTGGCTGATTTATTTGACGCGGTTCCAGAGCTTGACGCAGCACTTGCCGCTGGCTAAAGGCTTGCATGGCCTGTCATACGGTGCGTTTGCACCGTATGATAATAAATAGTAAATACTACTGATAACCACCTGCACGGTGGTTCAGCTCAGGCCATGTTTCAAGTGGCCGCTGTAAATAGCATAAGTACGCGATCGATTTAGCAACCGAATTAAGCACATCGCGCAGCCACCAATTACCGGGAGACAAGCATGTCTTATTCTGCACCTACTAAACAGATGCAATTCTTACTTGATCATGTTGTCGGCATGGCAGACGTTGCCGCGTTGCCTGGCTACGAAGACGCAACTCCCGATATTGTCGCGGCCATTTTGGAAGAGGCCGGCAAATTTGCCAGTGAAGTTCTGGCGCCGTTAAATTGGGAAGGTGATCAGCAAGGTGCCAAGTGGTCAGAAGAGGGTGTTACTACCCCTGATGGTTGGAAAGAGGCATACACGCAGTTTGCAGAAGCTGGTTGGAATGGTTTGGCGTTTTCGCCGGAGCATGGTGGTCAGGGCATGCCGGGTTTATTGTCTGCGGCAGTACAAGAGATGTGGCACAGCTCTAATATGGCTTTTGGCTTGTGTCCACTGTTAACGCAGGGTGCGGTGCATGCAATCGCTTCACACGCCACCGATGAGCTCAAACAAGCTTACTTAGAAAAAATGGTCTCAGGGCTTTGGACTGGCACCATGAATTTAACAGAACCACAAGCTGGTTCTGATCTGGCGGCAGTTCGCGCAACAGCTACCCCTGAGGGTGATCACTACTTAGTGAAAGGTCAGAAAATATTTATCACTTACGGTGATCACGATATGACCGAGAACACCATTCACCTGGTGTTGGCGCGTACACCCGATGCACCAGAAGGTGTAAAGGGAATCTCTTTATTTGTAGTGCCTAAGTTTTTACTTAACGCTGATGGGACACCCGGTGCACGCAATGATGCTCGTTGTGTGTCTATAGAACACAAGCTCGGTATCCATGCCAGCCCAACCTGTGTCATGTCTTTTGGTGATAACGAAGGTGCTGTGGGTTATTTAGTCGGTGAGGAAAATCGCGGCTTAATGTACATGTTTACCATGATGAATGAAGCGCGCCTTGCAGTAGGCATCGAAGGCTATGCTGTCGCCGAAATGGCTTACCAGCGTGCACTGGCTTTTGCCAGAGACAGAAAACAAGGACCGGTATTGCTCGGCCAAGATACCGATGTAACCGGTATTGTGAATCACCCTGACGTTCGTCGTATGCTCATGACTATGCGCTCGCAAATCGAGGTTGCACGTGTGATGGCTTACGACTGTGCTGCAGCGTTTGATTTTGCCGGTCATCATGCAGACGCTGAAGTCCGTGAAAAATTCAAACGTCGTGGTGAGTTACTAACACCTATCGTTAAAGGCTGGTCTACAGAGGTCGGAGTAGAGCTTTGTTCGCTAGGTGTGCAGATTCATGGCGGTATGGGTTTTATCGAAGAGACAGGTGCGGCGCAACATTTACGCGACAGCCGAATCACGCCTATATATGAAGGTACCACCGGAATTCAGGCCAATGACTTATTGGGCCGCAAGACCATGTACGATGGTGGTCAAGGTGTTGACGAACTATTGGCAGATATGCGTATAACGCAAGATGCCCTGGCCGCGTCAGGCAACCCTGATGCAGCTGCTGCTAATTTGGCGCTGACTATCAGTATTGATCAGATCTCAAACGTATCGCAGCTTCTACTTAAAGAAGAAAACCCTGCAGTTGCCGCAGCAGCTGCCAGTGATTATCTAATGCTTATGGGGTATGCCACCGGTAGCTGGGCTATGTCCAGGGTTGTGCTGGCCACTGAGCAACTAGAAGACAAAGCGTTTGCCAGCTTGCAGTTGGCACTAGCAAAATTTTACTTCGATAAGATTGCCCCACATGCTGGCGCTCATTTTCTGGCGATTGAAAATGGTCAGGCTGACTACTACCAGATCGATCAAGCGATTTTATAAAGTAGTCACAAGTACCCCAAAAGACTCCTGGTTAGTTGCAAGTAGCACGTACTGTTAATTGCAGTGCGGCTGTTCGCGCGCGTGCGCCGTAGTCAAAATAATGGCTTAGCTTGCGGCTAAATTGTCACTAATTGTTTCGCCGCCAAAAATGTTTATCACCAGATCTGGCTAAGCATGGAATATTCTTTGCAGCACACAGTGTGATCTCCCACTCACTCTGCACGGAATTACACATGAAGGGTATTATACTCGCTGGCGGTTCAGGTACTCGTTTGTACCCTATTACACAAGTCGTCTCTAAACAGCTGTTGCCTGTTTACGATAAGCCAATGATTTTCTACCCGTTATCAACACTCATGTTGATGGGGATTAGGCAAATTGCAATTATTTCTACCCCCACAGATATTGGCCGCTTTGAAGAACTACTGGGCGATGGCAGCCAGTTTGGTGTTGAGCTTGAGTATATTGTGCAGCCTAGCCCGGATGGTTTGGCACAGGCTTTTACCTTAGGTGAGTCTTTTATTGGTGATGATAGCGCTTGTCTGATCTTAGGTGACAATATCTTCTATGGCGCGGGATTAGAAGGCATTCTTGAAAACGCAGCCTTATCGCTTGACGGTTCAACAGTATTTGCTTATCGAGTCGCTGACCCACATCGCTATGGCGTTGCTGAATTTGATGCCAACCAAAGAGTGTTGTCACTGGAAGAAAAGCCAGAGAACCCAAAGTCTCATTATGCGGTGACTGGTTTGTACATCTATGACAACACAGTAGTAGAAAAGGCAAAATCACTAAAGCCGTCAGTACGCGGTGAACTTGAAATTACCGATCTTAATAATCTGTACTTAGATGAAGGTCGCTTGAATGTTGAGTTGCTTGGGCGCGGCCACGCTTGGCTTGATACTGGTACTCACGCTTCATTGCATGAAGCATCCGCGTATGTTGAAACGATCGAAGCAAGGCAAGGATTAAAGGTTTGTGTTCCAGAGGAAATCTCCTGGAATAAAGGTTGGATAGATACACAAAATTTGGCCACCAGTGCTAAGCGTTATGGAAAAAGTACCTATGGCGCTTACTTGAGGTCTTTAATTGAAGAGCGTGAAGAGCAATATAAGCGAACTGCTCTACCCAAAGCTGCTTAAAAAAAGTCGCAACACCTTTTTGTATTCAACAAACTGAAAGCTGGAAAGTTCGCTAGTGAAAAATAATAAAAAACAAACAGAATCAAAAGCACGTGAAATGTTCGACACGTTATTTGGCGAGAAAACGTTGTCTAAGCCTATAACACACTATTTCCTGGGTAACGTAGACTCGTTAGTTAACCGCCGGTTGTCGGGCTGGGTCATTGATAGCAATGATACAGATGTTGTTGTTGAATTCGAAGTATTCACAGGTGATGAAAAAGTAGGTGAGGGTTGTGCTGATATATACAGAGAGGATTTAAAAAATATTGGCTACGGTGATGGCAAGCACGGGTTTAGTGTTGATCTAAGTAGTAAAATATTTTCCCAGTCAGCGCTTACACTTTTTCTGCGAGAAAAGAAAACCGGGGTTTTGATTTCAACGAATTCATTTGAAACTGAAATAGAGAGCGGATCAATGGCTAAAATCATAGCCATTCATGGGCGCATGCTCAGCGCTCAATTGCTCAATTCGGATAAGCTAAACAAAGTATCAAAAAGCGTTGAGGTTCTGGTAGATGGAAAATTGCGCCTACCTTGTTCTATGCGCAATATAGCCGGTAATAAAGTAATATGTGAGTGCCAGCTGCCGCCTGAACTATTTGACGGGATGCCGCATGCCTATGAAATTATTGCTAACGACACCAACCTTTCAAGCACTGCACACTTGGAAATATTGCAACCGATTGTGACACCTGAAGAACACATGATCGACAGTTTATCTAGCAATAGATACGCTGGATTAGCAAAAAATGCTTCCTTTCGTTATGAGTCTTTGCATGGGCATCTGACCCAGTTTATGAACGACGGCATGGTGAGTGGTGTCGAGCTCGCCACCTTGTGTCAGGCCCATACAGAGGTGATCCGGGGGTTTGAAAAGCGTAAAACCTACTCGCAGCTAAAATTGCCTGAAGTCACGTATCCGGATGTCTCTATTATTATTCCGGCAATGAACAAATTCCCAATTACCTACCATTGCATAGCTTCACTGATTTTGGCGCATAACAAAGCTACCTTCGAAGTGATACTCGCTGATGATCAATCATCAGATGAGACTACGGCCGCAGAGGAAATAATTGAAAATCTGAATGTGGTGCGTAATGAGACCAATTTAGGTTTTGTAAAAACGAATAACAAGGCTGTTAAGCAAGCCAAAGGCAGATATATCTGCTTACTCAACAACGATACTGAAGTGACTTCAGGCTGGATCGACGAAGCGCTCAGTATGTTTGAAATTATGAATGATGTAGGAGCGGTTGGTTGTAAGCTGATCTACCCAGATGGCAGCTTGCAAGAGGCCGGGGGGATTGTTTGGGGCTCAGGGGTTCCCTGGAATTATGGCAAAAACCAAAATGCATCACACCCAAGTTATAACTACTCGCGTCAAGCTGATTATCTTTCAGCGGCAGCGTTGTTTGTAAAGAAAACAGTATGGGAAGAGGTTGGTGGTTTTAGCGAAGAGTTCGCGCCTGCTTATTACGAAGATACCGATCTGGCTTTCAAAATCCGTAATGCGGGTTACAAAACATACTACTGTCCGACCTCTGAAGTGGTTCACTTTGAAGGCAAGAGCAATGGTACAAGTACTAAATCAGGCATTAAAAAGTTCCAAGCCATTAATAGTTCTACCTTTAAAGAAAAGTGGTTCAAAGACTACAAATCACATGGTGCTGAAGGGGTAAAGCCTGCACTTGAAGTTGATCGCGCTAATAATTTCCGTGTTTTAGTATTAGATGCTGACACACCGCGTCGCAATACTGATGCTGGAAGTTATGCAGCTTTCGAAGAAATGAAACTAATGATGGAGCTTGGTTGCAAGCTATCTTTTATTCCAACTAACTTTGCACATATGGGTGTGCACACAGAATACTTACAGAAGTTGGGTGTTGAGTGTATCTACTATCCTTTTTATCAAACTCTTGAGCAGTTCCTAAAGGTACGGGGTCAGGAATTTGATGCAGTTTATATAACGCGCTATGGGGTCGCTGAAGCTAGTCTGGAGCTGCTGGGTAAATTCACTTCTGCGAAAGTAGTTTTCAATAATGCAGATCTACACTTCTTACGTGAGTTACGTGAGAAATTACAAACAGAAGAAAGTGATTTTTCAGGTCCGTTGGCAACACGTGAAAAAGAACTTTCAGTGATTGAAAAGTCGGATGTGGCTATTTGTTATACCGAGGCTGAAAGAGCAGTGATCACTTCACATGTGATGAAGGAAAGCAACATACTCAAGTGCCCCTGGGTAGTTCAGTCAACGGCTCATGTTGCGCCGTTTAGTGAGCGTAATGGTATTGCCTTTCTAGGTGGTTACGGCCATCGTCCAAACGTAGAGGCTGTTCAGTATTTTTGCAACCATGTGATGCCGGTTCTTACTGAAAAGATGCCAGATATTGTGTTTAGAATCTACGGTAGTAAAGTGCCAGATGAATTTAAGAGCCTCGCATCAGAAAATATTGAAGTTGTGGGCTTTGTAGAAGATATTGCTGACGTTTACCAGAAAGCAAGGGTTTTTGTATCGCCTTTGTTATCGGGAGCGGGGCTAAAGGGTAAGGTAATAGATTGTATGGCCTCTGGTTTGCCATCAGTTATGACGTCAGTCTCTGCTGAAGGTACAGGGCTTGTACATTCACAGAGTACTTTTATTGCAGAATCGGTCAATGAGTGGTGCGAGTACATTCAATTGTTGCATGAAGATGAAACCACCTGGCAGAAGTTGTCGGATAGTTCCCGACAAGTAGCCGATTCTTTGTTTTCGCCAGTCGAAGGAATTAAAGCAATGCGCAAAATTCTTTCGAAGGTAGATGTTTATTCGGATGAAAAAGGTATGGAGCTGTTTAGAGGGTATTTGAAATGAGCGATAAAAGAAAAATAATAGTTCACTATCATTTGTTCAAGAACGCTGGTAGCTCGGTTGATCAGTTGTTAAAACATAATTTTCCTGATGGTTGGATAGGTTTTGATGGCGACGGTGCGGGTAATATTATCACGGCATCTGATCTTGAAAATCAGATCAATAGCTCAGTAGATAAAGTAGCTTTTTCATCGCACCAGATTGTCCCGCCGCTACCACGCGTTGATGCGACAGTTTATCCGATCGTTTTCTTACGTGATCCAATTGATCGGATTAAATCGGCCTACCTCTTTGAATGGAAAAAACAACTCGGATTAGAGCAGCCAAAAGGGACCTTTGTTGAGTTCGTTCAAGAAAAATTTAAATGGAATCGAAGAAGCTCTGTAGAAGAATTTCAAACCATTCGCCTGTCAAATACTGAAGTCGATACATTCCATACAGAGAAAATATCAGATGATGAAATGCTTGGCAGGGCTTGCGACTTCATCAGCAGCCTTAATTTTGTTGGCATTGTCGATCAATTTGTTAAGTCGAATGAGTTGTTGGGTGCGTATCTAGGTGAGGCGTTTAGTGATTTTGCAGTCAAAGAAGTAAAAGCCAATGTACTTCAAGATATCACTATGGCACAGGCCACCAAAAGGCTGAAAATTCGAGAAGAGTTGGGCGACGAATTATTTGAAATGATTGTCGAGCGAAATGTGCTTGATGAAGCGTTATATCAACACGGTTGTAAATGTCTAAATGAGCTTTATGTTGCTCGTTTTGAAAGTGATAAGAGCCTGGCTGTATAGCCGTTTTTTAAGCGACAGTATACCTATGCAGACGGCTTGCAATCAAACACGTTTAACTAGTTCACATGGCGGGAATCATCCGTCAGAGGTGAGTGTGGTTAAGGAACTGGCTGCTAGCCCAACCGCGAGAGTGGCCTTTGTTAATGCTGCAAAATACTTCGAATCAATAGGTGATACGGACACAGCTGATTCGATATATCGAGGTGTGATTCCAGCATCGTTGGCTGAAAAGCACAACTTGAAAAAGATTCAATCGGTACAGTCGACAGCAATTGAGAGTTGTGAGTGCATTGGTTGGTTCCCGGAACAGTTAGAGCGGATTGTGCAACCCGCAAATGCAGATGTTAATAGAAATTCCGTTTTTGTAAAAGATAAACATAAGGTATGTCCGCCCGAATCTCTTGAGTATCTTTGTAACGGTAGTTTTATTTACGATGGCAGAAATAAGCTAGTGCTCGATGAGAGCAGTCGAATGATCGACAATCACTCGGGCGTTAATGCCTACCTGTGTCAACCTTTGGCAAACAATAACTTATCGGCAAGTGTGCGTTTTGAGGGTCTGTCTGTTCTCTTGACGGCCAGAAACTCGAGTAACTTTTATCACTGGCATTTTGATGTGCTAACGGCTCTTGGTATGGTTGAAGAGTGTGGGATCAAATTGGCGGAAATTGACAATATCATTCTGACCAAAAAGGAATCCAGTTTCCAACTGCCTATGCTTGAGTTACTCGGTATTAGTGATAAGCAAATTAAGATTATTGAGCCCGGTTACCACTATGTGCATTGTGATGAAATGCTGCTGCCTAGAATCAGTAATCAAATGGGCAAAAGACAACCACGTAAGCATATTAGTTGGTTAAGAGAAAAATATCTGAATAAGCGAGATAAGGCACAAGATAAAAATAGGGCAAAGAAAATTGCTATTGTGCGCGATGTGAGAGGCTATAGTGATGCAGCATTGGTGAATGATTTTTTATGCGCTAAAGGTTATCAGTTAATTCAACCCGAGCACCACTCTTACATTGAACAAGCCAGTATATTCCATAACGCTGAGTCAGTGGTTGCGCCGCACGGTGCGGGGTTATCGTTGATTTCCTATTGTAAGCCCGGTACGACTATTCATGAGTTCTATGGTGAGCACGTGCAGCCTTGTTTTTGGTATATAGCGAGTGCGGTTGGACTTGAGTACCGTAACTACAATTGTAGCAATATTAGTAGTGCAGAGATCACCAGTAGCGGGCGTGATATTGCTGCAAGGGCTGATAAAACAATTGATGTTACTTCGGAACTACTACATTCAATGGAGTCGGTATAAAGCACTTGGTCAGTCAAAGAAAAGTATTGTTTTAATATCTTTTTTTGGACCTCGAGCTCATATAAAGGGGAATATAGAATATGCGTGTGAATAACATAGTTCAATATTGGGATAAGAAGGAGCTGCCAGGTGAGATAGAAAGACTCACTGACACATGGAAAACCATGAATCCTTCAATGAGCCATGATATTTTTAACAAAGATAGTGCTGCGGCCTATATTTTGGAGTATTACGGAAAATTTGCACTCGATCTATTTATGTCGGTGAAGTTACCTGCCATGCAGTCTGATATGTTTCGCGTGGCTTATTGTTTAAATGATGGCGGCTTTTACGCGGATGCTGCATCTGTTTGTGAGTCATCGATTGAACCTTTACTTGGCAGTGTTGATGAGCTGCTTTTAATGCGTAGAGTTAAAGGGACAATTTGCAACGGGTTTATAGCAGTAGAGAGAAACAATCCGATCTTATTTGATGTATGGACTAGTATTATGCGTAATGTGTTGGTTAAAGATATCAATAAGGTATGGCTTGCCACTGGTCCCGGGGCCTATAAAAATGCTTTGGCAGCTGCAAATGATTCAAGTTACACCATAGTTGAAGAACTGGAAATGAAGGAAAACTACTTCAAACTAATAGGTAATTTAGCGCACAAAAAAAAGGAGAATCACTGGACGACTACCCAGAATACTCAAAGCATCTATCACACTGTTGAGGCTTTATGAAGGTAATTGTTCATATAGGGTCTGAGAAAACGGGCTCTACTTCGATTCAATCATTTCTGGAATTGAATAGAGAAATACTCCTTCAAGAAGGGGTATATTTTCCTGTTTCAATTGGCGATTATAATCACGTAAAATTAGTCACTCATTGTGAAGATAACTCTTTTCAAAAAAGAATATATCAGCTTGTTGGAGTACGAAACAAAGAAGAAAAAGCAGTATGGTCGCAACAGCTTGTCGCTAGCTTCAGCCGTGAGATTGCAGAAATGCCAGCATCGGTGAATACGGTCGTTATCACTTCAGAGTTGTTTCAAACTAATCTATCTAAGACTGAAGAAGTCGAAGTTCTTAAAAAGTTACTTCAAGAGCATTTCGCCGATATAAAAATTGTAGTGTATCTTCGTCGCCAGGTAGATGCGGCTATTAGCCTCTACAGTACTCATTTACGTGGTGGTGGTACTCACGATGCGCCCTTAAAAGGGAACGCCGGAATTCAATGGCGTTATAACTATAAGAAAATGCTAGATATCTGGAAGTCAGTATTTGGTAAAACCAACGTAATAGCCCGAATCTATGAAAAAGATAAGCTCTTAGACGGAAATGTTGTAAAAGATTTCTGCCATCACTTAGGTGTTGCTGATCATTGGCAAAAATTTGAACAGCCGGCGCCGCAGAATACTTCTTTATCTGTACTCGGGCAGTATTTGCTCTATCACGCTAATCTACACAAGATGCTCAAGGAAGATAACAGGCGGACAAGAAAAGCTACGATAGCTTTTCTGGAAGAAAATTATAGTGGTGTATCAGTAACACCGGAATTCAGTAACTGCATTGAATTTCAAAATAGGTACACTGCACTTAACGCTGATGTTGCAGCAGAATGGTTTGATCAGGATCAGCTGTTTGCAGAATTTAAAGGTAAAAAATGCAATGGCGGATTCAATGAAATTCCAGAACCAGAGCGAGTAGCCGCTCTGGAGCATCTTCAAGAATTCATTGCCACTCTGTAGATCTAATCCAGGTTAGATCTTCTTAATGCACGTTAGCCGGTTTTCTTCGTCTTAGACCCAATAAAGCAAACAAAGCAAGCGTACTTACTGGCAAGATTGAGCCGCCACCACCGCCGCTTGATGGTTCACCGTTGGCAGGTGTCTCGTTATCGCCGTTATCGCCATTGGTATTCGGGCTAACTTCAGCCGTATTGCTGCCAGTCAGTGCTACGCCTGTGACTTCGTCGTGAAATCCATCTGCGTTCCCGTCTGAGAAGTTGTCTAGCTTGCCATCGTTGTCGGTGTCTAGACCCCCAACTGCCACGGTATCTGATGTTCCGTCGTCATTGCTATCGTGATCAAGATAATCGGCAATACCATCTGTATCGGTGTCGAGTATCGGGTGTTGGTTATTGTCGTGCCAGCCATTTTGGTCGGTATCAACAAACTGACTGATGTCAATTCGTCCCATATTGTTTGGGTCAGAAAAGCCAGATTCCCCAAGATCAGAAATGCCATCTTGATCTGAATCAAGGTCATCTATATTAGGGATGCCATCGCCGTCTGAGTCCAACAAAGCACTGAGGGCTGGGGCCGCTGCGCCTGCTGTATCAGGTAGACCGTTGTTATCGATGTCAGGCTGACCATTCTCTACAAGGTCGGGTATACCGTCGTTATCGCTATCGAGATCCAGGTAGTTTGGAAAGTTGTCGCCATCTGCATCACCGCTGCCTTCGTCAGTATTGAGTAATCCGTCTCCGTCTTGGTCAAGATTAACCAGGTTGGTGCCTTCGGCGGCTTCTGTGGCGTCTGATATTCCATCACCGTCGGTATCCCAGTAGTTTGGATCACTGTTGTATGTGAGTATCTCTTCGCTGTCTGATAGCCCATCGTTATCAGAGTCGGCTTTGAGCGGGTTGCTAAAATACGTTTGCAGCTCTTGAATGTCGGTTAGGGCATCGCCGTCACTGTCATTGTTTGTCGGGTTGGTATTATAAGTTTGTATTTCTTCAATATCGGACAAACCATCTGCATCGGAATCGCTATTTAAGGGGTTGGTGCCCTGGTTTATCTCTTCAGCATCGAGTAATCCGTCGTTGTCTGAGTCTTGTTTTAACGGGTCTGTACCGCGTTGTATTTCATCACCATCTAATAATCCGTCATTGTCGGAGTCATTGTCTCGGGGGTCTGTTTCGTGTTCATTCACTTCAGCACCATCAGAGAGTGAATCGTTGTCGGTATCGTTTTTTTGCGGATCTGTCTGAAGTGATGCCTCTTGTGCGTCGCTTAGGCCATCGTTATCGCTGTCCGTATTGTCCGGGTTATTATTGCTTGTATCTTCGAAGTCGAAGAGTCCGTCTCCATCTGAGTCTGATAGGTTCAGGGTTTCATGGTCTGTGACTTCACGACCACCACCTCTGGTTTTGTTACCGCTTATGGCATGTAGGGTATCGCCTATAACTCCACTTGCGCCACCGTGGCGACCGAGCTGCATGGCGGGTAGTGAGCGCCAGCTATTGGCCGATACATCATAGGCTTCGACCTCGTTGTGAGCTTGTATTTGGGTATCGGTTTCACCACCCAGGACGATCAAATTGCCGTTCGTAACGCCAATTGTCGCACCCGCACGTGGAGTCGGGATCGATCGAACAGAAGCCCAGCTTCCAGTGTTAAAATCATAGGCATCGGTCGAGGCTACCATTCCTCCAAAGCTTCGGTTGGTGGTACGACCAGCAGCGGCTATCAGTTTGTTACCTACCAATGCAGCACTGAAGTGATCACGAGCGTCTGGCGCATCGGGCAGTACAGTCCATTCACCGGTTGCGGGGTCGTATTCGTCAAACCAGGCAACTGCACCGCCGGAATGCCCATTGGTGTTGCCACCGATTAAGTAGATTTTATTGTTGCGTACAGCGGTTCCGGCCGAACCTCTGAGTCGATTCGCAGGGATAGTACCAACAACCTGCCAGGTATTACTTGCAAGGTCTAACCTATAAATATCAGAAACATTGCTTTCATTCGGATAGCAGCAAGTAAAAGCACCGATCACGTATAATCCACCGTTGACTACAACAGGCTGAAAGTGATGCAACTCTATTGGCAGTGGTGCAAGAGTTGACCATTCGTTCTGCGCTGCATCAAACACCTCTACGGGTCGATCACCTCTACCACCTAGCACGTAAAGTTTGTTGTCGTGAATGACAGAGCCTGTTTCATGACGAGCGGTGATCGTGCTGTTGTCAGACGTTGTATGGTCTGACCATTCGCCACTTTGAGCATGGCTCGAGGTGACAGCGGTTGCCGCAACTAGGCTTGCAACCAACGCTGCGGTTTTTATAAATGACATGTGATCACCTGGCTGCTTGATGTTAGATTATCGTTTCTGATCAATTCGAACAGGGATCGGCTGATGTAGTGTTTTTACAGACAGTAGTAATAAGATTGTTATCATGAACCACAGTGATAAAGAGCCACCGCCATTACCACCAGCGGTTGCGCTGCTGACGTTTATTGTGACACCGTCTGAGTTATTCAGAGGGTTGTTGTCTGTTAGTGCTGAAGAGACTGAAGTCGTAATATTAAGCGTATTCTCTTCACTAGGTTTCATGGTAAAAGTTTCGGTCACTTGTTGACCGGCGTCCAGCTGCATAAGTATACAAGTTGCAGTAGAACCGCTATTGGTACAGCTATCAAATACAGTCGGAACTAAAGGTTCGGTCACGCCTTCAATGATTATGCTTAGTCCCACAGAGTCTCGATCAGTGCTTGTGTTAGCTACCGATACCACAAGATCTACATACTCATTTGGTGCTACATCAAGTGCTGATACGTTGGCACTTAAGGCAATATCTGCAGATCCGGTTATGTCTACTGTCTTTGCAGCAGGGCCATTATCACTAGACACAGATATCTGTGATTGACTCAGTATGAGTTTGTCTAGCTCCAGGCCGTCGGTATCTTGCGAGACCATAACAACATGCAGACCTGGCTCACTAACAGTTAAGGTTGCGGCACTGGTGATTGAGCAACCATTATTGGTTTTAAGGTTGCTTGTCCATTGCCATGTTCCGTCTGGATTACAGACCGATACTGATGCGCTGGTAGCGGGCCATTCATTGTTAAGCCCAATGTGAAGGGTGGCATCTTCTGTGTTGTTGGCTCGTATTCTTGCTGCGATATTATAAACACCGGCTTCAGCAAAGAATACGTTGTATGACAAAGTAGCGCCTACACCACCACTACTAAAATTAGAAATACCTTCGGTACGTGCACCATTTGGATCAATTCTATTGTCTGGTAAAAGCTCCATGTATGCAGCGCCACTAACGCTTACCGGTGATGCCTGATCAGGGTCAAGGGTAGGGTCAAACGCCGAGAAGTTAGAATTTACCAGATACCAGGTAGGGGCATTCTCCGTAGCCGCAGAAGAAAGCGCGTTGAAGTTTTCTGCCTCAATAACTATATTGCCGTTGTCCGCGGTAGTCATTAATGAAGCTACTACTGTTTCCGTTAGCGTTGCGGTATTATTTGTTAAGTCGGCATCATTGCTATGAGACAACTGTACGGTTACATTATGCAAGCCACTTGAAATGGCAAGTGTATGAAAAGACACTTCGACCGATTCGCCTGGTGCCACAGTTGGAACGCTACAAGTAGCTGCACAACCTTGAGCTGTATCTAATATAATACCGTTGCCTGGAGTTATGGTAACAGTGGCGTCAGTGATGTCTTGCAGGCCGTTGTTGACTACGACTGCTTTGTAACTGTTTGCACCACCTGTAGCGCTGACGTTCTTGCTCTGAGCCAGTGTAATACCTGCTTCGTAGTCTGGAATATTAAGCTCTACAGTAATTTGTGTTGAGTCAGTATTATTGTGGCTTACTTCGTCTTCTTCATCTGACACTACTTGTGCATCTACCCGATGGTTTCCATCAGCAAGCGTGGTCACGAAAAATGAAACCGTATCGCTCGTACCCGGGTTAACGTTGTCGAAATCACAGGTAACGGTGTTTGAATTTTCGGTGCACGAAGTGCTACCGGCATATTCAACGCCTGCAGGTAGGTTGATGGTTGCAATCGTATTGGTGGCAGTGTTGTTGTCATTCTTGTTAGTAACTTTGACACGATACTCCACTGTATCGCCAACAAGATACCCGCTACCAAGTGCGCTGATGTCCATGTCAAGGTCAACCGCCGTGGACACAGGGGGTGTTGGTTCTGTCGGTTCTGTCGGTTCTGTTGGAGGTGCTGGTGGGTTGGTGATTGTATTGCCGCCAACGGCTGTAGTTACAGGAACTTCTACATCATAGACCGTCGCGCCTGATGCAACATTTTTGCAGCGGACTTTATCGTTGATCAGCGGAAAACAATCTAAAGAACCATCGTGCGTTTCTTTAAAAAGAAGAAACTGATCGATCTCGAATCCGTCTTCACGAGCGTAAAACGTTATGGTGTTTGTGCCGGCCGCCAATACGTCAACCGAAATTGATTTAGCGACACCGCAATGGTTGTCATCTGTGCGCTGCGCGCTTGTCCAAAACCACTTATGCTTTGCACATGTTTGAATGCGCTTACCGGTGTCTGGAAATGTGCCGTTGATGCCAACGTGTATGCCGTTATCTTCTGTGCCGGTTGAATAGGTTTTGATATAGACAAGATAACGTCCTGCCTCGGGTATTTCTATGTTGTAGTTAAGGCGTGGGCCGCCGCTTCCGCCCCAGTAGTTTCCATCTGCGCCACCACTCAGTAGTGTGTCATCGTGTGTTACCCGCGTGTCGGGTAGTACTTCCATGTTAGCGTTGCCGCTTGCGCTGCTGTTGTGGGGTTGGTCTGGATCTGGTTGTATATCGGGGATACTATCCGGGCTTGTTAGCACCCAGCGATCGCTCTTAGACGTGAAGTTTTCGGCTTCTACCCGGACCGCGACAAAATCGGCACTTGAGGCCACGCCCGACCAATATAGGCAGATGGCGGCGAGCGGGAATAGGATGATTTTTTTCATAACATTAACAGTTCGGTTAGCGATCCTCCCGAAGGTTAACGTCAGCATATTGGCATCACTGAAGGTGAAATATTATTAGGTCAGTGCTGCTACCTGTTAGCGCTCATAGAAATGGGACACAGTTCAAAATTAAATTGTGCATTGAATTGGGTTTTGCTGTTCTGCTTTGCGTTGATTAATCAGCGGACAACGCAAGTCTGGTTGTTTTCCCATGCGTACCCGTCATTGTTCTCGTCAATCGCAGATGAGCTGCAGATTGGAAAGCCAGTTGCTGGATCAGTTGTGGCACTCGCAGTAATCACACAGGTAGCATTGTTTTCCCACGCATATCCGTCATCGTCAGGGTCGGTAGCGTTTGTGCTGCACGCTGGAAAGTAGTCTAGTAGAGATGCGTTTGCGGCCTGGTTGGAAGCTTGTGGCTGTGACGTAGATGTGCTGCTTGTAATTACGCACGTTTGATTATTTTCCCACTCATAACCATCACCGTCTGTGTCTACAACGGCGGCGCTACAGGCAGGGAAATAGTGGAGCAAGTTTGGCTCGGCGTCATTGCTTTGGTGTATAGAAGCTGCGCCAGACGGAGTATTCACGATCACGCAGGTAGCATTGTTTTCCCACTCGTAGCCGTCCCCATTGGTATCAACTGCGGCGGCGCTACAAGCCGGGAAAAAGTCTAGCAAGTTAGGTTCAGCATTATTGCTTTGCTGTGTAACAGGTGTGTTAGAAGGGGTGGAAACGATCACACAGGTTTGATTGTTTTCCCACTCATAGCCGTCCCCGTCGGTATCGACGGCGCTAGCGCTACAGGCGGGGAAGAGATCTAACAAGTTAGGTTCCGGGTTTTCGTTGCTTGTCTGTGTAACAGGATTGTTAGAGATGGTACTAACGATCACACAGGTTTGATTGTTCTCCCACTCATAACCATCACCGTCGGTATCGACAGCGCTAGCGCTACAGGCGGGGAACAGGTCTAATAAGTTAGGCTCTGCGTTTTCGTTGCTCGTCTGTGTAACAGGATTGTTAGAGTTGGCACTAACGATCACACACGTTTGATTGTTCTCCCACTCATATCCATCACCGTCGGTATCGACAGCGCTAGCGCTACAGGCGGGGAACAGGTCTAATAAATTAGGCTCTGCGTTTACGTTGCTTGTCTGTGTAACAGGATTGTTAGAGTTGGTACCAACGATCACACAGGTTTGATTGTTCTCCCACTCATAGCCATCACCGTCGGTATCGACGGCGCTAGCGCTACAGGCAGGGAAGAGGTCTAACAAGTTAGGCTCTGCGTTTTCGTTGCTTGTCTGTGTAACAGGGTTGTTAGAGTTGGTACTAACGATCACACAGGTTTGATTGTTCTCCCACTCATAGCCATCACCGTCGGTATCGACAGCGCTAGCGCTACAGGCAGGGAAGAGGTCTAACAAGTTAGGCTCTGCGTTTACGTTGCTTGTCTGTGTAACAGAATTGTTAGAGTTGGTACTAACGATCACGCACGTTTGATTATTTTCCCAGCCATAACCGTCACCATCGTTGTCGGTCACAGTTGCACTGCAGGTTGGAAAGATTACGGCGGTTGCTTCCCCGGACTGAACGGTTACAGGTGTTGGGGTTACGGTGTCAATTACGACGCAACTTTGATTGTTTTCCCATGAATACCCGTCACCGTCCAGGTCAACTGCTGACGCGCTGCAGGTCGGGAAAGCGTTTGGTTCTGTTTGCGCGGTATCTACAGTGGGAGTTGTAGATACCGGAGCAGTCACTGGTGTTTCTGCTGAGTCAGCTATTATGCATGTTTGATTGTTCTCCCATGCGTAACCATCCCCGTCGGAATCAGTCGCAGATGCGCTGCATATTGGAAACTCCGTTGTCGCTTCAGGTGTTGGCTGAGCTGGTTCGGGCTCAACCGGGGTGGGTGCAACTGGTGTTGGCTCAACCGGGGTGGGTGCAACCGGTGGAGCAGGCTCAACAGGAGTAGGCTCTACTGGTGTCGGTTCGACAGGGGGTGGTGAATCTATTGTGTATAGATACTTATCACCAAAGTCATTTACTGTCGCGACTTGGTTCTTGCCTACACCCAGAATGTGCAGGAGTTCAACAGTATCTGAAAAGTCTAGTTTGTCGTTTGGACTCAGGTATACAAAGGCCGCATTCCATGCTGCGGCGTGTTGGCTATTACGGGCTTTATTAACAAAGCTTGCACTCTTCTGGTTTAAATCAGCTGTGGCGTTAACCCGGTTACCATCCATTATTTTTATATAGTTGGTATTGTTTCTTGTATATTGAAGATCGCTGGCACTGGCTTGTTGTTCGTTCCATACACTGTGTTGAACAACATGAATTCTTGTCAAGGTATTAACCGATGGATTGTTAGATTGAATACGTCTAACAACATCCGAAGTAAAATCTGACTGGCCGCCTTCGGCTACCCAGATATCTCCGCCATTGTTTAAGGTTGCCATCCACTTAGCGTGTGTGGCGTTTACGGCTGCCTGCCAGTTAGCATGAGCGTCTGTCCAGTCTGTTCCCCACGCGGCACGCATGACGGGTTCTACATCGGGCTGGTATCGGTGGCTATTGCGTTCGCCATAGGCGCCGCTGACTACATGCGGCACGATACCCAGCAGGCGCACAACGGCAAGCCCGGCAACAGTTGCATGGCCGTCATCTCTATCGGGAGCGTGATCATAATGAAGTGATATAAGATCACGATCCTGCACGTATGCGGCATGGCTAGAAACACCGAAGCATAGTAGTAGAAGAGCAATAGAGAGACGAAGCATGAACTAAGAACCTGGTGCGAATCGGGGGCGAACAGACGCGAAACCCTAGAGGGAAATAAAGCGCTAATCTGGAGTCCAGCATGATGCCGAATTTGTCACAATATGACTGTGCACAGTTCACATTCACCGGTGTGAATATGAAAGATAGTGTTAACGAATGGAGAGGCGGGTAGATGTTGTTGTATCAGAAATGAAGCACGAGAAAATCAACGTGAAAAGTCGTTGTTGTAATTCATTGATTGGCAGAAAACTGCAGCGATTCGTAGGAAAATCCTTTCGGATCCAATCACTTTAACGGGTGTGAACAATACGCGGGTCAGGTGACGCATTGATTCTAGCCAAAAAAAAAGCGCCACGAATGGCGCTTGTTTTTTACAGTGTGGTTCTGGCTCGCCTGTGTTTATTCAGCCTGGCTTATCGAACGTGCGTTCGAACAGAGCTAGAAATAGTCTCACTTAGTAAACTGGTAGAGTCGTAGATAGTCTTAAATTGATCTACCTCTGGAACATCGGTGTCTTTGAATAAAAATTCCAAATGACCATACGCCAGTGGCTGGTAGATAAGGTCTGCATAGATTTGGTAAGTACCGCCTTTTGTCACTGGCACTTTGTATTCAAATAGATCCCATCCGTTGTTGAAGTTTGGATCAAGAAGCGCTTCACCGGTTACAGCAACATCGCTGCTGACAACTCTCTTATCGAATCCGTCAGGTGTTAGTCTGTTATCTTTTAAGTGGCGGGCGGCCTCTATTAAGGAGTGTGTCACCTGACCGCGAGTGGTACCCATTACCGATTCAAAGATAAGTACTTGATCTTCACTTTCAATACTATTGTAGTGAGGCTCATATTGCTTATAGCTGATGTCGCCATCTGCACCGACAATACTTCCGTCGGGGTTCATTTTTCCAGACTCAAACACGATAGCACCGGTTTCATCGGTTACCACAAAGTGTACAAATACACGTCGTGACGGGTAGCCACTAGGTAGCTTATGGCCAGTGTTGTTTTTAATTTGAAGGGTAGCAATGATGTGGTCACCTTCATCACGGGTTTCATTGATATTGATATCGGCGGAAGTTTTAAGGAACTCGCGGTTTCTTAGAATAGCTTGATCAAAACCGTCAACCTCGATTCCTAGCTCATCGCGGAAGTTCTTGAACATATCAAGCATGACTGTGTTTGCACCTAAAAAGGTGTGCTCAGAGAAGTCATTTCTGCGAATGTCCGTACCTGATGAGGCAAGGGCTACAGTAGTGTTGTTCTTCGGCATGTGGCATGACTGACAGTTGGCATCTTTTGCACCGCCGGTTCGGTAGTCACTGTTAGCCCACTCAGTGTACGTTTGTTGTTCTGGAAATCTATCTGCCAGCTCTGCAGATATTATTACACCGTCACTGCCTACTGTGGGTGTTTTAAGATCATGGCAAGTTCCGCATACAGATGAATCGCTCATGTGCGCACCGTATATGGGTGAGAATTCTGAGTTAGCTATCATGTAGGCACCGACTGGATCAGCGTACTGCCCGTAAGCCGGGCGGCTTTCTTTATCTTCAGCCGGGTATTCTGCAACACTGAAGTTGCCAGACATTGATTCAATGGTACCTAGGATTCCGTTGTCTTCAATCTGGTGACACAACGTACAACTCACGCCATCCATTGCATGGTCAAAATATTCGCCTTCAGGATCCAGGAACCCACCTTTACCAAACAACGTGTACTCAACACCGTCTTTGCGCGCCGCTTCATTCGCCATGGGTGCATGGCATCGAGTGCAGGTATCATCGACTTCGTGGGCAAGATGTGGGTAGTTTTTCATAGTGGCCGCAGCTTTAGCGCGCCAGTATGGGTCTCGTGCTGCGTTGGCCATCGTGCTGGTTTCCCAGCTGGTGGCAATGGATACATCTTTACCCGTATCGTCGCTGAGATCGTTGTGACACACCGCACATGCGCCATTGCCAGAGAAATGATCACCCAGAAAATTGCTGTCAGAAGTGGCAAAAGCCGGCATGGTGCCGTAGCCCACTGAAGTAGGTGGTATCGCGTTTTGAAGATCTCTTATATCTTCTTTTGGTTCTTCTTCCTGGTCGCCGTTGCCACCACACGCACTAAAAGTAAGGGCTGCAATTGCTACGGTAACGACTCTTAAGAACTTGATATAGGGTCCGGCTGGCATGTCAATTCACTGCCGTACGGCTATGTACGGTGTTGCGTAAAAGGATTTATCCAAAAAGCTAGCGGCCGTTCTGCGAGCAGCTTTAGAACGGGGTCGCCCTTAACGGGCAAAACCCTCGTTCTATTTATATCAAGCTACTAGTGTAGTGTGACATTCAAACTCTACCAATGAGTCAGCCGAGCAAAGTGCATCATGTTTCAAGTTAATTCTCGATAAAGCCGATGTATAGAATTTTTTGCTGTGACCATCGTGCACTTTACTCGACCGCCACTTCGTGAGCTCGGCATTTGACCCGCAGCTGCGTTGCAGCTCTTGAAAAGGGGGCGACCATTGCCTGCGAACTGCGCCTTGCTGCGAACCAAATGTCAAACTCTCATTGGTAGCCTTTGAAAGTCCCACTACACTAGTAATCTTTAGGCTCATAGACATGTATCGCATTTTGAGCGTAGTCAGCCACCCACACAGTGCCTGGGAATTTGTCGTTGGTGCCCTGTGCAGTGACATCTAAGGGTGTGCCGAGATTAGTGAACAATTTGTCTAAACCCACCACCTTGGTGCCGGCGTTGTTTAATTGAACTCTATAAATACTCTTATTAAAGCTCGCCGCTAGAAGGTCGCCTTTCATCGATCCACTAAAGTTACTGGCAGTATATTCGGTTAAGCCGTTGGTCGATGATCCAAACACATGCAAAGCGTTGTCAGTCTGGCCGGGTACTTTATACTGGCACTCGACCGGATTCGCGGCGCCGGTAAGCGGTGACTGAGGGTTGGAATCGTTGAACTTGTTGTTCTTACTGCCGCGTGTTGGGTTAGGGTGGCCACCGTAGTAGCCTTTGTTTTTTATAAAGTGCAGGTTGTCGCCGTAAGTGTTACCACCATCAGCATATTTATTAAGGCAGTTAGCAGCAGGTTTACCACCCCAGTTAGCATTTGGTCCGTTGTCTACTGTGTACATTCGGCCTTGTTCAGTGAGTACTAAATCATAGGAATTTCTAAACCCGGGAGCATAGATTTTAACAGGGCTGTTGTTGTTTAGAATCGCCATGTTTTTACCGTTGTTACCACCAAACGGATCATTGTTGTCATTAGCGCCCGGGCGATCCTCATCATCCAGGGTAGGGAGATCATAAGTAGTATTGCCAATTTGTTGCAGATTGATCTCTACAATTGCTGCACTCAAAGCGTATTCCGGAATACGTGCAAAGTTGTTTGAAGGCAAACCCATATTAGTGTGGCCACCCATAGCGATATAAAGCGTTTTACCATCGGCACTTAATTGAATGCCGTTACCCTGGTGGTTTTCTTCAGAGCGCGGCAGGCCTCGGACTAAATCCTTTTTAACCCAGTTGTTGCCATTCTTTGTTAAACGAGAAAGAATTACCGAGTTGGTGTCAAGATTTGAATCGTTACCTGAAGGGCCTGCACCCATACGTGGGTCAGCAGATGATACGTATATGATCGGTGCGTTGGCGGTGCCCGCCACATAAATGCCAGTTACGAGCCGACCTTTGACGTTGGCGTTTACATCGCCGTCGTCATCGTGGTTTTTAATATTTTGTACCAGTCCGATTTTGTCAGTTTTAGTGACATTATAAGTATTTTGCTTCGTTCGGTTGATTTGATACTGATAGATATAGCCATCTCGCTCCGAAACATACAAGTGGCCGTCAGGTCCGAATTGCAGGGAGGTCGGCTTCTTCGGGTTTGCACCAGTCAGTTTAGTGTTAAGAAAGTCTGGTGCGGTAAGTTTCGGCCCGTTGTTATTGGGCTGGTTGTTGTCGTCTGGTTGGGTATCGTCATCTACAGGGTCGATAGGTGTTGGTGGAATGACAGGTGGCAGAGTCACGGCACCTTTTAAGTTAACTCGTATACTCGGGTTTGAACCATCATGATCAATCGTCAACATGGCAGTCTTCTGACCTGCAATTGAAGAAGTCATTGTTGTAGTGATTTTAATTGACTGGCCGGGGTCTAACGTCGCATTGGTGAAATTGGTAGTAAAAGCAGAAGACGATTCGCCAGCGATCATAACGTTGTATATATTGATCGCGGGGTAGCCCGCACCGCCACTATTCGTGATGGTTAGTGTTTTAGTCGCATTTTTATCCGTTTCAGCACTGCCGAAATCAAGATCAGTATCTGAATACTTAAGCTCGCTGGAAGGGATATCGATACCTACACCGGTAAGCAGCACTAAGTGGGGTGAATTCTCACCAGAGTGCTCGATTCGTAAAAAAGCCTTCTTGTACCCCAACGTCACGGGACTAAATGACACCCCGAATTTTATAGTTTGGCCGACTTCAAGGATATTGTAGCCCGCGTAGTCTGACGAGAACTCGTAAGAATCTTGACCACCGACCTCAATAGATAGAATCTCAACAGGAGACGATTCAGCTCCCCCGGTATGGCTAATCTCAAACTCCTGAAGCCTCTGCGCACCAACCTCAACTTCGCCATTCTCTAGCAGCGCTGGATTGACAGCCATCTCCGCCGAAGACGGCACTTCACCGACTCCGCTCAAAGGGATTTGAATGGTTTCAGCGCGGGCCATGAAACTTGCGAATACCAACGCTAACAAGCATGAACGTTGCACTACACGATTTATCATCTGTTTTCGATCTCGGTTTTATTAACTTTGTTCTAGTGAGACGAAAATGCAAGAAACAGGCAAAAAACCGTTTG
>CALGKA010000065.1 GCA_937927895.1 uncultured Granulosicoccaceae bacterium | reverse complement strand
TGCCTCAATAGAAGTGCAACAGACACACTGGAAAGGAAACCTTGTTTTCTCTCGATTGTGATCATCAATTTGTTCACTCGATGTGAAACTCTCGATTTTTGTAGTAGCTTTAACTGACCATAGAATTGAATCCCCAGCAATTACGAAACTTTCTTCCTACGCAATAGCGCATAAACCGTAATCGCTATAAAAACACCGAGTGCAGGAAGCAACACAAAATCAAGATAACCAACCACTGCAGACAAACCCACAGCCCCTAACAAAACAACCAACAAGGGAGTGAAACAACAGAGTGCGGCTAGAATGGTACCGACAATACCGACGGTGAGGAGTTTGTTATTACGCATTCAGTCTATTCCCAAAGAAAACCACAAGCCATCAACCCGGTCCTTAACGGACTGATCCATCACGATGGGTTCGCCCCACTCTCGATTGGTATCACCGGGGAGTTTATTGGTAGCGTTAATGCACATCTTAAATCCTATGCCTGACAACGGGAGATGCAAAGTCTAAGTAATCAATGATGGGTGTTCTCCACTAGCGTGTTATCACGTGTGGGGGCAACACTCGTTGTGATGGCCAAATCACATCGTCCCAAGAACAGGTGTTAGCATTATCATCGACAACAACCACAAACCTGGGTGCAAATGAAACCATAGCGGCCAAGTCTTGTTATAGCACATTAAAACAAAACATTTGCGTCTGCAGGATGGCGCAGTGGCAGTATGATGCTAGTGTAGTGTGCCTTTCAAAGGCCACCCATGAGAGTTTGACATTTGGTTCGCAGCAAGGCACAGCTCGCAGGCAATGGTTGCCCCCTTTTCAAGTGCCGCAACGCAGCTGCGGGTCAAATGCCGAGCTCACGAAGTGGCGGTCGAGTAAAGTGCACGATGATCACAGCAAAAATTCTATACATCGGCTTTATCGAGAATTAACTTGAAAAATGATGCACTTTGCTCGGCTGACTCATTGGTAGAGTTTGAAAGTCACACTACACACACCCAACGCAATACGAGATGGCTGACAGTACAAACTAAACACCACTTGCCTTTAGCCCCTTCTGTATCTCGTATATCGAGATCGGCACATTAGGCTGAGGTTGTGGGATGCGAATAGGAATATCTTTTAAGCGAGGTGTAATAGTTGGTTCGCCACACAGCATACGAGTGTTGTAGTCTTCAATGCCGTCCCACTTGGTTAGAGAGCCAACAATCGGGAAGGCATCTGCTGCCATCATCTCAATAAACAATATGCGCCTTGAGCGACTAGAGGTATTCAAGGCAGAACCATGAGCTAAACGCCCATGATGTATTGAGATAGACCCCGCCGGGCCAGTGAGTTCCACTGCATCGTTAGGGTTCAAGCCAACTTCTTGCGGAAGGAATGCACCAGCGAACACATTATCAACATGATGATCATATACCGGCCCTTTGTGGCTACCTGGATACACCATTAATGGACCATTTTCGCTAACCATATCATCGATGATCACACCAATCGCCAGAATGTCATCGTTGGTGTGCGGGTAAAAGGCATAGTCTTGATGCCATTCAATAGCAGCTCCGTTTCCTGCGGACTTCATATTGAGCTTGGTGGTGTGCAGTCGTAAGTTTGGCCCGATTAAATCTCTTGCCGGCGCAAGGATATTGTCAGAGTACATTAATTCTTTGACGACATCGCTTATGGTGTGCGGTAGTCTAATCCTGCGTATACGCGGATGCTCCGCTGTGTGGCCATCCTCCAATTCGAGCCTGTCGTTAGACTCCGTTAATTCGCGTGACTCTTCTTCGAAACGGGATATTTCAGATCGAATACTCTCAACGACGTTTTCGGATAGGTGTTTCTCTAATACCAAGTAACCTGAATCTTGATAGTCATTAATTTGGGAGTCGGATAGAACTTCAGGCATTTTCTGTTTTCCCGTTGTAAGTGATCATGCAAATTTGAAGACTCGTTTAATCATAGTTTTACGCTTACAAAAAATTATGTCAACCAACACTCTTAAAACAAATGGGGACAGTTCTTTCATTGCCACATATGGCAAATAGCTTGTACCACTGACGTTACAATGAAAGATCTGACTGTTTTTTTCACAACAAAATACGCCTGCTCCCCCCTTTTCTCTTTGTTGTTAGTCACAGGCAATCCTGAATTACTGCACTGTCGTATACCGCCATTAAATCACTAGCGCCTTTACAAAACGCATTTCACTCTTACGCACTTCATTTGATTCCTAATCAGGCAACCAAACTGCACCTAAAGAACTATCAACAGGTATTTTTTGCAGAAGCACCCAAATACTCGAGCAGTTTTCGCTCTTCTTTACGATGCTTGTTCCTGTAAGGGTTTTCTCACCAAGCGGGCGACCGGAACTTGTGAAAGCAATTGAAGCATCCGGCCAATCCTGAGCTTGCTTATATCGATTTAGCATCGTGTCTTTGAGCTGACGGCTCTAACCTGCAGAACAGTGTTGTTAATTTTTTTATCTATTCAAATAATTAGATTCCAGATATTCTCAATACCTTATAAGTCACAGCTCCCCGGTCTATGAGGCTAACCATGAAACAACTACCAGCAGTTGCCGCACTTATTGCTACATTCTCACTCAACGCACAAGCAGCTGACTTGATCCATGTGCGACTTGCAGATCGTCTGGATCGACCAACGGATGGTTACTGCCTGGATATTCCAGGCACAGGATCGCGCTTACTTTTAGACGTACCGTTGTTTGCACACAATTGTAAAAGCGGACCAACCCCTGACAGTGTGGTGACTTACACCGCCAGCGGCCAACTGGTCTTTCCGGCCGCACAGGTATGTGTAACAGCGTTTGGGGTAAATAGTACGGTATTGACGGGAACATCGATACTTCTACGGCCATGCGACTTCAGTACGGCATTCTTTGACACCGCGAATCTGCAAAAGTTTGACTACTTGAAGAACGGTCAATTGCAGTTGAGTGGTCATGATCTTTGTCTGGCAGTTGGCGAACAATCATCCCACACGTATTCACCATCTGATCGCTGGCGCGTACTATCTTTGAATTCTTGCTCCGAAATCTCGCTACGTTATTCGAGTTGGGAAATGGTACCGCTTTAAAGAATTCCCCCTTCCACGTGAGTGGGATTTTGTTGCTGGTAGTGTGTCTAAAGTGGAATACTCTGATCATTTACCGGTGATGGCTGATTTGAAAGTAACGCAATAACGGAAGTAGTGACGTGTAAGATCAAAAGATATCCTGCTGCAGATGAGATATACGGTACTGTCTTGTCGGTTTTTCAGCATGTTCCTTGATTGCGGTATTATTACGCCATGACTATACAGCTACAGTGCAGTTATTCGACCGTTAGTTGCAAAGAGTTGATGGCGAAAGTCATTCCAGACTATTGCATAGACGATCCGCTCGATTGCCATTTCTGGGAGCGAGGTTCTAATGACACTTATGTGATTAGGTGTTCCGATACCCGATACTCATTGCGCATCTATCGGCATGAGGTCTATCCCCGTGATGAAATTGACTTCGAAGTGGATGCTTTAAATTATCTTCACGATCACAGCTTTCCTGTGGCTTACCCGATACCGCGCAGGTCGGGTGGATACATCACTGAAATATCTGTTCCAGAGGGAATGCGCTATGTGCTGGTAACCGCTTTTGCTGAAGGTAGTCCTCCTAAAGGCGATTCGGTGGATGATTTCCGATTAACCGGAGAGTCGGTGGCGCGCCTTCATCAGGTATCGCAAGGGTTCACAACACAGCACAGGAAAAAAGATCTGGACCTTAAAAACTTCATCGACGATTCGGTGAACTCAATAAGGCCCTTCCTGTCGCACCGGCCGGAAGAACTTGCGTTGTTGCATCAATACGTAGAAACCGCTCGCAATGAGGTTTTGCGTATTGGGGAAGACGCTATGGACATAGGGTTTTGCCATGGCGATGTACACGGTGGAAACGCCCATCTATGGAATGGAGTCCTGACGCACTTTGATTTTGAAGAGTGCGGTTTCGGTTACCGTGTTTTTGACTTGGCTACTTTTAAATGGGCCTTTGGTTTACGAGGTTCAAAGACAGAGAAATGGATGGCCTTCGTTGAAGGCTACGAGTCAGTTCGAGAAATAGGTAAAGCTGAGATTGAGCTTCTTGATACCTTTGTGTTACTACGTCATGTCTGGTTGATCGCGTTCCATATGCGTAACGCCTACGACTTTGGCGGTGAATTAACCAGTGATGAATACATTGATCGGCAATGGAGACGACTCAAACACTTTACGATACAAGGCATCGGTGTGGAGTTGACCACGGAAGATGATAACGCAAAGGTAGTGAGCGTTATCGCCGATGGACCTGCAGCGCTTAGTGGGCAAGTGAGTGCGGGTGATCGAATTGTTGGTGTTGGCAATGGTGAGAATGATGAAATTAAGGATGTAGTTGGTCTGTCATTAGAAGATGTGACGGATCTGATCAGTGGGCCACAAGGTTCTACGGTAAGACTAAAGATTTTGCCAGCCAATATGCCAGCAGGTTCAACCGCCAAGGTTGTTGCGATTGTCCGTGACAAGTTCTAACAAATACATAGTAAATACAATTACAAAGAGCAGGCCAGTTTAAAAACCCCTACAATTCAGGGGGTTTCAAGGAAGCACGGCAGTTTCAGGCTCATCATTTGGTTTTGCCAGACTTTGCTCTTTTGTCGGTTATGACCCCAACGTAAGAACGGCCATCCCAATCGCCACTGTCCCCGTAAAATTCAGCATCCATCGTTACAACCAACCGACCTTCGTTGCTCGTGAATACTCTGTTCCAACGGTATATACACGGTCTCAGGGGTCAGTTTTACAATATTTGAATCTTACTCCGCAAGAACCTACATATTGGAACTTTGAAAAACTAACTTGACCCCTAAAACTTTAAAAGAACTCATTGGATATCTTGTTACAGAGAATGAAAAACAAGCCACCGCTTTATTGAACAGGCTGTGAAAAGTGACAATGGCAAGAACTTGCCATTAGTTACCTTGAAAGCGATATTCGGTACACCTGACAGGCGTACGTAATATGTTGAATGTGCAAGTTCGACGGCCCGACAAACCCAACCTCAAACAATATAAATTTAGAAATACAAATAGAAACCACGGCCCCATCAAACCACCGCCACCACTGTTAATCTGACTATTCTCAGGCTGAACATCAGAACTATTTGTTGATTCATTACCCGTAACGACAGGGCTCGTATCATTCGTGTTATCGATAGTTGCGGTATCAGGCACTCCACTGTCAGTAGTCAGAATCTGGCTATCCTCAGGCCGGACTTCAGAGCTATTTGTTGATTCATTATCAATAACGACCGGGCTCATCTCACTCGTGCTATCGATAGTTGCGGTATCAGGCATACTAATGTCATTAGTCTGAACTTGCGGGAGGGCACCGGTCGGTACGATAGAGCATTCCACATAGTACTCTGAAGAGCGCCACCCTCTGCTCAACTTTCTGCCATCAGGTTGCGCGACTATCTCAACGTAGTGAAATTCAAAGATCTCAGGCACTTCGTTTTTGAAAAACCCATTTTCGAAATTCACCCATCTGCTACCACCATGCCCTTCAGTCCTAGTCCAGTAGTCAGCTGAAGTTGCTGATAAAGAGTAGGTCGGATGCCATTTATAACTTGTGCTTCTGGCTCCAAATGGAATGTAGTTAGGCGTGGCCGTTTGTGCGAATGTTAGGCCTGAGCAACTAAATTCGCCGGCTATATCTGCGTTAAGATCCCAGTAGGCACGGGTTAATTGTACTTTTTCACCAGTAATAAGATTATAGATATCATCTGGCATCGCAGGAACCTGCCCTGAATTTTCCGGATCAATTTCAGCACTTAAAATTATAGCCGCAGGTGTCGCTGAGCCCGGATTAGTAGTGGGCTGTCCTGTTTGACCTGTTGGTGTGAAATCAGCTCCTGAAGTATCACTGCATTCGATGTAACCGCCCGATTCCATCCGAAGACTATCCCAAAACCCACTAAAATTTTCTAAGTAATCGTAACCGAGAAAATAAAGAATTTCCCCTTCATCATACCAACGGCGCACTACCTTCTTACCACCACTAACTACAAGCTCTGCATAGGCATCAGCCAATAGACCCGGCCCGATATATCTGCCGTCGCTTAGTGTCCATAAAGGCGGATTATAAATTTGCCAACCAGTATCAAAATCGCTATTGAGGGAGAGCCGCATCCAGCCCTCGAAAGGGCTAACCGATGGCAGTTGTGAATGACGATAATAAACCGTGTTGATAGTGCCATCATCGACAAGCGAATAAATTCCATTGATAGAATCAAAGCTGTATTGGTCGCACTGAATCGTTCGATTGGCGATATCTGTGTTGCCGTCCCAGTACACACGGGTTAAGTCGACCTGCCCACCGGTTTGCTCATTTATATGGACCGGTGGCGGTATGGTTTCAGCGGTAACAATGCAACTGGCCTCATCTTGCCAACCAAAGCCATCATTGTCTGCGTCGTAGTATTGGTGACTACATACAGGTAATGTCTGTGCGTAGGATGAACCAGGAGACATGAAGCAGGCGAACCCTGCGATCACAAAATAAAGTAAAAACGCACTGCGTTGAAAGCATTTCATTTAGCAAATCTCGGTAACTATTGTTGTGTTAAATATGGAACTCATGTATCGCGCCACCACTACTCAAAAACTATAACCAATTTGCCCTGATTGTCTCCAAACGCTGAATCGCCATCATTAATTCTTAACGACAAAGCAGCAACTGAATTTTTGAATTCCATCGGACCACTAACGTGCGCTACATCTGCCCCTGCAACACTCAATAACAAAGCCCCAAACGGAAACCTTTGATCAAACTTGTATACGTTATACGGGCTGAGTAGGTCAGCAGCGGAACCAAAATGACCGTGTGGACCGACCTTATAATAGTTTCGGTAGTCCACTGTCCAGCCACCGGTTATTGAAATAATCCGGCTGACCTGCTGATCAAAAACTATCTGCTTCCAACTCTCGGTTGCTGATATTTCTACCACCACTTGCGTATAAGCATAAGGTTTATCCAGCTGACAACTTTCGAAGCCGTTCCATCCCCAACCGTCACCCACAGGGTACGAATCAAAACATGTGGCAGGTGTTGGCGTCGGACCGCGGCCTACCAAACAGGTTTGTGAGTTCTCGTAGCCATACCCGTCGCC
>CALGKA010000064.1 GCA_937927895.1 uncultured Granulosicoccaceae bacterium | reverse complement strand
CTGAGTATGACTTGTTGCCGGATTGATTTGGCAATCTGGCGTGGTGGCCCAACGGTAACTAAGTTTGGTTGCTCGTTGCAAGGGGTTGTTGCCTGTGTTTACAAAATTACTGGTTTTTGTTGTTCTTGGGGTGGTTGGTTTTTGGTTTAAGTTAGGGTATTGCGGGGTGGCTGAATGGGGGCTGTCGCTGGGGCTCTTTTTTGCCTTGGCAGGCGGCTGTTTGGCTTGGTGTGCCGTTTTGACTTGTCCTGCGGACGGCTGACGAGTGTCGCATGCCTTGCAGGTGGCTGACGAGTGTTGCGCCTTGCCGGTGGCCTACGAGCGTTGCATGCCCTGCCGGCGGCCTTACTTTTTAAAAAGACCAAAAAGAAAGCAAAAAGTCTTCTTGCTACTTTGTTGCCCCTTTTTAACTGGGAAGGGGTGGCTGTGCCATTTTTTGAAATCATCTGGAATGGGGTCGCGCCCATTATTGTCAACTATGGGTACATCCATGTGCACCGCGCTCAAAGCGCCGTCCGTGGCGCTTTGACCCCATTCCAGATGATTTCAAAAAACAACAAAAAGCGCGGGTACAGCATCACTTCGTGAGTGTCGGCACTCTACGTGTGCTTTTTGGGATCGAAGCCATTGATGGGTTAGTGGTTCGCGACGCTCAGATGGGTTTCGGGCGCTTGATATTTTTCGTGCTCGTTTTTATTTTTATTTCTGATGTTTTATCCGACTAAGAAACATCTTTTGGCTGACTTTAATTTTCATTGTGAATTGACATCGCACGTCCACTTTGAGGAAGCCCGCCAGCGTGAGCGAGGGACTTAAGAACAGTGAAGTTTAATTATTATCGCCACCTAAAAAAAAACCAACCTAAACTCAAACACCGCTCGTCATCTTCTAGGAAGCCCACAAGCGTCAGCGTGGGACTTTAAAACCGAAAAGTGTAATTACTATCACCACCAAAAAAGAACACTGAACTGAGTAGTCGATGTCTCGCGCTCTACCTGCTATCACAATACTATTTAATTCAGTTTAAGCGCAAAGCATCAAAAACCCAATGTACTATATTGAACATCAAACGTTAACCATGATCCATTCAGAGTGCGCTGCCAAAATCTCAAATACACAGGCTCACCTGTTGCGGGCATTGTACCGATGTCGTGTTCCCATGGGTTATCAAGTAGTGATTTCGGGCCGCTATCGTAGATATCTAAAAGCCCGGGCTGAGTACCTACCGTCATTCGCCATTCGTCAAATGCGGCCTCACCTGGTCTGAAATAAATAACATTGGTATCACCAAACAATACCCATTCCGGAGTCGGCCACGTTACTTTTGCTATTTGATCCGGGTTTACCGGTGGCTCTGTTGGTTCTTCACCGATTAGGGTAAACCGATCCAGGTTAGGAGCACCATTAGGACTTAATGACACCAGCCTTATAGTGTTAGAACCTTCATTTAAATTAACAGTGAATGAAACCTCACCCCAGTTGCTCCACCCACCTGTATACGGCATTGCAAATGTACTAATGGCGGTTGCACCATTAATCAATACTCGCTGACGGCGTGATTCATTAGTACCACTACTGTAGCGGATAATGACCTCATAATTTGCTGCAACGGGCGCGTCTACGGCTAACTCAAACCATGTACCGGTGGCATTAGCGGTATTCACAAACCCGGTTCCGGTATACCCGGAATGGTTGTTATCTACGGTGGCGTTTTGCCACATTTGATCTTCCGCCTGCAGAACAATCTCGATACCCGGCTCTACCGGTGGCTCACCCGATTCAGTGGCATAGACAGTATCAAAGGTTGTCCATTGACCATTAAAATTGCGTTGCCAGAATCTTAAGTATAAAGATGAACCGTCGGCCGGAATTTGTTGAATGCTTTGCTCCCACGGGTTTAACAGTAAGTTTTTGATGCCGCTATCAAACAGATTTTGTGAGCCGAGCTCGGTGCCCGTTGTCATGCGCCATTCATCAAACGTTGACGGACCTGGTCGAAAGTAAATAGTGTTTGCATCATCGCTTATGACATAACCTTCTGGTGGCCAGGTAATACTGGCAAGATCAGCCTCACTGGGCGGCGGGGGTGAGGTGCGATACATTGTGTCCAAAGTTGCCCACTGGCCACCATTCACTCGCTGCCAGAAACGCAGATAGACTTTCTCTCCGCTAGCGGGCACCTGGCCAATACTATGTAGCCAAGGACTTTCATTAAAGTTCTTAATACCACTGTCGTAGATATCTTCTGCACCACGACTGGAACCGACCGTCATACGCCACTCATCTATCGGTGCATCCCCGGGCCTGAAATAGACGGTGTTCTGATCTCCTGTAAGGGTATAACCTTCTGTGGGCCAGGTAATTTTGCTAAGCGCCGGAACTTGAATCAATTCTGATTCACTCGGTACACCGTTGGCATCCATCACAAACAACATATAGTTGCCGGGTGTTAACAGACCTGAATCTGCAGGTAACTGAGCGACATACTGATTGTTACCACTGACGGTAAAATTCAAAGGCACACGCCGCTGCGAATTATTTAGTGAATGCGTTGCAGCAGATGACCGTACTAGCGCCATACTTGTGATAGGCGAATCCGTTTCTATGGTTAGCTGTTGACCATAGCTGAGTATGTCAGGTGCAAACACAATCGTGGGTCTGGTTGCTAAGTTACCAGACGTGTCATAGAGGTATGGTGGGGTATAGATTTCTACATCAGAGTGGTTGGTGTCGCAAGAACCGCACAGCCCACCGCCACCTGCCAAGACCCTTCCGTCTTGTAGCAACAAGGCAAAACTATGATAAGTTCTGGGCACAGCCATTTCAGCCCCTACCTGAAAGGTTTCCGTTTCAGGATTCCAAATTTCAGTGGCAAAAATTGCATCATTGTCTGAAAACGGTATAGCAACTTCTTGCCCACCCACTATCACTACTTCACCATTTGGTAGCACCACACTATTATGAAACACACGTGGAAAATTCATGCTGCTGGTTCTGCGCGAGTTAACAGCACCGATGCTGGTTTCTATTACAAACGCACTGTTGGTGGCCGGACTGATATCGTAATCTGGTGCGCCACCCGTGGTTAGCAGCTTACCTATGTCATACATGATTGCGTTACCGTTCATGGCATCTGCATCATCAGATCTATTACCCAACGGGATCACAGAGCCATCACCCTCTGTAGACAACAAATTCATATTGTTACTCGGGCCTGCATGCAAGACATCGCCACCCTCGATACTGAACAACCACATATGATTATCGGCGCGATACAAACCTGCGTTGTCATCGGTACGTAATAAGTTAGTAGGTATGCCTGTTAGTACACGCCACCCTTCACCTTCTGTCCATACTTCGGCGGCCTTATCTACACAGACAAAATCTTCAACCAAACACTCCGGACCATTACTCCATGATCCGCCCAACGTCATCACTGTGCCATCCGCCAACATAGTGTTACCTTGATACGCACGCGGTATATTCATGGGATCAACCGCAGTCCAGGTGTTGGTCAGATAATCATAAATGCTGGTGCGCGCTGCACTATTACCACCATTCACAAATATTCGACCATCAGGCAACACATTAGTACCGGGGCAAAACATATCGTGCTGAGTATTAGTAACGAGCGTTAAGTCAGATTGCTCTGTTAAGGGATCGAAAATAGAGGTATAGCTGCGGCCAAAATCTTGATCGGTGGGCTCAAACGTGTTTCGGTTATACGCAGACCATGTAAGCACGCGACCGTCAGGGAGGTTAGCGGCAGAGACTGGTATGGCAGGCATCTCTATAACATTGCCCCAGGAACCAAGCTGGCTTTCCTGCGCCAACAGACTAGTTGGAGCGAGAAGAATCGCAAATAATATCGATTGTCCTTTTAACTGCATAAATCTTTTTCCTTGATCTTTGCTTTACTAACACGCATTTGAATCGACGCAATTTAATATCATGCCTACCACATCAAGATAACACACATTGTCATGACACAATAAGTATTGAGGTGTGAGACGAATCACATTTCCCGTCTGTAAACCAAAGCACCCAAAGATAGAAATACTACCCCCTATAGAAACTATAACTACCGATAGGCGCTTGGCTCATCCATTACAGTAACTATTCAGAAGTAAAGGCTACGAATGAGCATATGAACATTAGAAAACTTCACTTAGTAACTTTACTGTTGTTGGTCGCAGCATTCACCTCCGGGTGCGCTACCAATCGGGAACATAGAGCTAAGAGTAGCGTGGTGAATTACCTGTACCCTGCTTCCGACATTAAAACCGTTAGCAATAAAGCAGTAAAGCCCTCAATTCCACAGTTGAACATTCCCCTTAAAGTAGGCTTAGCTTTCGTGCCCGAACAATCAGCGTACTCACGATGGGGCAATGGCTTTACAGAAATAGATAAAACTGAGCTGCTTGAAAGTGTTGCCGACCAATTCAGGGATCTTGAGTTTGTCAGCAATATTGAGGTAATTCCACAAGCTTACCTGGCCGCAGGTGGTGGCTTTGAAAATCTCACACAAATCAAAACCATGTATGACATTGATGTTATTGCGCTAGTCTCATATGACCAAGTACAGTTTACTGATGAAGACTTTTTGTCTTTAAGTTACCTGACAATCATTGGCGCTTATATTGTTGCCGGTGAAAAAAACGACACCAACACCATGCTGGATACCGTGGTATACGATATATCAAGCAAGAGCATGTTATTCCGCGCTCCGGGAACCAGTAAAGTCAAAGGTAGATCAACCCCTGTCAACCTTAGTGAGGAGCTCCGCAACGATAGCAACAAGGGTTACAGCCTAGCAGCGCTAAACATGACTGAGAACCTAAAAATTCAACTGACCATGTTTCAAGAGAGCGTTACTCAAAACCCTGACAAGGTAAATATTACTTACAACGATAACTACTCTGGTGGCGGTTCGTTTGGACTACCTGACTTTCTATTGCTTCTGTTACCAATGTTACTACTTAGGGCTACAGCCACCACAGCACGATCAACAACACCACACACCAGAACAGATGTGCCTGTTTGACAACACCGTAGTCAAAACCACGGCAAATATAGAACTCGCCGTGGTTTCGTCTTATTACTCTTTAGCTGATTCGGCCTCTGCTGGCTCACTCCCTTTTAACTCCACTGACTCAATGGCTTCAGACTGCACCGGCCCCAACTGAATCGTGTCCGTTTCAGGTATGACCTCTGTTTCAACAGTCGCACTTTCTTTTGCCTCAGGTTCTGCGGCTTCTTCACGATCGGTCAAGAGCGAGTCAGGATCACCTAAGGGCAGCATCTTTTCAAACACAGATTCAGTGATGGTAAATACACCAGGATTATCATCGCGCTGAATAGCATAGATCTGATTGTCCTGGCTAAGCGTAAATACTCGCTCACCAGCATCAACGACTAATGTAAACCTGGTGGTCTGAGCCTCATTACTTAATGGCTCTGATGCAACACCTGTAACCTGCAAGCTTTGCAGTGCCTGCACTGCCGATTCAATCTTCTCGAATTCAACTTGTCGTTCGTCATCCGCGGGTTTTTCAAGTGTCCAGACTTTGCTTTCGGCTTCACCAGTAAGTGCGAAGCTCGTGTCGCCGGTACTTAATGATTGGATACCCGCAACTGCTAGCAAGCCTTTATCTAACCATTGATTGACTGATGATGGCATATCACTAACAGACAAACCGGCTGAGTAGATATCGTCACTGCCTTCACGCCGCACATGGGATTTACGCAGCCCCGGTGATGTTCCTACAAGCAATGTTGTTGGATCTGAATCAATAGAGCTGATGGTCACTCTTCTTTGAAATTGATTGTCAGCAACTTCCAGCTGTTCACGAGCAGCTATAGAATTTGCCACAGGTAAGCCGGTTTTCATTGTGCTTAGCGAATCAATCAAAGTTTGTATACGACTATCTTGTAAAGGAAGCTCAACATCACCCGCAATAAGCCATTTTTCACCCTGCTTATTGAGTACGATATTGTTATTGCCATCACTGATTTCTATTTTCACCAGGGTATCTGCGTTAAGTGCAAATACCGATTCCCCAGCAGAAAACTCAGCGCTCCGATTAGACTGAAAAGCCATAACTCCTGCTACTACTATTTGAAGTATAAACAGCGCACACAACACTTGCATAACACGACTATTACGCAATACATTAAGCGCACTGCGAGCCCAGCTTGTCGATTCATTTTCCGACAGGTCTGTTAACAGCCCTTCTTCAAGCTTTGTAATATCAAGTGATTTATTCATTATGTTATCCACCCGAGTTGACGTTTTTCTACCATGCGTCGCCACATTCTTACCGCTAAATATAAAAGACCGATGGAAAGTGCTGCTAATACATAGTTAAGAATCTCCCAATACTTTCGTTTGCCATCTTCCATCGGCGGCAACGTACGGTTGAATTGACCACGACTACGGATACTGCGCAAGCCAGTATCATCTAAGGCCACATCAACCATGTTGGCCATCAACTGAAATGGCGCCAGATAAGCTGTGCCGTTCGCAGCTCCCGCCATCTGAGTGATCTGATCACGTAGAAAATCATTTGATCCAAATACTATAAGCCGCGCTGACTCTGGCGAACGCTCCAGCACAACATCAATAGATTCTGACAAAGTCGGCTGTGGCTCTTCTTTGTTTTCATCATCTGCAGGGGGACTACCCGCACTATTTTGCCTGGCCTCTGTAACAATTTTTTCCAGCCCGTTTTGATCATTATTTTTTACGTACCTGGCAAGCGGTGATGGCTTGCCTGCAAAGAAAGATTCAAACTGCCCTGACGTGATCACCGCCAAAGAGTGCGCAGATGCCTCCCCTTCAGTGACCCATGGGCTCAACCCTCTTCCCGAAGCATCAGCCCTTGGCATCACATCAGTTGAAGTAGACAACCATGCATTGGCCGAGCTCGATAACAACACCGATGACTGGCGCTTTGAATTTTCCCCTTGATCTGTGACGGTAACTGGCGAAGACCAAGTCATATTAACTTGCTCTACACCATTTACCATCGGGCTCTGATCATTCATACCGTTACGCCTTATATCAACGAACCACGGGTAATCAAGCATACGCATTTCCTGCAATTGCATGCCACCCACGTTGCGAGTCACTGGCGCTGGAAAAGCTGCATTCTGAGGATCCATCACTAGCGCCTCACCGATCATGACACCGTGGTGCTCAAGCCAATCTGTAAGACCAGAATCAACTGGTGTTAGATCCAGGCGACTTCGTGACAACTGAGCTTGCCAGTTAGATGTACTGGCGATCACCGTGCCCCCTTGCATCAGAAATTGATCAATCGCAAAGACTGATTTTTCATCTAAGGAATTTGGCGCTGCAAGAATCAAGATTTCTATATCACTCGCCACCGATCCATCGCTAATGTCTTCACGGGCTACATCGTATTCAGTACGCAGGTAGTCTTCCATTGACCGGAATCTACTACCTGGTGCACCTTGAGCCAACGCTGGTGCAACAAGCCCAATGGTTCGGGTAAACCCTTTCGCATAGCGTTTTAACCCTTTATCTAAATTAGCTTCGAAAGTAGATGTATTGAGATCAGCCAAAGGTATTTGCACCAGTTGCCCTTCTGATTCTAATAACACATGAAACCAAAATTGCGCCGAACTGAACAAACCTGCACTCATGGGCCGCAAACCAATGGTGCGTAATAAATCATTAGCGACTTGACCGCCTTTGGCATTAGGATCGATGATTTCCACACTAAGCTTATTATCAGATTGCTCAGCGAGCTGGTTAGCAATACTTTGGATTTCAGTTTTAAAGGTCGCTAAATCAGTCGGCAGATTTTCATCTGGTGAAGCATATACCGTCATTCTTACTGGCTTGTTTATACTGTTAAATACATTGCCTGCTGATTGAAAGTCCGTTAACACCTTTCTAATGGAACGGGTGAGATCATATTCCGGGTTTCTCAACTGCACATCAATTTCTGTGACCGATTGATTTTTTACATCAATCAATTCTCTAAAACCCAACACATCATACTCATTACCGTATTGCACCAACACATCAAAGTAACTACTAACAATAGATGACCGATACCGATCAGCCACTTGAAACGGCACAGGCTCAATACCAAACTGTTGATTGGCTTCCACTTCTGCTTCTGGATTTTCAAGTGGATCAATGATCTCTACCCTGACACGGCCCTCACCGGCTTCTTCGTATTCGCGTAACAAGTCACGCATTTGAGGCACCAAGGGACTTAACAACGGGTGCGTTTTAGCACTAAAATAACCGCGTAGAGTTAAGGGTTCCTGCAACTGGGCCAAATAGTTTCTGGTAGCATCAGACAAGGTAAATTGCTGCCCGCGGGTGGTATCAATTCGACCACCAGACATTTGCCCGACCCATAGATTTACCGCTATAGCATTTAGCACTAACAGCGCGGTTCCTAATTTCCATTTAAGATGGGACTCTTTATCACCGGCTTGCGCCCAACGCTCACGCTCCAGTGAATATACTGTTAACGCAAGGAACACCACCGTTAAGCTCAAGTAGTAAATCAAATCTGCAATATCCACTACCCCTCGGGTAATGGCATTGAATCGTGAACCTGTCCCAATAGACTGCAGCCACTCACCTGCTATTTGACCAATAGTATCGGTGATAACACCATGACCAATAAAATAGAATAGACTACACAGTGCAACACTGCCTATTAAACTCACAATTTGATTTTGCGTGCGAGATGATACAAACAAACCAATGGCAATATAAGCTGACCCTAGTAATGCTGTGGCTATAAAGCCTGAAACGACTGGCCCCCAATCAATATCAGTGAACATTGAGATGGTGATCGGCAATGGCACCACAACAGCCAATGCCAATAGTAGTAAACCCAGACAAGCTAGGTATTTGCCTATCGCAAAAGCCCATATGCTCGCAGGCTGGGTTAATACATGTTCAAGCGTACCGGTGCGTCTTTCTTCACTCCACATACGCATGGTAAGCGTGCTACAGAGCAAAATAAGTAACACCGGCATCCATTCAAACATGGGCCGGACATCAGCAATGTTACGTGCGAAAAATGCCTCACCCCAAAAAAAGATAAATAAGGTTATTGCAGCAAAACAAAAGAAGAATAACCACGCTACAGCTGAAGAGAAAAACAACCTCATCTCTTTTGTGGCAACCCGCCACACCACGCTTAGGGCATCTTGTTTTAGCGCGGTGTTACTGATCTCAGAGTGCATGGGTTTGCTCCTCGGTGGCGGCCAAATCCGTGGCACTGGTAACATCCATGAATAAGCTCTGAAGCTCTTGTCGATCAGCATGAATAGACAAAATAGGAATTGATCTGTTTACCAAAGCTATAGCGCATTGTTCAACAACACTACTCGCTGGTATTTCACCTTGTACGTTTATCACAAACGAATTTACTGTATCGCCAGTCGAATTTTGAACGATTGATTCGCACCATGATTCGGTACTTATTGCATCTGACAACACTTGTTGCGTTACAGTGGTCTGTAATGCAATTCTCTGCGTGTTGTCAAGCTCACTCAGTGTTGTATCTACTGCTAACTGCCCCTGCCGAACTATTAAAGCCCGATCGCACATTGCTTCAACTTCCTGCATAATGTGCGTTGAAATAAGTACCGTAGCGGATTGACCTATTGATTTAATCAACTGTCGCATTTGTTCTGTCTGCGAGGGATCAAGCCCATTGGTTGGCTCATCTAAAATTAAAAGTGATGGATTACCCAGTAGCGCTTGAGCCACACCTACGCGTTGCTTCATACCCCGTGAAAGCGTTGATATTGGCGAGAGAAATCGATCCCTAAGATCGGTAGCATCAGTGACATCACGCAACGCCTGGCGCTGGTACTTACCTTTAATGCCTTTTAATTCAGCGGCGTATTGCAGATAGCTTGCGACTGATAGCTCTGGATAAACAGGCAGGTTTTCAGGGAGGTAGCCAAGAGAACGTTGCAGTGATTTTGCCCCTGGTGCCACTTGCTGGCCTTGAAACAATATACTTCCGCTATCGGGCTCCAGGTAGCCACTTAGCATTTTCATTATGGTGGTTTTGCCAGCGCCGTTATGGCCTAGTAAGCCAACAATCTCGCCGGTTTGAATACTGAATGAAACATCGTCAACGGCCTTCAAGTCGCCATAACGGCGACTGATGGATCTTACTTCCAACATTGCTTTTCCTCAATAAGCGTTGATTATAAAAAGCAAGCAGTAACACGACCCAAAAGGCACCACTGCTTGCACACGTTATCGATTGAAAGTCCTGTTTTAGGCAACATCCGTCACAACAGATGGACCGTCCTTTAGCTGGGCTTACCCACAGCGTGGTCTCCACCTGGCATGCACAGGATCGAACAATCTAAGACAGAATTTTTAGGGGATGAGAAATTGTTTTTCAAGAGCATCAAACAAAACCTTACCAATTTGAAAGATTGTGCCTTTGAGGCGTAAATCTCGAGGCGCTGGCAAGTATTGTTAGTCTCTGTTTCAACTTTTTATCCGCCCAACCCTTGAAGTTTATTTTTTTGTTCACACACTCGTTTTCGTCTGCGAAACGCAAAGAACTATTTTGTATCCAGACTTCCATTTGCACTATGTATCAATATGAACGTGAACAACCAGTGGCAGCATAATCATGCACGCTACTTTCACATCAATTAATTTTTTAGCTATTACTTTTGATTAGGGAGTTATGACCCAATGCACAAAGCAAAATACCTAATAACATTTATTTTTTTGATGTTTTCGTTACAACTTCAAGCCAAAGAAAACGGGCTTGAAAGTTTAAAACAAACCAGTAAAGCATTCGCATCTGTCGCAAAAAAAGTTTCGCCATCAGTAGTATTCATCAGCGTCGAAAAATCTTCTGAACCCCCTACCTTACAATGGCGCCAAAGCCCTTTTCAGCAAGGACCGAATCCGTTTGGCGGCCAGCTCCCTTTCGGTGAGGACTTTCTAAAACACTTTTTTGGTGGCCAGTTACCACAAGCGCCCGGGCAGCAACGTCGGCAACCCCCCGTTGCAGGTCAGGGTTCAGGCTTTGTATTCCAGGTAGAAAGAACACAATCATCTGGCAAGCAATACATTCTTACCAACAACCATGTGATAGAAGATGCATCAAAGATCACCGTACAATTTGAAAACGGTGACGAATACCGGGCAACTGTCACAGGCGCTGACCCGCAATCAGATGTTGCTGTTATAGACATAGAAAGCCGCAATATTCCTGCTTTAGAAACAGGAAATTCCAGTAACCTTGAGGTCGGTGAATGGGTAATGGCGGTTGGCAACCCCTTTGGGTTAAACCATACGCTGACAGTTGGAGTAGTCAGTGCTAAAGGGCGTAGCAGCCTGGGCATTAATGACTATGAAGATTTCATTCAGACTGATGCCGCCATTAACCCCGGCAACTCTGGTGGTCCATTAGTTAATCTGAACGGCGAAGTTGTTGGAATAAACACCGCAATCTTCACCCGAAGCGGTGGCTACATGGGTGTTGGTTTCGCCATACCTATTAACCTGGCTGAATCTATTGCCACACAGCTCATTAATCACGGTGAAGTCACTCGGGGGTATCTTGGCGTTTTAATTCAACCACTAACAAACGAACTCGCCAGCTCATTTGGATTAGAAGATAACAACGGCATATTAATATCACAAGTCACTAATGACACACCTGCCGAGCGTGCAGGGTTGAAGTCTGGTGATATCATTGTAGAGTTTGATGGCCAGCAGGTTTCAACCGTTGGCAGTTTTCGCAACCGCGTGGCGTTAACACCACCTGGAAGCAATTCTAAAATAACAGTGATCAGAAACGGCAAACAAAAAGACCTTTCTGTGACCTTAGGGAACCTGTCGGGATCTTCAACTGTCGCCAACGCCTCTTCACAAAGCAGCGGCGATATCGGCCTCAGCGTGCAAACCCTAACCGCTGAAATAGCTAAACAATTCGATACATCTGCCAACGAAGGGGTTGTAGTCACAGACGTTAAAAGTGGCTCTGCCGCTGATCGCGCTGGCATCGAGGTGGGCAATGTCATTCTGCAAGTCGGCCAGACAGCCATCTCAACAGCACGCCAGTTTAAGCAGGAAGTATCAGCGAAAAGAAAAGAAAAGCGGCTATTGTTGTTGGTAAAATCCGGTGGTAATCAACGTTTTATATCGCTGAACTGGTAGGATAATCAGGGACAGGGTTAGGATTGCCAGACTATGCAAAATAGCCTGATCAGTGAACCTTTGTCCCTATACTAGTCGCAGTGTCTCGATAAATGCTACACTTCCGGCGCTCGCTGATAGTCAAAGCAAAAGTCGCTAAGCTGTTGAAAAACAAATAGAAAGTAAAGAGGTATTGTTAGTTGGCCAAGTCCGCATTAAAAACTACACTTTTTAGTCTCCCGCTCGCAGCGTTATGCCTTGTGAGCCTTGTGGCGTGTACCAGCCCAGGCAACGACGGCGATGACTGCGACACTGGCAGCACCTGTGTTGAATTCAACACACAAGTGGATACCCAGGTAGATACGCAAGGCTCAATTACTCCATTGCCATCGTGCTCAAGTAATGCGCTCGACGATGATGGTGATGGCTACAGCTTTGAAAACGGCGCTAGCTGCCTGGTAGCTGGAAATACAACTGCCAACAATACAAGTGCAGGCAATACAAGCGCTGGAAATACGACCACCGAAAACACGATTGCTGGAAACACCAACGCAGAATCAACAACCGGTAACCAAGTTGTAGGCAGCAACCTGCCCTGGTGCCTGACCGCTTTAAGTGACGACGATGGCGATGGCTTCGGATTTGAAAACGGCACTAGCTGCGCAGTCGCTGGTGATATAAACGCCAATGGGAATTTCACCCTGGAAGATATCAATCACATAATCGTCGTGACAGGTCAATCAAATGTCACGGCACCAGACACCACCTTTGATGCAGAACTAGATCAGCCTAACGAACGCGTATTCGCCTACACAGACGAAGGCTGGAGAGTAGCCGATCTGCATCAGGTGTGGGATGACAACGCCCACCCCGGTAACTTTTCTCTTACCATCCCGGAAAGATCACCTAACAACAATTTCGCTTTTCATTTTGGCAAATCACTGGCACAACAACGGCCAGATGCCGTGACTGCCTTTATTATTGTGGCAGCCCCCGGTAAAGGTATTGCACACTGGGATTATGAATCTCCCTTCTATTTAAAAATACGTGCGAAAGTTAACGATGCGTTAGCACAGCTTCCAAACCGCGATACCGTTGATGCACTACTGTGGCATCAAGGTGAAAGTGACTCTTTATACGAAGGCACTTCTGATCCAGACGCCACAGGGTTTACCGACAAAGATTCCTATGAGTACAAAAATTACTACGCTATAAAACTGCGCAACGTGATTGCTAACTTTCGATCAGAAACCTGGTCTGAAGGTAACATGCCGTTTATTTGTGGTGAGCTGCGGGTTGCGGAGCCTGTCAGCCGACACTTGTTGGCGCTCAATGATAATGGCGATCCTAATAGTGGATGTGTGCGGTCTTCGGATTTGCCTTATCGGTTAACGGATCCTAGCGGGGCTCATTATTCAGCTGCTGGACTGCGGGAATTGGGGCGGCGGTATATGCAGATGTATTTGCAGATAACAGGACGCTAGCTGGTTTTCTTTGCCTTGCGGCGGCTTACGTAAGTGGCTTGCCTGCCGGGCGGCCTTCATTTAGAAAGCCCCCAAAAGAAGAGGCTGGGCAAGAACCTAACCCTGAAAATATTCGCTCGATTTATGCCGACAAGAGCGCTCTAATTCTGTAGTTTGCACTCGTTGAGTTTAAAACAGAGCACTGTCCGGCGCGTGTGCCAGACGAGTGCTTGCCTGGCCTCGAAGCAAAGGTCTTCTTGACATTTTGTTTGCCCCTTTTTAAATGGGAAGGTAGCTGCGCCATTTTTTGAAATCCTGCGCCAAAGGGTCGCGCCCATTATTGTCAACTATGGGCACATCCATGTGCACCGCGCTCAAAGCATCACTTCGCGAGTGTCAGCACTCTACGTAAATTATCTTTAGATCGAGATTGTTTTGCCGATTTGCGGTTCGCGAAGCTCAGTTAGGTTTGTGGACGCTGATATTTTGAGCGCTCGTTTGTTTTGTTATTTCTTGATGCTTTGTCCGACTACTTAATTAATTACTTAATTACTTAATTACTTAATTACTTAATTACTTAATTACTTAATTACTTAATTTAGTGCTTTCCTATGCTCGTCATATGTAGCTCGTCATCTTTTTGGAAGCCCGCCAGCGTAAGCGAGGGACTTTGAAACCGTGAAGCTTAATTTTTATCTAACTTAAAACAAATTCTATATCGTCAAGCCCAGATTTAACTATTAAATAGCCTATCCAATGCTCAATCTATCAGCTGCATTTTACTGAAACGACTTATCGTTTTAATCACCACGTTACACGGGGAGGCTTTGCTTTCGACCTCTTATGTCGCTTGACAAACTGATCTGAGTTTTTCATGACAGACACTAAATCGAAACTAAAAAATCGACCCTAAAGGGACAACTATGTAAATAGAGAATCCTAACCTTGAAAGTAGATTCAAAGGATTGGTAGCAGCACCTCAATCCATAGCAAGGTTGTGAACTTGATTGTTATCGCACTTCAAAAAGAACACCAACCATCAACCACGCCCTAACACCATTTCCACAGGGAATATGTAAACTTTCAAATCCCCCCCCTATAACTCCCTAAAAAATATACTTCGTTCGTAACAAAGCTCCTATACCTCCGATGTTAAAATCGCTGACTGATTTACCCATTGGAGTTAACACCGTGCTTAAAGCATCTATCGTTGCCCTTTCCTGTTCACTGGCCGCCTGTGGTCTCGGCGAGACTACCGACCCTGTCGAGCGGGACTCACAAGATTCATCAATCGAATCTACAGACTCACCCACTGTCGATACAGAGGGCTCTAGTACATCAAATCCCGGAACTTCGGCTACTGATACCAACATAAGTACGGGCACTGACACGGCGACCACCACAGACACGGATTCAGACACTGCAACTTCAACAGATACCGATACCGATACCGATACCGATACCGATACCGATACCGATACCGATACTACTAGCGTTATCGTGGTAACTACCGAAACAACTTCACCGCTTACACCTGTGGCTACTCAATCCCCTGTAGCAGCGCCTGCACCACCACTACCCTGGTACGAGGAACTATTGGGTGAAGCGGGTGTAACGGGTTCTTGGTATTGTGGTTCAATTCTAGACAGCCAAATATCCGCCAACAACAACCCTGTCAACTGGGAAGAGGCCTTAATCGTTGATTGGACTCTACCTGTGATTGAAACAAGGTTTAATACGGATAGAACAGTGTCTTCCGGGCCGATCCTGGGGACTAATATTTTCGGTACTTATTGGTACCAGACCAACAACAATGGCAAAAACGTTACTATTCAATGGAGCCGCGGGGGCTATATTGAGTTCTATTTTAATGAACAGAACGCAGAACAAATGATGGGTGGTGGTTTATACTGTTCACGGTTCTACCCTGATAACGTGTAAGGCGTTAATCAGCAACAACCAAACATGTGATACTAGCAAGTCAGTCCATAGAAAATGGGAGACCACTCTGAACACCTTTGTTAAACAACTCACTATTAAACTGCTTGCAATAAGCATAGTTAGCAGTACATTGGTTTCTTGCGCGAGCACACCAATAAAAACATCCCTGATAGATTCCGTTTTTCTACAAGACATAGTGATCGAAGATGAATTTAGGCTGGTAAATATAACAGCTGACAACATCACTCAGCACATGATCAATTGTGTGCCAATGATAAAAAACACCACAGCCGCTAAAGAAAGCACTGGTAAGTACAAAGAATACTTAAGCAACTTAAAACGCGGCACTATTTCTGTTGTCACAAACTCACACAGTTTTTCAGCTAAAACATTTATCTATACTGGTAACAAAGGCACTTGTATTGCAGAAAGTGAACACGGATTCCCGATTTTTCCAGACAGTGCTATTTTAAAAACAATTGATCCAAACGGTGTGTCAAATACCGTTGCACAGGACTGGCGAAAAACTATTGCGCTCAATATCGCCACTAAAGGTACCACCACAGTCGCTTACAAATTCCAAAATGGGAATGCTCTAATAGCTAAATACTGGGTTGAGAATGGATCTCCAATCGAGCTACTTTACTCCAATGAATTCAAAGCAAAAGGCACGTGGGAAAAAACAAAACTCGACAATACTTTTTCAGATACAGCATTGAAATCGACATCAACCACTAAATACAACAGCCGAGAACGTAAAATTCCTGCCTTTATACACTTGCTTACACCTACCCGGCCTCTCAAAAACAGCCCACGATTAGCTGTCTAATTATAGGTTCATCTGAAAGCAGGTCTGTTGGCCATAAGCCAAACTGCTCGTAGCGGCTAAGCACTTGCGTATCCCCATAGGGCTCGTTTATTCTTCTGAAGCATTGCAACCACATTCTTTTAATTTTTTACGCTGCACACGACAAATGACCCCTTATACCGCTATGCTTCGACCCTTAGTAATCTTTCTCTCTCTACTCTTCGCAACACCATCTACACAAGCACAAAACGTAGATGAATTCGTACCATCAAATCTATTGTGGTTTTTCTATCACGAGATGGGCCACGCCTTGATCGACATCTATGAAATGCCTATTTTCGGTCAGGAGGAAGACGCCGCCGATGTGCTGAGCGTTTTAATGGTTAATGAGTTCTTCGAAGAAGAACTCTCACGCCAAATTATTAACAATGCGGCCTACGCTTTCATTAGTTTTTCAGAGATGAACGAAGACGACGATAACGCTATCTATGCAGATGTACACGGCCCTGATTTGCAACGTCTGTATACCATGGCGTGTCTTTTCATAGGTGGAAACTTTGAAGAGCGCAAAGAGCTGGCAGATCTCTATGAAATTCCGGATGATCGCTTAGAGGGATGTGAAGAGGAATTTAATCTAGCCTATAGCAGCTGGTGGTCTGTAATGGACGAGGCTGCGGTTGAAGGTGGTGGCGAAACAGTAGTGTTTCTTGGCAAATCCTCAAAAGACGATCCCATCAAACAAGCCATGTTCGAAATATTTGATGAAGAATTAAAAGAATTGAATAAGTATTACGCTTTCGAACACGATATTAAAGTAGATATTGAAGACTGCGACGAACCGAACGCCTTCTACTTACCAGATGAACGAACAATCATTATGTGCACCGAAATGGCCACCCTGCTTGGTGAGATGCTCGAATAAGCTAGCGCATTCTAGAATACAAGGTGTGATCGGGTTCCCAATGTAATATGCGCAGCCCGGCTTAATTTCTACCCGGTGTTTACCTAAGCATAAAAAGCGGCTTCTACCCAGGTAACCGGCATCACAAAATTTGCTTATTAATACTGCGCGTTCAGAGTTAGCGGCACTTGCCATCAAATATTTCAGGATTTTATGCCGATAGACTAAATAGTCCTATTCGGAAAAAAATCCAATCAAACCACTTCACTATATTGGCCTGGCAGTATTGGCTTCAAGCCTGAGCGCCTGCGGTGGCAGTGCCGGTGGCATTGGAGATACAACTGAAACTAGTGCACCGCTCAGCCTCACTGACAATCGTGTAAATCCAGAGATCGACTTCGAAAAAAGCGAAGTGAGTATTGAAGACACCGATGCTGTAAGTGCTGTTGCAGCACCTAACTCCGAAGCTGTCGCGGCCGGAAACACTGATATAGAATCTATCGCTACACCCGCTGCCGCGATCGATAGCACAACTAACTCAACCACGGGTGAAGCCAGTAGTATCGAGCACTCGACACAGGCATCGACCACTGACAACAATATCGACAACATCAACATCGATATAACAGCCGAATCTACCACTTCCGATATTGCAGCCGCTGAACACGGCAACAGCGCCGTGGCACCTCAAATAGCAAATTCTATAGAAGCACCGCCGACCGCTGATACAACCGAATGCCAAGTCGCCCCTGCTCTTCCGCCTGTTGCAGAATCAGACCCGGGAAAATCCATTGTTAGCATCAAACCCGGTGACGATCTAAGCTCAGCGGTATACGAAGCACCGCCCAACACCGTTATATTGATAGAAGCAGGTGAATATGTCCTCGACAACGTGCTGGTAGTTTCATCAGATAATGTCACCATTCGCGGCAACAGTGATAACTGCAACGATATAAGGCTAATTGGCATGGGTATGGATAACCCAGCCGGTGCTGACATAGTACCGCACGGCATCTACACCGAGGCCAATTTCCTTAAGGTACAAAATCTTACAATAGAGAACGTCTACTACCATGCCATCGCAATTCAAGCGCAGGCTGACGCACCACAGATTTATAACGTGGCAATGCTTGATACCGGGGAACAATTTGTCAAAGCCAGTGGCTCTGATGGCAATGGATCAAATAATGGTAGGCTCGAATACTCGGTTATAAAATACACCAATGGCACAGCAAAAACCGACCACGGTGGCGGCATGGGCTACACACAGGGCATCTCGCTACACGGTGGCGCTAACTGGGTGATCAGTAATAACCGCTTCGAGAATCTAAACACCCCTGATAATGCTGACCATTTGTGGAATCCTGCCGTACTAGTATGGGATATGTCGAGCAACACCATTGTTGAAAACAACGTATTTATAAATGTTGATCGCGCGATAGCATTTGGGCTTTGGGAACGAGAAGACGGACAACATGATCATTCAGGCGGCATCATTCGCAACAACATGATCATGATGCGGGAGAACCTTTATAGCCAAACGAGAAAAAACAACGCCGACGCGCCAATAATTGTATGGAACTCACCCAACACACTAGTACTGCATAACACCGTACTAAGCAATGGTAATACCCCACTGGCAATAGAGCTTCGCTTTGATAGCAACGGTGCTGTTATCCGTAACAATCTTACAGACGCACCTACTAATGACAGAAGCACTAACAGCTATATTGATGAAGACAACATACTGTTCAACGATTCATCAATATTTAGAAACCCAACAGCAGGCGACTTACATCTAGAATCTGATGTTGACGGGTTAACGGTGGTTACACTTGATAATGCAGTGCAAGACATTGATGGAAAAACCCGACGACCAGTTACTACAGATGCAGGAGCCCACGAGCTTGAATAACACGCAAGAACCAACCAACAACGGTATAAGCAGTAACCAGAAAGCCAATGGCTGGTTACTTATTGGATGCGGGCTGCTGGTGCTTATGATAGGCGGCCTATGCGCCTACTTCGCAACGACGACAATAACCCTTAATAAAGGTTATGCAGCATTTTGCCTTCTTCTATTTCCATTAGCGGGTGTAGCCTTGATGGGTTATGGCTTTAAAACCGAATGGGCTTATCGAAAATTTGGTGCTACCCCACTAGTGCTTGACCCGGCAGCTCCCGGTGTCGGGGGGCAACTAGGCGGTACTATTCATATAATCACAGATGTAAATGCAAACAAAGTTCCGGAATTTCGCGCTTTGCTTACCTGCACTCATAGACGTCAATATGGAAAAGAGCGAAAAGACAAAATAAGATGGCAGGAAGAAGCGCCAATCCATTGGCAATATAATGCCAACGGTGCACAGGCATCGTTTGTATTTGAAATTCCAGAACATTGCTGGCCTACTAAAGAATGGTGTGAAGGGTCATCAGTTGATTGGAGCCTGCAAGTTGAAGGCGAATTCGAATCAGTAGGTAAGTTCGACAGAAACTGGAATGTTGTCATTGAAAAACGTTCCGCTCTTGCAAACACAGAAGAACAAGCCAAAGCAGCATGATCCACTTAGTCACGGTAGGCACAATCACTGGGTAGTAGTTACAATAACCCAGCCTGCAATATTCACGGGCGACAAATAGATAGAAGAAATGTCTACCTACGTAGCACCAAACGCGAATGTGGAATCATTTGCAAATTTAGCAGTGTGTCTATGCGACGCCAGAAGAAGATATGGCGTTACATCTCGAGCAATCCTCCTCGGCACTTGGTGAGCCATGTTTCTCAGAGGCCGACCTGTAACGCCTAATTTCCTCTGCACGCCGAATCCTCGCGAATAATGCAGGCTAGTATCGGGCGAAACACGCGTGCCACTGAGTAAAAAATAATGATAAGGTAGCTCCATCACAGGGTTAAGTATCCAAGGATGCCGGATGGTCTACCTACTATTGAAATCACTCCATGTTTTCGCCGTTATATTATGGATAGGCTCCCTGTTCCTTGTCTCTTTGATTACCTCAATAACCACAATGAATACTGATCAGATGCGATCAGCCACACGTATCACAGAGGCGGGCATTGGTGTTGCATGGCTCGCCGGTGTTATTTTGGTGGTGATGGGCGGTTGGTATGCTGCCACTTGGTGGCAATTAAAAATTGTACTGGTTTTAATAATCAGTGCCATCCATACAATTGTTCATCGGCGCTGGCGTGCAAGCGGGCCTGATGGCGCAAGTACTCACGCCTCCCTCGCGTTCACGATATTACTGCTGACACTTTTGATTATTGTACTGGTTATTTTTAAATTCCCGGTTTAAAACCTCCCCTAGTGCGGCGTACAACACTTTTTGTATTTTTTCCGCTACCGCAAAGGCAAGAATCATTTCGGCCAATTTTGCCACAGCTTAAGCGATTTAGCTTTTTTTTATTCCCGCGTCTTACCACCTGAGTATCGAGTGAGGCCGCCACAAATCGCTCCATCGCACTGTGAAAAACAGCCTGCATATTGGCAGCCTTTTCCTCAAGAATATAATCGTCTACATCTAATTCTTCTTTCAGTGTACAGGCGCGATCCTCATTCGCGAAAAACCGCAACACCTCAGCTTGCTTAACGAGGTCCTCCGTTGGTTGGTCCGCAATATTCAAGAGTTTACTTTCGCTCTTTAGTTGCTCTAACCATTGATACCCTTTGGCAAAACCATTTGACCATTGATTCATAGGCGCATGATCTTCTAAGTTGCTCAGCGGATCTTCAAAGAAATAACATCCAGGTGGTAATTCTATAACGTCAACGTCGCAATGCACTTGCTGATTCAATTCACTATATAACAGCATGAGCCCTGCATGAATTGCCTTTATGTTTTCAGGCCCAAGCTGATCCATGTTGTCCCTACCGAGGACAACGGGCAACCAATCATAAGATGGAATTATTTCAGGCGAACAAGCGACTGCAAATAGAAAACCGGCACAGCCATGGTATCCCAAGGAATCAAACGGATCACTTATGGCAAAAAGTGACACTTGAAGTGCACTAGCTTGCTTCATGCTATACGCTGGCATACCACCCATGATTTACCTCTTCCTAACACTAATATTTTTCTATGAACTTGTTATCTGGACACGTAAAACAACAGGCTCAGAATCTAGTCCACCCTCTTTCGTAAAAATCTTGCAAATCGCGGTTTGCCACTTTGAGTTCTTCCACGATAGCGAAAGGTAACAAGGCTTCCTATGGGTGGCGGGTCTATCCTTTGCGCGTCAGTTAATCCACTACCAATTTTAAATTGCACCCCGTTTTCATCTTCAACCAATAAACTACCCACCATAGCTTGATACTTCCCTTTACCAGGTACATGCGCCAATACTGTCGCTTCTGCATCTGCGTGTCGTGTGAGCTTTACAAGACCGTAGTGCCTGCCGCCTATATAGTTTGACCCTTCTCGCTGTAGCATTAATCCCTCACCACCTTGTTTGATCGTACTATCGAGTAGCGCCTTTAAAGAGACCTCGGAATCGACACGAGTTTGTACGACATGCTCTACCCATGGATCAGGTATGGCACTGACAAGGCTTGCTAAATGCAGTTGGCGCTCACTAAAATAACCCTTATGCTTCGGTGCATCAAACACCATAAACCTGACACTACGCCACGCTACGTCATCTGGTTGTTGATCTCGAATAGTTTGCATTAATTGTTGAAATTGACCACGCCCTATCCATAGCTCACCATCTAGCGCTTGATTTGGAAGATTCTCGGTAAACCAAGCTGGCGCTTGATATACACCACCTCCTCTAGAGAGAATTTTTTCACCATCCCACCAGGCACGGGCACCGTCATACTTCTCACTAACCCAGTAATGACTTAAATCAATTTGATCGTGATATTTCTCTGCCAGTACCAGCGGTGGCGCCAGACTTAATGCATCCGCTGACGGTGCACAAACAACAGAAATAGAGAGTGTGATTACTGCCGGCAACAAGCGATAGGAAAACTGCATTACAACAACTACTCAGATACAACGAGTTATTATTTCAACAACTAAGGAAAAATTAAACTGTTATAGCGGTCTCATTTTCCACACTAGTAATTTAGTGGGATTTCAGATGAATTTTGGTACAAAAAACACCTATTTATCAGACTCAATCAATCGCCCTATGCTTGTAAAAGCCGAATCAACCAGTCGATTCATCTGAGGGAGATATCCAGATTTATAAATAACAAACCCCAACAAAGCAAAGGTAAAACTAAAGAAAAAAAGCTTTAAACCAGTACGCGGCGGCTTGTATTGCCCGCGCTTAAGATTAGGGATCGAAGCCTCTGTTTTTCTTATCGCCTCTTTAGTTGAAACTTCAAAAAACTCACGGTTAGCTGCCACTCGGTTGCTATCAAATAGCTCATGCAAGTAGCGCTCTGACTTTATAGGATCAGGTACAAATGAAGAGTATTCAACTACAAACGGCAAGGGCACGCTGGTATTGCTTAACGCACTGGCTCTTTTGCCTGGCTGGTCTTTTGTCATGCCAATTTTCACTAATCCGGGCATTGCTGGATTCGATAAAATGTAAATATAACCGGCACTGGAGGCTTGGCGTTTGAACATAAATCTCAAGGCTATTGTCACTTTAATTTAGCGTGAATAACTCGTGCCAATAGCGAACGTTTTCTCTGCTACTCTGTCACATCAAGGGATTTTTTCAGATGATTTACCAACCAGTTTCGACTTACGCGAACAGTTGAAGCGATCAAAGCACTTTGGCAACCGCCTCATGCCAAAATGTCGGACACAAAAAAAACGGGATATGTAAACATATCCCGGTTATCAAACAGCACAATACATTACTGCTTATTGACTACTAGAGATACTCACCACACCTATGGCGGTTGCAAGAAGTGCAACACACCTTCTCTCGTCTGTGTCTAAAATTGAATACGTCGTGCATTCACGCGATTGAACCGCATTAGAGCCCTCTTCCGTCCAATTGGTAGCGACTGTCAGTCCTTGGCTGTCTACATCAATTATCCATTCAGCGTAGCTTCTTCCGTCACCCGCTGGAGTAGTGAATGTCGTACGCTTAACTTCGTTGGAGTATGTTTCAAGCCCCAACAAGATAAATTCTCCTCTGGCTCTAAACGCGTATTTTGCACCACAAATAGAATTCACACCGTACTGCCAGATCATGCCATCGTCATCAAACTGCGGCGCACAGGTTGCACTCAGTGTGTCGTACATTGCCTGGTCAAAACGTTGCACTGCGTCATTACTTGATGAGGGTGCGTTATCTTTTATGTTGTTATAGATTGGAGTCAGTTGCTGATGCACACCAGTCATGGCGATACGATATTTTATAAGAAGTTCTTGTGACAACTGATTAACCACTGTTGATTGAATACGATTGCCCGGCAATGATTCATCAGACTGCTCTACACTGCTTAATGGCAAACTGAAAAACGGAATTCCGCTGGTGTCTGCTGTTTCACTGCCACTGTCGCCACATGACGCTGTGAATAAAACGATACAAAAAATAAGAGTACTTCTGAATAACATGGTTGGACATTCCGCTGGATTGACAGGGTCATAAAGGCACAGGTTCAGGGCTTGCAACCTATGGATATGATGAATTATCCGATATTTTCGGAAGAAACTATCTCGGTGAGCATCACACTGAAACAACTACGAGGTCATAAAATCAGCTTTTTTGAGAACGAGTACTAGTTTATGCACCGAACTTTGACTAGATCGAAGGTCAATAGCAGCCCTGCTCTGAATCCGGCTTACACAATAAAAAGGCCGCTTTGCGCGGCCTTGTCGGATGTTTTTTGTATGGCTAGAGGCTGAGAATAAACCAAAAGCTCAACAGTACTGCTAGTCGTCCGGGTGCTCTTCAAACTGCTTTCTTTTCTCAGCCATGTACTCTTCTATGGCACCCGGCTTTTCCATAATCGCTTTCATTTCACCCATTACTTTCAAATGAGCTTCATCGCCTTTCTGAAACATTTCCATGCCGTGCTGCTTGCTTAGCTCTGCCATCTCTTCAAAGGTGTTCGCGCTGAATGTCTCATCGCAAGCGCCACCCATTTGTTTGCAAGTCATTGTTTTCATATTTTCTCCAAGCCGAAAGCTTCTTTTAAGATGTCAAATCTACCATAGATTTGGGCAACCAAACGGTAAAGTCCAACCAGCGAGCACCAGGTTGCCAATTAGACATTGTTCTCATGTTAGATGAGCCATTATAAACGCACAAGCCTGTACCGAACCACTACATAGTCAATTGTGCTTCCCATACACCGCTGCAGCCCGTGGCCTCACTCCATCCACCGCTCGCTGAAGTCTCCAGGAAAGTACCGGTGTAAGTTGCCACTGTATCACCCGATACTGCAAAACCACCATCTACTGTACCCGCATCATCTACGTCACCATTAATAACAAACACAAAGCCATTATTGGATAACGCCGTGCCATTGATAAAACCATCAGTTAGTGTGAAAGTACCGCTTGCGCCACCACAAGTACCACCATCCGTTGCAAACTCAGTTTGTGCAGTAACCACAACCGAGTAATTGCCATCTGTTACTGCAGCGACGGCTTCATTCTCAGTATCAGATCCACCACAGGCCATAAAACTCAAGCTCAGTACGGTTATAGCCACGATACGATTTATCACTAATTACTTCCCGACAGCAAAATTAAATTTCACGTTAACAACTATAAGTTTCTCGGTCAAGAAACATACAAGCCAACGATTAAAAACCTAACAACGAAAGAACTTGTTGAGTAACAATGCGCGCACCTGCAACTGACATGTGATTATCATCAAAATAACGAGCAACACCGCCTTCAGAAACATAGCATTGTCCCTCACGACAAAATGCTTCTGCAGGGTCAACCACTTGAACATTGTGAGGAAGAGTATTTTTTAAAACTTCAGTAGCAAAGTAATGGCGTCGCCATTCTTCCTCGGATAATCCTGCTACAGAAGCTTGCAAGTTACCGATATTTGCTGCGAAATATTTATCTATATGAGCACCAGGCAAAGGAGCTTGAAGCACTAATACAACTCGCTTATTAACATCTATCAGATCACTTATCATTTTAAGCAAGCTATTACGGTATATCTCATCATGTAGATACTCTTCATTTCTGTAGCTCAAAACAACAGATGTTATGTTTTGGTCTGAAACCAGTTCACCTAACACCTTTGCGTGCCAGCGTTGGCATATCGTATCTAACTCGGCCTCTACTGCGTAATTATGCCAACACCTACTAATAGAGTGTTGCACCAGCGCTGTATTATAAGGTTTAAGCTCAGAGGCCAGCGCATAAGCTAACTCTGAAGCATGGCTATCGCCAAAAACCGCCACCTTTGCATCACCTTCAAAGAAACGACACGCTTCACGGCTAAGCGCACTTTCTTTCTCGGGGAAATGGCATTTAGATTTAAAAGGCGTTCGCATTGCTGTGGAAATCACTTTCCAGTTCTCTGCACTAAAACGGTAAGCGCCTGCCCCCTCTACAGTGCGCTCCGCAATACTAATACAAATAAACGCGACACCAATCACTGCAGCACTTCTGAATATAAAACGCCGGTTGAATTTATTCTTGTTTCTAAAGGGTTGCTCTATATATTTCCAACTTAAAAAAGCTAATAGAAAAGTCACCACAATCAACACCGCAAAAATGATAGCGCTCGGGTGCTGCATACTTTTGAGGCGCGCAAACGCGAACAGTGGCTGATGCCACAGGTAGGCCGAATAGCTAATAAGCCCCAACCCTACTAACGGCTTGGCACTCAAGCACTTTGCTACCATAGTCTCTCGCTCAGCAAATAGAATAAGTAACACCACGCCAAGCACCGGCAACAAAGCATACAAACTGGGAAAAGGTGTGGATTCATCATAGAGAAAGATCGCCAGTAAAATTGCAAGCAAGCCAATAGATGCAAGAATATTGTTAGCCCGCACACCATGCTTTAACACGATAAAAGCCGCTATAGATCCCGCAAACAACTCCCAGGCGCGTGCAGGAATCAAGTAAAAATTTGCGTCAGGCGCATTGCGCCACCCCCACTCGCTTACCAACAAACTGAGTAAACCCAAACCTATAATCGTATAAAAAACCCGATCCTTACCAAACCTCCAGCCAAAGAGCAGTAACAGCGGAAACAATAAATAGTATTGCTCCTCAACGGCCAGACTCCAAGTATGCAACAGCGGCTTTTCCTCCGCCTCTGACTCAAAGTAACCACTCTCACTCCAAAAGAAAATATTCGATACAAACAACGGCACAGCCGCCAAACTTTGCGCAAAATCTTTCAACTGCGTAGGCAGCATCCACATCCATGCAAATGGAATGCAAGCAAACATGACAACAAACAAAGCAGGCAATATTCTTCGCGCCCTACGCTCATAAAAATTGGCAAGACTAAAGCGATTTTTTTCAATGTCAGTAACAAGAATGGTCGTTATTAAATAACCACTAATAACAAAAAATATATCCACACCCACAAAGCCGCCACTAAACAGCTCAAAGCCCGCATGGAATAAAATAACAGGAATAACAGCCAGCGCCCGCAGACCATCAATCTCAGCTCGGTAATTCAAATACTGCGATCCTTAAGGAGTGGTGAAATGATGTAGATAAATGCTCATCAAAAGTGCTTTGATCAATACATAATAAGTACCTCTTACACCGCTTGCAATACTGTTGAAAATATAAAACCAACAGTAAAAACGGCCTCCCCTCTCACTAGTCGATGCTTAAAAAAAATCGCCCCAATCAACAAATAACGCGAGCATGCAAAACATCATAGACCTCAAGCAGAAAGCCAACGTAGAGTGCCGAACTCACGAAGTGATGCTTTGCCTGAGCTTTTTGTTGTTTTTTAAATGTAAGGCCGCTGGCAGGGCATGCATCGCACCTAGCCGTCCGCAGGGCAAATAAAAACAAAAGCCGCCTGCAGGCACACCACAGCGACAGCGACAGCGACAGCGACAGCGACAAATCAAAAAAAAGAAACCCCACCCCAAAGACCAGCTAAAATATAAAAATAAAAAGCAATAAGTGGAGCCCCGTGGACAACAACGAACTATTCAAACGCCTGCGATACGCACTGCAAATAGATGACTCAACCGCCACCCGCATCTTAAAACAAGGCGGCCTCAAAGCCACCAAAGAGCAAGTAAGCTCATGGCGTCTAAACGATGATCATGCCGACTACCAGGGCTGCCCCAACGAAGTAATATCTGCATTCTTAGCAGGCTTTATCGTAGAGAAGCGCGGCGTCCAGGCAGGCAAACCTGTACCTGAACCTTCCACTTCGTATATTGAAAATAACAGCGTACTAAAAATGATGAAAATCGCACTTGAATTACGCAGCGAAGATCTAGAACAAATTATAGTCGCAGGTGGTGCAAAACTTACTGCCAGTGAGATCAGCGCCCTACTACGCAAACCAGGTAGCCGCAATTATCGACAATGTGGCGATCAAGTACTCAGACAGTTTATAAACGGTGTAGCACAAACCCAACGTGACAAAGAACCCTCCCCTATTTGGGCAGAAGCCTTAAAAAAGAAAAAGTAAGTGACAGTTGCTCTGCATCTGCACCAGAAACTAACTCAGCGGGCGTGTCGAGTTGTACTTTATAACGATGATTTTTTGACTTAACATCCAGGTAAGGGCGGTCATTTAAACGTCTAAACAGTGCCACAAGCGACTAAAAACCCTTTTGTCAATACGATTGACCATCGATTAGATACATTTAGGCACAACAATCACACTATAATTACTTTACATTTAAGTCACTTCCCGAGTAAAGGCTCGTGTGGCCATCTTTTCCATTGGAAGATTCAATCCGACGCGTCAAAAAATAAGGGCTCACAATGAAATACTTTACCTATCTTTGGAAAATAAGCACCTGGAAGCAAACAGTCGCTAAGGCAAAAGAATCAACAGTCATGCTTGATTACGCTGTCAGCGATAATTTTTTGAAAGCGGGTGTTGGCCCGGATTGCACCGTGTTTATAGTCACCGCTACAGACGGCTTGTTGTACTTGGGCGGCTCTATTAAAGTTGACGCCGTCACCGATAAGGCAACTGCAGCAGCGCAGCTTGACATCCCTGAGGATCAACTATCAGACGACGGTGATGAATATATTATTGCCAGAGAAGGCACCATCATGCCGTTTACACCCGATAGACTGGTAAGTGACTCTATCGTTAAGACTCTTGAGTTTGCTAAGCCTGATGGCGGGTTCGTAAATTTAAAGTACGATTCGTCAGGCAAGCTTAAAGGTCAGACTTTGCGCGGCGTTAGACGTTTATACGCAGGTGAACACACCAAACTAGTTGAGTTGCTGAAAGAGTAGGCACTAACTATAACCAAGTGCTCACCGTTATATATGTAAAAAAGGCCGCAAAACGCGGCCTTTTTTATAGCTTTACCAACTCTACTTAAGATTTAAAAGCGTACATTTAGTACCAACGCTCTAAGTACAAAGCTGGCGCTGATGCCTTAGCTTTTTGGCTACATAAATCTTCACCTACCCGGTCAGACACCTCTACCCCTGCACCGCCTGCAAAGAATGAATCAATAACAAGGCCTGTCGCCACCGCTCTGTTAACTGCCCACTCAGCCCTGGTCAACACAGTTGGATGAGCGATACGATTCATGACGCCCCAGGCAATTTTACATGTAGGGTCCGCAGTTGTTGGCTTATCATAAAAATAAACACCAAGAGAAATATCGTAGTGAAACTTGATCATAGCGGCCTGCACTAAGTTAGCGAAGTCTTCACGAATGGTTGAATAACTATAGAAAGTAGCTGCACCATCATTTTCAAATTCAGCGCCTACATCTACCGCTGTAAAAGCCAGGTCGGTAGCGCTTGGTGAGTCGTCAAAAAACCTTACCCCGGCTAAGCTGGTTAATGCAGTACTCTGATTCGGGTAGGTATCTTGGAGCTTTGGTGATAACCAGTTTGAACTGTTATTTAAAATAGCACTATTGATCGAAGCATCGTAGTTCATATCAGGGAGTGTCCACGATGGAGCAAAATCAACTGCGTGCGCCAGCTCGTGAAAAAGCAATGACACCGCAGGCTCAATAAGATCTGCAAACGCACGCTCACTCTGATCAGTTAAAGACGGAAATAATAACGGCCTGCCATTAGCCTTTTTGAAATCTCTGAAGTATTGAAACCGTAAGTTTGCACCAAAGCTTGATCGGAAATCAGACCCAGGATCAATGGTCGCTTTTTCAGCCACTGACATCCAAAGATAGTATGGATCAACTTTCATTGCAGCATTCAATATGCTGTATGACGATGGTCGAACATCTGCCCCAATTACAATCACTGCAATGGACTGAAACATACGCCGCAATGTAACAGGTGAACTACTAAGCAGTCTTTCGAATCTTTCCCCCATCCAATCATGGGTCACGAGTACACGATCCATAATATTAGCAACGCTTGGTTCAGAATTTACCAAGCCTATGAATGGTAGCTCATGCAACTTGCATGACTCACTAGATTCAGAAATGAGTGCGCACTTTTTTAAAACACTGGCATAAGCACTATTAGGCCTATAGGGGTATACCGTATCTATCGATCTATAGGTTGATTCAACAGCGCCAGGTACCACCGCACAGGAAGCGTCGTTCTCCCATCCAAAACCATCACCATCTGGATCTGAGTCAGCACTCGTACAAGTAGGCAGAGTATTTTGCGTAGCAGCAGGAATGGTCGCACCACTACTACTAACCACACAGGTATTATTATTTTCCCAACCGTATCCATCATTATCCGGGTCTAACGATGCACTGCTACAAACTGGATAAGCGGATATAACAGCACCACCTGTAGTTGAAGTATCCCCTACTCTGCAGCTTGCATTGTTCTCCCAGCCAAAGCCATCGCCATCGGGATCAGATGCCGGATCTATGCACTCGGGCTTATCTGTACTAGTGCTCGTTACCGACGCCACACGACACGAGGTGTTATTTTCCCAACCAAAGCCATCACCGTCAGGATCAGAACTGGCAGACTGGCACGTTGGCAGTGCTGCATGTGAAATAGCGGGTGTTGCGAGTGTCAGCACAGTAACTGCACATACAATATACGGAAGCACTTTCATGTATAGGATTCTTATTGAAGTAGACACTATCACAGACAGCGAAAATCGCGCTGCGGACCAGCTCTTAATGTACCACCAATTCAACTATGAGTAACTTACGCGCGCACCTGGATTGAAAAGCATCAATCTCTAATTAGTGTCCATCCATAAACAGCGCGTTGCGAGGTTGTTCCAGGTGCGTGAGATTTTGCCTACTACATGTAGGCGCTTAGTCATTCTAAATAACAACATGTAGTCGGTAAAAGATTGCGCACCTGGGGCGACCGCAGTAGCGTCCGTTTATGGATGGGCACCAATTAGTGTCCGTCCATAAACAATGCGTAGCGAGGTTGTCTCAAGTGCGTGAGATTTCGGCTACCACAGGTAACATCAAGCCGCATCCCTGCGGCTATTTGATGAACCCCGTGACACCTATTGGTGCCAATGCAGGGCTGAAACTTATAGCTAGAACTGGTAATGAATACCAAGACCAAGACCAATAGCTGAAGATAAAACACCAGAGGAGTTAAAACCCAATTCTGCAGACAACAAGAACCGTGGGGCGACTTCATACTCAACACCAGCACCACCACCAAAGCCAACCGCTGAATCATCACCTAAGAAACCAAGGTCAATTTTCCAAAGTGAAAGGCCTACAAAGCCATAGCCTGTTAGTGGACCATCTTGATGAAAATTATAAAGTCCTCTAGCGCCGTAGCTGGTAGCCGAACCCAATGGCGCTATAGTACCTTGTAATGTCAAAACATCAGTGTAGCGATACTTTGCGCTAAAACCATAACTAGTAAAACTGCTTTGGAATCCAGCAGCCCATTTCATTTGATCAGCCGCTAGCGGCTCACCGAAATCTATTGCATGTGCCGGTACCGATAAGCCCATGGCTAATAGCAAACTGCTTGTCAAAAAAGCCTTTTTCATTTTCCTACTACTCCAAGTTTTTTATTAATTTTCTATTGCGACAGAGGCAACGAATTCAAACACTCTGCGAGTGAATGGGATTATTAACCCGCTGCGCTAGTTTCACCCCAACTACATAGTATGTCAACCATTGTGACTAAAAATATTTATTTTAAAGCGTGGAGTGTCGGATAATAAGGGAATGTAAGCCACATAGGAATCAAAACCTACAGGCTTGAATACATTTTTAGCGATTAATTTCAATGACTTAAATAACAAAGAGGCAGTACTCTCCCCGGCTAAATCGCCTCATTTGATCAAAATTAGTTATCGCCGCTCTACACCCGGTTATTGGGTTACTTGCGCTGTTTAAAATTTACTGGTGCTAGCTGTCAGCGGCATTGTCCAAATTTTCGATCAGCCTGGTCTCAAGCAACTGCCCGCCCCTGTGCAAGATCGGATAAGCCAATGATGCCACTTGACTGTTAAATTCAATCTGCGCTCTTAACGTTTCCAAATGAATATTACTGGAGTCAAAACTTACCGCAGAGCCCTTGCTCAATCGCTTTAAGTGTTTTTTGCGACTGCTGCGCTCCAGATGATCCAGCTCTGCTTTTTCCTCTAGAAGCAGGCGCGCGATTTCAAGATCATTAGAGACCAATAGATTCATGGCCAAACTAAGGTTAGACAATACTCGCTCATGCATGGCCAGCAGCTCATCACCGCCGTCTCTTGATAAACGTATGCCCTCTTCTGATTTATCCTGAGCAATGGTTAACAAGCGTTTGCCAACGATATCGCCGGCCGCTTCAAGTGCTATCGCATATTCAGTAAGGTCTCTTGCCTGCTTGCGTTCGGCAGCTGTCATACTGCCTTCTGGAATCGACGCTACATAACGCTTTATTTGCTCAAGTGATGCATTAACGTTAGTATCTTGAGCGCGCAGAGCACCCATACGCGGCAAATTAAAATCCGCATAGAGCTCCATCACTGGTGTGATCATGTTTTCAACTAACTGCGCCATGCGCAGCACCTCGCGCCGTAAGCAGGCCAAGGTTTGCACCGAATTACCCAGAACGGATTCATCTAGTGCTGGTTTAAGCATCGGGTTTTCAGACGCTTCTATCTGAGGCTCTGGTAGTAGCGCTGCGACAGGTGCCTCTAGATACTGACACAGCGGCAGCACTAACATTAGTGCACAGTTCAATAACACATGCACATTGATTAGTGTTTGCGCATCACTGGTCCATAGAAGCCAATACGGTAGGGAAAATTTCGCTACCACTACAAGCGCTAATACAGACACAAAACCGCGCACTACTAAATTTGCTAACGGCACACGACGTGATTCAGTACTCATGTTTCGGCTAAGCCAAACCGGTATTAACGCTGAACCTAAGTTAGCCCCCAACACCAGCGATAACCCGGCGTTAATCGGTAGTGCACCAATGGCGACAAATGTCACACACATAAGTACCGCCGCAACAGATGAATGCATAACGAAGGTTATAACAGCACCGGCTATAAAGGCTGTGATGTAATCTTGTTGAAGGTAGGATGCGATCGCCGGTAGGAAATTACTCTCACGGATGGGATCCATAGTCTCGCGAAGAAATCGCAACGACAACAATATAAAAGCAATGCCGAGTATAATTCGGCCCGCTTGCTTCAAGGGCTGACGATCAGATTTTACAAATAAGCCACCACCTACAGCCAACAACGCCGGTATTAACCATTCCAGATCAAACGACAATACCTGAATCAATAGTGCAGAACCCAGATCAGCACCCAGCACAATAGGTAAGCCTGCGGCAAAACCCAGAGCACCGGTACCTACAAAACCCGACACCAACAACACCACAGCCGCAGAGCTTTGCAGAACAATAGCCATTAGAAAACCGGTGATAGCGGCTTTAATAGAGCTTGATGTGTTTATTACAAGGCGTCTGAGCGTGGCGCCAAACGCGCGCTCAATACCGGTTCGAACCATCCGCACTGCATAAAGCAGCAACATAATGGAGCCTGTTAACTCTACAAAAAACGTCAAGAGGATCATACGGCGGTTCTATTGGTCTCGTGACAAAAGATTCTCTTCCTTGAATCAAGATACTAGCACTATGATTAAACTTTGGCTGAGCAGTCGAATATGAGCCTTCTTATCAGGCGTCTTGTTTTTGACAATCAGCACTTTTGACGTGGCAAATAAGCGCCTCAGCCCTACTAAGTAGCATAGTCAATGCCTAGTTCATGACTGATAGATTGCAGCGCCTGAGCCAAAATACACAATACCGGCACACCAAAAGTTGTTATCGCGTTTCAGCTAATTAGTGCCCATCCATAAACAATGCGTAGCAAGGTTGACTCAAGTGCGTGAGATTTCGGCTACCACATGTGGGCGTTTAGTCGTTCTAAATAACCACATGAGGTAGTCGAAAGATTGCGTGCTTGAGGCGACCGCAGTAGCAGTCGTTTATGGATGGGCACTAATTAGTGCCCATCCATAAACAGCGCGTAGCGAGGTTGTTCCAGGTGCGTGAGATTTTGCCTACTACATGTAGGCGTTTAGTCATTCTAAATAACTACCTGTAGTCGGTAAAAGATTGCGCACATGGGGCGACCGCAGTAGCGTTCGTTTAAAGATTGCGCACATGGGGCGACCGCAGTAGCGTTCGTTTATGGATGGGCACTAATTAGAACTCAACACCTTTTTGAGCGCGAATCCCAGCTTCAAATGCGTGCTTAACCATTGTCATGTCGGTGACGGTATCGGCAATATCTATTAGCTCTGGCCTGGCGTCCCTGCCGGTCACAATAATATTTAATTTTTCCGGCTTGGCCGCTAATACCTCTACTACATCGCTTATACTGAGATAGTCGTAGCGCAGCGCTATATTTAACTCATCTAATATAATCAGATCATAGCAAGGTGGATCACTTCGACAAGCCTCTATCATTTCAACCACCTGCGCCCAGCCATGCTGTGCACTGGCTGTATCTTCATCCAGGTCCTGGGTGTTCCAGGTAAAGCCATCACCACTGACCTTATGATCTATTTCAGGAAAGCGCTTAAAAGCTTCTGCCTCACCGGTTTTCCATGTACCTTTAATGAACTGCATGATGGCCACTTTTTGACCATGGCCGGCAGCACGAATAGCAGTACCAAACGCCGACGACGACTTTCCTTTTCCATCACCGGTATTCACTATTAAAATGCCGCGCTCTATATCGGCCTTGGCTACGCGCTCTTTCTGTTTTCTTTGCACCTCTCGCATACGGGCATTGTGTTCTTCAGCAGAGCTAGCGTTGTTGTTTTCGTCACTCACCAGGCAGTCCTTTTAAATAATGCGGCAGCCCTGCCACGGTTAATATTACATTGTCACAAACGCCCGCCAGTTGCTGGTGCAGCATTCCGGCTTCATCACAATATTTTCGGCTTAACTCTCCCAATGGCACAATGCCCATACTGGTCTCATTGGATACCAGCACTACCGTGCCTGCTGCATTAATTACTGCTTCCAGCAAATGGTTTCTGTAGGCTTGTACTTGTGTGGTTTTATCTGAGAGCAAAACATTGGTTAACCATAGAGTTAAGCAGTCGACTAACAAGCAGGTATTAACGGTTGCATAGTAGTAATTGCATCAGCAATGTTAATCGGCTCTTCTATCACTTGCCAATGTGCCGCGCGAGAGGCTTTGTGGTGCTCTATACGCTGCTGCATTTCTTTATCATCAGCGCTGGCAGTCGCTATATAAACCAAACGCTTGCCTGAGTTTACCGCATGGGCTTCCGCTAATCGGCTCTTACCTGACTTAATACCACCGAGTATTAGGTTCTTCACTTTGGCTTATTCAGCGACAAAAGTATCACGGGCGACTATAACTCACGAACCGGGATAATATATGGTAATTCACCGTCGCCCTTAACCACTTCTACACCATAAACCGATTGCAGATGCTCATGGCTTAACACATCGCAAGGCTGACCTTCCGCCACTATGGAGCCCTCATTCATTAGATACAATCGATCGCAATAACGATAAGCCAGTGAAAGATCATGCAACACCACTAAACAGGCTTTGTCTTGCATTGCGAACTTTCGCAACAATTGCATGGTTTGTAGTTGATGCTTAAGATCAAGAGCTGCTATGGGCTCATCAGCAAGCAACACTTTAGGTTGCGCCGCGATCGCTCTGGCTAACAACATGCGTGTGCGCTCACCACCAGAAAGCGTAGTGGCGTCTTGATGGCGCAGGGCTTCACAGTCTGTCGCCGCAATAGCATATTCAATAGCGGCTTTATCTTCGCGACTTAATTTTTGCCATGCACTCAAATGAGGCCTACGACCCAACGCAATAATTCGCTCGACCGTTAATGGCCAATTGACCGGGCCACTTTGTGCCACCCATGCAAGCCGCTGGCTCTTTTGCTGCAACGATATTTTGTTTATATTTTTATTATCCAGCAACACCGTGCCCGAATCACTCTTTACTAAACCCGCTAACAAGTTCAGAAGTGTTGATTTACCCGCACCATTAGGCCCGACCAATCCCACTAGTTCACCGGCTGCAAGATTTACGGAAACATTATTGACTAATAAACGATTCGAACGCTTGAGCGATACACCATCTGATTGCAGCAAAATACTCACAAGTATTCTCGCCTGGAACGTACTATTAAGTGCAAGAAGAACGGCGCTCCTACCAATGCGGTTAAAACACCAACCTTCAAAGGCGAGTCAGTCGGGATTATTCGCACACCTATATCGGCCGCTAGCAACACGCAAGCACCACCAAGTGCCGAGGCCGCCAACAAACGCCCCGGCTCATGGGCAACATAAGGTCTCAATAAGTGCGGCACAACCAAACCAATAAAGCCGATCATACCAACAGTAGCCACCGCTGCACCGACTGCGAGAGATACTGCAATGAACACACGCCAGCGCAAATGAACCGGGTTAACACCCATGCTTTGTGCGGTGCGCTCACCAAGCGTTAGCGAATCCAGTTTGCCACCCACACCGATCAACATAGCCCAACCAATTAATGTCGTTGGCAGCATTAACCAGAAATCATTCATGCTGCGATCAGTGATATCTCCGAGTGTCCATAACACCAGTTCCCGCACTGCAAACGGACTAGGCGCTAAGTTCAGTAACAATGACATACCAGCAGTCGCTAAAGCATTTATGGCAACACCTGCCAGTATTAACGTAGTCACTGATGCATCGCGCCCGGCTAACACGTACACCAGCACAGTTGCGAGCAACGCACCAAACATACCGGCCACCGGTAAAACATAAGCGGGCACTAGACCGGTACCAAAGTACAATACCAGTACCGCAAAAAAGGCCGCACCACTAGCACTTCCCACAAGCCCCGGGCTTGCCAAAGGATTGCGAAGCAAGCCCTGCATAGCGGCCCCACACAAGCCTAAGGTGGCGCCGGCAACCAATGCAATTAAAGCACGTGGCAATCGAATTTGAGTCAAGATCACAGCATAGACAGAGTCGCCGCCGCTAAGGGCGTCTTTCAGAGCCGCAAACAAGGGCAGTGAATCACGACCAATAACCACGGATGCTATAAATAGCAATAGTGCTATTACTGCGAGTAACGCACATAGCTTCGCCTGTGACAGCCTCATAGTAATTGCCTATCCACTCTGGCCTTATAACACTTGATCATCAATACCCACCCATCAATTTTATACGCTCAGCCTGCAATGTCTCTATAACGTCAATTGTCCAGGGGCCACCGCATACTGTCATTCGGCTCGGCACATGTATGACATGTGGGTTAAGCCCTGCAGCCAACAATGCCGGGTGCTGGTTCATTGCCTGGGCGCGGGAGTAGGTACCAGGGCTATAAGGTGATTCTATCAGTGCATCGGGCTTTAAGTTAATGATCGCTTCCAGAGACAACTTTCCATAGGCCTCTATACCCGCAAGCGCTGCCACATTGGTAAACCCGGCGTACTCCATAACCTGACCTCTCACCGAAAGCGCACCACTGGTGTAGCCATTTGGATCATACCCCGCAGCTAAAGGCCTGGGTTCTTGCGGCGCTTCGAGATTCGCCAACCGGTGGCGCAACTTTTTAACCAAAGCTACACCTCGATCTTCGTGCCCTACCCACCCGGCCACACTTAGTATATTTTCAAACACCGTTTCAATACTATTGGCGATCGGCAGCGTTTTTATCTGCAAACCAACTTCACGCAACATCGCTACTGTGTGATGATTTGAATACTGCCCGACTATGACAATGTCGGGTTGTAGGTTAAGTATTTGTTCCGCATGCCCCTCATTGACCGGATAAGCCCGAGCACGCTCAAAGAAATATGAGCCTGCCTGTTCATGAGACAGCATAGACAATGATCGAATCTGTTCATCATCAGATAACAATAATACTAACTGATCTGCACACAGATTAATTGAGGCTACTTTTACTTGAACGTTATCAGCTAGTGCAACTCGACCCGTCAGCCCATACACCATTGGCAATAACAAAAGCCATGCAATAGGTTTCCAGCGTTTAAATAAATTCGCTAATTTCAATGTAAAGTGTGCGCGTTACAGTGCCAGATCTGGCTGCGACTCATTGTCGCAGCCAGTGCCTTAACAACTACTGTGTAATCGCAAAACCTGAAGGATTAAAGGTTACGGAAATCCCTTCTGACACAAACGAATTATCAGATGGATTCAGTACCACAATCTTAGGTGCAGCTGCATCAGCTATACCAACCCAAAGATTTCCGGCGGGACCCGTCGCAATCGCACGAATATCAACACCCGATAAACCGGCAACACCCAACGCGTCAAAACGACCAGTGCTCGGGTTAAATTGATCAAGCGAAGATCCTGCATCTGATGAAGTAACAACGTAGCCCTTGCTTGCACTCACGACTTCAACGTTATCTATACGGCCAGTGTCTTCGGTATCATCGATCAACGCGACAGTGCTGTAATCAGTAGTATCTACAGTGACAACACCACCTGTAAGCTGCGCAGGCTGGGACCCATCAAACGATGCATAGACACCTACTGCCGATATAAAGATAGTGTCTGTGGCAGTATCTACCGACAATTCCGTTGGATTGAATGCTGGTATTTCAATTCCGGGTAAATCACCGGTATTGGTATTAATCTCGGTGTCAGTCGCGGTATCGATAACTGCCACATAACCACGCTGTGTTGGTGAAAAATTCTCTAGCCTTTGCATCACTACAAAGAGCTTACCATTCACAATAGCGCCCCGAGTTGCCTCTGGTACACCGTCTGCATCATAAGCGCTTAAGTCAATCTCACCAATTTTAAACTGTGAAGGGTCGGTAGCTGAAGGGTTTACCACCCAAACCAATGGGCTACCATAGCGCAATAAGTAGGCTTTGTTAGCATTCAGGAAAATCAAGTCATGTGGGTTGCTTGACACCTCAGGCTCCGCATCTGAGTTTGTAGATACTTCATAAAGCGGGTTGGAAGGATCATTGACTGAATACGCTGTGATGCTGTCAGTTTGGAATCTACGAATTACATAATAATTTTCTTCGTAAGCACGAACAATCATATCCGAAACACCGGAGTTTAAATCCGCCTGAACATCAAACGGTGCAGCCGCATCGACAATGTGCACAACAGCACTGCCAAAACCACTCTCAACTGCACTAACTATAACCTGACCAGTACCGGTATCTTCCGTCCCACCGTCGGCATCTGTATCGGTTCCACCATCAGTATCAGTACCACCGTCAGGATCAGTTCCACCGTCTGTATCAGTTCCACCGTCTGTATCGGTTCCACCGTCTGTATCGGTTCCACCGTCTGTATCGGTTCCGCCGTCTGTATCGGTTCCTCCGTCTGTATCGGTTCCACCGTCTGTATCGGTTCCTCCGTCCGTATCGGTACCGCCGTCTGTATCGGTTCCTCCGTCCGTATCGGTTCCACCATCTGTATCAGCATTTGATTCTGTCGTTGGATCAGTATCCATAGGATCATCATCACTACCACATGCAGTCAGAACCAGGGCCATGGCTAGCACCGGCACAGTTAAATATTTACGCTTTAGTTTCAATGTGTTTCCTTGAGTTTGTAGTAGGGGTTTTAACAATTTATAGTTATCGTGAAATTTAGGGTTGGTAAAAAACGCTAACAAACCCGACTCGACCAGGTGTCGGGTAGCCGTTGAAATCTTCATAATTTCGATCAGTAAGATTGTTCAGCTCAACATCCAGCCGCCAGTTTTTCCAATACCTGCTAACCGATACATTGTGTAACCTTTGATCTGCGGCATCTAAAAAATTAGCGGTATCGTAGTGTCGATTTAGACTGACCTTATACTCGTACTGAATCTTCCATTGATCACTTTTCCATTTCGCGCTAAGAGCACCGTCGAATTCAGCCTCACCAGGCAACTGCTTACCTGTTGAGCCGCTAACAAGTGATCGGTTTTCTGCGTCCTGCAAGGTAAGTGCAGCGTCAAGACTAAAACCCGCGGGCCAGGCCGCGGCCGCCGTAAACTCCAGCCCACTGACAACTGCACTTGCCAGGTTTTGGGAACGCCCTATTCCACGTGCGTTGAAGGTTCGAACGATTAGATCTTCACGCTGGCTATAAAAATACGAGGCGCTAAGTTTTCGATCAACCGCTTGCGATGGATCAGAATTCCATTTTAGCCCTATATCAACGTTATTAGATAACTCATCTTGCAATGAAGAGTTGCCTACAAATATACCCTGACTTCCAAAGAGCTCGAAAAAGGAAGGTACCCTACTTTGCTGTGATACGTTGGCAAGTAACAACCACCTGTCACTAAGAGTATGACTGAAACCCAGTTGTGGAAGCAGCTTGCTGCTTTGGTAGTCATCCCGCGCCTGCGCAAAGTTTTCTATATTATATTGATCGTCAACTATAAATGCCGCCAGACTTAATGACAGCATGCTATCAGCACTATTAAAGTAGCGATTTCGTTGCACGCTAATATCGGCCCGCTGTCGCTTGGCGCTCACCGAATTAACTTGTACACGATCATTTATTGAGTCAAGCGCTTCACTGCGGAGCCGAACACTTGCAGAAACACTGCTTTCCTTTTGAATAAGCTCCCAGTATCCACGTGCACCCAGTACTGTGGTGCCAGAGTTTACTAGTTGCGATGATTCCTCCACAGGCTTCTGATCATCAAACAACTCATTCTTGATTGAGCCTGTTAGCTCCCACAATGAAGACCAACTACCCACACCTGCATCATGCCTGAGTGTAGAGCGCCATTGAACGTTGTCGCTACTTAGCTGCCCGGCACCGCGTGCAGTATTGTTCCAATTAGCAACACCCTGCTCACGATCATAAACTTGCAAAGCGTGTTCGAGCTGCAAATAGTCACCAAGCTTGTGGCCGGTTTTTAAAAAGCCAGACACACTTCGTGTTTGAGCATTGTTACGCCGCTCTGATAGATCATCGGCAGTATTAAAATTAGTGCCGTTATCATTTAGGAATGGAAAATCGTTAGCGCTTTGTCGATATGAAAAAGAACCTACCAGCGTCTGATCGTTCAACCACGTAGCGGGACCACGAAACGCTGCAGAAAATCTAGATGAACCAAAAGAACCCACCCCCATCACCATACTGCTGACAGGTTTGCCGATCGATCGTGCAGTGGTAATATTAATAGCACCACCGATTGCAGTGTTACCCAACTGCACCGGTACCGTGCCTTTATAAACCTCTACCTGCTCCGCCTGCATCAATTCAATATCACTCAGGTTAACACCACCACCTGAAGCCTCATTAAGCAAAATGCCATCAAGATATACATTCACTTGCTCAGCACTTGAACCACGCAACGAGACTGTAGAATGACTGCCAATGCCACCGCTTTGTTTAAACTGCACACCACTCCCATTGGCTACCACTTCAGCCAATGATCCACCCGCTTGCTGTAATTGCTCTTTTTGAATAACCTCACGAAAGCCTGTGAACTCACCTTCTGCAGTATCACCAATGGCAAAAGGGACCGGGCTTGCTGTGGTGCCGGTAGACGCACCTTCTGATTCGTCACCGGTAATAAGAATAGGACCGATGTCAGCCGACGCTGACGTACTTATAACGCAGGAGATAAAAATAAGAGACAGCGCGAAAAACACACGCCGCAGGCTGCATACTTGACGCACGCACCTTGATCTGTCAAAGCTGTGATAACGGTTGTTCAACGCAAAGCCCACTCGGCAACGTCTTTAGAGTAGGTGCGCAGATAAGGGATAGGAGACCCTCGCCAAACACCTCGCTCGGCAGACAGAAATTTACTCACCGGCGGATATCCTGACTTACGGGTCAACGCTAACTATTTCTACCTTCCCAGCAGCTAAGCCAGTGGCTGAGACTTTTTTAGTCTCGCGAAATAGCGCTCTCCGTTCACAGTTGCGAGGGCAGTCCGGGAATTCACTTGAACCTCCAAAGGCTTAAGCGGCACCCGGTTCCCCAACGGCCAATATTCAGGCCGCCCCAAAAGGACCGATGCGGCATGATGAACGAAAAGTAGCCAGCTATCAACAATCATCACATTACTTCACTCGGTTCTGGCTAACGGTTCGTCTGGAGTTGCCTTCACAAGGGCGGTTTTTGATAATCGGTGGTCGCCAATGCATTCGGTTTAGATAATGAAACGCCAACCCGCCAGGTGCGATAGCATGCGCGGAGTTTTTTAACCGAGATTGAGCTGATAGAACATGTGCCCCAAAGACCCTTTGTTTAGCGATGAATTCGTCACGCGAATAAATCAGGCGGCAGCCGCACTCGACCAAAAGACCAAACCACCCGGCTCACTGGGTGCGTTGGAAAAAGTCGCCATGCAAATCAGTGCGATCCAAAAAACATTACACCCTGATACCCGCATTGCACGAACCATTTTATTCGCCGCCGATCACGGTGTAGTGGAAGAAGGCATTAGCGCCTACCCTCAAGCCGTCACTCAACAAATGTTAGTGAACTTTGCCAGCGGTGGTGCAGCTGCTAATGCATTATGCAAGGCCAATCAAATTGATCTTGAGGTGGTCAACGTCGGTGTCATCGGAGACGCTATCACGGGGGTGGTGAATGAAAAGATCGCCGATGGCACTAAAAATAGTACCACTACCCCTGCGATGGACACCACCCAACTTGAACAAGCTATAAACGCTGGACGCACCGCCGTGCAAAGAGCCGCTGCATCAGGGGCCACGTTAGTGGCGTTAGGAGAAATGGGTATTGGCAACACCACTTCAGCCGCCGCTATAGTGTCGGCGCTTAGTAAAGTAAGCGCCACTAAAAGTGTTGGCCCGGGCACCGGACTAGACCGCGATGGAATCAGCCACAAAATCACCATCGTTGAACGCATACTGTCTTGCCATGGCTCACGTGATCCCAAACAGGTGTTGCAAAACATGGGGGGTTTTGAAATTGCCGCACTGGCCGGCGCAATGCTTCAAGCCCGTCAACACGCTATTGCCATTGTCGTAGACGGCTACATAGCTACCGCCGCCGCACTTTGCGCTGTTGGTATGGATAGTTCTGTTCGCGAACACTTAGTGTTCAGTCATCGCTCTGCAGAGCCCGGTCACACAGCCGCCCTATCACATTTAAATGCCAGACCTTTGTTAAGCCTTGACTTACGCCTCGGTGAAGGCAGCGGTGCAACACTCGCTATACCCCTTATACGCAGTGCGGTAGCAATACTGAATGACATGGCGACCTTCGAATCAGCCGGTGTTGATCGTGAGCTATAGCAAGTAAGCATCTCTATGATTGAACTATTCAAACACGCCTGCAATCGTTATTTTGTCGCGCAAACGTTTATGACTCGCTTACCGGCACCCATTAAACTCAGCTGGTCTGAGGAAGAACTGGCCAAGAGCACAGCCTACTTTCCTGTAGTAGGCTTACTGGTTGGCACCATCGCTGCCGTTGCATGGTGGCTCGGTTCCAACGGATGGTCTGCAACCATCGGCGCTGTATTCGCTGTTTGCGCTGCGGTAATAGCAACAGGTGCATTCCATGAAGACGGTTTGGCCGATTCAGCAGACGGTATCGGTGGTGCGTTTGAAATAGAAAAAAAACTCACTATTATGCGTGACAGTCGAATTGGTACGTACGGCAGTGTGGCACTGCTACTGTCCATACTAGCTAAAGTGGGCGCTATTGCGTTGCTCGATGCAAACACCGCCATGTGGACAATTGCAGGCGCACACATGATAAGCCGCTGGACATCTGCACCACTCATTAAAAACAATACGTATGTTCGAGAACAAGGCACAGGCAAACCCTTTGCCGCAATGGTCACCACTACTGAAGTGATAGGGAGCTCTTGCTTCGCCCTGTTCTGCAGCCTCTTATGCTTCGGCTATAAAGCAGTGGTGGTTGTACCTGTAGTGCTTGTCGGTTTATGGTGCGCACAGTGGTATGTAAGACGCAAGCTCGGTGGAATCACCGGTGATGTGCTAGGTGCAATAAATTCACTTATCGAACTGCTGGTATACCTTGTGATGGCTTCTCAATGGATTAAAGGTATTTCTTAAGCCACTGACAAGCCACTCCACATCGCTTATTATAGCTCTGACATCAATACAACCTAACCGATTAAGAGAGCAACCAAGCACCGTGGCAAAAAGTAAATTCTATGTTGTATGGCAAGGCCACGAGACAGGCATATTCACTGACTGGGAAACCTGTAGACAAAAAGTGCAAGGTGTTGCCGGGGCAAAATACAAATCATTCCCAACGCGCGCAGAGGCAGAAGCGGCTTTTAAAAGTGGCCCGAGCGCCATTGGCAAAACTACAAGCGGCAACAGCGCGTCAGGCACTAAAAAGCCCAGTAACCGGATCACCCCAAAAACCTGGTCAGCAGAAGATATTGCAACACTCACTGAAGACACTCTCATATTTACTGATGGTGGCTGTGAACCCAACCCTGGTGAAGCTGGCTCTGGCATGGCGATTTATCGCGATGGCAAAATCGATGAGCTTTGGTATGGCCTGTATAATCCACAAGGCACCAATAACACTGCAGAGCTTAACGCCTTACATCAGGCATTGATGGTTGCAAAACAAGAGATAAAACAAAAACGCAGCGTTTGTATTCTGTGTGATTCTAAATATTCAATTCAGTGTGTGACCCAGTGGGCTCTGGGCTGGGAGAAAAAAGGCTGGACCAAACCCAGCGGTGAAATCAAAAACCTCGAGCTTATAAAAGAACAGTACTATTTGTATCAAACCATAAAAGATCAAATCAAAGTGCTGCACGTTAACGGACACGTTGGCGTAGAAGGCAACGAACTGGCTGATCGTATGTCTATAATTGCCATTGAAGAGCAAAACCCAGAGTTCTGCCTTTATCCGGATAAAATCAATATTAAAGAAATCCTCGCCTTGCGCGCCGGTTAATATTAAAGACCCTCCCTTTACCTGCCCCTTACCCCCCCGCTAGACGAGCCCTGGCATCCGTGTGATCACATTGGCACTTCCGCTGATAAAAGAAGTAGTCCATCACACTCTCTCAATAGTGGTCTTTAAAAACTGTTAAATGGAGCGCTGACCCTATAAGCGGAGTCTTTTTGATAGAAGCGATATTGAGCCAGCATCTAACGCTGTGCGTCATGGAATGTTGTTAAAGAAGTCAGGAGTATTAGTTTGCACAATCATATAACTACCCGAGCACTAAGTCCTTTTAACCGACCAGAGCATAATTTAAAGAAGCTCATGCTCGCGATGGCGCTGACAGGTGCATTGGGTGCTTGTGGAGGTAACAGCCTCGATGCACCAACCACTATCACTGCATCGACTAACAACAATGGCACGCCAGGTGATGTAGCATCGCCCGATTCAAACAACCCAGTAGCGACACCCACCACGCCGACACCTGCAACCACAACAGTCGCGACTAATCCTGTCACTGCCCCAACACCAATTGCTCCAACAAGCACTACAACACCAACTGCTCCAACAAGTACTACAACACCTACCGCACCGACTACTACAACGGATACCGAAACCCCCGTAAGCACAATAAAGACCGGTAGGTTTATAGATGCGGCGGTTGGTAATATTGCTTATAAATCGGGGCTGATTGGCGGCTTTACCAATGCTATTGGTGAGTTCAAGTATATTGAAGGCAATGACATTCAGTTTTCAATTGGCGGCATAACGCTCCCCAGCATTCCCGCCAAAGGATTGATCACCCCAATGGATTTATTTCCAGAGGGCAGCATTGATCACCCGGGTGTTAAAAACGTTGCACGTCTGTTGCAAACACTTGATAACGATAGCGATCCCGAAAATGGTATTACCATTGATACCGCTGCCCATTCGATTCCCGATGGAACCATACTGGATTTCGAAGCCGATCAAGACTTCGACAATGAAGCGCTTACTATTCTTACCAGTAACGGTGTGAAAGTAACCGAGCTCATCCCAGATGGCAGGGCGCTCACTCACTTGACCAACAATCTCATTGAAAGCAACCTACTTGATCGATCTACCATAGAAGATATCACTTATTTTGCCAACGACTTAACGCCTGACAACGGCCCCTTAACCGACACTGACAGCGACGGAATCGCAGACGCATTTGATTGGGACGACGACGGTGATGGTGTATCTGACGCTATGGATGTATTCCCGTTAAATCCTGATGAAGCTTTCGATTTAGACGGCGACAACATAGGTAACAACGCCGATACCGATATTGACAACGATGGCGTACCCAATACTAAAGATGCTTTTCCGTTTATCGCGACCGAAAGCACAGACACCGACGGCGACGGCTTTGGTGACAACCTCGATACCGATGACGACAACGACGGTGCATTGGATATTTTCGATAAATTCCCGCTTAACCCATCAGAGCAGTTTGATACAGACAACGATGGCACGGGCAACAATGCAGATAGCGACGATGACGACGATGGCGTCGACGATACTGACGATGCATTCAGCTTAATTGATTCAGAGTTTCTTGACACTGATTCCGATGGCATGGGTAACAACACTGACTTTGACGACGACAACGACGGCATTGCAGATAGCATAGATATATTCCCGCTTGATGCTGCCGAACAATTCGATACCGATGGCGATGGTATAGGCAACAACGCAGACACCGATGACGACAACGACGGTGTACACGACAGTAAAGATGCCTTTCCACTGCTACCCTCTGAATCATCTGACAACGATCGCGACGGCCTGGGCGACAATTTTGACCGCGATGACGACAACGATGGATTCATTGATCGCTACGATCTATTCCCATTAGATGCAAGCGAAGCCCGCGACACCGATATGGACGGAATCGGTAACAACGCAGACACCGACGATGATAACGATGGCACCCCCGATGCTATCGATTCGTATCCACTAGATGTAAACAACAGCATCGATACTGACGGCGATGGCTTTCCAGATGTAATAGATGACGACAACGACAACGACGGTGTTATAGACGTATACGATCTATTCCCGGTAGATGCTGCTGAATCTTCTGACAGTGATCTAGACGGCACTGGTGATAACGCAGACCCTGACGACGATAACGATACCGTATTAGATACGGACGACGCCTTTCCAAACAACCCGCAGGAATCATCTGACATAGACGGTGACGGCATTGGCGACAACGCAGATTGGGATAACGACAACGACGGCGTCGAGGACTACTGGGATGCATTCCCAACTGACCCGGATGAATCACAGGATACCGATCAAGATGGCATCGGCAATAACGCAGACCCCGACGACGACAACGACGGTGTACTAGACATTGATGATCCGTACCCGCTCAGTTCAACTCGCGGTGTCGATACCGATGGTGACGGCACTGACAACTATAACGACCGCGATGATGACGGTGACGGCATCAACGACTACTACGATGCCTTCCCATTAGATGCCACTGAAACGGTTGATTTTGACGAAGACGGCATCGGCGATAACGCAGACCCGGATGATGATGGCGACGATGTAGAAGATACAGCAGACGCAGCACCGTATAACAGCCTGTGTAGCGCCGAAACCGATGCGGTTGGCGGAGAGTGCATTGTTACCCTGCTTGAAAACATCAGCCAGATTGAAATCAGTGATAATGGCATTGCGTATATGCTGAATAAGTCAGCTGACGCCAATGTGCTTTTTCGCATGGACCTGACAACCGGCACATGGCTTGACCCAATTGCACCTGAGTCGTTCTCTGTAGAGGGCACAAACCTTCTAGCCATACGCTATTCAAGCTCGCATGAGAAACTATACCTGGGCTTTTCATCTGGAGTGATTACTACCATTGATGAAGCGACACTTGAGTCTGTGTACTTTCACACATTAACTCACGAAGCGGGAAAAATAGCCGAAAGCGGTGAGAATATAATTATTACCGAAGACAGCTACTACTCTATATATTCAACATTGACCGCCGATGGTACGCTACATACTTCAACCTCTCAGAGCAATGATGTGCCCCATGCAAGTGTATGGAGTGATACCCATAGCAAGCTGTTATTTATAGACTACTGGGGTGAATTTAACAGCTACACCATTGACGATACCGGTGGCGTTACTAACCGCGGTTCATTTTATACAAGCCATGGCACAGATCCCAAACCACCTATTGTGCTCTCCCCCGATGAATCCTTAGTAGCATTCGCAAGCGGCGACATGCATTCGACCATTGACTTATCCAAGGTGGGGCATCTGCAGCACGGATTTATCAATGCACACTGGTCAACAGACAACGGCTTGGTAACGGTAAACGAACTGGATTCAAACACACTCATTACACGCTATGACGCCAACTTTAATCCAATAGAGACAGCAACTGTTAGCGGAACACCAATTGACATTTATCATAGTGGTGGTAACTACTATGTATTATCAAAGACTGAAGACGACTACGTTGTTAATACCTACACTCCAACTGATGATAGCGACAATGACTTAGTGCTCAACAGCGACGATGCATTTCCGCTTGATGCTGCAGCATCTATAGACTCTGACTTTGATGGCAGCCCTGATAGCTGGAACGAAGGTTACACAGAAGCCGACAGCACTACTGGCTTAGTTCTGGATGCCTACCCCAACAATGCAGCATGTGCATTACTGACAGACGGTGACGGTACCACCTGCAACTACGCACTACTGATGCCCACCACCGAGCCTGATGTATTAGTAAGTACGGATGATGGCTCTGTATTTCTGCTATACATCAGTGAAAACTTAATCTATCGTTGGGACGGCACTGATAAAGATTATGTAGCTCCATTCTATGTAGGCTCGACTTCAGCACTGGGTGCTATCAGTCCTACCACCATGTCTTACTCAGCAGACTCACAACGTTTATACTTAGGTTATAGTGAAGGCTGGGTGAGTTACATTTCACTTGATGGTACTTCTCAGGAAGAAACAATATTACTAACAGCCAGCGGGTCTATAAGTGCAATTGCAGATGCAGGCGCACATATTCGTATTAATAGTAAAGACGGCTATTCCGACAAGGCTAACTTCTATAGTCATGATGGCACTTTGACCCACACCATAAGCTACTCTAATGGAGTAACAACCTCCACCTGGGATTCTACTGCGCGAAAGCTCTACTTCTATGAGGAAGGCCGCCATCAGTTAAAGTATGAGTATTTAAATGACAATGGCGAGGTAACTCAGTCAGAGAATTCCAATTACTATTACGACTTTGAATTTTCAGGTCCTGTTCTTGTTTCACCAGACGGCTTAAAGGTACTTATTGGCAGCGCTGTCTACTTTGACTCTACCAGCCTGGAAAAACTAGGAGCGGTCAGTCGGGCTTTTGATGTCGGTGTTTGGCTAGACGATCAACTGGTAATAGGTGTGAATACAGAATCTGGTGGTGAACTCGCCTACTATGACTCGAACTTAGTACCGATCTCTAGTGAAACACTGACCGGAGCGCCGATTGGCTTGTTTAAGAACGGAAGCGACCTGATCTTGTTCACACACACAGCAGCTGGTGGTACTGAAATCACTACCATTACACCGTAAGTAACAGGCCTAAAGTGTACAGGCCTCTGCCTGTACACTTTTACCATTCTCAACGTTTATCTTGCAACATGCTTAAGCGTTTAGCTCAAACGCATACGATCGTGCGGTAATGTAAAATCTATTGCTGGCCCCATCGGTATCACCCGCGATGGATTGACGGTTTCGTGGCTTGCGTAGTAGTGATTCTTTATGTGCTCCATATTCACAGTTGAAGCAATACCGGGTTGCTGATAAAGATCTCGCACATAGCCTGATAAATTTTCATAATCTACAATACGTTTTATATTGCACTTAAAGTGCCCCACATAAACCGGATCAAATCGTACAAGCGTTGTAAACAAACGCCAATCGGCCTCTGTGATTGTATTGCCCGTTAAGTAGCGTTGAGTCGATAAACACTGATCAAGCCAGTCAAGAGTGTCAAACAGTGGTTCTACGGCTTCCTTGTATGCCTCTTGTGTTGTTGCAAAGCCTGCTTTATACACACCGTTATTAACGGTATCGTATATACGATCATTTAACGCATCAATCTCATCGCGCAGATGTTGCGGGTAATAGTCGCCCTCTTTGGCACCGATTCCATCAAAAGCCGAATTAAACATACGTATGATTTCAGGGGACTCATTGGTTACAATTGTGTTCTTTTGTTTATCCCAGATCACAGGCACTGTAACGCGCCCGGAATAATCTGGCATTGCAGCTGTATAGATTTGGTACATGTAATCTGCGTTGTTAACGTTATCAGGCACTACTCCATCACCCGCTTGAAAGGTCCAGCCTTTATCAGCCATATACCAATGCACAGTGGATACGCTGATCATATCCTCAAGGCCTTTTAAAGCACGGAAGATCAAAGTACGATGAGCCCAAGGGCATGCCAATGACACATACAAGTGATACCGACCCGCTTGCGCCTTAAAGCCACCTTCACCACTAGGGCCAGCCGCACCATCTGCGGTTATCCAATTTCGGAATTGAGGCGCTTTACGAACAAAGCGACCACCACTGGCTTTGGTGTCGTACCACTGATCAACCCATTGGCCGTCTTGTAAGAGTCCCATACTATGTCCTAACGCTAGTTCAAAACCATAGTATAACCTTAACTCACTATTTGCCTGCCTCACAATTTGGCTGCTACTACAAAGCTAATCAATTGGTCTCTCTAACGACACAAACGCCTGAAACATCCAATTGCGTATGGCCAATACCATGGTGGTGCCCTCACGCTGATCCAGCGGCAGCTTGCGCTCTTCACGGACCGTATCATCAAACAACTGCCCTATCGAATGCAGTCTTTGCATAATCTGTTGCTTGGCAACAATAGAAATATCGCCGTTTTTCACTACCCGCATGCCGCCATCGTGAGAAAAGTTCGCATTGAAAAATTGGCCTTGTACTTCCTTGCGAAAATAGTGCTCTATGGGTCCGTTGGGCTGCCAATTAAAACTACTGGAGATTAACGGCTTAACACGGTTGCCTGGCAATAATTCTATTAGCTTCATACGGTCCAGCCTGGTGAGATACCCAATGCCTTCTACTTCTGTCAATTCATAGCGATCAAGAATGTCGACGAAGGTCCAATAATTGACCAAACAGTAGGCAACCAACAACAACTTGGTATCACCCACCAGCTCGGACTCTTGTTCAATAGAAAGGGACTGTAATTGCTTGCCGGCATCTTCACTTAAACGCACTAGATCGCTCAACTCTAAGCCGATGATCTCACCAATACGATCGAGCCTTGAGAGTGTCATGTTGCCACTTGAAAACATCTGCTTAATTGCAGATTCCGATAGCTCTAATTCTTGCGCCAACGCACGGTAGGTAATACCTTTAAGCTTCAGCTGGTTTTTTAACTCGTGAACTAATCGCGTTGCTTGTGCCATGAAGGTCAGTATTTTCGAACCAATGAATGGATAGTCTAAACCATTTTAGACGAAGGTAGCGAAATACAGTACCACTTGAGGCACATTTCCGAGATTAACACGAGCGTGTTCTATTGTGATTGCAAGTACTGCTTTACCGACAAACTTAAAGCCGAATATTCGGATTCGTTAGCATCTAAAAATGCCTCAGCACGATCAGATGGCACTGTACTGTAGACTACAGGCTCGTCAAATTGGCTGGCGGTAAAATCAAACATTTTGTTTTCGATAATATTGTAGAAATGCCAAGCCTCACCTACGCCTGATTCAACTGCATTTACGCTCCCTGGACGCGCTGCGCACCGTGCATTACCAAAGCATCTATCATGTGCCGATGATCAGCCATGTATATTTTGAACCACTCGGTGAATCGTTGTGGGTGGGTTTTTATTTGCATTATAATTTCAGGAACCGTTAGCCAATCAATGGCATCAACCTCAGCCGGGTTAAAGTTATTAACGTTATGAGACTCATTGTACTTGCCATGAAAGCAATGCACGTGTTCGTTCTCAAAAAGGTCACCTACCTTGGCCGCGTAATCTATAGAGCCAAAAGATTGTAGCGGCACGCGCCAACCTAGCTCTTCACCTAAGCGACGTTGCGCGCAATCTTGGGTGGTTTCATTCCAGCGCGGGTGAGAGCACACCGTATTGGCCCAAAGCCCGGCAGAGTGATACTTGGTTTTAGCACGGCGTTGCAATAATAAGTGCTCACCATTAAATACAAAAATAGAAACCGCCACATGGCGAATGTTAGCCAGGTGCGCTTCAAGCTTGTCTATAGCGTAGAGCTTATTATCCGATTGCCTTATGGCTGTGATTTTTTCATGCAGCCCAATATCATTTAGCGCGCTTTTAGGCGCTGTTACTTTTTCAATGTCCATGACTTAATTAATCGATTTTTTCTATGACCAGTATTTTGGTGGCGTTTATCTTGTGATTACTAACAATGGCTTATTCAATAATCAGGTTATCAGCGTTTCTTTTCACAGCAGCCTCTTCAACTACTGGCTCACGGCCACCACGCAAAATGGAGTTACCTTCATAGACTGTACGTTGATCGATCGCTTCCGGGTTCAACCAGTCACTTTCATTCATTTGACCGCTTTGTCCATACGCCGACAAGGCATTTTGATAACAAACCATACGTACTTGATCTTCAGGGATACCGCGCTCAAGGGCCAGCTTGGCTGTTTTAGCCACACCCAGCGGTTCTGATATTCCCCAATCACAAGCGGAGTCGACCATGATTCGATCAGAGCCGTATTCAAGCAGAATATCAACCATGCGGGCGTTGCCCATTTTGGTCGAAGGGTAAATAGAAAACGCAGCCCAGTAGCCACGGTCTAACACTTCACGCACGGTTTCTTCGTTGTTGTGATCAACAATTATTTTACCTGGATCCATACCGTGCTCTTCGCAGACATCCATAGATCGCGAGGTGCCGCGCTTTTTATCCCGGTGAGGGGTATGAATCATTACCGGTAGATCAAGCTCTTTAGCGAGCTCTAACTGTAATCGAAAATATTTATCTTCGAGGTCGGTTTGTTCGTCATAGCCGATTTCACCAATCGCGACCACACCTTCTTTAAGGGCGAAGCGTGGCAAAATTTCCATTACGCCTTCGGCAAGCTCTGCGTTGTTGGCCTCTTTAGAATTCAAGCCCACAGTGCAATAGTGACGAATGCCAAACTGCCCCGCCCTGAATCGCTCAAAACCAATAATTGCCGATAAATAATCAATGTAGGTACCCACATGGGTACGCGGCTGCCCAACCCAAAATGCAGGCTCAATAACCGCCACCACACCTGCTGCTGCCATCGCTTGATAGTCATCAGTGGTGCGCGAGATCATGTGCGCATGAGGATCAATAAACATCATTGGGGCTGCTACCGGTATGAATTTACACTTCCAATTATAGCCAGTTATCGGGAGATAAGACGCGTAAATTTAACCGTGCCACAGCCCGTCTACAGCTTCTGATAACTTCGACCTTTCAGGCTACACGCTACAAAGTGAATCCCATGTGATCGAACCTTTAATAACACCTTCGGCAGTCGCCGGGTAGTTGTCAACCATTGCACGCGCAACAGGATCCGGACAGGCAGATAGTGCCAGTACTGCAGCGTTGTGCTCAGCCACATTGGCAGAGCGCGCCGCAAGCTGCAGGTTGTCTATCATTGCACCTTGCGCATGCGGCCCGACACAGCGCCAAAGCTCAATACTCACAGGCCTGCCAGCTGCCCAACGCTCCTGTGCGTAATCGCACAAAATAGTCGCGAGCTCGGGGTTAGCGCGTTGATCAAGCCCGACAATGGGTGCCAATGTAGTTTCAACAAACAGCGCTTTTAGCACCATGTGATTCCAGCGGTTTTGATCAAAGTGAAGTGCAGGATACGGATTATTGTGTGCAATAGACTCAAACACAGAACGAATATTGGATCGCAGCCCTTCACCTATTAGCCAGGCTAGTTCATCACTCTCAGGGTACAACGCACTACCACTATAAAGCGCGATTGATTCTGCCAGATCAGCACCTTGAAAAAGATCAGTTATTGTATCGTTGAATCGTTGAACGTTTTGTTCAGCCATACAACACAACACCGCAACTCTTGCCGCGGTATCTATACTCCAATTGCAAGGGTTCCAGCCTTTTACACAGAGGTCAGCCGCCTTTAAATCCAGGGTAGATAAATCAAGATCTGTACGACCAAATTTACGAGGAATTAAACCAAGGGTGATATGAAGATCCCGGTTTGAATTTGACTTAGCAATATTTTCAATCTGTGTGTGTAGCCATTGATTGTGTGCATGACTCACCCGGTCGCTGATCCATTGCAGCAATAGATTCAGCGCAGTAGATTCAACCTGCGGTAATTCCTGACTCTGAATTGCCAGTGCTACTGAAGTACTCACGAGCGTCGCTCTTTAAGCCACTGAATGCTTTGCGCTACTAATTCTGTATTCATCTCATGCACTTCAATGCCACGACCAAGCTGTTCAAGCAAGGTGATGGTTAACGCCCCACCCAGGTGTTCACTAAATTCATTTAAGCCGTTGAGCACTTGTAACTTACCTTCAGCATCTTGCGCCTCTAAACCTTCATGCCACAACGTAAATCCCAAATGCTCTAGTAAAAAGCACACTTGTTGGTCAGCACCCTGATCAAGCAAACCACTCAGCACTGAATACCTGGTATCAAGTGCAATCCCAATGGCCACCGCTTCACCATGACGCAAACTGTATTGTGTAAGCGTTTCAAGCTTATGCGCCGCCCAGTGACCGAAATCCAGCGGCCTGGCGCTACCGGTTTCAAACGGATCACCACCATGGGCAATCTGTTGCATGTGCAGTTCAGCACACTTTTTTATCATATAACGCATGGCATCTTCGTTATACACAGCCAACGCATCGGCGTTAGCAACTAACCACTGATAAAATTTTGCATCACGAATTAGCGCTACTTTTACCGCTTCTGCCATGCCCGATATTTTGTCTCTTTCAGGCAAGGCTCTTATGAAGTCATAATCGTTAAGTACCGCAAACGGCGGTGCAAAAGTACCAAGGTAATTCTTCTGACCAAATAGGTTAACGCTGTTCTTGACGCCCACACCAGAATCATTCTGCGCAAGCACCGTAGTTGGCACTCTAATATAGCGTATACCCCGGTGTGATGTAGCGGCCACTAAACCGACCGCATCAAGCAATGCACCACCACCAATACCAACTACATAAGAGTGGCGATCAATCAGTTGCTCTGCCAATACTTTCTGCATCTGTTCAATAAAGGTTAGCTCCGCTTTTATTGACTCGCCTGCAGGCATTAATACGGGCGCAGCCACCAACTCTATTGAACGGCTGTGCGCGGCAGCGTACTGCTGTATTTCTAGTACTAGTTTCGGTTTGGCCTGGACCACGCCGCTATCTATAAATACCACAATGCGATGACACTTTTGCGGCTCAAGGCGTGTTAGTGTTTCAAGCAATACGTGGTTTTCAGTGTTGAACAGCGCATCAGTAAAATAAACCGGATACTCATAGGGCACTGAAAACTTCTGCCACGATACTTCGGCTGCGCATGTGCTCACCGCTTGACCACCCAGCATGGTGCCAGCTTGTAACCTTGAGGCTGTTTGATTCTCTGGCATAGTTACCGTTTAGCTCGTTCAAATCAATTTTGGATACAGATATTGCTCTGACAAAGCCAGAAAATTAACCTGAATACGCAGAATGAGATTAATGTTTAGTCCACTAACTATGCGGATTTGGTGCCAATACTCAGTCACTTTAGATACTCAACATTAAACTTCATTTTAGACAGCACAAATAGCCCGAACAGTCACGCAATTATCAGGATCCCCCAAAAATGCGTTATCTCAATATCTTATTGATGTTATTGATGGTTTTATTCATTGTCGTGCAATACAACGACCCGGACGGCCCACTGTGGATGATCATCTATGCAGTGCCTGCCATTTGGGCTGCGATTGCCGCGTTTCGACCCAAACTGCTTGCCTCACAGTACACGCACTTTTTTCTGCTGTTCTGTCTGTTCGCAGCAATTGGCGGTGTCATTTATTTTTGGCCCACCAGTGAAGGATGGTGGCGTCAGGAAGTATGGTGGGAGGCAGAAAACGCTCGCGAGGGCATGGGAATGATGATTGTGGCTATTGTGTTATTGGTAGCCTGGCTTAGCCGCCCTTCTACGAAAAAAACTGACAAGTAGGCACACTCAATGCGCACACACGACCTTGCACAATTAAACATAGCCAAATTACTACACCCAATAGACTCGGCAGAGCTACAGGACTTTGTCGGTAATCTGGATCGGATAAACGCACTGGCTGAGAACAGTGACGGTTTTATTTGGCGGCTGATCGCTGAATTCAACAGTGCTGTAGATCAACATTACTTCGGGCCTGATGTTATCGTAAACATGAGCACCTGGCACGATGTTAAAGCATTACACGCCTTTGTGTACCGCAGCGCGCACACCGAAATACTTAAACGACGCAAGGAATGGTTTAGCGAGATGAAGCATTATTCAGTGATGTGGTGGATACCACATGGCACGACACCCACTATTGCAGAGGCTCGCGAACGATTAACATTACTTGAAAAAAAAGGCCCAACTGAACAGGCCTTCGTTTTTAATCAGATGTTTGAACCACAATAGCGCCTACCTGGCTAAGCTAACTACCGCGCAGGATTTGAAACGATAAAAGCATCAAATCTCGAGTTGCCTGCTAACTCGCAACACCATTCCCCCCAACCGTCATTTTCAGGCGCTGTATCTACACAGTCACCGACGGCCATTGTTATCGGCAATTGACAATACCCGTTCCATTTCACCCCTAAGTCGATCTTACAGTCTACAGACACTATTAATGTCATGACTTATGCACCATTAGACGCCAATTGAGTCGCGAGCAAGCCCACTTGAAAAGCAATCCGCGCTAGTCAAAATGTAAAATTCCCAATGCAAAATGCTTTACCATTGCCTGCAAATAAAAACACAATGCAGAATAATACCTATGAGCGAAGATACCTACACACCACCTTCCGTATGGAAATGGGAATCAGAAAGCGGCGGCAAGTTCGCCAATATTAATCGCCCTGTTTCCGGCGCCACAAGTGAAGTGGAACTGCCTGTCGGTAAACACCCTTTACAGCTTTATTCTTTAGCTACACCAAACGGTGTGAAGGTCACCGTGATGCTGGAAGAGCTTTTAGCACTTGGGCACAGTGGCGCTGAATACGATGCCTATCTAATCAAGATTCAAGACGGTGATCAATTTGGTAGTGACTTTGTAAAGATCAACCCGAATTCAAAAATACCAGCTCTTATGGACCACAGCACCGATACACCCACACGTGTATTCGAATCAGGTGCGATCCTAATGTACCTGGCTGAAAAATTTGGTGTATTCCTACCAATAGAACCCTCAGCACGAGCGGAGTGTTTATCCTGGTTGTTTTGGCAAATGGGAAGCGCCCCGTATTTAGGCGGTGGCTTTGGTCACTTTTACACCTACGCCCCGGTAAAAATAGAATACGCTATTAATCGATTCACTATGGAAACCAAACGCCAACTTGATGTGTTAGACAAGCAACTCGCTAACAATAAATACATTTGTGGTGATGACTACACCATTGCCGATATCGCTATTTGGCCCTGGTACGGTCAAGTTGTTTTAAACACTGTCTACGGTGCTGCCGAATTTTTATCGGCGCACGAATACAAACACTTGAATCGATGGGCAAATGAAATACAAGACCGGCCCGCTGTAGTGCGCGGCAGAATGGTGAACCGTTCTTTCGGTGAACCTGAAGAACAACTGCATGAACGCCACGATGCCAGCGACTTTGACACCAAAACACAAGACAAAATAGGCTCATAGCACCATTTCAATAGACAGGCATCTAGCTGCTACAGGTGCCTGTCATTTCTGGTAATTTCCCGTTAAAGGAAAACCATTGCAGAATTTCATTAAAAGGCATTCGTTCAAAATGCTACTAACGGTAGCAGCAATGCTTATGTTAACGACTCTGCTTTTGGCACTACAGGCCTATAAGATCGCCACCATGTCCGAAGAGGATCGAGCAGACTACTACCAGAATAAAGGCGTACCACTCTCACATGAGCACCACTAGTTATCAGGTTTTCAGCAAGAATTAACAATGCTGTTGAAGCAGCCTAGACTGAGTTTGTCTCTACTACTACTTCGACTTCTGCGGCCTGCAAACCTTTTTCGCTTTGCACTTGTGTAAAAAGCACACGCTGCCCTTCTTTGAGGTTTTTAAAGCCTTCCATTAATATTGAGCGATAGTGCACCATGACATCACTACCCTCCTCATTAATGATAAACCCGTAGCCTTTTTCTGTATTGAACCACTTAACGGTCCCCGTTGATTTGTTCATTTAGTCTGTTACTCTATATCTGGATCTGCGCTGCGTATCATCTGGTTTGGATTGCTTTGGCGCTCTCGCTGCTTAATGTGAGAATAGCAACCTTGCCATGGTTTCGATATGCGAGCAGTTACTTACGCAAACTACGTATTGATTTCTGTTTTTACCTTTGCAGGCGGCTGGTGCGCTGTGTTTTAGCTTTTGTTTTGGCTTGCCCTGCCCGCGGCTGACGTGCGTGGCGTGCCTGCCGGCGGCCTTCATTTGGGGCCTTCATTTGAAAAGGCTCATACAGAAGCAAAGGCCTTCTTGATACTTTGTTGCCCCTTTTTAAAATGGGAAGCGGTGGCTGCGCCATTTTTGAAAATCATGCAGCAAGGGTCGCGCGGTACGCACATCCATGTGCACCGCGCTCAAAGCGCCGTCCATGGCGCTTTGACACCACGCAAGACTATTTCAAAAAACAACAACAAGCGCGTTTAACTGCATTCACTTCGTGAGTGTCGGCACTCTACATCGGTATTTTGGGATTGTGGCAAATGAATGGAATTGTGGTTCGCGACGCTCAGGTGGGTTTGGGCCAAAGGTGTTTTACACGCTCGTATCTTTTGTTATTTCTGATACATTGACTCGACTTGTTTGCGTCCTTGAGTAAGGCACACTTTTTTACCTTTTAAACTAACGCTCGTTAGGAAGCCCTTAAGCGCAAGCACGGGACTTTTAAAGCGTGAAGCTTAATTTTTATCACGCCCCTAAAAGAACACCAACTTTAACCCAAACAAACACCCATCATCTTTTATGGAAGCCCACAAGCGTCAGCGGGGACTTTAAAAACGTGAGGCAAAATTTATTAAACATGGCGTATAAAGAAAACCGTAACAATCCAACATCAATTTTTCGGCAAAATACTTTCAAGCGACGTTAAGAATTTTTTAACCTCTGCAGCAGAATTATAGTGACACATAGATACTCGGATACATGTTTCTAAGCCTAATGGATCTAAAATATTGCCAGAGAAGTAGTCGTTCTTACGCACATGTGTTCTTACCCCATCGTTATTTAGATGACTGACTACATCGGCTGATGGCACGCCTTCTACTACTATTGCTACTAATCCTTCGCGGTGATGGTTGTCGTGTCCGCCAATGACTTTTACTTGCGCCATTTCTCTTAGACCTCGTTGGCCATCTACTCCGTCGATCATGGCGTCTACCAGGCTTTGCTCGTGATCAGACATTGCTTTACCAGCGCTTAGAATTCTTTCGCGTCGATCGGTTGAATTGGTAAAGTTTGAACCTAACCATTCAAAGTACTTCACGACTTCTGAAAACGTTGCATAGGCTGAGGTGTCGCGGGTGCCAAGCTCCCATTGTAAATCGGCGCTACCGTCTAACTTTTCATGCTCCATGGCGGCCATTCGATCTGACAACCAGGCAACTCCATAGTTGTGCTTTGAAAACACTTTATAGGCCGACATTGTAAACGCATCAACATCATACGAATCTACATCTATGCCACCATGCGCGGCGTGCTGGATGCCGTCTACAATAATAAAACACTCAGGCGACACTGCTCGTATCTCTTTACTCACCGCTGCTATGTCTACCCCCATACCTGTCACAGGGCTGGTTTGAATAATAGTCGCGACACGTACATCAGGGGTGATATGTTTTTTGTAGTCAGCACTGGTTATCGAGGCGCTTTCATTATCGTGCGCTATCAAAATATGTAAGCGGTCTGTTTTCTCAGCCCATTGTCTACTCGCACTGCGGGTGGCCGGATGTTCCAGTGTACTTCCCAGTACCGCGCCACCGTCAACGCAATTGACTATGGCGGTGCGCACCAGACGAAACAATAATTCAGTGCCACTTTCACCAACTATAATCTGACCACTGCTTGCACCGATTAATGTCATTGCGTCAGCGCGGGCTTGCTCAATAATTCTGACAAGCTCATGGGATGCGGGGTTATCCCGCCCTTGGTTATCTGGGATCGAACTCAATTGAGTATTAACGTCAACCACAGACTTTAGCGTTAAAGAACCGCCGGCATTTTCAAAAAAAGCACGCGGCCCCTGATACGGACAGCTGTCTACATGATGAAAGCGGTCACGTATTTCGTTGAGTAGTTTTTCTTCAAACATAGGGTGCGTTCTGATAGCCAAGTGAATCCAGCAATCCTACCACCAAAGAAACCGACCTGCTTTACTGGCTTTTAACACGGGCTAAATCAGGCGAATAACCCTACACCACCAGTACCGATACAATTACAGCCGCTGCCTCTTGCACTTGCCATTTCACATCTACCGGACCGACCATAGCACCCCACGTCTGCCCGACCTTACCGTCTTTATTGCGCTCGTGGGCGGGCCGTGGATCCTGGGCGATAGTCTCTTCAATTAGATGCTTAAGGCCCGCGGTTCCAGCAGCGTTTTCAGCAACCAGCGCCAGTGAGTTCAACGCAGCATCGGTCCACTGTACAGCAAGTGCTGGCTCGTATGGATGTGCCCAATCACTGGTGGCATCACTTATAGAATCGACAAAGGGTACATACGGTTTTATATCAAGCACAGGCGTGCCATCTAAAAAATCACCACCTTGCACATGCACTTTGAATTCATTTGCGCCAAATTCAACATGATCAAGCCGCACGGCACTAAGCCCAATAGGATTAGCCCGGTTTGGGCTGCGTGTAGAATAAACCCCCATAGTCTTTTTGCCACCGAGTCGCGGCGGTTGCACCAGCGGCTTGAAGCCCGTGTAATTTTGTTGATGAAAAACAAAAACAACCCAAAGATGCGAGAACGTTTCAATGTCTCGCAAGGCCAACTCATTATCCCGTGATGCAACAAAATTAATGCTCGCGGTTGCAGACTTTACAAGCCCTGCCTGCCTGGGTATACCAAAGCGCTGCGGGTAGCATGAACGAATGGTCGCTATACTTTGCAACGGAAATACCGCCGGATCATTTTCGGTGCGGGTCAATTAAATGCGCCATTCTCACGCGGCTATAGTCACCGCGCCTCACATTATAATTGCAGCCAGAGCACTGCGCGACCGATTTTTACCAATCAACTTACCAAACAACTCCACTCACGATTGATTAAGTTGGGCGGTGCACTCTATATCGGTTAGATGAAAATCTTACTTCACAGACCTGTTAATCCCTCACTCACGCTTCAGGGCACGTGCCGGCAGGCAAACGACAACACACCCCGCAAAGCAAAGCAAGAATCCCTATTGCTCCCTGTGCAACTCGTGATCAAAAGACATGGTCCACTCCAATCCTTCAACCTGCCCCTTAGCCGCTTGCGGATTCAGGAATCTTGATTCACACCAGCCGTCGCCTTCCCGGAGCGGAATTGATTGCCCAAGCCGACTATTAAAAAACGCATCAAGTGCAGCAGACGGTGGCAGAATTTTATCAACCACGTACTTCGCCCTCGGCACAACAAGCGGTGACGCGATTCGGTTGCGAAGCCCCCAGGCGACCTTGTAGTCATTGCAGTAAGCATCAGGGTAGTTATCAGGTTTATTCGCAAAACCGACCCGAACTTCTGTGCCGTAGTGATATTTCATCATCACGGCATCAAACAGAGTAGCGACATCTTCTCTAGAGGATGAATAGCCATAGAAGGTGACCCTACCTTCATTACCCATCTGCGCACCGACAAAATCGGCTAACAAGCTTTTTTGAAAGTCAGTGGCTTCATCATCGAAATAGCGTACACCCGCCAAACCGTATAAATAAGACTGTTGTGCAGTCAGAGCCTCTTCATTACCCAGCAATGTAGATACTCTTACATTTTCTAACTGATCAATAGCCTCGCGCGGTGTCAATGACAAAGATAAATTCACAAGTTGATTCACAGGCACAAAATCGCTTGCATGCGCCAACTCATGGTACAGAAGTCTGGCCAGGTTGATATCTAAGCTTGCTATTGAGCGGGTGTTATCATCTTCGAGCGATGAATAAGGAACCGCATAGTCATCACCTAACATGATATTCCAGCGGCTTACAAACTTAAGGTCTGCACCAAAGTCAGATCGAAAATCCGGTGCGATCGACACTGTTCGTTTTTCAGGAACGCTTAACCAAAGATAGTTAGGATCCAGTCTGACCCGCCCCCACCAGGCTGAATACGATGACGGCCTTACATCACTGCCTATTACTACACTGGTCACAGATGAAAACAAATAGAGAATGTCAGCTGGCAGTCGACCCAGCATTTGCTCAAATCGAACACCCATCCAATCGTGCGTAACCAACACACGTTCCATAATATCGTCGATGGTAGGGTTAGGGTTAGCCTGGCCAATATAAGGCAATGTTTCGAGTGTACAAAGAGCGTCACTGGTTGCTAATGTGCAGCCTTTAAGCACGGACGCATAAGGCCCGTTGGCGCGATAAGGGCGTACTTCAGACGTGTCTATCACCCGTTGTTGCTCAGGTGGGATTTCCTCCCCTAACGGACCCGCAGGGTTTGCCGCCGGATTGACAACAACTTCACCAGCTCCCGCATCGGGATCAATAAATTCCTCCGGTTCGGCTGGTTTGTCTGAACCACAGCCAGAAAGCGCAAGAATCCCCGAAAAACAAACAATTATAAGAGCGTATCGACCGATCTTGCATCGCCTCTTTGCGAAACCCATTTTAAATAGCATTATCAACCCCTGAAAATCATCTGTAAACAATCCTACAGGTAATGACAAAAAAATACACTGGGGATTACCCCTATGCCGAAAATTGTGAAATGCGACCTGCTTTTAAGCACCTGCCATACCCGCGAGCGCTGCTTTATAGTTTTCAACTCCTTGCGCACCGACAAGTAATTCACGCTGATTAAGTATCACCGCTGGCACGCCTTGAATACCGCCTGCAATAGAGACTCGCTGTGCCTCACGCACAGCTTCAGCGTAGCGCTGATCTTCCAACACGGCCAAGGCCTCTTCAAAATCCAATCCTGCTTCTACTGCTGCATTAGCCAGTACATCGTTATCACTGACATCACGACTGCGGGTGAAGTAGCAATGAAAAAGCGTGATTTTAAGCTCGTGTTGGCGCCCGTTGATTGCCGCCCAATGTAACAACTGATGTGCATTAAAAGTATTGTAGATTCGCATGTCATCATCGAACACAAACTTAAAGCCGAGTGAATCGCCTACCGTTACCAGCTGCTCTCGGGTTTGTTTACTCTGCGCGTCGGTGCTGCCGTATTTATTTTTAATATGGCTATCGAGCGGCTCACCCACACTGACCATAGCAGGGTTTAATTCAAATGGTTGCCAGTGAACCTCAGCCCCCAAACCTAACTCACGCAAGGCTTGTTGCAATTGCAGAAAGCCAACAATACACCACGGGCACACAACATCAGAGACGATATCAATCCGTAGAGTGTGACTTACTTGGGTAGACATTGATTTCTCCTTAGCTGAATGCACAAGGAGATTAACATAATTAGGCAAGCACGCTTGAATGCGTACTGCCTATGTCTGAGTAAGCATCACACCCCAAGCTAACGCTTGTGGGTTTCCGTTGACGTACTTTATTCATAAAAAGGCAGCAAGCAGCTTTAGCACATGTCGATGTTGTTGCTCGTTAGATTTCCATGCCGTGCTTGTCAGGAAACCCACAAGCGTTAACGTGGGACTGACCTGTATGAATTCTGAGTTTGAATGATGTCGCTTGAACGCATGGAACTATGGTTTTATGCAGTTCGGTTCTAGTAATGAAGCATGATGAGATTCGGGTGGTTAATCCCACGCTAACGCTTGTGGGTTTCCTTTAACGACTACGATCTTACTATGAATACCGTGCAGTAATAGCCTTTGCAATACCTATTAATTTTGAAGTTTTAGTGGAGCTCTGGTACACCGCTTATTGTACGCCGCTTGCTTTGCGCAAGACTACTCTGCACAACCGGGCAAGTGCCATTCTCAATATAATTGAAAGCCGCACCAGTAAGCGCGTCAGCAGTGCTGTCAGCTGATGCCAGGTAATCATCAGCCACTTCACATACAGGCTTGATACCATCAATGACACTCACCCCCACCCCGTTAGTAGTGATGGTGCTCATCGCATTAAGTCGCTTACCACAATAATCTTGCGCTACGGAGGTGTACGGCTTACCAACTGTCACACCACCTATAACTATCGTATCTATAAACGGCTTTACACCATTGATAAGCGTCTCTGAAGCTGAAGCACTAGCACCAGTTGTTAACACCACTAATCTTGAAAGATTAAGGTTAAGCGCTTGTTCTTCTATAAATTGATCTGAGTTGTATATACTGTACTTATCATTGAAGACTCGTCTTGAGTAAACTTCACCGACAAAATCCTGCCCGACAATTTGCGATGCTAACTTGCGAGCCACACGAGTAAAACCACCACCGTTGTAACGCAAATCTAGAATAAGCTCTGAAACATTCTGACTAATTAGGTACTCAACTGCAGTATCAAGCTCTGCTTCCGAAGTAGATCGAAACGCATCGAGCTTTATGTAACCTGTCAGGCCATTCGCTTGCGTAAGCGTGCCGTATACAGGCACAGTCTTTTCTATGTAGGTATCTTTGGTTACCGAGATATCTCGTGGTTCATCAGCGCCTGTTTTAACCGTAAACACAGCAGTTAATCTTTCATCTGCTTCACCACGAACAAATTCCTGCCACTGATCATCAGTAATATCTTCGTAAGGCACACCATTAATCGCAACCAGAACATCACCTCTTTTTATACCTGCGACATCCATTGGGGAATTACCACTAATATCTGAAAAGTGATATCTGCCATCAGTAGCTGTATCAACCCAAAAACCAAAACGCGGAGGCACACTACTATTTTCAATGAGGTCTTGGTTTTGCTGTGCATCTACCAAGCTTGTGTATACATCAGGATCAACTCGTAAATCATCGACTAGTTTTGCCGGGTCTGTGTAGTCATCTAAGTTTACGACAGGCACGCTGTCGTAGTAGATATAGTCATCCCGCATGCGCTCGTTAATCCACAGATTAATACCAGCCACCGAGCACCCGGCTGGAATTTCGCCTGTAGCATTGTCGGTTGTGGGTGTATTTAGATTAGTGTCTGTATCGGTACCAGCAACACTACCCTCGGTACCAATAAGTCCACCCGACGAACCACCACAGGCTGTCAGAAATATCGCAAGCGAACAGCTAAGCGCAGAATTGGCTAGTTTTCGTGAAGAATTGTTTTTCACTTTTTGAACAAACATGTATTGATAACCTCTGGTGCAATTCCGCGCGCCGGCACCCTTTGAAATAGCCGTTCCAAGCCACAAATGGGTGTATTAGGAGCAAATTATTGGTCGCTGAAGGGACACGAGAAACAAAGCGGCCCTAAATAATAAGATGTAACTACAAATACTTATACTATTTGTAGTTCATTTTCAGAAAAATAAAAATATCGCTCTAAGCGGGCACGCACTATTCGTTCCGCTGCAGGCGCTTTTCGACGCTATTGCCGTTCCGGGCGCATATGCGGAAACAGGATCACATCGCGGATTGAGGCCGCCCCGGTGAACATCATCACCAGGCGATCAATCCCAATACCTTCGCCCGCTGTCGGCGGCAAGCCTATTTCAAGCGCGCGCACGTAGTCATGATCGTAATGCATGGCTTCATCGTCGCCTGCCGCGAGTATTTCAACTTGCGCCTGGAAACGTTCCGCCTGATCTTCCGGGTCATTCAACTCCGAAAATCCATTGGCAATTTCACGACCACCAACAAAGAATTCAAACCGATCTGTGACTTGTGGGTTTTCATCGTTGCGTCTCGCCAACGGTGATACTTCAGCGGGATACGCAGTGATGAACGTAGGATCTTGCAATCTATGCTCAACCGTTGCTTCGAACAATTCAGTTAAGGTTTTACCCGGCCCCCAACTGCTATCGACCTTAACGCCTTTGCTTTCAGCTATAGAGCGTAAAACTTCAGGCTTGGCTAGATCTTCCGCATAGATATCTGGGTTATATTTTGCGATCGATTCAGACATAGTCAGCCGTTCAAACGGCTTTGAAAAATCGTATGTGGTTTCACCGTCTGCTGATGTAATCGTGGTGCTTCCCATTACGTTCTCTGCAATCTCTCGCAACAACACTTCGGTTAGATCCATCAATTCATTGTATGTTGCATACGCCTGGTAAAACTCAAGCATGGTGAACTCTGGATTATGCCGAGTCGACAGACCTTCGTTTCTGAAGTTACGATTAATTTCAAAAACCCGATCAAAGCCACCCACTACTAAGCGCTTTAAATATAACTCTGGTGCAATACGCAGATAGAGATCCATGTCTAGTGCGTTGTGGTGTGTCACAAATGGCTTAGCAGTAGCGCCACCCGGGATCACTTGCATCATGGGTGTTTCTACCTCCATGAAATCTTTCTTGATAAAAAATTCACGAATGTATTGCACTATGGCTGCACGTAACTTAAATGTCTCGCGTACTTCAGCGTTAGCAATAAGATCAATATAGCGCTGGCGGTAGCGCTGCTCGGTATCGGTCATGCCGTGGAATTTTTCAGGTAGAGGCCGCAGCGACTTTGTTAGCAGGCGCACACTACTTGCCTTTACGGTGAGCTCTCCAACTTTGGTTTTAAAAAGCTTACCTTCAACACCGACGATATCGCCCACATCAAGCTGCTTAAAACTAGCGTAGCCTTCATCACCTAGTGTGGCCATTTGAACAAAGACTTGCAGCGCACCAGTGGTATCTTGAATTTGCGCAAAGCTTGCCTTACCCATAATGCGCTTGGCCACCATACGCCCCGCTATCTTTGCGGGTACGGCAGTGTTTTCAAAGAATTCTTTATCCCGCAAAGCATGCTCATCAGACAACTCAAAAGCGGAATGCTCAGGGGTAAAGTCATTCGGAAACGCAGGCCCTAGTTTTCTGAGTTGCGTTAATTTTTCACGACGTTGCGCGATCAGTTTGTTTTCATCTTCGGGGGTAGATGACGTTGTGGCCGAATTTTCTTGTTCTGACATTCTCTTAACCGTGAATTAATTACTGCTAAATAAACTTAGACGCCGCTTTTAAGGCTAGCCTCAATAAACTGATCTAGATCTCCGTCCAGCACTGCTTGCGTATTGCCGGTTTCTACATTGGTGCGCAGATCTTTTATACGCGATTGATCCAACACATAACTGCGTATTTGACTACCCCAACCGATATCTGATTTGGAATCTTCTAATGCTTGTTGATCACCACGGCGTTTTTGCATTTCAAGTTCATAGAGTTTCGACTTGAGCTGCTTCATTGCCTGGTCTTTATTCTTATGCTGCGACCGGTCATTCTGGCACTGTACCACTACATTGGTAGGCACGTGAGTGATTCGAACTGCAGACTCTGTACGGTTTACGTGCTGGCCACCCGCGCCAGATGCGCGATACACATCAATGCGTAAGTCTGCGGGATTAATATCGATTTCTATTGAGTCATCGACTTCAGGTGAAATAAAAACGGCTGCAAAAGAGGTATGCCTGCGACTGCCAGAATCAAACGGTGATTTTCTCACCAGGCGGTGCACACCTGATTCAGTCCGCAGCCAGCCATAAGCGTACTCGCCTTCAACGCGAATAGTGGCAGATTTAATCCCTGCTACATCACCGGCGGATGCCTCCATTAGTTCAGTTTTGAAGCCGTGCGCCTCACCCCAACGCAGATACATTCGCAGCAGCATCTCTGCCCAGTCTTGCGCTTCGGTGCCCCCGGAGCCAGATTGGATATCTACAAACGCGTTGTTTTGGTCTTGCTCGCCACTGAACATACGCCTGAATTCAAGCGTGGCAATTTTTGCTTCTAGATCAGCGAGATCAGTGTCAACAGAATTGAGCGTGTCCTGATCGTTCTCTTCTTGCGCCATCTGTACAAGCTCGGCTGCATCATCAAGCCCCTGTGACAGATCTTTCAATAGATTGACTATTAGCTCAAGGCCTGAGCGTTCTTTACCTAATTTTTGCGCACGCTCCTGATCATTCCAAATGGCCGGATCTTCGAGTTCACGCATGACTTCATCAAGGCGTTCGCTTTTGGTTTCGAAGTCAAAGATACCCCCTAAGCGAAGTGCCACGCTCTCGAAGGTCTTCGATCTTATTGACGGTCGGGTTAATTTCCATTGAAGCCAAATCTGTTAATTGCTAATACTTGTCAAGTTTACACTAGCCAGATTACGGTTGCCTCTGTGTTTGCGCATCGACAGCTGGAAAGCGAGTGATCAAATCAGTCGACTCGCGAATAAAACCTGCCGCTATTCGGGTTCAAGATATTCAATCAGTAATTGCAAACTGCTCGCATTTCGATAGTGGTTCACATCCAATCGGTAAACCGCTCGAAAACGTTGATTTTTATCGGCTTCTATTTGGCGATTAAAAGCAATAGCCGGCACCTTGAGCTGACCATTGCTGCGACGGATGATCATTTTGCTATGTGCATTACCCACCAGCTTTACTGATTCTATATGGAATACATCATCAAACTGTGGCGCTTCAAACGACTGCCCCCACGGCTGTAGGAACTGCATGAGCTCGGCGTTCTCCAAACACATTTCTTCATCGTCCAGTTCACCATCAGTGAGCCATTCCCGGGTTGGTGGCTTGCCATCAAGCTTGATCGCCACGCGTTCAGCAAACGCTTTAGAGAAAGCATCAAAATCGGACTCTTGTAAACTCAATCCTGCCGCCATCGCATGGCCGCCAAATTTTTTCAGCATGCCGGGGTTTGATGCCACGATCTCCACCAGAATATCGCGGATATGAACACCCGCAATGGACCGACCTGAGCCTTTTAAAGTGCCGTCTTCAGACTTGGCAAATGCAAACACTGGCCGATGGCAACGCTCTTTAATTTTGCCCGCCACAATTCCTACCACACCTTCATGCCAGTTGGGGTTATATAGCGCCAGTGCAGCTGGCAATTCTCCGCCTAGTTGATCTACAAGCGCTGCGACTTGTTCATCAGCTTCTTTGCTCATACCTGCTTGTATTGAACGCCTAGCGCTATTAATTTGATTGAGCTCTGTGGCGTACGCAAGCGCCTCTGAATCGCTTGTTGCAAGTAGACATTCAATACCGACGGTCATATCAGCCAAACGACCAGCAGCATTTAACCGGGGCGCTATAAAAAAACCAAGATCTTGAGTTTGACACCAGCCCTGTCGCTTAGCCGCTACCGTAAATAGCGCGCGAATACCGGGCCGTGTTCTATCGGCACGTATGCGCTTAACGCCTTGATCAACGAGTATGCGATTGGCACGATCAAAAGGTACTACATCAGCGACTGTCCCAAGCGCTACTAAATCAAGGTAGTCAGCCATATTGGGTAAGGTTAGGTTGTGTTGCTCAAACCATTTTTCATTGGTGAGTTTTCTAACCAAACCCACCATCACATAAAAAATCACCCCGACACCACAAATATTCTTTGATGGAAATTGGCAATCAACACGGTTCGGGTTAACTATTGCATCGGCTTGTGGCAATACTTCTGGCGGCAAGTGATGGTCAGTGACCACTACTGTGACACCAGCCGCAACTGCAGCCTGCACACCTTCTATAGAGGCAATGCCATTATCAACAGTGAGAATAAGATCGGGGGAATCTTTTAGTGCTACTTCAACTATCTTTGGCGACAAACCATACCCGAATTCAAATCTATTAGGCACAAGGTAGCTAACGTTTGCACCCGCCGCGCGTAACACGTGGGTGGCTAACGCAGTACTGGTTGCACCGTCGGCATCGTAGTCACCGACAATAATTATTTTTTTATTTTGCGTTACCGCATCGCTCAATAAACTAACCGCTTGTTTATAGTCTGCAAGTGCGCCAGGTGTCGGTAGCTGATTGTTTTGCAGCAAAACTTCATCAGCGTGTTGCAAACCACGGCCTGCCAATACTCTACCGGCCAAGGGTTTTTCATGCAGTGCGCAGGCTATGGTTTGATCAAAACTGCGCCGTTTTACTTTATCTTTTTGCATTATTTTATGTTAAAGCACTTTGTGTTTTTGACGGCACACATATGATTACGCCTCTGGCATTTCTGGTAAGTGCTCACTAGCAACTGAAAAAGCCGACAGTGGCGAAGGTTTACGCCATGCTTTGCGCCAGAACTTATTTTTAACCGAGGCATCAACTTTAAAAAACTGCGTGCCACCACACCAGATAACAATCACAGGCCAGCCAGACGTTTTCTTAAGGTTACTCCAAAGCATTTTTGCTATAAATTCTTCAACCCAAAGTAATTCTTTTTCAAACGCCTGCGTATCACCGGTAGCGGCATTGGCAGCAAACTTATTGACTACTAATAATAACGCTTTATTCGCAAGTGCGCTGTTACCCTTGGTGTTTTCAAGATCGGTTAGAGATTGATGTGCAAGTTTGCAGTGGCTTGCCAGGCTTTGGGTGTAAAAGTCATCTGATACTATGTTCAATTCAGGTACGGTGAGAGAATTTTCACAGTCGCCCTCACCCCACAACCATAAGGTGTTAACGGGTAACTCACCACGCGCTTGTCTGGCTTCATTAACCGGATGTTCAAACAGCAGCATTTCAATTTCTGCAAGTTTGCTACGCCAGCGCCTTGTGTCGACACCCACCGGTCTACAGGCTGTGACATCATGACCAACAGCCGCAGTGAACGATACGGTATTGACCATTGGCAGTTCCTTAAAGTGACAATACCAACGATTCGGTTGAGCAAACTCAAAGCTTATGCCGTCTTGTGCAAAGTGCTCGTTCAACGTTTCAATAAAGCCGTTAGATTCCTCAGCACTTAATTGAACCAGTGATGGGTCAGCGAGCGTGGCGTTATTCATATCTATCTGTTGATACGCAGGATCTGCTCGCAATACGTTGGTGTTTAGCTGCAACGGAAATTCAGCTTGATACGTTAGATAAGCAGCACAGTTATTGGCGGCCGTTGGCTGCAAGCTTGCCATTGCAAGATTCTCTAAGCCAATCATTTGCGAATTAAAATCTGTCGCATCGCTATTTTCCCGGGCACTAATTTCAGGCCTACTGGCAAGGCTCAGCAATTGCCGCAAGCGATGTACAGCGACTAAATGTAGCCCAGGCCCCTCTAGCAAACCAGGCACTAGCAGCACAACACCATCGGCATCTAGGGCACTTTTACATAAAGCAGATGCGGTTGGTCGAATACCATCTTTGGGTGACATGGCCTTAATAGTTTTTATCCATTGTTGTTAAATACCACTGATTTGAAAAGCATTTTGGCCATAGCGGCGTTAAGTACCGCCATTATCGCAAATTCCTACCCCCTACTGTTGGCTATGCTCAGCATTTAATGCATTCCGCACAAGCTCTGCTATATACATATAGAAGTTTGTATTGCTCAGACTGGCCAGCGGACCCCCGTAGCCATCGACTCCAGAAATAAAACAACACTGCTTTAGCCTAAGTATTGTTTTTTGTATCAGAACAAAACCGAGGATAACTCGATGAAAAATAACAATAATACATCACTCAACTGGTTTCACACCACATTGGTGGGCTTCGCTTATGTGGTTACTTTTGCGCCTGGCTCAGCCGCCGCTAACCCCATTGTACCCAGTACTGATGACACTACTTGGCGCTATCAATCCCCTCCACAGCCGGGCTGGACAACCACCAGCGGCTCATGCGACACCAGCTCCACCAGCACTTACGGGCTTGAAGCATCAGCCGACGCGTTCGGTGATCCGACGTTAGCAGGCTACCTCGACCCGGCCGGCCCAATCCCTATTGCTGGACACTCACACTTCGCTTCTTGTGGCACCTGGAGGACTCCGAGTGATCCTACCAGCATTGATGCCGAGGGTGCTGAAGCGACTATTACTGGCTTGACCGCTGGAGAGAAATATTCGGTCACATTTTATGTCGCGGGTTTTCGCCCCCTTGCAGCCGCTGCTTCACGAGATTATCAGCAAGGCAACAGCTATAAAATACAAGTGGGGGATGAATCAAGCGACAATGTTACATTCAACTCTGCAGCCTGGATCGAGAGATCATTTGTTTTTACCGCTGATAGTGCAAGCGAAACATTAGAGTTTTCGGTTGAATATAATGCCGCCCGCCGAAGCGTTACCCACTTTGCGATTGCAGCGAACAGCATCACGGCAATAGACACAGACCTTGATGGCTTAACCGATACACAAGAAGTAGCGTTGGGAACCGACCCGGCAATTGCCGACACTGATGGCGACGGTTTACTAGATGGTGAAGAAGTCGATACGCATTTCACTAACCCATTAGAAGCCGATTCTGACCTTGATGGTTTGCCAGACGGCGCTGAGATCAGCATTCACTTCACAGATCCAAACGATCCAGATACCGACGGTGGCGGTGTTACCGATGGTGCTGAAATCGCTAACGGCACAGACCCGCTGAGCAACAACACCGATGATATCCCGGTACTAGACTTAGATGGCGACGGACTCACAGACGATCAGGAAGCAACACTTGGTTCAGACCCTGGCAACGCAGACAGCGATGCTGATGGTCTAACTGATGGTGAAGAAGTGAATACCTATAACACCCTTGCGACTGAATCCGATACAGACAACGACGGTCTGTTTGATGGCGATGAGATAAATACTCATTTAACTGATCCAACAAACGTTGATACCGATGGCGACGGATTGCACGACGGTTCAGAAGTGGCTACTTATGGTACCGATCCAACACTTGGTGATACAGACTCAGATACGCTAACTGACGGTGCTGAAGTCGCAACCCATAATACACTACCCACAAACGCCGACAGCGACGGCGACACCCTGCCTGATGGCGCTGAACTGACAACCTACTTTACTAACCCGTTAGAGGCAGATACTGATAACGACGGTTTATCAGATAGTGATGAGATAAACACTTACTTCACAAACCCTAACCTTGCCGACACTGATGGTGGTGGTATGAACGACGGCGAAGAAGTCGCCAACGGCACTGACCCGGTTGAGACCACTACTGATGATCTTCCACCGGTAGACACCGACGGCGATGGCATCAATGACAACGTTGAAGCAACGCTCGGCACAGACCCGAATGTTGTTGATAGCGATGGTGACGGCCTAAGTGATGGTGATGAAGTCAACACACACAGCACAGACCCTATGCTCGCCGATACAGATGCAGACGGGCTCAGTGACGCGGACGAAATAAACCTTCACAACACAAACCCTAACCTACCTGATACCGACAATGACGGCCTTCAAGACGGTGCAGAAGTGAATACACACGAAACTGACCCGGCCATTGAAGACACAGATGGCGATGGTCTAAGTGATGGCTTTGAAGTCGAAGCATCAGAAACTGATCCTTTGAATATTGATAGCGACGATGACGGACTCTCTGATGGTGACGAGATCAACACTTACGGCACCAATCCACTGAATACAGATACCGATGGTAGCGGTGTATCAGACGGTGAAGAAGTGCTTGTTGGCACTGATCCAGAAGCTGTCGGTGACGACGTGCTCAATCTGGACGTAGATAACGATGGCATTCCTAACCTGGTGGAAGGCGACGGTGACAACGACGCTGATGGCATTGTTAACTACTTAGATCTTGATAGCGACAATGACGGCATCCCTGATCTTGTTGAAGCAGGCGGGCTGGATGCAGACAACGATGGCATGGTCGATAACTTTGTAGATGCCAACGACGATGGACTTGATGATGCCATAGCCGCCCTGCCCTTAGCTGTAACAGACACAGACCTAGATGGCCTTGCCGATTACCTGGACCTTGATTCAGACCAGGATGGCCTTGCAGATATTGCAGAAGCCGGTGGGATTGATGCCGACAATAACGGTCTAACAGATGACAACACAGACGCAAACTCTGATGGTTGGTCTGATGCAGTTGCCGCCGCGCCATTGCCGCTTACCGATACAGACATGGATAGCATTCCTAACTACCTGGAGCTAGACAGCGATGCAGATGGACGCTTTGATCTTTATGAAGCCGGTGGCACAGACGCCGATAACAATGGTGTCGTAGATGCCTTCCTCGACAGTGATAACGACGGCATTCCTGATACCGCAGACTTCGACAGTATTAGCGGCGAAGATTCAGACGGCGATGGCATCGATGATAGCGTAGACGCCTCTATTACCGCCGGCGATGATATCAACAACAACGGTATTGATGACGCCGATGAAGCAGATGCAGATGGCGACGGCTGGGCAACAGCCGTACTTAGCAATACTGTACTTCCCGACACAGACGCTGATGGAATAATTGACGTGCTGGATTTTGAGCAACCAGAAGGCGGCTTAGTGACGGGTGTTAGCGGTGGGCCGGGCTGCTCTATTGCAAGCAACACGACCTCTCGGTTTGACCCATTGTTTGCACTGATGGCAGTTGCAAGCTTTGGATTAATTAGACGTAAAAAGCACATGGCTACTACTAAAAAATAAAAGCCAGTATTTTCGCTTACCCATCGGGTGCGCTTTGCGCACCCTTTTTTTGGTTTTTAAATTGGCCAATAAAAACTTGTTACTCCGGGCTGCTTTGATCAACCCAGATGAGTTCTTCCACTTTAAAGCCCAACTCTTCTGCCCGGCTTAGAAATTCTTCTTTCTTAGCATCAGTGACCGTCGGTGTGCGTGATAAAAACCAAAGTGATTTTGTATTACTGCCAGAAATAAATGCATGTTGGTAATTATCTAACTCAAAGATCACATAAGAGCCGTAGATCGGACCAAAAAAAGATACCAACAAGTGCCCTACACTTTCATCTGATTTGAATTTAGCTTTGCCTGTCGCCTCTTTCCACTTTTCTTTTGATGCCAGGTAACCGCGGTTTTTCACCACCACGCCGCCTGATTCTTTTGGTGTATACTCAGCCGTTACGTTACTCAAGCCCCGCTCAAAGCGGTGATCAAGGCGGGCAATTTCGTACCACTTGCCCAAATACGGCTCTAACTCAAACGACTGCACAGGCTCAATTCCTTTCGGCAAACCCGTACAACCGGTAAGCAATATTGCTAGAGCTATAGTAAACAGACGCATAATTGTTCTCTTAGTATTAATGAATGCTGGCAATGGAACGACAGCACGGGTGACCATAGTGTGAATTCTGGCAGCCAGTACTTCACGGCGCAGCCACACTGCAATTGCTAGCCTAGGCTTCACAATGTTACCGCAGCAATTGCACCCTGTGTTTTCTTAATGCAGACTGTTACCTGTACCCGCTCTCTACAAAGTGACGCCATGCAATCGATAGAAAAAACTAGAATTCTTTTGGTTGAAGATCATCGCGATCTGGCAGAAACGATCGTCGATTTCCTGGAGACCATGGGCTGTATTGTTGACTACGCCGCTGACGGATTCTCAGGGCTTCATCTTGCCCGCACGCAAAAGTTTGATGTCATCCTGCTAGATGTCATGCTGCCGGGCATTGATGGCTTAGAGCTAGCGCGCAAATTACGCGAGCAACATACCTCGAGTGTGCCTATCTTAATGATCACCGCCAGAGACGAACTCAACGATAAACTCGCAGGCTTTGAATCAGGGGCAGATGACTACCTGGTAAAACCATTTGATCTTCCCGAACTCGTCGCGCGCATTCATTCTCTTATAAGGCGCACTCGTGGGCACCTAACGTCAGAGATTCTTAAAGTAGGAGATCTCGAGCTCAACCCCTCTACCCTTGTCGCCACGCGCGCTGACACGACGCTTACTTTAACACCCGCGGGCTTCCAGATTCTTGCACTGCTAATGAAAAACGCCCCCAACGTGGTGCCCAGAGAAGATCTGGAAAACGCACTCTGGGGCGACGAACCACCAGCAAGCGATACATTGCGCAGCCAGATTTACAAATTGCGCAAACAAGTTGACAAGCCATTTGAAACGGCACTGATACACACTGCACAAGGCTCCGGGTATCGTCTATTATTAGAGGGCTAACTACACGGGCCCCACCCCACCATGCTTTTACCGATTTTTGCCATTGTCATTAGCTTGGCATTGCTTGCCATCAGCGCAGACAAATTCGTAGATGGCGCTAGCGCCGTTGCGTCTAATTTTGGAATCTCCCCGTTGCTGATCGGCTTGACCATCGTAAGCTTCGGCACCTCTGCACCTGAGATTATGATCGCGGTAATGTCTGCAAGCGGCGACAACCCCGGAATCGCTATTGGTAACGCGCTTGGATCTAACATTGCCAATATCGCACTGATACTTGGTATAGCCAGCATTATTATTCCGCTGCCCGTGGCCTCAACAGTTCTGCGTCGCGAGCTTCCTTTATTACTGGCCGCCGTGCTCTTTTCCTGCGCCTTGCTGCTAGATCTTCATTTGTCGGTGGCTGACGGCATTGCCATGCTGGTGACGCTTATGCTGTGCCTGGTCTGGATGATTTATCAAAGCAAGTCACAACCAAACGATATTATTGCCGACGAATATCAGGATCACCTGGATTCCGAATCCAACACCCGCTCTGCAATGATTATCACAATCGCAGCCCTTGTCGTGCTGCTAATCAGCTCAAAAACACTGGTGTGGGGCGCGGTAGAAATTGCACGCGCAGCAAACGTAAGTGAATTAATGATCGGGCTGTCTATCATTGCTGTGGGCACTAGCCTTCCAGAACTCGCCGCCACACTCGCGTGTATAAAACGCCAAGAATACGATCTAGCGATTGGCAATGTGGTCGGCTCCAACCTGTTCAACGCACTAGCAGTACTTGGCTTAGTTGCCGTTTTAGCGCCAGGCGATGTCGATGCGATGGTGCGAAACCGTGATGCTGTCGTACAAGTTGCACTGACGATTGCCTTGCTTATTTTCTGTATTGGCCTGCGCGGCAAAGACGGCAGAATTAATCGCTTCGAAGGACTCGCTTTTGTTTCTGCATTTGTTGCCTACCAGTGGCTTCTTTATTTACAGGAAGGCGGCGTAAGTTAGTTGCTGTGGCAAAGTCATTTTCCCATTTTGAGCCAGATCACAACTAAGATCCCAAAAATATGCACGCTGTCGCCTCCGCGTTTGAGCAAGGCGTAATTTCGGTGAGCACCCATTTATCTGTACTCAGAAAATATAGAGTATACAAAGCGAACAATCTGTATTCCAACAGACTCTTATTTATTACACTCGGAGCACTGAAGAACATCTTCCAGCTGAGTGTATTTGCAGCTATTTGCTTGCTACTCTATTTTGTCGGGAACAACTGGCTGAATACAGACGCTTCCAACACTAGACAAGCCAGCTCAGAGCAATTGCCAGTAAATTCACTAGTGCAATCACAAAGCGCCCAATCAGATAGCTTAGTAGAAAGCACGCTCAAACTTCACGAAGCGAAATGGGTATTCAGGCAGTCAGAAGAAAAATACACCATACAGTTTGCCTCTTCGCCCGACATAAACCTATTGTATGAAGAGGCTAGATCGTTTCCTCAGTCAGACAACATGATGGTGTATCCGTTTAAGAAAAACCGCAACAAAAAGGTTATTTATGGCTTTTCTGTCGGACTCTACGACAACCTGAAAAATGCCCGGGAAGCGATCAGCAAGTTGCCTGAGAACATTCGTGAAGCTAAGCCGTGGATCAGATCCATTGGTGAATTGCAGATACAAGTGGCAAAAACATTAGAGACATAGTAATGCTAATTTTCCTTTGTTCAAACAACATACAGTAAAGCCATTTAGCCATTTAGCCATTTAGCCATTAGCTTGGAAACCGAACACTAATACGCGCTCCCCCCAAGCGGCCACATTGTCGGATATCTATGCGCGCATTATGATGCTGTGCAATTCGCGAGACCACCGCCAAGCCTAAACCAAAACTCTTTTTTTCGTCGCTGTTGCCACGTTGAAATGGTTTAAGTATGGTTGCGCGTTGTGCCTCTGGAATGCCGCATCCATCGTCACAAAAAGCCATTTCAAACCCCCGCTCAGAACGACTCAGTTCAACCACCAGTTTATTTTTGGCATGCTCTACTGCATTTTGAATTAAATTATTAATAAGCATTGCTAAGTGATCAATACAGCCAATAATGATCAATTGGTCTGCCTCATTAAGAAGCGATTCGTTAACACGGATAATAATTCTTACATCATAATATTGAGCAATACACTCGTGTAATAATTTACGCAACGAGACCGATTGTTTATCAGCCCCTTCAAGTACGTTATCGAGCCTTGCATAACGCAGCAATGAATTCACCAACAACTCCATCTCGTCCAGATCGTTGTTGATTCGCCCAAGGTATTGAGCTCTTGCATCAGCCGTTTCTGCTTCTGCCAAAGTATCAATGCCAAACCGAAGGCGCGCCAAAGGTGTGCGCAGATCATGACTGACAGCAGAGCTCAGTAGCTTATTATCATCGATAAGGTGTTGTATTTTATCTGCCATGCCATTGAAATCATTTTCAATATCACGAATATAAGACAAACCCACCGGAATCACTCTGCTGCTTAGTTCACCCGCACCAAATTTTTTTGCAGTGGAGCGTAATAAATTCAAACGGGAAATCAATGGTTTTAGCCATAGCAATACAAGCAGCAAAGTACCTAAATAAAACAAGCCGGTAAAAAGCAAAGCCATATTTCTATGCTTGCGTGCCGCCGCTATTGAGGTCTGCACTGCCAGAACACTTTGATGTTTGTCTAAATAAAAATACAATGCGATACCCGCTTCAGTTTCTAGAAGCAAAGGCTCGCCAGATTCGAAGTCTGCCAAAAGAGATGCAGGAACAGGTAGATCAGATTTACTTTCTAAGCTAATCGAATAATCTTCTACTGCCGGCCAACGCTCGACAACATGCAATGGAGAGTCAGACTGATTAAGGGTTATAGCCACACCAGTAGCAAAAGATTGAATCTGGGTGAGGTCATCATCGTTGCCGGTGTTGTATTTCTCAAACAGCGAATCAAGCAAAAACCCGAGCCCGAATATTGCAACCAATACCACCAGCAATAACGTAAGCGTTAGTCTGCGCATGAACTACCAGGCATCGGGTGCAAAGACATAGCCTTTACCCCATACCGTTTTAATTTTTGTGGGCTTGCTGCTATCGTCATTTAACTTTTTTCTAAGGCGTGAAATTAGTATATCCACTGATCGGTTAAAGCCATCGTATTCAATACCCCTTAGCTGACCTACGATCTCTTCTCTGGAGCGAACAGTCCCTGCTTGTTCTGTAAGTAGCCACAACAGATTAAATTCATGTGACGATAGTTCAACCAGTTTATCATCGAGATACACGCTTCTGGATTCGGCATCTATTTTAAAGCAACCAAATTCACGAACCTGCGCATTAACATTTACCGCTCCATTGCCTGTATTTAACAACGCATTAACGCGTGCCAGCAGCGCTTTTGGACGAACTGGTTTTATTAAGTAATCATTGGCCCCGCTCTCAAGGCCAACTACCTCATCTGATTCATCACCGCGGGCGGTAAGCATGAGTATCGGTTTACTGTAAAACTCCCTGACCGCCCTGCACACCTCAAAGCCATTTTTTACCGGCAGGTTGATATCTAAAATAACAATATCCGGCTGATCTATTTTTATTAAATTGATAGCCTCATCACCACGGTTTGAAATACTTAAATCAAAACCGTTATCAAGCAGATAGTCGCCCATCCAGTCTGCCAATGATTCATCATCTTCGACCACAAGAATATGAGGCTTTTCAGCAGATGCCCTCAATTC